>NZ_BAAJLX010000001.1:0-722272 GCF_057543495.1 Colwellia sp. SU-HH01217 | reverse complement strand
TAACCCGTTTAAAAGGTCGCGAAAGCGGCCTTTTTTGTGCTCATAACCTTCACGGTGTGAAGACCGAGTACGTTAAGAAAAGAGTCCTAATGGACTGTTTTTAGTAAACGAGGGCGAGGAGCTCCGCGACGAAGCTGAGAGTCGTACAGTTGGTGCTGATGTTGTATCAAAAATCATTGCTTAATTAGCAGTTTTTGACAACCCGTTTAAAAGGTCGCGAAAGCGGCCTTTTTTGTGCGTGAAAGAACATCTTCAAGGCGTGGAGACAGAGTACGATTATAAAAGAGTCCTAATGGACTCATTAATGCTCTAATGCATCAAGTCTTTGAGTAATTTATCTTTAGCTTGGTTGAATTCATCACTTGTAAGAAACCCTTGCTGTTTTAATTTAACAAGCTTATCAAGAGCATTAACAAGCTCAGTATCAATTAAGCTGTCTTTTTTGCTAATGGGGTCATTATTGCTCTTTATTGGTGGACTGGTCTTGATTGACTTCTGAGGAGTTTCAATGGTGTCATCCGATAAAGAGGCAGACTTACTCATTGTGGCTTTAACTTTTTCAATTGCCGCCTGTTTATTTTTTTTAATAGCAGACTTTTTAAGTACTGTTTGTGGCGCAGTCGATTTTAACGCTGGTCGAGGTGTTCTTTTCCCCGTGTTTTCTGAATTAATACTACGGGCGACTAACCAACACCAATCAATTATTTCTTCAATTACTTCTTTATAACGTTTTTTTGTAACGCGTTGGTCACCTTTTCTTGCGTACAATGAAATACGGTAGTCTTGGGCTTGATTTCTAAGTACTAAACAAATTTGCCTGACTTTATCGTCAATCATCTTATCTTTATATTCACGGGCAAAGTTTTCTCGCAGATCAAGCTCTTGGGCATCACTAAACCCGAAACCTTTTTCGTGATTAATTAGTGATATGCTAGTGTTATTAAGAAAAATCTCACTTGATTCAATTTGATTTATTGTCAAGACTGTTTCACTGGCTGTTTGATGACGGCGATATAAACCAACCTGTAATTTAGATTGACTCACCTCAATATCAGCATAATTACGCCGTACTAACGAAGATAAACCTTTTTTACCTTTTTTTAATTGGCTGATAACCAAGATAGACAGGGCAGTAATGAGCGAAATAAAAATAAAAAAGCCATCATTTGAGGTTTGTTGGTTTTCATCGTAAAGCTCACCTGATGGATTATTCTGCGTTATTTTAGAGATAACAGAATTGGTATTATCTAGTAACAATAATTCTCCGAAACTGTCAGAAAACAACAAGAGTTCATCGGTATTAAGTTGTTCAGCGCTATCTAGGTTGGTTTGTACTTTTTCAGCAGTATTGGTAGGGTTTGCCGATTGATGGGTATTGAGCAACCATTGGTTACTTTCTTTTGTTAAATAAATTAATCGTTTTCTTAAAGACTTTAAAGCTCTCCCCTTATATAAAAGGATATTACTGATATTTTCTTCTATGACCGCTTTCTCTCTTGGTGGGGTAGAACGCCAATCACTGCGATGTTCGGCAGTTGAAAAAATATTTTGTTGATCATAATTATGGACAACTGACAATTGTTCGCTATTTTTTTGCGGCCAAAGGAATTGTTTAATTTTCTGTGCACCTAATAAAAATATTTCATCGTTAATTTCAATATCTTTCAAGAAAGGATTATTTGTGGGAACGGTGTATTCTTTTAAACCAAATTTTTTGGGATTAATTCTTAGTATTGCCCCTGAATATAATGGGTAAGTCGATAGAGTATCTTCAGGTAAAAGTGAAAAATAAAGTAAGCCATAATCATCATTCCAAGATTTTTTAAATGGGTTAAACGCTAATTGATGAATATGATTTTCTTGATTAATCAATGAAACTCTAACAATTTCTCTCTTGCTTGATACGTCTACTTTTGTATGATTAAGTTGATTAAATTGCCATTCTGTTATCACAGCATCGTATTGATAATTAATATCAGCTTGTCTTATTTGTAAACGTTTAGTTTTGCTGTTTTTTACTCGTTTGCTTGTATGTGCAGTGTAAAAAGTGCCATAGCCAATTTGATCACTAAAAGCAAAATCAGGATGAAGGGTAATTGACGTTAACGTGACTGATTCTTCATTCTCTGGCTGAATATGAGTGGCTAGGTTAAAAATAGGCTGAGAATTAATTTGACCGTCTTGTGCAATATAAATTTTTCCTGACTTGTCGGCTAGATAATACTGTTGCTTATCATTAGGGTTAGCTAAAGCATTAAGCCATTGTGGGGGTGGGGTTTGTTCATTGCTTAAATTTACAATTTGATGAAAAGAATATAAGGAGGAGGTCGTAGCATGAGAAAAGGAAATTGTATTCAATAAGCTAATGATTAAAATGCTTTGAAATATAGCTCTTCTGCCAAGAATAAAATAATGCCACATGTTGTCTAAGAAAGTCCTTATCTTTAGTTGAACAAATTTTAATTAATTAATGTATCTTATTTTTAGAAAAAACCTAGTGTTTTATCGATAATTATTTAAATAAATGCACTTTTGCTACGTCGATAAACTGCTTTTTGTCTTTAGTCGCTAAATAACTAAGTTTTCCTTCAATAAATATGATATCTCCTTGCTGGGCTTTGTCATGAAGTTGCATTGCTTGTTTTCCCCAAACGTGTAGAGCTCGTTCACTGCTTTTGTTTTTATACTCTTGTTTAATTGTACAAAAAACTTGATGGTTAATGATGACATTTGCCTCAACGAAATCTTTACCGTTTTCGGTTTTTCTCAATTGAATAGGTGAATTTAATAAGGCACTACAATGAATTTGATTAACTGATTCACTATAGCCTTTAGCAAATGTCTGTAAAAATGTTGCCGTAATACTTTGTGGATGCGCATCATCACTATTTAAAGCGTTACTGGTTAAATAGCCTTGCACAAGAATGAGGTCGCCTTTTTGTGCATGTAATAAAGTTTTTTCAACTATTGAGCCAACCACTTTTATTTGATGAAAACTGGTCCATTCTTTATATTGATTGGTTTTTTTATCTAACCATCGACTGTGTGTTGCGACGGTAATTTCAGTGACAGCAACAATTGGATTCGCACGATAACGAATATCAGGTTTCGCGACTAAATTACCTAACAGGGTAACAGCACATAAATGTGAATAACTGGTTGGTTGAATCATATTTTTCCATAAGCTTATAAGCGGTTTACACTACAGGTAATTTATTAGATGTTACTATGTTGAGCAAGGTAAAATTGGATACTTGAGCGAGTTTAAGTGATTATCATGGTACGAGTATAATATTCTTTAAATGTTTGTATGTATTAGACAATAATAAAATTTAAGGCTATAACAGAGCCATTTTGTTAAATGGTGGGCTCGAAGGTAACAAAATGATAACTATTGGTGACATATAGCTGGCGTAATCTTAACATAGTAGCATTTATCAAGTTTTACTATTCAACCCATATCATTATCTAATAACCTGTTAAAGAAGTTAGTGTTGATTAAATAAAATAATTTGAAGGTTATAACGTGGAATTTACCGTTAATATAAAAAAAATAGCTTATGTTAACGCCAGAAATAATCAAACTGGCGATAAAAAAGTGCATCAATTTGATAAAAGTGAACTTCCTTCATTGTCGGCATTAAAACCTATGCAAAGGCGGAGACTTAGCCCTTATGCTAAGCTTGCGATGCATTGTGCGCTTGAAGTAACGGAAAACGAAAACAACCAATTAATGAGCGTATTTTCATCTCGTCATGGCGATTTGCATAAAACGTCTGATATGCTAGGTGATATTTCCGCTGGAGAAGCACTTTCACCCACAGCATTTAGTTTATCTGTACATAATGCGGTATCAGGTCTTTTTACTATATTTACTCAAAATACTCAGCCATCTACCACTATTTCTGCAGGAAAAAATACTTTCCTTATGGCGATGCTTGAAGCTCATATTCGATTAAAAACAGGAGAACGTGAAGATATATTGTTGGTGCATTGTGACCAAGCTTTACCTGAACCTTATCTAAAATATGCCGATGAAGCACAAATTGACCATGCCATTGCCCTCGTTTTAACAAAGGACTCTTCGGTAGCGACAACAAGTATTAACCTTGTGCAGTTAGATAACAAAAATATGGGTGTTGCTCTTAAAAATAAACTGAACACTGAACTACCGCAAGCGATAGCTTTTAGTCAGTGGTTTAACCAAGCAGATAAAAAAGAATTGTTACTCAACGACCCTTATTGGTTGGTGACTCGTTAAATGATTAATAAAGCATGGCGTATATTGGCGACCGGACTGTGTTTTTTTATATTTTTTTTTGGTGGTCTAGTGCTGGCAATATTTGTACTCCCAATACAAGGTTTGTTTTGCAAAAATAAAATTCACGCTGAAAAAATTGCGAGAAAAACGGTAAAGTTAACATGTCAGTTTTTTATCTTTTTTATGGAGATAACCCAGATTTCACGTTTTTTAGTTAATAATTCACAAGTTTTAGCTAATTTAAGAGGAAATTTAATTATTGCAAATCACCCATCTTTAATAGATGTGGTATTATTGCTTTCTAAAATACCCGATGCCAATTGTATTGTGAAAGCTCACTTGTTTAGCAATCCCTTTATTAGAGGTGTCATTAGAAATACTGGCTATATTAGTAATGATGATCCTGAGCAACTTATTGAGGATTGTCGGTTGTCTTTGGCGCAAGGACATAATTTGATTATCTTCCCTGAAGGTACAAGGTCGACGCCGAACCAACCATTAAAATTTAAACGGGGCGCTGCCAATATAGCTATTAGATGCGACGCACCTATGCAATGTTTTAGGCTAGATGTTAACCCTATTACCTTAACCAAAGCTGATAAGTGGTATAAGGTGCCGTCACGCAAATTTGTTGTTAACTTAACGCTACTTGCTGATGCTCCAGTGCCTGAAAAACAACGAACAGAACCTATAAGTAAAGCGACGCGGTTGTATACACGTGAACTTGAGCAATATTATAATAAGGAGTTAAAAAAACAATGTCAGAATTGAAAACGAAGTTGAAAGCATTAATCATTGATACCTTGGACTTAGAAGATGTTACCGTCGAGGACATTCAAGATGATGAGGCTTTATTTATTGACGGCCTTGGTCTAGATAGTATTGATGCGCTTGAATTGGGCTTAGCGATCAAAAAGACGTTTAAAGTAAAAATTGATAGTAATTCAGAAGATACAAAAAAGCACTTTAGTTCAATCAATAGCTTATCTAAGTTTATTGAAGAAAGTCAGTAGTAGGTCATAGTATGCAAACTAGAGAAGAAATATATACCGCGTTAACGACAATTTTTGTTGATGATTTTGAAATAGATCAAGAAGCAATCTCGCTAGATGCCAATTTATATGAAGATTTAGATCTTGATAGTATAGATGCGATTGATCTTGTGGTAAAACTGAAAACACTAACGGGTAAAAGGCTTGAACCTAACGCTTTTAAACAGGTACGTACTGTTAATGATGTCATAGACGCTTTAGAAAACCTCATTACCGATTAATATTCTTTCGTGAAAATTATCCTAACAGCGCTACTTGCGCTCATGTTAATTCTTTATCCTATTATTGTTTATACGGGGCTGCAATACTTTGAGCCTCGTATCATTGCTATTGTGTTAGTTGGTTGTCTTGCCTTGAGGTTAGTGACTCATAACGCCACACAAAAAACTGGTAAAAGCAGTAAAAATAGTAAGCCTTGGCTGAAAGTTACCTCGTTACTTGCCATTGTCGTGCTTATGCTCACGGTGGTTTTTGATAAGGTTATTGGCGTCTTACTCTATCCTGTTGCGATGAATTTAGGCTTATTGATCATTTTCAGTTACTCCCTTTATCAAAAACCTTGTGTTATTGAAACACTCGCTAGAGTTAAAGAACCCGAGTTAGACGAGTTTGCCGTTAAATATACCGAAAAAGTTACTGTGGTGTGGTGTATTTTTTTCTTACTCAATGGCAGTATAGCTTTGTACACCGCATTGTATGCATCAATAACTCATTGGACTTTATACAATGGGCTTATTGCTTACCTTTTAATGGCCGCGCTTATGGCCGTAGAGTTTTTAGTGCGATTGAAAGTCAAAGCAAAACGGGCGAAAAGTGTTTAATTTATCAAAGCTCACGGCTGAACAACTTTTATTTTCAATGCATGACCAACAAAAGTCGTTACATGAATTTGTTAATGATATCGCGCAATATCGCGCACGCATCAACCAATATAGTAAAAATAGTGATGTTAATAGTCGCCCATTAAAAGCTTTACTTTTTCACCCTGACCCTTATCAGTTTTCAGTGCGGTTGTTTGCGTTAAGTTTAGAGTCGGCGGATATTTATTTTCCAAGTAACGGGCAAGTTGAAACACTCAATAGCTTTACTTCAGTCGTTTCGGTGTTTGCGGGCAGTGCAGAGCAGAATATGTCGTTGCCAACGCTTGAAAGCTTGAAAGTCGATAACGCTATCGTGCACCACTGTATAGACGAAGAAGTTGCGTTTAATTGGCCAACAACAGGAAACCTTTACTTTAGCACTTCGGGCTCAACAGGACAGGCTAAGGTTATTCATAAAAGTTGGGGACAACTCAATTTAGAGCTGATTGAATTACAAAACTGCTTTAATTTAACAGTTAACCACACAATAATTTCTACGGTTTCTCATCAACATATTTATGGCTTACTCTTTCGCTTGTTATGGCCGCTTTCTGTGGGGGCACAACTTGGTGATACCTTTGAGTATCCTGAGCATATCCTTTCAGCGTTAAGTGAAATGGAGCAGGTGGTGTTAGTTTCTAGCCCCGCATTTTTAAAACGTTTGATTAATGATAATGTCTTAATAGCAAAACGCCAGCAGTTGAGTCAGCTCTTTTCATCGGGTGGTATGTTAACTGATGACGTTGCCATTAGCTTAAAGAAGCAATTAAATATTGATGCCACTCAAGTTTATGGTAGTACTGAAACGGGTGGGATCGCTTATCGACAAGTGGACAGTTTACCGCCAGCACAATGGCAAACTTTCGCCGGAGTCATGTTAAGTGTTGACCATAATAATGGGCAATTAATATTACAATCGCCTTGGGTGAGCGAATCTCCTATGTTACTTGATGATACAGGGAAGTTAACTTCGCCAACACTATTCACGCTCACAGGTCGAGCCGATAGAACCGTTAAGCTTGAAGAAAAACGAGTGAACTTAACGTCGATGGAAATTGTCGTTAATAGCCATGCTTGGGTAGAAGAATCAAGGATATTTTTAAAGCCAGGAAAACGTGATTTACTCTATGCGGTGGTCAGTTTATCAGAGCTTGGCTTAGCTAAAAAAGCAGAACTGACTGCGATGACATTTACTCGAGAGCTCAAAAGTCATTTATTGTCACAGTTTGAGTTAGTTTGTTTGCCAAAAAAATGGCGATACTTAAGTGAATTACCGTATAATTCACAGGGGAAATTAGTGCAAATTGAGTTGGAGAAGCTTTTTGAGTGAACTAAAAGAAATAACACCTGAACTCATTGCAAAAAAGGCATTAGTCGATGGTGTTGAGTTAACCCTCACAGCGCAACCTTCCTTAGATTATTTTAAAGGACACTTTCCTAATGCCCCTATTTTAGCAGGGGTTGTACAATTGGATTGGGCAGTTCGGTATGCTAGAGAGTACCTTCAGTTATCTGGTACAACAGTTAAACAAGTTGAAGTGCTCAAGTTTCAGGAAATAATACAGGCGGGCCAAAGCATTAAATTAGTTTTAACGCAAAAGTCTGCCGAAAAGTTCGTGTTTAAATTTCAGTCTGATCAATGTGTGCACTCTAGTGGCCGCGTATTGCTGGAGGTAGAGTGATGCGCTATTGCTTTATTGTGCCCAATTACAACCATACCGATGAATTACCTGCACTACTAGCAAAGCTGGCTGATTATAAACTGCCGATTATCATGGTAGATGATGGCAGTGAAGCATCAGCAAAAAAGATTTTTGACGAGCAGGTAAAAATCGTACCCGAACTAACACTTATCACACATAAGCAAAATCAGGGAAAAGGTGGTGCTGTTCAAACAGCTATTAAATATGCTCATCAGCTTAATTTTAATTACGCAATTCAAGTCGATGCTGATGGCCAACACAATATTGCTGATATTAGTCTGTTAAAAACATTGTCTGAACAATACCCCAAGGCGCTTATTTCAGGTAAGCCTGTGTACGATGAATCCATACCTAAACATCGATATTTTGCACGCTTTATCACCCACTTTTGGGTTTGTATCGAAACATTGTCAATTAAGTTATCAGACAGTATGTGCGGTTTTAGAGTTTACCCTATTGAAGAAAGTATGTTTTTGATGAGTAAAGTAGAGCTAGGCAAGCGCATGGATTTTGATATCGAAGTTATGGTGCGGCTATTTTGGCAGGGTCTTGATGTTAAATTTTTGCCAACTAAGGTTATTTACCCTGAACATGGAATATCTCACTTTAAAGCCCTTGAAGATAATGCTCGAATTAGTTGGATGCATACCCGTTTAGTTTTCGGTATGTTTTTGCGCATACCTAGCTTACTTAAGCGTCACTTTCATTAATGTCTTCCTCTTTGAAAAATAAGCACTGGTCTGTTATTGAGGAGCGCGGCACCATACTGGGCATGCAAGTGCTATTTACATTTTATCGCCTTGTCGGTCGTCGGTTGTTATGGCTGATTTTGTTTCCTGTTGTTTGTTATTTATATTGCACCAATAGCATTACGCGTCATGCTGCCAGAGATTTTCTTTCAAGAGTGTATAGCTATAAAAAACAACGCAGCATTACTGCTAATTTTTGGCAGGGTCTGAAGCTTCATTGCGCCTTTGCTGACTCTGCTTTTGATAAAATCGATACATGGCTTGGAAAAATTACTAAAGCAGATATTGATTATGTTGACCGTGATGGCATCAAAGAAGTGATTGAGCGCAAACAAGGTGGTATTTTTATTGGTTCACACTTAGGTAACCTTGAAGTTTGTCGAGCCTTAAGCACAATGAAAGAGACGACAGTCATCAATGTGCTAGTGTTTACAGAAAACGCGTTAAAATTTAATCAATTATTGGAAAAAGTAAATAACAAAGTTACGGTGAACCTGATTCAAGTTCGAGATATTGGACCTGGTCTGGCTGTTACGCTTAAAGAAAAAGTAGAGGCTGGTGAAGCTATTGTTATCGTAGGGGATAGAACAAGTGTCAGTATTGGTGGTCGAGTTATTTATGCGTCTTTTTTAGGTGAGCAAGCCCCTTTTGCTCAAGGTCCCTTTATTTTAGCTGCGTTGCTTGAGTGTCCAGTTTATTGGATTTTTTGTATTAAATCACAGGGACGATTTAAACTAATTTTTGAGCATTACTCAGACAGATTAATGCTACCTAGAAAACAAAGAGCTGAAGTTTTACAACAGATAATTGAAAATTATGCGCAACGACTAAGTCATTATGCAGTAATATACCCGTATCAATGGTTTAATTTTTATGATTTTTGGCAGAAAGACGAACAAGTTAGTCGTGTTGATGTTAACGGAGTGAGTAGGTGAGTCAGCAAGAAGCTATATTTGGTCTAAATAGACTGTCAATTGAAGATATTGTTAAAGTATCCAAGCAAGATATGTCGGTGGTACTCACTAACGATGTAACCTTTAGTAAGAAAATTAACTCTGCAGTGAACTTTTTAGATACCTTACTAAAAGAAGATGGTGTTATTTATGGCGTTACCACAGGTTATGGCGACTCTGTTACGGTCAATATCCCGTTAGATTTGGTTAAAGAGTTACCGCTGCATTTAACTCGCTTTCATGGCTGTGGTTTAGGTCAATCGTTTAGTCGAGTTGAAGGGCGTGCAATTTTAGCAACGCGTTTAGCCTCTTTAACACAAGGTTATTCCGGGGTTAGTTGGGACTTACTTAATTTATTAGTTGAATTTATAAATCGGGATATTGTTCCTGTTATTCCGCAAGAGGGATCTGTTGGCGCCAGTGGTGATTTAACGCCATTGTCCTATGTTGCTGGCGCTTTGGTAGGTGAAAGAGACGTATTATTTAATGGGGAAGTAAAACTGAGTTGCGAAGTTCTAGAGGAGCAAGGTTTACAGCCAATTACACTTAGACCTAAAGAAGGTTTAGCGGTAATGAATGGTACTGCGGTTATGACGGCGCTTTCTTGTTTAGCCTATGACCGTGCTCAGTATTTAGCAAAATTAGCCAGTCGAATTACAGCACTTTCAAGCTTAGCGTTACAGGGAAATAGCCATCACTTTGATGATATTTTATTTTCAGTAAAGCCCCATCCAGGCCAAGGTCAAGTTGCTACTTGGATCCGTCAAGATTTAAATCATTACGAACACCCTAGAAACTCAGACCGTTTACAAGACCGTTACTCTATTCGTTGTGCGCCACACGTTATTGGAGTACTACAAGACTCCTTGCCTTTCTTTAGAAGTATGATTGAAAATGAGCTTAATTCGGCCAACGATAACCCCATCATAGACGGTATTGGTGAACATGTTTTACATGGTGGTCATTTCTATGGTGGTCATATTGCTATGGTTATGGACAGTATGAAAACTGTTGTGGCTAATTTAGCAGATTTAGCCGACAGACAAATAGCGTCACTCGTTGATACACGTTACAACAATGGGTTGCCGTCTAATTTATCGGCAAGTTGTGATCAACGTAAATATATTAATCATGGCTTTAAAGCTGTACAAATTGGCGCCTCTGCTTATACCGCAGAAGCATTAAAGTTAACCATGCCAGCAAGTGTTTTTTCACGCTCTACTGAATGCCATAATCAAGATAAAGTGAGTATGGGCACTATTGCAGCAAGAGATGCATTACGAGTGATGCAGTTAACGGAGCAGGTGTTAGCCAGTACCTTATTAGCAGCAGTACAAGGTGTGCGCTTACGTATTGAAGCAGGCGAGCTTAATCATGACAGCTTATCGTCTAACTTGATGACTATGTATGATGATATTAGTGAAAACTTTGCCACACTAGTTGAAGACAGGCCATTAGAAGCAGATTTACGCTATACCATTGATGCAATTCAACAACAGCGTTGGAAACTTTATGAATAGCAAAGGTGCATTATTAACCGCAGAAGTTGAAATTAAAATTCCATTTCATGACTGTGATCCTATGCAAATTGTTTGGCATGGTAATTATGCACGCTACCTTGAAGTTGCGCGATGTGAACTGTTGGAGAAGTTTGACTATGATTATTTAGCTATGGATGCTTCGGGTTATTTATGGCCAATTGTCGATTTACGTATGAAGTACATAGGATCTGCTGTTTTTAGTCAAACGATTAAGGTTAATGCTTATTTAAAAGAATACGAAACACGGCTAAAAATTGATTATGTAATATCTGACACCAAGACCGGAAATAAATTAACTAAAGCAACATCTGTACAAGTGGCTGTAGATAAAAAAACGCAAGAAATGCAATTTAATAGCCCACCCGTATTGCTCGAAAAATTAGCTAGGGTGTTATAATGCAAAACCTGCTCAATATCACTCTAGTATTTGTCTTTGTTTGTCTTAGCACTACTGCTTTAGCCGATAAAATATCAGTGGATGAGGTAAGTCTAAAACTAAATATTCAGCCAATAGAAAACATTAATCAACAAGGACACTTTGTACAAAAGAAATTTTTTAACGTACTAAAAAAACCTTTTGTTTCCTCAGGTTATTTTCAAGTGTCCGAAAACTTATTGCTTTGGCAAACTATTAAACCGGTTAGCAGCTCGATTGAATATCGTGATCAAAGTTTAGTTATCACAGATGCTGCAGGGAATACCCAAGTACCGCCGCAAGCTGAAACTATTGCTAAATTAATGCGATACCTTATTAGTGGTAATTTTCAAGGGCTAACCAACAATTTCTACTTTTATGATGATGAAAGTAAGAGTTGTGTGCAGCTTAAACCCGTAAATGCGAGTATGAGCCAGTTTATTGAAAAAATCCGTCTGTGTGGTAATGTGCAAGTAAAGCAGTTTGTTTTATTTGACAAAAGCAACAATAGCACTGAAATATCATTGAGTTATAACCCTTTAGACTCTGGCAGTTAATGACGTGAAAATTTGAAAACAAGGAAAAGCGTGAAACGGT
This sequence comes from Colwellia sp. SU-HH01217, assembly GCF_057543495.1. Lineage (NCBI taxonomy): Bacteria > Pseudomonadati > Pseudomonadota > Gammaproteobacteria > Alteromonadales > Colwelliaceae > Colwellia > Colwellia sp. SU-HH01217. Next base: position 710,141 of record NZ_BAAJLX010000001.1, on the reverse strand, counting down.
ATATTGGTTGGTTCGGACTCATACAAAGTTTTATTGTTTTAGCTTTACTGAGTTTTATTGTTTTTACAGAGAAAGCTAAATTTCAAGCCGATATTTTAGCGCTCTTGCCTCAATCTGAACAAGTCACCTTGCATAATGCGGAGGCGCATTTTTTTGAGCGAAACAAAACCCTTGTTATTATCTCTATTGCTAAAGATAACGCAGAGCAAGCTTATGACAGCTTACAGAAACAACTACAACAACAAACCTGGTTTAATGACGTTAAAACCAATGATAACTTAATTCAAACACTCCAATTTTACTTGCCTTATAAAGGTCTGCTACTTTCCAGTAATTTCTCTAATGCGATTCAGTCACAGTTAACCTACGGGACTTATAGTCAACAAAAGCTATCGGAGGTAGTTAACCCGTTTATAAATGAATCTATCGCACACGATGCAAGTTTGTCCGTTGCTGATTTTGTTGAGCAAGCCATCACAAAACAAAGTGTATTAAGTGAAGAAAATGGCCGACTAGTCAGCTATGCGCTTGATGAAAAACGATTTTTCATTGTTTTTAATGTTGATAAACAAGCGCTTAACGTTGTTGATGCGATTATCGTTGCAAATGAAGTTAAACAGCTTGTTGCATCAACTACGGCTCAATACGCCGATAGCGAAATACATTACTCTGGTGTGCTATTTCATACCGCTGAAAACTCCAGTCAAGCACAGTTTGAGTTGTCTTTTTTTGGTAGCTTAAGCCTGCTTGCAATGCTTAGTATGGTTTACTTCGTCTTTCGTACTAAAAAAGCCCTACTGGCAGTGTCGTTAACTATCGCTAATGCCTTAGCTTATGGCTTTATTGTGTTAGTTTTATTGTTTGATAGCGTGCATATCATTAGCTTGGTATTTGGCGTTACTCTCATTGGCATTTCCATTGATTATTGTTTCCATATACTCACCGAATATAACGAAAGCGCAAGCGATAGCGAAATAAAAGCAGCGCAAAAACATGCGATTAAGAAGTCTATCCTGTTAGGTTTTTTCACTACGGCACTGGGTTATTTGTTGCTAACTTTGGCGCCAATAAGCTTATTTAGTCAAGTGGCTGTATTTGTTGTCGCCGGTTTAGCTGGAGCCATCATTGCCGTTTTTACATTACTTCCTCTTATTACTTTTATCCCGACTGAAAATAGCAGGGTAGCTAGTTTAGTCGCTAAATTGATTAAGATTTTAAAGCAGCTTCAGTCACGAAAAATATTGGTTTTAATCTTAGTTAGTCTTGTTATTGGACTGTTTTTTGTCGCAAAGCCGTTGCAATTTAATGACAGCATTGCTGACTTAAATGGCAGCAGCAGGCAGTTGATCGACAATGAACGCTTGCACAAAGCGGCTTTATCACAAAACAATGTCAGTCGACTATTTATCCGCGCTGACAGTGTAGAGTCTTTGTTGCAAAAAGAAGAGCAAGTACGAGCTACTATTAACTCTGATTATCCTGAAGCAAAGCTTACTGGTATTACTGACTGGTTGCCATCGAAAAAACGACAACAGCAAAACCAAAACGAATTGATTCAAGCAGTACAAAGTCATGTGTTTTCTTCTTGGGAAGATATAACTGGATTAACCATCGATTTGAAAGCGACAGATAAGGTTTTAAGCTATCAAGCTATTGAGAATTCGCCTGTCGCTTCGTACGTAACTCCTTACTTTTATCAAGATCAATCACATGATGATTATGTTTCTTTATTACAGGTTGTAAATATAAAACCAAATGTCCTTACTCAATTAATCGCTACATATAATGGTGATGTGATACTTTTTGATAAAGCTGAAAACATTTCCCAGTTAATGACAGAGTCTCGACAAAGTTTATTGTTTTGGTTTATCGTGGCATTAGCGGTATTCGCAGGAATGAGTTTGATAAAATTTGGTGTACAAGTCGCGCTCAATCAAATTTTGGTCTTGGCTTTATCGATTTTCAGCGCGTTAATGTTAAGCTATTTAATTCAGGGACCGTTGAATTTATTTAATGTTTTGGCAATGATGTTAATTTTAGCTTTAGCTATCGATTATTTAATTTTTTATCAGTACAGAGGTTTTTTGTCATCCAATGTTTTAGCGATTAGTTTATCTGCACTTTCATCGTTATTTGTTTTTGGCATTTTAGTTTTTAGTAACACACCTGCTGTCTATAGTTTTGGTTTAACGGTCATGTTAGGCATTGCAAGTATTTTTATTTTAGCTCCCTTATCCGTTAAGGCAGTAACACATTCAGTTAGCCATCCAAGTTAAAAATATAAGAGCAGGAACAGTAGTGAAAAAACAAAGCTTTGATTTAGTTATTATCGGTGCAGGCCCGTCGGGAGCTGTTGCTTCTGCAATACTTGCTAAGGCGGGGAAAAGTGTACTGGTGTTAGAGAAGCAGTACTTTCCTCGGTTTTCTATTGGTGAAAGCTTATTACCACAATGTATGGAGTTCTTGGCGCAAGCAGGTCTTGTTGAACATGTTCACCAACATGCAAAGGCTTGTGGTTTTCAATATAAAGATGGCGCTGCTTTTCATAAAAAAGGGCAAGATACCGTATTCGATTTTACTCAAAAATTTTCACAGGGGCCAGGTACAACCTACCAAGTGAAACGTGCGAGTTTTGATAAGGTTTTGGCCGATGGAGCCGCATTAGCAGGAGCACAAATACGATACGGTCATACGGTGAAAAGTGTTAATGTTGAACCTGAATGCCCCACATTAGAAGTGATTGACGAGCAAGGAGATGTTTATCAAGTAGAAGGGAGGTTTTTACTCGACGCTAGCGGTTTTGCTCGCGTGCTACCTAGAATGCTTGATTTAGAAAAACCCTCACATTTACCTACGCGCGATGCTTACTTTACCCATATTGAAGATAACATCGATATGAACGACCTTAGCGGTGAAGTGTTCGATCGTGATAAAATTTTAATAACGGTTAACCCAGACAATAGCGATATTTGGTATTGGCTGATACCTTTTGCTGATGGCACATCAAGTATTGGTGTAGTAGGAAAAGCTGAGCAATTTGCTAATGTCGAACTGCCAGCAACTAATCGAAATAAAGAAATTTTAAAGCATTTTGTACAAGCTGCGCCCAATTTGAGAAATATTCTTAAAAATGCTCAATGGAATAATGACGTTAGTCGACTCTCAGGGTATTCAGCCGATGTAAAGCATTTAGCATCACGTAATTATGCCTTACTAGGCAATGCTGGCGAATTTTTAGATCCGGTATTTTCATCTGGCGTTACCATAGCGCTTTGCTCGGCAGCATTAATTGCCCCACAAGTGTTACGTTTTCTTGATGGTGAAGAAGTCGATTTTGAAGAAAGCTTTGCCAAACCACTTAAAAAAGGCGTTGAATGCTTTAAAACTTTTGTTAATTCTTGGTATGAGTCGGGTTTTCAAGATGTTATTTTTTACCAAGATCAACAACCACAGATAAGAGAAATGATCAGTTCAATATTAGCAGGTTATGCTTGGGATGAAACAAACCCATATGTTGCACAAAGTGAGCGACGATTTAAAACGCTAGTAGAGCTGTGTAGTTAGCTTTTACTTATGAAGGTTATGATGAAAAAAAATCTCTTTATCAATACAGCTCTCACTTTATCAATCATGTTTTTGTCGGCTTGTGGATCGTTATCTCAGCTTGATATTAATCATGTTGAAGTGGCAAAAGGTGTTAACTTAAAGCTGACGGCGCTTAAAAATTCACCGCCATACCAATCTAAACAGCAACTATTAACCATAACTCATCATGGTGAGACGCACCAACTTATCACTCAACTTGAATTTACTGAACATGGTCTAACGCTAGTTGCCATATCTCCTCAAGGATTACCGCTGTTTGAAGTTGTTTTTATTGAGGGAGAGCCATTACAACAAAAGCACTATATCGCATTTGAAATGCTCCCACTCGCCTTTATAATTGCAGATATTCAATTGGTATATTGGCCAGTAGACCAGTTAAATGCTTCGTTAACAGGGGCTGAAATCATAACAAACTTTGATAAAAACAATAGAAAGCTGGCGTTAAATGGAGAAACAATAATAAGCATTATTAAAAATGACAATCATGTTAGCTATCGTCACTTGCAACGCAATTATCAACTTACCATTTCAGACTCAGAGCAATAATTCATGCCCGCTACTACACTTCATGATTTAGGTATTATTTGTTCACTAGGTATTGATAAAGAACAAGTACTGACAAATTTATCTACGAAAAATAATCAAGAATACTTAACTTTAGATACAGATCTTTTGCTTGATGGTGCGTCTTTATTTGTGGGACGCGTTAATCACCCACTTCCTTGTTTAGCCAATGAAGGGAGTTATTTTCAAAGCAGAAATAATCAGTTGGCACAATATGCCTTAACGCAAATACTTCCCTGTTTTGATACGTTAAAAGCTCAATTTAATCAGCCGCGAATTGCGGTAGTTATTGGCACAAGTACCTCAGGTATTTTGGAGGGAGAACAAGCAAGAAAAACTTTACTGGAAACAGGCAACCTGCCCGAGAGCTTCCATTATTCAGCACAAGAAATGTATGCTCCTGCACAGTTTATTGCTAAACAAGTTCAAGCTAATGGGCCTGTTTATAGTGTATCAACCGCTTGTAGTTCTAGCGCAAAAGCATTAGCAAGTGCGAAAATGCTGATTGAAAGTGATATCGCGGATATCGTTATATGCGGTGGCGTAGATACCTTAAGCCAATTGCCAATTAATGGCTTTAAGGCATTAGAATCCACCTCAAAAAAATATTGTAATCCGTTTGGTGAACATAGAGACGGTATAAATATTGGTGAAGGAGCCGCTTTATTTGTGATGAGCGCTTGTGCAGGCAATATTCAACTTACGTCTGCTGGAGAATCTTCAGACGCCTATCATATTTCAGCACCGCAACCTGAAGGTGTTGGTGCACAAGCTTCAATGACACAAGCGTTAAATTATGCTGATATTCAGGCTGAGCAGTTAAGTTATCTAAACTTACATGGCACAGGTACACCCAAAAATGATGAAATGGAGGCACAGGCTGTATTTAATCTGTGTGGTGACTCTGTGTTAGCAAGTTCAACCAAAAGACTTACCGGCCATGCATTAGGTGCTGCTGGCGCAATTGAAGCCGGACTCTGTTGGCTAGTGTTAAATAGTAAAACAAGGGACTACGTTATACCTGAAAATAAAAATAATGGGACGGTAGACCCCACAATAGCGCCTTTGAATTTAAGCGCGGGTCAACAAGTTGAAAACATGTCTTTTTGTTTGTCTAATTCTTTTGCGTTTGGCGGTAGCAACATAAGTTTAATTTTAGGAAAAAGTTTTGAATAAATACCCTATTGAATCGTTAATTGCCCATACAAAACCGATGATATTAATCGATGGCTTAACTGAATTTTCCGAAAATTCAGCCACGTGCTGGGTGAATATTAATAGCGAATCTGCATTTTATGATACAGATAAAAAAGGTGTACCTAGCTATGTAGGTATTGAGTATATGGCACAGTCGATTGCCGCTTTTGCCGGCGCTAAAGCGTTAAACCAAGGTGAAGACATTCGTATTGGTTTTTTGCTAGGCTCTAGGAAATATAAACAGCAACGTCATTATTTTGATAATGGTAGTCAGTTAACTATTAAGCTTGAAGAGCTTCATATAGAAGATACTGGCCTTGGTGTATATGCCTGTGACATATTGTTGGAACAAACGGTTATTTCAAGTGCTCAGGTAAATGTTTTTATACCACCAAACCTTGACGCTTTAATAAGAGAAAAATAAATGAATAAGAGAATATTAGTGACGGGTTCTAGCAGAGGCATAGGTAAGTCGATAGCGCTTAGATTAGCCAATGATGGTTTTGATATTGTTGTTCATTGTCGAAATGGTTTGGAGCAAGCTAATGAAACAGCAAGAGAGATAACGGCATTAGGCCGAAAAGTGAATATCTTGCAATTTGATGTTTGCCAACGTGAACAAGCTAAGCTAGCCATTGAAAATGATATTACAGAAAATGGTGCTTATTACGGAGTAGTTTGTAATGCTGGTTTAACCCGTGATACTGCATTTCCTGCTATGTCTGGCGAAGACTGGGACATGGTTATTAAAACAGGATTGGATGGTTTTTATAATGTGGTGCATCCAACTGTTATGCCTATGGTACAAGCGCGAAATGGCGGACGAATTATTACATTATCATCAGTGTCGGGTATTGTCGGTAATCGTGGACAGGTAAACTATAGCGCAGCTAAAGCTGGACTTATTGGCGCGACTAAGGCGTTGGCACTAGAGTTAGCGAAACGCAAAATAACCGTAAACTGTGTAGCACCTGGCTTAATTGAAACTGAAATGACAGCTGACTTGCCCGTTGCTGAAATGGTAAAAATGATCCCATTAAAACGCATGGGACAAGTAGAAGAAGTTGCTGGTACTGTCGCGTTTTTAATGTCGAATGATGCTGCTTATATAACTCGTCAAACCATTTCAGTTAATGGGGGATTAGCATAGTGAAAAGAGTGGTAATTACAGGATTTTCAGCCATTACTTCCCTAGGTGATAATTGGCATGATTTTAAAAAATCCTTACAGCAAGGTGAAAATGCCGTAGTAAAGCTTGCTCAGTGGGATGAAGTTTCAGGGTTAAATACTAAATTAGCGGCACCAATTAAAGGCTATAAAACGCCAAGCCATTATAAGCGTAAACAAATACGCTCGATGGGCAAAGTTTCTATTATGTCGACACAAGCGACGGAAAATGCGCTGACTCAAGCAGGTTTATTAGGCACAGAGTTGTTAACAAGTGGTGATGTTGGTATTTCTTACGGCTCTTCTATGGGGTCTACTTCTGCTATTCCTGCCTTTGGTGATTTGCTAAAAGATAACAATATGGATGGTATTACGGCCACCAGTTATCTTCAAATGATGGCGCATACTACACCGGTTAATGTGGGAGTTTTCTTTGGATTAAAAGGACGGACAATTACCACTAGCTCTGCGTGTACTTCATCATCTCAAGGAATTGGTTATGCCTATGAAGCGATCAAGTATGGTAGACAAAAAGCGATGGTTGCTGGTGGTGCAGAAGAGCTCTGTTTATCAAGTGCAGCCGTATTTGACACCTTATTTGCAGCGAGTATAAATAACGATAATCCTAAAGATACCCCAAGACCATTTGATCAGGATCGTGATGGGTTAGTTATAGGAGAGGGCGCTTGTAGCTTTATTCTTGAAGATCTTGATTATGCAAAAGCGAGAGGCGCAACAATACTTGCTGAGATCGTCGGATTTGGTACCAATGCTGACGGCAAACATGTGACACAGCCAACAGCAGAAACCATGAAAACAGCTATGGTTTTAGCGTTAGAAGACGCTAATTTATCTCCTAGTGATATCGGCTATGTTAATGCTCATGGTACATCAACGGAAAAGGGAGATATAGCTGAGTCTTATGCGACTTACCATACTTTGGGCAATGTGCCGATCAGCTCCCTTAAAAGCTATTTAGGTCATACTCTTGGCGCATGTGGAGCAATAGAAGCATGGGCAAGCATTAACATGATGCAAGATAATTGGTTTGCGCCTACGCTTAACCTTAAAAATGTTGATTCCCAGTGTGCTCCGCTAGATTATATCCAAGGAGAAGGGCGTGAATTAAAGACCGATTATGTCATGAGCAATAATTTTGCTTTTGGCGGCATTAATACCTCACTAATTTTTAAACGTTGGGCTAATTAAAGCCTAATTTTACGGTTGTTTAGCTGTTTTGTTTACCTTGTAATAAGCTATGATACTGCAGTTAGAATTTGATATTAAATTAAAGGAATAAAATGAATAAAATACTGATAGTTGTTTTAATGTTGTTAATTGCAGGCTGTACCAGCAAGCCAGTATTAAACTTATATGAAGTGACTGTACCGGGCAGTACGAACGGAAAAACATCATCAATTGAGACTGTACAAAGTGCTATTATTTTAGCAGCTAAGAGAAAAGGTTGGTCTCCTAGAGTGATTAAACCTGGTCTTATTGAAGCTTCTATTAATGTAAGAAGCCATAGTGCGAAAGTGGCAATCAACTACACTGAAGCATCCTATAACATTGAATATTTAGACAGTCATAATTTAAAGTATAACGGTAAAAAAATTCATAGAAACTATAATAATTGGGTCGTTAATTTATCTCGAACTATTCAGCAAGAGCTAGGTGTTAACACTCAAAGGTTTTAACATTCACAAATTAATATGCGCAGTGCTTCTATAGCACTCGCATATTTTTACGGCATTTAAATAGCGTATGTCCTAAACCAATGTCGTCAATGTCTTTTTCAACATACAAACCAGCTTTTTGAATTAGCTTAATAAGATCTGCTGAATGGTACATACGGCTGTCACCGTTAGCTAATGCGGTAAAATAAAGTGATGTCGCATTAATACAATACGTGGCTGCTTCAAACCTTTGTCTATCACAGTAGGTTTCCATAATGAACAAACTTGTCTCATCAGTCATTACCTTAGCTGCACCTTTTAAAATGTTCAGGATTTGATCTTCGGAAAAACAGTCTAAAAACTGGCTCATCCAAATAACATCAGCACCTTGATAAAACTCAGCATCTGGTGAGAGCAAATCAGTGGGTTTTACCTCAATTCTATGACTAAAACCTTGTGCTTCAACATTGTTTTTGAGTACTTCTAATTGCTGGGGTAAGTCCATTATAGCTAGGCGAATATCGGCACTGTAATGCAAACATGCAAGAGTCCATTTACCGGTATTTCCTCCAACATCTAAAATGCATTGAGGATTGTCTTCAAATACATAAGGCAAAACTTCAGGAAAGGAGTGATCTGAATAAAAGTGATCAAACTCAAACCAACTTTTTTTAACTTGTTCTGGCAGGGAAGTGAGCGCGGGATAAATCGTTGGCCAATCGCCAAATTCCTTTAACCCTGAAGGTGTACCTGTCTTTATTGCCTCTTCTAAATGATACATGCCTTGATAACAAACATCTTGGGTAAAATTTATATTGGCTTGAGTCATTTTATCATTTATTAAAAAGTGGCCAATTTTATCTAACACATAAAATTGCTCATCAATAATCCATACCACTCCCATTGAAGCTGCCATATCCAATAAAACTTTAACGCCATACTCTGAAACCTCTGTTTCTGTAGCTAAACGCTCAGTACAAATTCCTTGCTCACCTGCATCCGAGATAAGCTTTAGAATATCGGTTCTTAATAAAGTCATCACTGCCTGAAAGGCTATAGGAGCAAAAGCTATTTTTTGCGCTTCTAACTTAGCATCTAAAGCGGTAATTTCTTTGGCTTGGGAATAGTAGTTCATTGTTACTCATGATTATTTTTAATAACTAAATGTTAATATATCTGTTTTTACTTCACTTTTTAAGAGGGGAATTAATAATCAGTACAATTTTGCTACAGATGGCGATCAGCAGTGATTTTACCTAGATGAACTTTAGCTAATAGCGAGAGAGAAAATAGATTAATATTGAATTATTACACGAGAGAAGATCGTCATGGCCCACCCTGCAGGAGTCGAACCTGCGACCTTCGCCTCCGGAGGGCGACGCTCTATCCAGCTGAGCTAAGGGTGGATGCTCAAGCTTGAGCGCGGCAAATAGTATAGTTTATCGGTAAATTTGTCTAGTGAAGACGAATAAATTCGCTTTATTTTTATCGCTTTTATTCATTGAATAGGTTTGTTTGTTAACTTGTCTAAAATGCCTTAATGACACAAGGATGAATAATAAATTTACATTATCCCCATAAATACCTAGAGTAGACACTATAATAAATAATTAGTTAATTGAATATTTTAATAATTTTTACATTATGAAACTAAAATTGAGTGCGAGATCTCAGGGATGTTACTTTGTGAGTCAATATTTATATCGATTCGCGTTAATGGTGTGCTTAATGTTTGGTTTTAGTTTCTGCTTACCTTTGAGTGCCGAAAACCATTATGAAGTGGTTAGTATTGAATCTGCACCACTAAAACAATCCATTGAAAGAACAGGCGTTTTAGCCTTTAAACGTGCCGTTAATTTATCGTTTAAAAGCCGTGGCTACTTATCAAAATTAAACGTTGATGAAGGCGATTTATTTCTTAATAGTCAATTGTTGGCAGCTTTAGATTTAGTCGAGCTTAAAGCTAATAAAAATGCAGCGTATGCCAAATTAAGACAAGCTAAAAATGATGTAGAACGTACTAAAACATTGTTAGCAAAAAACTTAAGTTCAGAACAAGCATTAGAACAAATAAAAACGTCAGTCGACACGGCTCGCGCAGCGTATAAAGTGGCTTACTACAATTTAGAAAAAGCAGAAATTCGCTCCTCATTTACCGGAATTGTGTTAAAGCGATACAGCGACTTAGGTGAATTACAATCACCTGAGCGTGTCATACTTAAAGTCGCCGCGTTAGAAAATAACATAGTTGTTAACGTGTCCTTGACGGGACAAGAAATCAGTAGGGTACTTATTGGTCAGCAAGCGAATGTTATTTTACCAAATCGCAAGAAAGTGCGTGGCGTTGTGAGTAAAATTTCAGTTGAAGCTGACTTACAAAGCCATTTATTTAACGTGGAAATTTTACTTCCTGCTGTAGCATTCAATAACGGCGCCATTGCAGGACAGTTAGCCGAAGTTAGCATTGAAACAGCTACCGACAACTCAGCTTACCGCATCCCAATTAAAGCACTGGTTGCTATGAACATTGATGGCCAAGCCTTATTAATGATTCAGTCTTCAAACAATGGAGAAGTGGAACAACAGGCATTTCCGATTTTACAGCTCGATAATGACTATATTTATGTCTTAGCGACTAGCCATGAAACGCTTAACGTTATTACTCAAGGTTGGCAGCAACTTACCTTATTAAACCGCGTGCTTGAGTAATAAAATAAGTCAACATTATGAAATTATCACAACTGGCCATTAAAAATGCACAATTTACCCTCACTATAATTGTACTTTTAGTGCTTGTTGGCATTGTTTCATATTTTAATATGCCGCGTTCAGAAGACCCTCAATTCGATCTACCTATTACCTTAGTAGAAGTTGTTTACCCTGGAGCTTCGCCTAATGATGTTGAAACTTTAGTGGTCGATTTATTAGAAGAAGAAATTGCCGAAATAGAAAATATTCAAAAGGTTGAGTCTGAAATAAAAAATGGTGCTGCACGCATAACGGTGACTTTTTTATACGGAACAGATGGCGAAGTCGCCTTTAATAAAATTAAACAAGCAGTTTCAAGTGTCAAGGTTAACTTGCCTCAGGGGATCCAACAATTATTAGTGTTAAAAGCAACGCCAAGTAGTGTAGCTATTATGCAGCTTGCTTTATGGAGCGAGCCACTGAATTATAAAAGTATGGAGTTTTATTCTAAACAACTTGAAAAGCGATTAGAGGCGATTCCTAGTGTTAGAAAAGCAGATGTTTGGGGGTATCCTCAACAAATAGTGGCTGTTGATTTAAAGTTAGATTTATTAAAACATCATGGCATAGAAATAACCGAGGTTAACCGTCTCCTACAAGGAAGAGCCTCAAATATTACTCCAGGATTTGTTGATGCCAATACTCGACGTTTTAATGTTAAAAGTAGCGGGAATTTTCAAACGATAAGTGACTTAGAAGAGACGGTTATTGCTACAAATGATAACTTTATCCTTCAACTAAAAGATATTGCTAACGTAAGTTTTGCTAACAGAGAGCCAAGTTATTTAGCTTACTATAATAACCATCCGGTGATATTTATTACGGCAGAACAAAGGTCGGGTACAAATATCTTTAAATTAACCGAGCGCCTTGAAGCTGAAATAAAACGTTTTAAAGCAGACTTGCCTCAACAATTTAAAATAGACACGATTTTTAAACAAGCTGACAGTGTGGAAGTGCGCGTTAATGGCTTTTTTAATAACCTTGGTCAAGGCTTGGTACTTGTTGGTATTTTGTCTTTATTATTTTTAGGTATTCGAGAAGCCTTGGTGGTGATTGTTGCGATTCCATTATCTTTTTTAATTGCTATTGGCTTTTTAGATATATCGGGCTTTGGCCTACAGCAAATGTCGATTGTTGGTCTTATTATTGCGCTAGGGCTACTGGTTGATAATGCAATTGTTGTCACTGAAAGTATTCATAGAGAAAAGCGGTATTGCTCTAACTTAAATGAAGCGGCAAAAGTAGGTACAAGTCGTGTGGGATGGGCGATAACTAGCGGCACCATTACCACCATGCTCGCCTTTTTACCAATGTTGATGTTAGGTAGCAGTACCGGAGATTTTATCCGGTCAATGCCCGTTACAGTTGTACTAGTGTTACTCGCTTCATTGTTGATAGCATTAACATTAACCCCGCTAATTGCCAGTCAATTTTTTACCCTTAAGCCTTCAAACTTTAAAACCTTGCAGCACTATATCAATCGTTTCTCTGAAGGTGTTTATCAGCGTATATTGTCACTGATGATGAGGGCTAAGTTAGTCGTTATTGTGTTGGCATTAATGAGTTTGCTTGCAATGATATCTTTGTTTGCAGAAGTCGGGGTAAGTTTGTTTCCTAAAGCTGAAAAGCCGATGATTTTAATCGATGTTGAAACGCCTGTTAATTCATCATTAAGTCACACTGAAGAGGTAATGAAAAAAGTAGCTAAGACTTTAGAGCCGTATGAGCTCATTGAAAAAGTAGCGTTAAATGTTGGAAATTCAAACCCGCGCATTTATTACAACGAAATTCCTAAGCGTGGTAAGGGAACTTATGGACAAATATTGGTTGTTTTATCCGATTACCATGCTGAGCAAGTTAACCAACTTGTTGACGATTTAAGAACTAAGTTTGTCAATTGGCAGCATGCTAACATTAGCATTAAAGAGTTCACTCAAGGGCCGGTAACAGATCAACCTATTGCCGTAAGGTTAATGAGCGAATCTTTATCTGATCTCGAAAATGTAGCTAACGACTTGTCAAAAAAAATGTCGACAATGAAGGGAGTTATTAATTTAGATAACCCAATAGGCATGGCGAATACCGAATTAGCGTTAGCGATTAATTATCAGCAAGCAGGTTTTAGTAATGTCGATATTCACACGTTAGATACGACATTAAAAACGGTTATCTCAGGGACAGATGTTGGTCTGTTAACAGATAAAAATGGTGAAGATTACCCCGTGGTGACTCGTCGCAATAATCACGAGCTTAATGGCTTAAATGATATTTTTATTGGCAATCAATCAGGGGAGCAAATCCCATTAAATCAAATTGTGTCGCAACATTTAAAGAAAGGAAAAACAGACTTTTTTCATTATCAAAAACTACGTATGGCAAAAGTATCAGCTGATGCTGCAGACGGTTATTCTATTAATAATTTAACTAACGAAATAGTGTCATATTTAGCCGACTACCCAATGCCTAAGGGAATGTATTACACCTTAGGAGGTGAAGAGGAGTCGCGGCAAGAATCGTTTGCTGGGCTTAGCCAAATTATGATTATTACTGCGGTTGGTATATTTGCGGTATTGGTTTTGCAATTTAAGTCTTTTCTGCAGCCATTAATTATATTTTCTACCATTCCTTTTGCTATGGCCGGTTCAGTGATTGGTTTGTATTTAACGGGCTTGTCTTTTTCTATGATGGCCTTTATTGGCTTAATTAGCTTGTTTGGCATTGTGGTTAATAATGCCATTATTTTAATTGATACCGCTAATAGAAATATAGCAGCGGGTTATGGGAAAACAGATGGTGTCATTAGCGCAAGTGTCACGCGATTTACGCCTATTTTGTTGACGTCGCTAACCACTATTGCAGGTTTAATTCCTTTAACCTTATTTGGTGGTGGATTATGGCAGCCTTTAGGCACAGTTATTATTTCTGGCTTATGTATTTCTGCTTTATCAAGTTTCCTTCTGGTGCCTATTTTAACCGATTTGTTCACTCGCAACGCTCGCCACTAACCGTCAAAATGTTCCGGTGTGACAGCTGGACGTTTAAAGCTCTCTTTCAGTTGCCTTAATGTTTTGGTCAGTAAGTGAGGAATGAGTAGCTTTAATGGCATCCTTAATAAATGTCCCCGCCAGTATACTAGTGTGCTGCTTAGCGAAAACTTCCAAGTTTTTACACTACTGTGATGAGGAATTAATTGCTGAGTAAAAATAAAGTCCATTAATTTAGCATGGCGCATATTTTTTTGATGAGCCGTAACAAATAACTGCGCTTTGTTTGGCAAAGTGCGTGACAATATAAGTTCAAGGTAGCGCCAAGCATAATATAATGATTGTTGATGATTAATCGTATTAGCTAAGGTGATCAGCTGTTGGCTAAAGTCATCTTCGGTTTGGTTAAAGTGATGAAATAATAAATCTAAGTCAGAAAGACCTCTTAGTCCTTGTTCAAGCTCACCTTCATGAAATAAATGGATCGCGCTGTGCAAAAACATTGCCTTAGGAGACAGAATATACTCTTGCTGACCTTGAGCGGTGTCAACTAACCTTGCGTGTGCTGTTAACTCGGTTATGTCGATTGTTTCGTTGGTACAAACAGGTAGAATATTGTGGTGTATATCAATAATAGTGCCCCGAGCGATATTTTGCATTGGGGGGATCTCATGCATGTATTTGCGATAATATTCTTGATCATGGTCATTATTTTTTTGTGACACCCAACCTTGGCACTTTAGCGCTATTTCAGTGCTATTAATTTGGTCTTTCTTGACTAATATATCAATATCACCAAACGTTCTACTCATTGCTAACTTATAGCCTGCAAGCACATAAGCAGCGCCTTTCAAATAGATCGGCGTTATCCCAAGATGAGCGAACATTTGGTTTAATAGTTTAACCTCTTCTCTAACTTGAACATGTAAATGCTTTATTCGCACTTGTTCACTATAAAAGTGATGATTAATTTTTTCAGGAACATAAGACTGAAGATCGTTGTCACTAATCAAAGCATCAACTCTGGCCAACATTTTAGCTTCATCAGCTTGTCGTAATGTTAAGTTCCAATCTGTATTTGTAAATTTTTTGATGATTTGAGGCTGCTTAAGCAGCGATAATAATGGCATATTTTGCATATTAGTTAACTAACCGATCGAAAAAGTTTAGCGCATCATCAGTTTGACTGTACTTTAGTGCATGACAATGGCTGTTATCAATTAACTGTTCAACGGTATTAAAACCCACCTCACTAAGTAGTCCGTAGTTAAAACTATTTTGAATAATCTTCATAAAAGCATCGGCTTTATCTATCTTATTTTCTATTATTTTTGAGTTTTTTTCATAAACAGGAAATACAATAGCAAAAGGCGCTGCTTGTTGATTAAGTTGCTTTACGCTTTCAGTTGATGGCTTTAAGTGGCTGATGGTGCCTTTATTAGTATCGTCAACGACTTGCCCCATGATGGCATTAGGAGAAAAAGTTTGAATAATATCGATAGACTCATTCTTTAAGCTAATGGGGCGAGCAAGTGCTTGAATTTGATAAGACACGTTATCAATAAGCGCCATTTCGTCCGAAAGCAGTCGCCAACCACTTTGAGCAAGTAAGGCGCAAAGTGTACTTTTACCTGAGCCTGATTGTGCTGGTAAAATAACTGTTTTGCCGTTTTTTTCTAATACAGCGCTATGAAGCAATAAATAACGATGAGCATGTTGAGCGATACACCAGTTCATTCCCCATTCTAATAACGGAAAAGCTTGGTTTACTGGTAGGGGGAGAAAAGGGCTATGATCATCACAATAGAAATTGATTTGCGGTTTTAAGTAACGACGAATACCTAAAGGCTTTTTAATGGTGACATAAAAGTCAACTAAGTCATTATCAGACAAAAGTTGAAAGTCGCCATATAAGCGATGAACATTGGTCGCAATGCTAGGAAGTGGCGACTTAATACAAAAAACAAAAGGCCCGATAAGTATAACTAATCCAGATCCTCTAAGTTTTTCATTAAGTGTTTTAGCGCTAAGGCTATTTATTGTTTTATTGATAGACACTATTTTTATGATGTTTTCGTGTTTGTATTAACACAAAGAAATTAGTTTTAAGTCTAGCAGGTTTTTTAGCATAGCTTGCAGATATTTATCTAAGACTATTTTTTCATCTGCTTGACAATCTTGTAAAAAAAACTGTGTGAGTTGTGTATCAGGGAGTGGTGTGTCGCAATCTAATTGAGCAAAAATCTCATTAGTGTTCGCGTCAAGACAATGTGTTTGACCTGTTGCTGGGTCAAACACTATTATCTGATCATCAAATGTTTTTATCCGTAAATCAGCGGTTTTTTTCAGTTGCATTTAGCTTCCTGTTAAATGGCTGTCATTTGCTATTTAGCTTATCAACTAACTTTGGTGAATACCTTCAAGCATAATTGCTACATCACTAGCATTGGCTTTGCCTGAATAGGCTGCATCATATATTTCATTAACTTCTGTGACTGTATATGGGTAAAAACCAGGCGTTGCCGCATTCATAGAAGCATTAATAAAAGCTGTCACGATTTCTCGTTCAAATTGGTCACCATTTTCCAACAAAGATTGAAAACTAGCACCATTTAATTTTGAGTTTCTTTCATAAGTTGAAAAACTATAGTTTCGGCCATTTTTTACATAATAATGGTTTAAACAACCGCTAAATTTATTTCGTAAAGGCTTACTACGGTTATTACCTCTAAAGTGCTGTTTCTTTTTACCAACCCAGTGGTTTTTCCAGTGCCCGTGGCTTAACCCACCCGATAATTCACAAGCTTGATGTTGATGGTTAGATAAGTTTCCTGACATCATACCTGACATACAAGCAGCGCCCCACGCAGGCTTGGTTGATGTAGCAATGACAATTGGAGCGCCAATCGTTGCTTTTTTGAGAAAATTTCGTCTGGTATTTGTGGTAATAGCTGAGTTATTACCTTCTTCCTTTGAGGTATTATCGTTATCCAACATGTTTCAATCCTTCCAGCAATTAGTGACTGTCAACTTACTTTACATACAGTCTAAAAAATATCATTATTCAAACAGTAAGCAGTTTTTATGCCTATTCTAATATTGTTAATGTAAACAAAGTATTACCTGTTTGCTAATTTATTATGTTTGTTAATGTGTAAATTAACTCTACAGCGTACAATGAATATGTTTTACATTAAAATTGTTAAATGCAAGTATATCCATGTCATGACTAACTGGCTATTTTTTAATAATAATTAAGATAATAAATACAAATAATAGGGGATACAAATGGAGTGGGTTGGAATTTCTGGTTACATACTATCAGCTTTTTCGTATTGCATTTTTATTTTACTGTTGATTGCTGCTCGTAATAATACCTTGTCAGGTCGGTTAGTGTTATTGACCAGTGTTATTATTTTTAGCTCGTCTGTTGTTAGTGCAATTCAAATAGATAAGGGTCTTTCCTTGCAGTTAGTGCTCGGTTTAGAAACGATAAAGTTGGCAGTTTGGTCTTTATTAATTTTATCAACACAAAGTAATTTACAAAAACTATCTCAATTGCTCAGTCATCAAAAAACTCGACAATACCTTATTTTGTGGGGAAGTGTTTCTGCAAGCCTTTGGTTAGTCTCATATTACGGGCAGGGGGGCGCAAAATATTTATTCTTACTGTTTTTAGCTTTAAATTTAGCCACTCTAGTACTTCTCGAACAACTCTATCGAAATGCCGATGCAAAAGCTAAATGGGCAATATGGCCATTGGTTATTGGTATTGGTACTACGGCGGTATTTGATTTTATTATTTTTGCCCAAGCTTCTATGGTGAATCAACTCGACTTTAGTTATTGGTATGCGAGGGGGTTTATTGGCGTGTTGGCAATGCCATTTATTTTAATCAGTACGAGAAGAATTAAAAATTGGTCAGTAAATGTATTTATCTCCCGTGAAGTGGTGTTTTATAGTTCACTATTAATGATTTCAGGTGGTTATTTATTAGTATTGGCATTAGCAGGATATGTCATTAATTATTTTGGTGGCGAGTGGGGGCAAATTGTTAGCATCGCCTTTTTAATTTTAGGCGGGACCGTGTTAACTGCTTTATTAATAACCGAAAAATTAAGAAAAGAAGTTAAAGTTTTTATCACTAAACATTTCTTTGCCAATAAATATGATTACCGTGTGGAATGGTTAAAATCTATAGAGCAGTTAGAAAGTAGCAGTAGTGATTATTATAAAACGGCGGTTGATATTATTGCATCCTCTTTGAATGTCACTAAAAGTGCGCTAGTTAAAAAGGAACCATCGGGTGCATTTAGTTGTGTGTATAGTCAAGGTATGAAACTTGATAAAATACATTTAAATAAATTACTCCTTGCTGATGAATTTTGTCAAGAAAATCGCTGGATTATCGATATACGAGAATACGAGAGTATTGAAAATAGTTATCCTAGTTTGACCTTAGATATCTCCTATTGTCGTGAAGTAAATATCGATGTTTTAGTGCCTGTTTTTAGTGATAAAAATTTATATGGCTTCTTTTTACTTGCTCTACCAACAACTGGCAACGTATTGAATTGGGAAGACCGAGATTTACTGTTTGCACTATCAAAGCAACTTGGCAATTATTTGTCATTAAATGAAGCGAATGCTCAACTGGCTGAATCCAAGCAATTTGATGCATTTAATCGCATGTCGGCTTTCTTAGTACATGACTTAAAAAATATTCAAGCGCAGCTCACGTTAATTAATAGCAATGCCAAACGACATCGCAATAACCCTGATTTTATTGATGATGTTTTTGATACTATAGACTCAGCTACGACTCGATTAGAAAAAGTTTTATCTCAATTACGAAATAAGCAAGTGGTTGAAGCCGTTAAGAAACAAACTAATATTAAACCGTTAATCGAACAGGTTGTTGCACAAAGAAATGTAAATTTACCAAAAGTTACCGCGATAATCGAAGATGATATTTCTTTATCTATCGAAGAAGAGACTCTGGTATCTGTTTTAAATCATTTGGTACAAAATGCGCAAGAGGCCACCAAAAACGAAGGTTGGGTTAAGGTTAAAGCATCATTGCTCGACAATGCTTTGCACCTCGCGGTCCTAGACAATGGTAGCGGTATGAGTGAGGAATTTATTCAGAATCGATTATTTAAACCCTTTGATACGACTAAAGGTAATGCAGGTATGGGGATTGGTGTTTATGAAGCCAAACAATTTGTCGAAAGTTTAGGGGGCAGCTTGCAGGTCACCAGCTTTGAAAACGAAGGCAGTATTTTTCAGCTTGTTATACCCTTAACTTAGATTTTTAGGGTATGATTTGATCAACGAAAAATAATTTTCAATTATTTCAAAATTAAGGATTTAAACGTTAAATGGAAAAGTTACTCATAGTTGATGACGATCTTGGCATTCAGAAGCAACTTAAATGGAGCTTAGCTGATTATGAAGTGATTTTGGTTGACTCTCGAGAGAGTGCAATCGCTGCTGTTCGCAGGCATGAGCCTAAAGTAGTTACCTTAGATTTAGGTTTGCCTCCCGATGAAGCCAATGCTACTGAAGGGCTTGCCGCTTTAAAAGAAATTCTCGAAATTTCTCCTCATACTAAGGTTATTGTTATTACCGGTAATGATGATCGTACTAATGCCTTAACAGCCATTGAAATGGGCGCTTATGATTTTTATCAAAAGCCCGTCGACTCAGATGTTATTAATGTTATCGTATCACGAGCATTTAGCCTTGCTAACATAGAGCTGGATAACCGAAATATGAAATCGGTTGCTGGATCTGATACTGGCATTATCGGTAACAGTGGTAGTATTGAGCGAATGAAAATGATGCTTCAACGTATCGCGCCTACTGACATTACTGCGTTATTATTAGGCGAAAGTGGTACAGGTAAAGAAGTTACCGCTAAGGCTATTCACAAGGTCAGTAATCGTAAAGAAAGCCCTTTTATTGCCATCAATTGTGCATCTATTCCTGAAACGCTGTTAGAAAGTGAATTATTCGGTTTTGAAAAAGGTGCCTTCACCGGAGCCCATAAAACAACTATGGGTAAAATTGAGTGTGCGCAAGGGGGAACTTTATTCCTTGATGAAATTGGTGATATGCCATTTAATTTACAGGCAAAGTTATTACGTTTTTTACAAGAGAAGGTTATCGAACGACTCGGCGGTAGACAAGATATTCCTGTCGACGTGAGAGTAGTGTGCGCGACTAATCAAAACCTCGAAGAAATGGTTGCTAACAAAGAGTTTCGAGAAGATTTATTTTACCGAATTAGTGAAATCACGTTAAATATTCCACCATTGAGAGAGCGAGAAGAAGATGTATTAATCCTCGGACAATTTTTTCTTCAGCAATATGCTTCTGAATATAAAAGAAATGTTAAATCCTTTTCTGAAGATGGGTTACATGCGCTGAAAACACATAATTGGCCGGGTAATATTCGTGAACTTCAAAATAAAGTAAAATCGGCTGTGATCATGAGTATGACAATGCAAGTCACTGCTTTTGATTTAGGTTTTTTTGATTTAGAAAATTCGGAATTTCAATTATCTTTAAACCTGCGCACTGTTAGAGAGCAAGCAGAAACTGTGGCTATTCAAAAGGCCTATGCATTAACCGAAGGGAATATGTCAAAAACGTCTGAACTCTTAGGCATAACTCGCCCAACGCTTTATAGTTTGATTGAAAAATACGGTATTAATATTAATACCTAAAAAGTAGTAACCATGTAGGATAGAAATTATTCTACATGGTTCATTTCTAGGCTTAGCCCTTGATTTGAGATTGTGCAAATTTACGGTTTTTTTGTCTTAACAGTTTATCGACATATTTAGCCATTTTAATTTTTTGCTTAATAGAGGTTTCTAAAATATCTTCTACTTCGCGTAACACATCCTTAATATTTTCAACATTTTCCGTTGAATTAACGACCTGCTGAGTATTTTCGGTATTCGCTAAATGCTGCTTATGTAAAGAGCCTGTAAGCTCAACCTCCATTTCTTGGGCAACTTCTGAAATTGCCTCGAGGGTAATTTCTGTTAGCTCTTCTAAAAAGCCAAATAGCAGAATACGATCGACAAAAATATTAATCTTTCTGGGCACGCCTAGGGTTTTTTGATGAATTAAGTCAAAAGCCCCTTCAACAAATAAGTGTTCTTGCTGACAACCTGCTTGTTGCAAACGGTGAAGGATATAATGTTCTACTTCATCTACACAAAGAGGTTTAAGGTGGGCAGAAGCGATAATTCGCTGTCTAAATTGTTCCATATTGGGCGCTTGAATTATGTCTTTTAATTCTTCCTGCCCTAATAAAAAACTTTGAATTAATGGTTTGTTATCAAGTTGAAAATTTGACAACATCCTTAACTCTTCTACCGTTTCAATGGGTAAGTTTTGAGCTTCATCAACCAATAAAAGCGCACGTTTACCTTGCTGGTTAAGTCCAATTAAAAAGCTTTCAATACCTTGTAATAATTCAGCCTTGCTATTACCGGTAACGGTTATTTTAAATTCAGAGGCGACAAGCTCTAATAGCTCTTGAGGAGACAACTTGGTTGTTACAAGCTGTGCGGCAACTATATTATTATCGGCAAGGCTATTAAGTAAGTTGCGCGCAATTGTTGTTTTACCTGTTCCTATTGGACCCGTTATTACGATAAAACCTTCACCTTGGTCTAGGCCATATTGTAGGTAAGATAAAGCACGCTGGTGATGTTTAGTTGCGAAGAAAAATCGTGGATCAGGGCTTAATTGAAAGGGTCTTTCAGTAAAGCCGTAGTAACTTTCATACATATTAAAATTCTTTGGTTATATTTAAGGCTGCTCTTACTTCATCGTAAGTGTAACGGGCAACTGTTGAAGAGCGGTTAATATACCTAAGGGTAAAATTAGATAGCAACGAAGAAGCTAAACTAATTGAGTAAGTGCTCGATACAGTACGGTAATAATCTTCTTGTCGACTGCCACTAGGGTTGTTTTTATCAAAAATTGTATGACGAAAAGAGCCTGATAAAGCTAGATTACTTCGTGAACTCATCTTTCTTTCTATTGTCAAACTAGCATCGTAATAGTCATCAAGTATGCTTGTCTCTAAACTTTCTCTATTATTCGTGGCAATATTTAACGAAAAAGATGTTCTTGAGAGCTGTAAAATTGAACTCCAAGAAAGGCGTTTATTTAGCGTAAATTCATTATTTTCAACTAAAATTAGCCCTGAAACGGGAATGAGTTGATAATCGTCTTGGTTATTTGGAGGTTGATTGACAGGAAAGCAATCAGCGGCATTCCCATTAAAACCGCTATTAGGACACCAAAATTCACTTGACACTTCTTGGTAATTACTTCGATCAAATACCTCGAGTGATTCTTGATAGGTAATTTTATTGGTAAGGCGCTTGGTTCTGTGAGAAAAGTTTAAATTATAAGAGTTACCAAAAAAACGTTTATTATACCCTGCCTCCAATGAGGTACGCGCAGAAGGTTCCCAATTTATAGTAGCTGCAACATAATCATCACTTACCGTTTCATCGGCGACAAAATTATAAGAAAGATCGATAATAACATGGGGTGTGGCTAACCATCTTACACCAGGTCCCCATGATGATGTGGTCGTTAAGCTATTTCCTGCAGCAGTACCTGAAACATCCTCGTCATAAAAGCGCACAAACGGGTTAAATGCAAAAGAGGTGATGGCACCTACTTTTGCATCAACGATATAATGCTCGCCGTCATTATTTGTTGATGTAAAGAAAGTGTTCTGTTCTCGTTTACTATAACTACTGTTTAACTGCCAAAAAGCATTGCGAGCGGCATTACCGTTCTCGCCACCAAGTTGAAACGCATAACCGCTACTTTCACCTATATGATCTTCAGTGTTCACTTGGTTGTACATTAAAGAGCTTTGTAATGCATAAAGCGTATTGCCGATGCTATATTGTAAACCTACACCAAAGTTTTCTGATTCAACTGTATCACCTGAAATAATATCACTGTAACTATTGTCGGCATCACTTCTGCTTACGTTGGCAATACTTGCATTAGCAACGAGTACAGGCCCTTCCGACCAAAGTGAAAGGGAACCATTAGCATTTAATGTGCGGTAGTTATCATTTAGTTCGCTGTCATGGCTGTAATTTAGAAAACTCTTCGTTCCTGAAAGTGTACCATTAGCATGTTTAGACTTAAAATTAGCGTTAAGGCCTGCAATGATTTGGCTAACAAAACTGCTTTTTAGATTATTAGGATTAAGCTCCACGTTATCACTATAAGTTTCAGTGACCCCTAAATTAGGTTTAAATTCCCACTCACCGGCTTGAAGGTAAGTCGATAATAGTAACGGTAATAACAGGTACTTTTTATTAATTTTGTTTGCCATATCCATAGCCATAATAGCCATAGCCATCCCTTTTAGTATTTATGGTTTTATTCATAACAAAACCAATTGCCATATCTTCATTTAGCTGATTAGTTGCTCTTTTTACGTCGTCTAGTTTTGTTTTTGACTCTTCTACAACAATAATTGCTTGGCCGACTAAATTCGATAAAACGGGTGTTTCAGTAACACCTAAAATGGGCGGACAATCAAAGATAACAATACGATCAGGATAGCGTTCAGCGAGCTCTTTCGCTAATTTTTCCATTCTATTACTGGCAAGTAACTCGTTTGTTAAGTGATGCGGCTTCCCTGCAGGGATAATTTTTAAGTTATCTAGATTGGTGCTATAGATAATATCTGATAAATCGTCGACTTCTGATAATAAAAACTCTAAAAGACCTTCTGAACTCTCAAACTCTAACTCTCGGTGTAAACTAGGTCTTAATACATCGGAGTCAATCAGTAATACCGTTTTATCCTGCTCTAACGCAATGCTTAATGCCAAGTTTATCGACACGTATGTCTTACCTTCATTAGGGTTAGTACTGCTGACCATAATCAAGTTACTGTGATTTAAGGTTTTTGATGCTGCGCCAAAAGCATTATTTAGTAGCTTACGTTTAATATGGCGAAATTCTTCCTGGATATGGTGCGTACTGTTAACACCATAAATAAAGCCACGCTCAGTAAGTCGTTCGCCGTTTAGGGTGATTTTCTTATCTGAGGGTAAAGTGCGGGCGTCATTTTTAACAACATTTTCTGTTGACTTGGGTGTAGTCTGCTTTACTTGAGCTGATTCAAGTTCGGGCGCCCCAGAAATCGCAGATAAGTTGCTTGAATCAACATGATTGAGTTCATTTTGTTTTTTAAGTTTAGCTTCTTTTTGTTTGGCTAATGCTTTTTCAATAGTGCTCACGGTTTAGAAAATCCTTTTAAGTGGTGCTTGGATGGCATCAGGGAATAAGAAGTAGCTAATAAACATCATTAGTACGCATAATAAGAGTAAATTAGATAACATAAAAATAAGCGTTTTCTTTCTGTGCCAGCGCTGAAGCCCTAAGTTCTTATTTGCTGAAACCACACCAAAAATTGGGATTCCGGTAGCTCTTGATAATTGATTTGTGGAAGTCACAATAGGATTTACTTGGCTCATTAGTAATGAAAGACCTAAACCTACACCAATACCAACGACGGTAACCATACCAAAGAATACAAACCTAGCTGGTCCAGAAGGTTTAGTTGCTGCTCTCGGAGGGTCAATGACTTTAAACTGTATTCTATCTGTTGTCTCGTCAGCTTGTTGGGCTAACATTGCAGTCTCTTTGCGACCTAAAAGGTCTTCGTATTTACTCTTTGTTATCATATAACCACGATTCAAAGCGACAAGCTCAGCTTCTACTTCAGGCAAAGTATGTACTTTGTTTTCCAAATCGCTGACACGTTGTTGGTAGTTGTTAACTCGAACTTTTAGAGAGGCTGCTTCATTTTCAAGACTATTAACTTGAATTTTCATTTCTTGATAGACAGGGTTTTTATCAATTGATGATATTCCAGACTGAGCATTTGAGCCAGAGGCTTTCATTGATTCATAATATTGCTCAATTTCAGAAGTTCTTTGATCATTTAACTCTTCTAAACGTCTTGCTAAAGCTATTACATCTGGATGTTTATCGGTATATCGTAATTCAAGTGCATCGAGTTGTTCTTCTAGTTGAATAATTCGAGAGTCGTACGAGGTGGTTACCGAATTATTGCTTTGCACCTTATTTGAGAACAAACCAAAAACAGGTTCTTCACCAAGTAGTTGAGCTTGAGCGGATGCTAAACGAGTTTCCACTTCCTTTAATTGTAATTGCGCTTGCTCTAATTGACTTTTTTCTGACTTTAACGCGCTATAAAAGCCTCCAGATTCATTTAATAAAACATCACCATACTTTTGTTTGAAATTAGTTAAGCGGGTTTCATCTGCAGTTAATCTGCTTTCATACTCTTTTATTTGTGCATTTAAAAATTTTTGTGCATTGTCAGAGTCACTACGACTTTCACCTAAGGTATTCTCAGTAAATACTGTTAATGTTGCTTGGACAATATTCTTTGCCAATTCAGGATCTTTATCCTCAATTGATAAGGTGAATATATTCTCTCTACCGGCACTGATTATTTTAATTTTATCTTTAAGATTTTGAATAATAGCTTCGTATTCTTTGCTATTACTAGCTTGTACGTCTAAATCTGTCATGCGAGAAATACGTTCAAGATTGTCACGACCCAATAAAGTTCTTACCATTAAACGGATTTGTGTGTTCGGATTAGTTTCAACTATGGCTCCTCTTAATAGAGGACGTAAAAGCGATTGAGTATCTACGAATACTCGAGCTTCTGATTCATAAACATCTGGCATAGTTGACACCATGTACCAACCGATGGGGCAAATTAACCAAGTAGCGATAATTATATATCGTCGTTTTATCCAAATCCCCTTTAGATAACCGATTATTTCTTGAAGTACGTCTTGCATTCCTAGCCTCTAATTCAGCTTGTTTCTGTTCAATTAATTGTCAAAATAGAGTGAAGCAATATATCAATTGCTTCTGCCTTTTTTGATATTTGTTACATTTTCCGTTTAATTATTAGTTGTTTTTAGAACCAAGCTTCAGGAATAATAATTATGTCACCAGGTAACATATCAACATTAGCTCCAATGTTTCCTTCTTTTAATAATTCATCAATTTCTATGGTGTATTGTTTTTGTATGCCGTTTTCAATTCTAACCAACACAGCATCGTTGCCATCGGCGAACTCAGTTAAACCACCTACTTGAATCATTACGTCTAATAGTGTCATGTGTTGTGTGTAGCTAATAGCTTGTGGAGAAGCAGCTTCACCAATGACTCTTATTTGCTCGCTAAATGGACCGATAAACGAATTCACCGTTACAGTAACAACAGGATCCCGTAAATAAGTAGAAAGAATTTCTTCAACTGATCGAGCGAGTTCTGTAGGTGTTTTCCCTGAAACTGCAATATCTTCAACGAGCGATGTGGTAATCATACCATCAGGGCGAACAATAAATGTGCCTGACACTTCAGGGTTTCGCCAAACAAAGATATTTAAAACATCACCAGGGCCGATCAAATATTTATATGAATTTATATCTGCGGTATTTGAAGGATGAATAGTGGCTGTAGCTAAAGGAGGAACCGAGCTACAAGCAGAAAAAAAGTGAAGTAATACCAGCGTAGCTACTACTTTGAAAGAGTGTGTTAAACGATTTTCCATGGTGAGTACCTTTATATTAACTTTAGCATCTCGCTAAACTTTCATTTTAAAATTTTTTATAATAATTATTGTATTGTATTTTATCTAATGATGCCAATAATTAACGACTGTAAAATTTAGGTTAAATTAATGTTTATAAAACACAATGAAAATGAGGGTAAGTCTAATGTTCCTCTTTACTTTAGCCAGATTTTCTATTCTAATAGTTACGAATTTATAATGATAAATAACTAATTTAAGGAAGATGGGAATTCATGTCTAGCCCAAAGTTTCAAGATTTATCTGCGGGAAGTAAATCCTTGGTTATTGTTGAATTTATTATATTTTCAAGTGCCTTACTTTTAGCAATTAGCGCTAATAATTACCTTTATTTTGTACCAATGCCCGAGATTAAAAGTAACATTTTAGTTATTTTTATTTTAGTTTTTTCGGTGGTAGTTCAACTCTCCTCTTTGTCATTGGGTCTTTACAATTCCAAACTACGTGAGAGTTTTCGCGGTATTATTCGTCGATTATTGTTATCGATTACCATTGGGTTTTTTATAGTTTCTCTAGTGAACTCTTTATATAGTGAACAACCATTGCCCCTTGAAGTTCTTGTTGTTTCATCTGTTTTTAGTTTTACTTTCGCTGGTATCTTTCGCTATTTTACTTTTCAAATAGATTTTTTTGGCTTTAATAAAAGAAAAATATTGGTACTTGGTGCAGGAGCGAGAGCCTCAGTTATTGAACAACGAATGCGACGTGACGTTGATCGTCAAAATTTTTATGTTGATGGTTTTGTTGTTATGGCTGGGGATGCTGAACAAGGAATTATTAATGAAAACCGAATTTCTTTAAACTCATCATTAGTCAGTTATGCAATCGAGCACAAAATTGATGAAATTGTTGTCGCTAATGATGAAAGACGTAAGCATTTACCTGTAGATGAACTGTTTGCTTGTAAAATTCGCGGTATTGAAATCACCGAAATTTTAGATTTTGTTGAAAGAGAAACGGGTCAAATTGCTGTCGATTTAATTTATCCAAGCTGGGTCATTTACTCGAATGGCTTTGCCTCAGCGAATTATTTAAGAAACACACTCGATTGGCTGTTTAATGCAGCATTAACGTTGGTTTTATTTATATTAACTTGGCCGGTCATGCTCATAACCGCAATTTTGATTAAGCTTGATGAAGGTTTTAAGGCTCCTGTATTTTATAGTCAAGAGCGTGTTGGCTTAGATGGAGAACCATTTAAAATTCTTAAATTTCGTAGTATGCGTTTAGATGCTGAAAAAAATGGCGCACAAATGGCGAGTGAAAATGATGACCGCATTACTAAAATTGGTAATATATTACGTAAATATAGAATTGATGAACTGCCGCAAATGTACAATGTTATAAAAGGTGAGATGGGTTTTGTTGGCCCTAGACCTGAGCGGCCAGAGTTTGTACAGCAGTTAATTAAAACTATCCCTTATTTTAATGAGCGACATAATGTTAAACCGGGTTTAACAGGTTGGGCACAATTAAAGTACCCTTATGGTGCGACACAAACTGACTCCCTTGAAAAGCTTAAGTACGACTTGTATTACATTAAGCACAGAAGTTTTTTACTTGATCTACTTATTCTTATTAGAACAGTCGAAGTTGTACTGTTTGGTAAAGGCCGTTAATGAATAATCTTACTACTATTACAAATGTTATGACGGTGGATGTTGAAGATTACTTTCACGTCTCGGCATTTGAAAATGCGATTTCTCCTAAAGATTGGGATACATTATCGCTACGTGTTGAAGAAAACACATACCGTTTATTAGCCTTGTTTGCTAAGCACCAAGTAAAAAGTACATTTTTTACTTTGGGCTGGGTTGCACAGCGCTGTCCTGAGCTAATTAAAGCCATTGTTGAACAAGGACATGAATTAGCAAGTCATGGCTATTCCCATCAACGCGCAACGGGAATGACCATTGACGAATTTCGTGAGGATGTAGCAAAAAGTAAGCAAATTCTTGAAGACATATCAGGTCAAAAAATTAAAGGCTATCGAGCTCCAAGTTTTTCAATTAACGAGGGCAACACCTGGGTTTATCAAGTGTTAGTGGAATTAGGGTTTGAATATAGCTCAAGTACTTATCCTATTGAGCATGATTTGTACGGCGTACCATCATGGCCACGTTTTATGTATGAGCGTCCAGAAGGTATTATTGAAATTCCAGTACCAACAATTAGAAAAGATAATGTAAATACCGGGATTGGCGGCGGAGGTTACTTTCGTTTATATCCTTACTGGTTATCCAAAAAGCGCATCGATAATTACTTACAAACCGAACAAAAACCTTATAGCTTTTATTTTCATCCTTGGGAGATTGATCCTAAACAACCTAAGGTTGCTGGCGCATCGTTTAAATCAAAACTACGCCATTATTTAAATTTGTCTCGTATGGAAGGTAAGGTTGTCCGTTTATTAGAAGATTATCAATGGGACACCATGGAAAACGTATACTTAAAATCGCCAATGTAGTATCGCAGGCAACTTTAGGTTAACTCTCGTACCAATAACTTATATAGCAATAATAGAGAACGGACACTTGAATAATAATTGTTTAATAAAATCACTTCAAAAAGCTGACTTTAACCTTTGGGACGACTATGTAAAATCTCATGAGCAAGGCAGCTTCTTTCATTTAAGTGGCTGGCAAACGGTGATTAAAAATAGCTTTAATCATGCCTGTTATTATTTACTTGCAGAGCTAAACGGTAAAATTTGTGGTGTACTACCACTGGTTGAAGTTAAAAGCACATTATTTGGTCACGCATTAATTTCTACTCCTTTTTGTGTATACGGCGGCGCGATATCAGACTCAGAAGCGATAACTCGCCAATTAGAACAGCATGCTTGTCAATTAGCAGAGCAACTGAATGTTGATTATCTTGAACTACGTTATAAAACCCAACAAAACTCTTCTTTACTTTTAAAACAAGCAAGTAGCACTTTTGGTTGTGAACTCGGTGACGATGCAGAGAAAATTTTAGCCAATGTTAAGAAAAAGCAGCGTGCTGTTATTCGCCATTCGTTAAAGAATGAATTGTCTTACACTTCAACAGAACAAAATAACGATCGCACGTTTGAACAGTTTTACCAGTTGCTATCGACCAGTTATCGAAATTTAGGTACCCCAATATTTAGTAAAAAATATTTTCAACAGTTAGTCGAAGTCTTTGGCGGTAATATTGATATAGCTGTTATTGCAGATAACGCAGAGCAGCCTTCTAATGCGGTAATGAACTTTTATTTTAATGAACAAGTACTGCCTTATTATGGTGGTGGTAACAGTGGAGCAAGGTATTTAAAAAGCGCCGACTTTATGTATTATCAAGTGATGTGTTTAGCCAAAGAGAAAGGTTATTCATGGTTTGATTTTGGTCGTAGTAAAAATGATGGCGGCCCTTATAAATATAAGAAAAATTGGGGAATGGAGCCACAGCCACTTTATTATTATTATCATTTAGTTAAAGCTGAAAGTTTACCTAATTTAAGTCCAAACAACCCTAAGTACAAACTCTTTATTGGCTTATGGCAAAAACTGCCATTGAAAGTTAGCCAATGGTTGGGTCCATTTTTATCTAAGTATTTAGGGTAAATGACATGACTACCCGTAAAGAGCCATTATTATATCTTTGTCATCGTATTCCTTTTCCGCCAAATAAAGGTGATAAAATACGCTCCTTTAATATTTTAAAAAAACTTAGTGAGCGTTACGATATTCATCTTGGTTGCTTTATTGACGATCCGTTTGATAAACAATATGTTGATGGACTCAGTAAGTATTGCCGTTCAGTTTTTCATCTCGATCAAAATAAAACCCTTGCTAAAATAAAAGGTCTTAAAGCGTTTATTACTAATAAGCCTATTACCTTGCCTTACTATTTTGATAAGCGCATGCAACAATGGGTTAATCGCACTGTTGTTGAACATAGCATTGAGAAAATCTTTGTTTATTCCTCGTCAATGGCGCAATACTGTCAAAATGAATATAACAATTCGATAGATTTTTCCCTATTACAACGAGTGATTGATTTTGTTGATGTAGACTCTGATAAGTGGCGTCAATATGCCGATAAGAAAACAGGATTAGCCAAATGGATTTTTAATCGTGAATATCGTTTACTGGCGAGTATAGAAGATAATATCTGTCAGCAATTTACCCACAGTTTATTTGTATCTCCCGATGAAGCGCAGTTATTTCGACAGCGTCAAGCCAAAGAGCAACAGGAAAAAGTTCATGGCGTGCTCAATGGTGTCGATATTAAATTTTTTGATCCTAAGGCAACATTTTCAACGGAACCACTTGTACCTAATACTCCTTATCTTTGTTTTACTGGAGCGATGGATTATTGGGCGAATATAGATTCTGTCGTTTGGTTTGTTGAACAAGTGTGGCCTAAAGTGCTGAAAGCACAGCCAGAGGCAAAATTTGTCATCGTCGGTGGCAATCCTTCCGTTGAAGTTAAAGCGTTAGCTAAACAAACTGGCATTATTGTGACCGGTAGAGTGCATGATGTAAGGCCTTTTATTGCTAACGCTCAGTGTGTGGTGGCGCCATTAAGAATTGCTCGCGGCATTCAAAATAAAGTGCTTGAGGCGATGTCTTTAGATAAATCAGTTGTTGTCACGAGTATGGCAATGGAAGGAATTAATGCGCCAACATCAGCCAATGTACATATTATTGATGAGCCAAGTCTGTTTGCACAATGTTGTATTGATTATTTAGCTGAGCATAGCAAAGAAGAAAAAAATAATAGAGAATGGATTCTAACGCAATTTACTTGGCAACAAACTTTAGCGCCATTGACTCAGTATTTTAATTAAAAATAAGCTGCTTACAGGGATATTATGAAAATCACAAATAACCGTTTTATCGCATTGTTTGCCTTATTAGTTACTGGTTGGGTACTTGTTTATCAACAAGCGCTTTTAGGCATGGAAGATATTTGGAGTCGTTCAGATACCTTCGCCCATGGTTATTTTATTTTACCGATTAGCCTCTGGTTAATTTGGCGTGATAAAGCTCATTTACTTGCAAGCACTACCCAAACTACTTGGCTGCCATTACCGATACTATTGGGCTCGTTATTCGTTTGGTTATTTGCTTTCGCTGCTGATATTAATGTTTTAGGGCAGCTATCTGCAGTTGTTTCGTTAATTTCAATTATTTGGATGTTAATTGGCAATCAATTGGCTTGGCGATATAAATTCCCCCTTGTTTATCTATTGTTTGCTGTGCCCATGGGGGAAAACCTAATCCCGATGTTACAAGACATCACTGCTTGGTTTACCGTTAATTTGCTCAAGCTCAATGGTATTCCCGTGTTTATTGATGGCTTATATATTCAAACCCCGACAGGGTTATTTGAAGTTGCGGTAGCTTGTTCTGGCATTCGTTATTTAATTGCTTCTGTTGCGGTAGGCACTTTGTATGCTTACCTCACTTACACCAGCACAAAAAAACAGCTCATTTTTATTTTAATTTCGATTTTAATGCCCATAGTTGCAAACGGTGTAAGAGCTTATGGAATTGTTGCCATTGCCCATTATTCTGATATGAAATACGCAACAGGTGCTGATCACCTTGTTTATGGTTGGTTGTTTTTTGGCGTTGTGATTATGTTGATGTTTTGGGTGGGTGGCTTCTTTGCTGATGATATGAAATCAGTGATAGATAAAGATAAAGCGCGACAACAGGAACAAGCTCTAAATTATAAAATGGCTGTACCGATATCAGTGCTTTTAATGTTGAGTTTAACCGCTTATATTTATAGTAATGTTAATAGTATTAATGCGCCAGAGATACCTGAATCCGCATTACAATTGAGTGATAACTTACGAGAGACAAAAACTTCCAATTGGGGCATTTTTTATGAAGATTCATTACAAAGTTCACATTTGATTGATGCTAAAAATATTGAAATTTTTAGAGCGGTTTACGCAAATAGACAAAATAAAGGTGAATTAATTAGTTGGAAAAATAGAGCTTATAACACTAAGAAATGGACACTTATCAACGAGTCAATTGTTGAGTTGGGTGATGTAACTGCCAAATTGTTATTAGTGCGTAGTATAACTGGTAAAGAGCGTAGCATCATTTATTGGTATAAGATTGCAGGTACTTATTTTATTCATCCAACGAAAGCTAAATTGCAACAAGCGATTGAAGTTTATCTAACACCAAATTCAGAAAGTGAAATAATGGCCTTTTCAATAGAGAGTAGTGACCAATCGTTGTTCATTAATAACGTTAAAAAGTACTTGTCTAGCTTAAGTGAAATTAGACTCAAGAATTCAATAAATTAGCTATGTCTAAAGAAACTATGTCAAGCGTAACAATACCAAGTTTAACAACTACCCCATTGCATATCGTTCATTTTGTACATTCTTTTTCGACAGGTGGTTTAGAAAATGGTGTTGTTAATATCATTAATAACTTAGCTGAAGATGAATATAAACATACAATTGTCTGTATAACTGATCACGATGAATCGTTTTATAAAAGAATTAACACTAAAAATACATCTATCATTAATTTACATAAGCCAGCTGGAAAAGGACTTATGTGGCTTTTCAATAGCTGGAAGTTATTAAGGAAACTAAAACCTGATATTTGTCATACTAGAAATTTAAGTGCTATAGAAGCTCAATTACCAGCAATGCTCGCGAGAGTTCCTTACAGGATTCATGGTGAACACGGTTGGGATGTAACTGACCTAGGTGGCACAAATAAAAAGTATCAACTATTACGGAAATTATTTAAGCCATTAATTCATCAATATATCGCCCTGTCTAAAGAGGCTGAACATTATTTATCTGACGTTATTGGTGTTAAAAATACCCGAATAGCGCGAGTATGTAACGGCGTTGATATAACAAAATTTATCGTGAATAAAAATAGGGCGCTGCTCCCTGATAACTTTACGGATGAAAAAAGTGTAGTGTTCGGCACTGTAGGTCGGTTAGCCGAAGTTAAAAACCAAACCTTGCTTGTTTCCGCTTTTCTTAACTTATGGCAAAGTTCTGCGGAATTACAAAATGTTTTAAGATTAGTTATTGTTGGTGATGGCGTACTATTACCTCAACTTAAAAAGATGGTAGAGGATGCCAGCGCAGATAAAGCGGTTTGGTTTGCAGGGCAACGCGATAATGTTAAGGAATTAATGAATCAAATGGATGTATTTGTTTTACCTTCGCTTGCTGAGGGGATTTCGAATACATTATTAGAAGCTATGGCATGTGGTTTACCATTTATCGCAACCAATGTTGGTGGTAACGCAGATCTAGCTTTACCAGAGCACAAGCAGTCACACATTGTTGATGTTAATCATAGTGACTCCTTAGTGGCTGCTATGAAATTTTATATAAACGCACCTGAATTGCTATCAAAAGACAGTAAATTGGTGCGAAAATATTGTGAAGAAAATTTTAGTATTGAATTGATGGTTAACAAATATCATCAACTGTATCAAAAAAATAATTATGAAAGGGATAACTAAATGTGCGGCATAGCGGGTATATTTCACTTAACTTCAGAAGATCAAATAGATCCTGAAGTAATAGCTAAAATGAATGATCGACAAATACATCGTGGTCCAGATGCTGGCGACTATTTTTTTGATCCCGGAGTGGCATTAGCTCATCGCAGGTTATCCATTATCGATTTAGAAGGCAGTCCGCAACCAATGATGAGCGCTTGTCAGCGAGCGAATATCGTTTTCAATGGTGAAATATATAACTATAAAGAGCTACATCAAGAATTAACAGAAAAAGGTTATACCTTCAATACGCACGGTGATACAGAAACTATTTTAAATGCTTATTTAGAATGGGGTGTTGATTGCGTGCATCACTTACGGGGTATGTTTGCCTTCGCCATTTGGGATCGAAAAGAGCAATGTATGTTTATCGCTCGTGACAGACTAGGCATTAAGCCATTTTTTTACACGCTATTAAGTGATGGGCATTTTGCTTTTGGTTCAGAATTAAAAGTATTAACAGAGCATACGCTGTTTGATAAATCGTTAAGAGATAATTCCGTTGAAGATTATTTTACTTTTGGCTACATCCCAGAACCTCATACTATTTATCAGCATGCTTATAAATTAACACCAGGGCATCGTTTGTTATTGAAAAAAGGTGTCGAGAGTATTCCCGCCTCAGAAGAATATTGGGATATACCAACAGAAACTGATAACAGTTTAACGAAAGAAAAAGTCAACGATGAATTAACTGATCGCCTCACTGAAGCAGTTAACATTCGAATGGTAGCAGATGTTCCTCTAGGCGCTTTTTTGTCAGGAGGCGTAGATTCAAGTGCCATAGTGGCATTAATGTCTGGTTTACAAAAAGATCCTGTTAATGCCTGTTCAATAGGTTTTGACGTTAAAGAGTTTAATGAGACTGACTTCGCCATAGAAGTTGCTAAACGCTATAAAGCCAACCATAGAATAGATATTGTTGATCAAAATGATTTTGACTTAGTTGACCAACTAGCCGCGTTATACGACGAACCTTATGCTGACAGCTCTGCCATGCCAACCTTTCGAGTATGCGAACTGGCGCGAAAACATGTAACTGTAGCATTGTCAGGCGATGGCGCAGATGAGTTATTTGCAGGCTACGGCCGATATCGTTGGCATATGAACGAAGAAAAAATTCGTCAAATGCTGCCGTTAAACTTAAGAAAAGCTATTTTTAAACCGTTAGGAAAAATATACCCTAAATTAGATTGGGCACCTAAATTTTTAAGAGCTAAAACGACCTTTCAATCAATGGCCATGGACACTATTGAAGGCTATCACAACTCAATTTCTATATTGAGAGCAGACGAACGAAGTAAATTGTTTTCAACGTCTTATAAAGAATCATTAAAAGGCTACAGCTCACTGGCGGTTTTTAAGCAGTATAAAGATAAAGTTAAATCCCTAGATCCCATGAAAATTGCCCAATATCTTGATATGAAAACCTACCTTGTTGGCGATATATTAACAAAGGTTGACAGAGCTAGTATGGCGCACAGCCTAGAAGTTCGGGTGCCTTTTTTAGATCATAAGTTTGTTGAGTGGGGCTTTAGTGTGCCTTCTGAAATTAACTTAGAACAAGGCGTGGGTAAAAAATCATTAAAAAGAGCTATGGAGCCGCATTTGCCTCACGATGTGTTATACCGTAGAAAAATGGGATTTTCAGTGCCGTTAGCTGATTGGTTCAGAGGACCATTAAAAGAAAGATTATATAAAGGGCTTTTGTCCGATCAAATAGCAAATAGTGGCTACTTTAATCAAAAGCAACTACGTACATTAATCGACCAACACGTTAAAGGCGTAAGAGACAATAGCGCGCCATTGTGGACACTGTTAATGTTTGAATCGTTTTTACGCCAAAATAATATTGGGGTGTAAAGGTGAAAATTTTACACGTACTCGACCATTCTATTCCATTACACAGTGGTTATACGTTTCGCACACGTTCTATTTTAAAAGAACAGCACAAGTTAGGGATTGAAACTTGTCATGTTACTAGCCCTAAACACGGTAATAGCACGGCAGAAGTAGAAGAGGTGGATGGTTTAACTTTTTATCGTAGTGCGCCAACTTCTGGCTTACTCTCTAAATTACCCGTATTAAATCAAATGGCAAATATTGCCCCTATGGTTAAGCGGATATTAGAAGTGATTGAAATTGAAAAACCGGATGTTATTCATGCTCATTCTCCCGCACTAAATGGTTTAGCTGCTCTAAAAGCTGGACGAAAGTCTGGCTTGCCTGTTGTTTATGAAATTAGAGCTTTTTGGGAAGATGCCGCAGTCGACCATGGCACCTGCAAAGAAAATGATTTACGTTATACGTTAACCCGAAAAATGGAAACGCATGTCGTAAAGTATGCAGATGCTGTGACGACTATTTGTCAGGGCTTAAAAAAAGATCTGATAGCGCGAGGCTTTGATAAAGAAAAGTTTACCGTGATTGCGAACGCCGTTAATATTGAACAGTTTGATGTTATTAAAGAAAAAAATAGCCAGTTAGAAACTTCATTACAACTAGAAAATTGCCAAGTGTTAGGGTTTTTAGGTTCATTTTACGGTTACGAAGGCATTGATTTAACGATTGCTGCTATGCCCAAAGTGCTTGAAAAAAATCCGAATACTCGATTATTACTGGTTGGTGGCGGTCCTCAAGAAGCCAACCTTAAAATGCAAGTTAAACAACTTGGTTTGGAAGATAAGGTAATTTTCACCGGGCGCGTACCACACAGCGAAGTGAGTAAATATTATAGTTTAGTCGATTTATTAGTTTATCCGCGCAAAGCGATGAGACTTACCGAACTAGTAACACCGCTAAAACCACTCGAAGCAATGGCGCAAGGTAAAGCCGTTTTAGCCTCAGATGTTGGTGGGCATAAAGAGTTAATTTCTGATAATGAAAATGGTTTTTTGTTTGCTGCCGACAATGTTGAACAGCTTGCAAAACGCATTAATGAATTAATTCAAACTCCTGACTTAATAAGCAAAGTGTTGCTGAACGGTCGAGAATTTGTTGAGGATGTCCGTAACTGGACAAACAGTGTAAGTAATTACTTACCTGTATATAAAAGCTTGATAGATGGCAACAAAAATCAGTCGACGGTAGATCAATAATCATGAGCAGCTTAAAAAAAGTGGTGATTGTTGGCCCTTTACCGCCACCAGCAGGCGGCATGGCGAATCAAACGCGCCAGTTAGCTGCATTTTTAAAAAGTGAGCAACTTGAGGTAGACATAGTTCAGGTGAACGCTGCCTATCGACCGTCTTGGGTAGAAAAAATTCCCGTTCTGAGAGCTTTTTTCCGTTTGTTTTTTTATTTTATTGCATTGAAAAAGCAATGCCAATCAGCTGATGTTATTCACATTATGGCTAATTCAGGTTGGTCCTGGCATTTGTTTGCTGCACCTGCGGTATTTGTAGCGCGACAATTAAATAAGCCCATTATTATCAATTATCGAGGTGGTTATGCTCGTGATTTTTTTAATCAGTCTTGGTCACGAGTTGAAAAAACACTAAACAAAGCGCAAGCGGTCGTCGTTCCTTCTATCTTCTTACAGGAAGTCTTTAATGATTTTGGGCAAGAAGCTCAAGTTGTACCTAATGTACTAGATCAAAGCTTGTTTTTTGCTACCGATAAACCGTTCAACTCAGATGCCCCACATTTAATCGTTACTCGTAATTTAGAGGCGATTTATGACGTTGCTACTGCGGTTAAAGCTTTTTCATTGGTTAAGAAAAAGTATTCCAATGCGCAGTTATCTATTGCTGGCACAGGCCCTGAATTAGCCAACTTACAAATATTAGTAACGCAATTAAATATAGATAACAATGTTAATTTTACTGGTCGATTATCACCGAAGGAAATGGCAACACTTTATCAAAATGCCGATGTTATGCTAAACACTAGTACGGTAGACAATACGCCTAACTCCATTATTGAAGCATTAGCCTGCGGAACACCTGTGGTATCGACCAATGTTGGTGGCATTCCCAAATTAGTCACTCATGATCACGATGCACTATTAATTAATGCCGGCGATGATCAACAAATGGCGCTTTTGGTAAATGCATTATTAGAGAAAGAGTCATTAAGAATAAAACTAATTCAAAACGGTTTAACAACCATTGAAAAGTTTTACTGGTCAAATGTTTGGCAAAGTTTAAAAGCTTGTTATGATGAGGCGATTGTTAAAAACAATAAAAATATCACGCTAGCCAATAGTCGAGCACCAAAATGATAAAAGGAATTTATACTAAGCTTATCTCTGCGGTTTTATTTCCGTTGCATGAAAAGCTGAAAAAGCACGATACCGTAGCCATTAAACAAGGCTTAGAAAAAAGTCAGTGGCTAACAACTGCTGAGATCCTTGATCAGCAAGAAATAAGACTGGCTCAATTTATTGAACATTCAGTTAAGCACGTTCGATACTATCAACAATTATTTAACACCCTAAAGTTACAACCTACAGATATTAACAGCCGAGCATCGCTTCAAAAACTGCCATTTCTTGATAAAAACACTATTAGAGAGAACTTTACTCATTTTAAAGCCGATAATGCCGGTCCAACTAGCTCATTTACTACAGGTGGCTCAAGTGGTACACCATTAACCTTTTTGTTAGGCAATGAGCGTGTCAGCCATGACGTGGCTGAAAAGTGGCGAGCTACTCGGTGGTGGGGAGTGGATATTGGTGATAAAGAGATTGTTGCTTGGGGATCGCCTATCGAATTAGGAGCGCAAGATAAAGTACGAATTTTAAGGGATAAACTTTTTCGCTCAACACTTATACCTGCTTTTGATATGAACGAAACCAAATTGCTTAATTTTATTGAGCAAATACAGTCGATCAATCCTGAAATGTTATTTGGTTATCCTTCAGTATTCAGTTTAATTGCTAAAACAGCGAATAGTCATAACATCGATCTATCTTCATTGAATATTAAGGTTATTTTTGTCACCTCAGAGCGTTTATATCCTTATCAGCGAGAGCTTATAGAATCGACTTTTAAAGCACCAGTAGCTAATGGTTATGGTGGTCGAGATGCCGGCTTTATTGCCCATGAATGTCCACAAGGCAATATGCATATCTCAGCAGAAGATATTATCGTTGAAATTATTAATAGCAAAGGCGAAGTCGTACCTGATGGCGAGCAGGGCGAAATTGTTATTACCCATTTAGCGACATCAGACTTTCCTTTTATACGTTATCGTACAGGAGATATTGGTGCACTAGATACCATTAAGTGCAGTTGTGGTCGAGGCTTACCAATTCTTAAAGATATTGAAGGGCGCTCAACTGATTTTGTAGTCGCTGAAGATGGCACTATGATGCATGGTTTAGCGCTTATTTATATTTTACGAGAGCTTGACGGTATAGAAGAGTTTAAAGTGATTCAAGAGACTAAGTTACACACTAAAGTGCAACTGGTCTTATCAAAAATAGATAAACGTGCCGAATCTCCATCACCATCAAATGAAGAATCCTCACTATGCTCAAGTGTCGCGACTTCGTCATCCTCAAAGTCACTAGTTGAGGATCCACAGCTCAGCAATAAAATAATCAATGGCTTCAAAGCACGCTTAGGAGAAAACGTAATTATTGACATCGAAATAGTTGAAAAAATTGCAGCTGATCAATCGGGAAAGTTTCGTTATATCGTAAGCAAGGTAACGAGTTAACTATGATAGACAGTTTATTTTTATTAATAGATATTGCCGCTATGGTATACCTTATGTACTGGGCAGCAAGTGATAATAATGAAAAGGGGGGTGATGAATAATGCGTGATTTACTCCTAGTTATTTTTCTATTTATCACAATTTATTACAGCTTTAAAAAGCCTTATATTGGAGTCGCCGCATGGATATGGATTGCTTTAATGGCTCCTGCATCTTGGGCTTTTGGGTTTTCAAATAGTTTACGACTTAATCTAACGATAGTTATTGTTGTCGTAATGTCCTACATATTTTCAAAAGAAAAGAAAAAAATAGGTTTAACA
The DNA here is from genome assembly GCF_057543495.1 of Colwellia sp. SU-HH01217. Lineage (NCBI taxonomy): Bacteria > Pseudomonadati > Pseudomonadota > Gammaproteobacteria > Alteromonadales > Colwelliaceae > Colwellia > Colwellia sp. SU-HH01217. The sequence goes on along the minus strand of NZ_BAAJLX010000001.1, from coordinate 669,974 downwards.
AATATACACTTTTGGGTGTTTTTATTTTTATTTTGGATGTTTATATCTACCATATTTAATATTTTAATAGATGGTAATTACGCATGGTTAAAACTTATTGAGTTTACAAAAGTTATTGCCTTATTCTTTTTTATCACGTTAGCCGTAAGAACAGAAAAAGCGATTAATACTCTAGTATGGGCCATTATACTCTCTATATCTGCTTATTCAGCAATGGAGGCAACTAAATTTATATTATCAGGTGGAAGTTATCGCGTAGTTGGTAAAGCAGGGATTATTGCAGATCGAAATGATTTAGCTGTAGCTATCAATATGTGTTTACCACTTATTTTTTACTTGTGGTCGGTCACTAAGCATCAAAAATTGAAACTAGGGTTATTGATTTTAGGAGGCTTGAATATTGTAGCCATTGTCGGTACGTATTCTCGTGGGGGGTTTATAGGGTTATCAGTTTTAGCTTTTGCAATGTGGTTGAAATCTAACCGTAAATTTATTCTCTTTATAGCTGCCATTATATTGCTTCCTAGTATTTATGCGGGTGCACCAACAGAGTGGAAGGAACGACAAGCTACTGTAGAGACCGCTTCAACAACCGATGGTTCCTTTATTGGACGCTTGTGGGCATGGAAAATTTCTACACTAATTGCAATTGACAACCCAATGACTGGTGGGGGATTTAAAGCAACAACGGATCCCTTGTTATGGCAAATATATGCCCCTGAAACACCTAACTTTGGCTTAATTGAAACTCCGCCTATTCCTGAAACATTAAGACCTAAAGCTGCGCACAATATTTATTTTCAAGTATTAGCTAGTGCTGGCTTTGTCGGATTATTTCTCTTTGTATATGTATTGTTCGTGTCATATCGAACGTGTACTAAAAATATTAAACTTGCTAAGAAGCACAATCAAAAATGGCAAGAAAACTTATCGAGAAGCATTGCATTATCTCTTATTGCTTATGGTATTACAGGGCTGAATGTTAGTTTGGCGTATTTTGAGCTTGTTTACGCATTAATAGCGATTATTGTAGTGATTAAATTGAATTTAACTGAACAGACAAACACGTTACTTAAAAAGGGGGATTATTCTTGATAATAATTGAGCAAAGAATATTTTGTAATTTTGCTTTTTATTCTCAGTATAAGTACTAAGTAATAAAATAATTAAAGGGGTTAAAATACAATAGCTGATTACCATAAGAGGTATAGAATCTTTTATAGGAGCGACAGCATAAATAAAATACATTATTGGCATATGGTAGAGATATAAAGAAAAAGTATGGGCAGATAAATAGCGAATAATTTTACCAGCAGCATCATTAAATAGTTTTCGTTGAGAGAGTATTTTGGCACTTGCAAATATATGTATAGAAACAAAGAAAGCTAAAAAATAATCGCTTGTAAATTTTTCAGCTGGCTCAAGTAGGTAATTATATGCCTCCGCGGTAAAAATATACTGAAAATAACAATTGATTTCGTCTTGAATTTGAATAATGCCAATTATACATACGGTAGAAGATAAATAGAGATACCAGCATATATAATTAGACCAATTAATCCGTTTTACTGCAAGAAAGCTTACAACACCCAATAGCCAAATAGGTAAGTATAAGACAATACTTGGCCCCATTAGTAAAAGTATCAATAGTAGTAATAGATATTTATAAGTACTTTTACTATAAAATAAGATTCCAAAGAAAACATAATAAAGAACTTCATATCCTAGTGACCAATAAGGAGCGTTTGAGAACAACTTTATACTAATCCAGCTTTGATTTGTAAAAGTAAGCGCAGAAATAATAGTAATAAATGGACTAATTAATACACTCTCAATATCCTTGAAAGCATCAGGATTTATAAAATGACCTAAATAGTAGAGGCAGACAGTTAATATGATACTAGGTATTGCAACAGAGTAAATTCTTGCCATTCTATTAACAGTATAATTGAAAGCACTTTCTTGCTTATCAAAGCAAACATAAGCGATTACAAAGCCAGATAACACAAAAAAGAAAACAACGGCTTCATGACCTAAGCCTGCTAATTGCCACAAATACCCTCCTGTAAATCCTGGTATATGTGATATAAATACCATTACAGCGGCTAAAAATCTAAATAAATCTAAATATAAGGAAAAGGTTTTATTCATCGGGTAAATTCTATTACTTTGTTATATAAGATAGTACTTTTTGAATAATCAATGCTTCAGCACTTTGGGGCTTTTTAGCAATAAACCAGAGAAGGGGTACTAATGTTAAGTAAATGAGGGCGCCTATAAAAATAATACTGATAAAATTGAAAAAAGTAACCGTACCTTCATTCACTACAACGTGAATATTAAAATCAAAAAATATCCAGTACGTTATTAGAAACATAAATATACTGGATAATAACGGCCTCCATAATACTGATAAATATTCAGTTAAAGATAAATTGATCTCTCTATTCAGTAAAAAAATATACAATGGAAACATGATTAATGCGGTAATTAATAACGCGATAGGCATGCCAATAACGCCATATACACTAATCAAAAATATCATCAATGAAATTAATATTATCGCTCTAAAAAGGCTAATTAGCGCATTAACCTTAGGCTTGCCTTTTGCTAAAAAAATGTAACCTGCATTTGTATTAATGCATATAAATGCGTAGGCAATACCCAATATCTGAATTAAAGGAATAACGGCTAGCCATTGATCACCTAACACAATTGGAACTAAATAAGGGGCTGTTAACGAAATACCAACACTTGCGGGTATGCCTAAAATAGCGATAAATGACAAAGCGTTTAAAAAAAGCCCTTTTAATGCTTCATTATCGTGAGAAACTTTAGCGTAACCGGGATAGGTTGCTCTATTGATGGCTGCTACCATTTCGGTTGTAGGTAAACTGGCTATTTCATCAGCAACAGATAATAGTCCTGTATATTTTGCGCCTAATGACTTACCAACTAACAAATCTTTTAATCTTACGTTTGCATAATTGAGTAAACTGCCGAAAAGTAGCCAAGAACTAAAACTGAATAACTCTTTGAGTTCAGACAAGCATAGTTTTGGTCTAAAATTAGAAAATGCATAGCTTAGTATTGATTGAGATGCACTAGTAACAAACATACCAAAAATTAATGCCCAATAGCTTTGGGTAATAACAGCTGCGAAAATAGTGGTAATAACGGCTAAAACCTTAGGAATAGACATATAAATAAACTCGCGTTTAAAGTCGAGGTCTTTTCTAAAATTCACTATGCCTATATTAACAGTGCCGTTAATTACAAAGAGCCCTGAAATAATTTGCCCAAGCAGTGCTAATCTTGTGTCTGAAAAAGCGGTTGCCAGGTAAGGTGACGAGAAATACATGATGATGGCAGCAAAAATGCCAAACATAAGCTGTATGGTCCAAGTGGTATGATACATTGCTTCACTTGGGTTTTGCTTTTGAATTAATACCACGTCAAAGCCAAAGGCTTTTAACATTTCAATTAGCGCATATATCGACATTACGATAGCCACTAAACCAAAATCTTCTGGGGTTATTAAACGGGCTAGAACTAAAGTACTAATTAAACCTAGCGATTTAATAAAAAACCTAAGTAGGACCATGGTAATGGCACCACTAAATATTTTTTTATTTAGCTCGTTCATTGTGCTAATGAACGTTTTAATTCATTAATTTTATTCTTTAAGCCGGGTAAAGGATGATTTGCATTATAAGCAATGTTAGCGTGCTTCTCTGCTTTTTCTAAGTCGCTTAATTCTACATATAATAAGCCCAAATTATAATTAACTTCAGGATCTTTGGGTTTAAGTGCTAAAGCTAAATGGTACTGCTTCAATGCCGATGGATAATCGGGCAGTTTTTGTAAGTGTATTGCATATAGCATATGACTAATATGATCTTTAGGTTGAAAAAATATAGCGCGCTTAAAATAACAATCTGCACTGTAATATTGAGGAATATACCTAAAACCAGGCGCTAGATTTTTTATGTCTCGACTTTCTAATTTTGATACTGCAAATAACGCAGGATGATAATTGGGAATTGCACGTAATGTGTAATCAATATCGGCATGAGGGGTAGTGTTAGTTTGACCACTCGTTAAATTAGCGACATTTTTTGTGAAGTGGGCTCGAATAACAATAGGAAGCTTCTCTTGATGTTCAGCTTTCGTATAATCCCAAGGTCCATAGCTATTGGCCAATGTACTACCAGGGTATATTCCACAAGTATTGTTATCTCTATCCGCCGCAGAAGTGTTTAAAAAGGGAAGTAATAAACACATGATTAAACATCTTTTTAACATGTAAATCTCTATCGTTTTGCATTGTAAACGGATAGTATACGGTAAAGTAAAAAATTGTGAACTAATGAAGGACTATTGTTTGTGTCAGAGTCAAAATCTGTACTTTATATTGCTTATCACTTTCCCCCCATTCTTGGCAGTAGCGGCGTACATCGTACATTAGCTTTTACTCGGTTTTTACAGCAACAAGGTTGGCAAACCACTGTGCTCACTGCGTCAGTTAAAGCTTATGACCACTGGGAAGCAGAGCAACTAAAATTTATTCCCAAAGAACTTAACGTTATTCGTGCATTTGCGCGAAATACTGCCAAAGATTTAAGTTTTAAGGGAAAATACTTCTCATGGATGGCACTGCCTGACAATTGGCAGAGTTGGATTGTTGGCGGAGTATTTAGCGGTTTAAAAGCAATTAAATATCAACGGCCTAATATTATCGTGTCGACATACCCCATTGCCAGTGCACATGTTATTGCTTATCTTGTGCATAAAATTACCGGGATTCCATGGGTGGCAGATTTCAGAGATCCTATGGCACAAGACGACTACCCGACGAACAAAACCAAAAGAAAGCTTTTTAATTGGATTGAAAAAAAGGCAATTAAGCACTGTAAAGCTATTGTGTTAACTGCACCCGGTGCTGTTACCTTTTATCAAAATAAATATCCACAAGTAGCAAAAGGGTTATGGCAATTAGTTCCTAACGGTTTTGATCAAGAAATTTTTAATGGCATAACACCAGATAATATAATGCAAGGTAATCAAAACAATCAATTGGTTCTACTGCATAGTGGTGTTATTTATCCTTCAGAGCGCGATCCTAGCTCGTTATTTAAAGGCATTGCCGCTTTAAAGCAGACAGGGCTGTTAACAAAAGAAAATTTTCAGTTAAGACTAAGAGCTACAGGTCATGATCAATTATTTCAACCTAAATTACAGGCTTTAGGTATTGACGATATCGTACGCCTTGCCCCTGCAATTAGTTATAAAGCCGCACTAAAAGAAATATTAACAGTAGATGGTTTATTGCTTTTACAAGCTGATAACTGTAATTCTCAAATACCCGCTAAAGCTTATGAATACATTAAAGCTAAAAAGCCCATTTTAGCGTTAACTTCAGAACAGGGAGACACGGGAAAACTGTTAGCGGCTATCGATGCGTGTTGTCTTTGCCCTTTAAATGATGAAAATAAAATTAAGGAAACGTTGACTGAATATTTACAAAAAATTAAGCAGAATCAATTTAACTACCTAGACGATGACGGAATTTTTCGTTATTCAAGGCAGTACCATGCTCAAGCATTTGAAAAAATACTCAACCAGTCTTTAGCTCAGCAGGGTGATCATAAAACAATCTAGTTGCAAGTTATTGTCTATTTACTGACAATAGCCCATATAGCGATAGTTAAAAATAAAGGATAAGCAGTGCAACAACAAAATAATACGGAATTTAGCAGTGTAATTAACACAACAAGTAATCAACTGCATTGTAATATTGTTACAGCTAAACCCCATGAAATATTTCAAAACAAACAAGTGTCGGTTGTTATTTGTGGTGATGTTTTTTTAACTGAAAAAAATACCAAGGCTGAAAAAGTTGCCAATTTTTTTGTGCAAAATAACAACAAAATTGATGTTTTGTATCAACAGCTTTCTGGGCAATTTTGGTTAGTTCTTATTGATAACAGTAGCGGTAAAAGCTTTGTTTTTAACGATCACTTTGGTATACAACCTTGTTTTTATACGCTGCAAGCTAACACGTTATACGTGAGTGATTCTCTTAAAAAATTAAAAAATGTTGAAGGATTAACGCTTAGTATTTCTGATCAAGCTTTGTTTAATTACATGTACTTTCATAACATTCCTTCGCCTAATACCATATTTGAACAAACGTCAAAGTTAGAACCAGGTAAAGCAATAATCTTTGATCAACAAGGCGCGTCAAGTGAGCAGTTACTCTATCAGCCAGTGTTTAAGCAAAAAAGTGGTGAAAGCGCTAAAGTTGATAGAGCATCTCAGTATGAACAATGCTTGAGTGTAATTGACCATGCAGTAAACAAGCACAGTTCTGACAGTTGTGGTGCTTTTTTAAGTGGCGGTTTAGACAGCTCAACAGTAGCAGGTATGCTGGCGCGTCATCAAACGCCGGCCAAAACTTTTTCTATCGGTTTTAATATTGATGGTTATGACGAAACACCTTATGCCAAATTAACTGCTAAACATTTTGGTAATCAGCATGAAGTCCTCTATTTACAACCAGAACAAGCGGCTGCGGAGTTTGTTAAAGTCGCCCAATATTTTGACGAACCTTTTGGTAATTCATCGGCAATGGCGGCTTATTTTTGTGCGAAATTTGCCAAATCATTTGGCATAGAACGCTTATTAGCGGGTGATGGTGGTGATGAGTTATTTGCAGGAAATGAACGGTATGCGAAACAAAAGCAGTTTGAATTTTATCAACAAATTCCTCGCGCTATTCAAGGGGGAACTAAAGGCTTATTGTGTAATACACCAGTAGGAAAATTGCCTTTGTTCAGTAAAGGGGCGAGTTACATTAATCAAGCTGAAGTGCCTTTGCCTGATCGACTTGAAACTTATAACTTTTTAAATCGTTTTAAACTTAAATCTATGTTTAATGATGACTTTTTAACTGGTGTAGATACTCAGCAACCCATTGAACAACAAAGAAAAAGGTTTAATGAGTGTTCCAGTGAACATGTGGTTGACCAACTTTTATACCTTGATTGGAAGTATACGCTCGCCGATAACGATTTAGTTAAGGTGGGTAGAATGTGTGATTTAGCAGGAGTGGATGTACGCTTCCCGTTACTGGATAAGTCGTTAGTCGATTTTAGCTGTACAATTCCTGCAGATATTAAACTGCCTGGTGGTAAGCTTAGGCATTTTTATAAAGAAAGTTGTCGTGGTTTTCTTCATGATAAAACGCTCACTAAAAGCAAACATGGTTTTGGTTTACCTTTTGGGGCATGGATGAAAGAAAATGATGTACTTAAAGAAATTGTAATGGATAATTTATTGGCATTTAAAAACCGAGGTATGGTTAAAGATAGTTTAATAGACAATGTGTTAGATGCACACCAAAGTGTTCATGCCAGTTATTATGGTGAGCTAATTTGGATTATGGTGGTATTAGAACTTTGGTTGCAACAATAAGATATTGGCTATGATACATAAACTATTATCTTTAATGGGCGCTTTGCTCGGTAAAAATAAGCTCAATATATTAATTTACCATCAAGTTTTTCAGCATAAAGATGTAATGCGTCCATCGGAGCCCGATGCTGAAACATTTCGTTGGCAAATGTCGTTGATTAAAAAACATTTTAACCCCATTTCGATCACTGCTGCTTTAGCGCATCTTAAAGAAGGCACATTACCCAACAATTCGGTTTGTATTACCTTTGATGATGGTTATATTAATAACCTTGAAGTCGCCGCGCCTATACTAAAAGAGTTGAATATTCCTGCAACAGTCTATATTGCAACAGGTTTCTCGAAAGGAGAAAACATGTTCAATGATAGGGTGATCGACCTTGTCGCGGATAATAATATTACTACTTTGAATTTAAAGGCATTAGGTGAAAATAACATTCAGCTAGGTAAGGTAGAACAAAGAATAAAAGTAGCCCATCAAATAATTGCTCAATTGAAATACTTGCCAATCGATGAACGAAAATCACTAATTAATGATATCTATCGCGATAATGCTGGCGTAGAGAGTCAGGCAAAAATGATGACAATGGCGCAAATTAAACAGCTGTCAACGCTTGGCATTGAAATAGGCGCACATACAGTTGATCATCCAATTTTGAAAGTATTAACGGCTGAACAACAAAAAGCTCAAATAATGCAATGCAAAAATGATTTACAGCAATTGCTTGGTCAGCCTATTAAGGGCTTTGCTTATCCAAATGGTAAAATTGCTGTAGATTATGATGAAGTCACAAGGGACATTGTTAGTGAACAGGGTTTTGATTATGCGGTTTCAACTAATTGGGGATACTCTACCCAAGACACTGATAAATTTCAATTGAACCGTTTCACGCCTTGGGATACCACACCGGTGAAATTTCATATAAGACTTATACGTAATCTTTTAGGCGCTTAGTCGATGAAGTTTTTGCCTCCTTTAGCCGACGCTAGCAATTACCCACCGCAAAAAATTAGTGCGCTGCCAACAAATAAAACAATTCCTAATGTTGAAGATAAAGATTTAACTCGAAAACTACCCGAAAATGTGACTTGTATAGGGGTACTTGATCATGCAAGGACAGGGTTGTATGTTATTGCAAAAGCTATAACCTCTCAAAAAGTATGGCTGCCAAGTTATCATTGTCCCGCGTTAGTGGAGCCTTTTCTCTATGCGAATAAAACCGTTAGTTTTTATCCGATAAATGCCAACTTAACCCCTGATTTTTCTTTTTTGGCAGAAAAAATGCAAACAGGTGACACTTTGGTAGGCATTAGGTATTTTGGCTTTGATTGTAAAATAGAAACACTTGCCAAGCTTTGTAAGCAGCATGAAGTGTTGTTGATTGAAGATTTAGCGCATGCTGCATTTTTTAATCGCTTGTGGGCTGATGTTGCCGTTACGAGTTTAATTAAGTTTTATCCGGCGCAGACCGGCGGCGAATTGTTAGTTGCTAAGAACAGTAAATTATTACCGCAGTTATCTACAACGTTGAAAGAATTACCCAATTATAATCTGGTTCAGTTTAAAACGTTAATGGCTAAAATAGTGCGTAAGTTTATCCCCAAGCAAGAAGATATTTATCGGTATTTTCGCAAAAGTCAGTGCAGTGGAAATATTAAAATAGACGACTTAAGGCGTATTCATTTACAAAATCAAGATGAAATAATCTTAACAAGACAAAAAAATTATCGTTATTTAGCGACTAAGTTAACGACTAGCCCTTGGGGGCAAGTATTAATACCAGAGTTACCTGACAATGTTGTTCCTTATGTATTACCTTTTTTACTTACTGATAATAAAGGCTTTGATCATATTCGTAATAAAGGGATTCAAATTTATCGTTGGGAAGAAATGGTGAAAACGGAGTGTAAGATAAGCACTGATTATCGAGAAAATTTGGTTCAGTTACCTTGCCATCAAGACTTATCAAAGCAAGCGCTTGATTATATCGTTGCTGTTTTAATGGAAAACTTAAATGAAAGTACATAATTGGCAAGTAACACGGCTAAATGAAGATGATGAACATTTTTGGCTTGAATGGCAAAAATTATTTATTCAATGTCATGCACACAATCCGATGTTAGACACTCAGTTTGTTCGTGCTTTAGTAGAATACTTTCCTGCGAGTATTTATGTAGCAAAGGGAATCAATTCAGGCAATGTTGTTGCATTATTATTATTAGAAAAACAAGCGTTTGGTCAATGGAAAAATTACATGCCAAGCCAAAGCCAGTTAGCGTTAAATTTAATTACAGCTAAGACCGATTGTAATTTAAAAGAATTAATAAAAGCCATCAGTGGGTTTGTAATAAAGCTAGATCTTTATGGTTTAGATCCTCAAGAACACATGAGTTTAATTAATAGCGTTGAGCATTCACAAAAATATGCAGAGAATATTAAGTTACAGATTAAGGGTGATTTTAATGACTATTGGCAAGGGCGAGCAAAACGATTACGTAAGGATATTACTAAAAGCATTAATCGATTAGCAAAAGATAAAGTGATAGTCGAAAATAAGATCATTGTTAATGAAGTTGAAGCAGCTGTTGATCGTTATGGCATGCTTGAAAGTCAAGGTTGGAAAGGGAAAAATGGTACGGCTATTCATCCGTCAAATACTCAAGGCCAATTTTACTTAAGTTTAATGAAGGAATTTGTAAAAAATGCACAGGGCTTGGTTTTTGAAAGTTATATTGAAGATCAGCTAGTTGCTGCTCGACTTTGTATTTTTAATAAAGATACATTAATTATTTTGAAAACGACCTTTGATGAAAATTTTAGCCAGTATGGATTAGGTAACTTTAACCGATATAAATTAATTGAACATTTGTTTAATCATCGTATTAGTCAGTGTGTAGATTTTTATACCAATGCAAGTAAAGATCAGCTTTATTGGTCAACTGAACAGCGAACTATGTACAATGCATCAACTTATAGGCCCTCAATGTTAAGTGCAGGAATTTTAAGACTTAAACGTATGAAAAACTATTTATTGTCGTTTAACAGGACAAACAAATGAAGTTTAGTGTTTTAACAAGTAACGATAACTTAGTTAATGTTAGAGTAAACAATGCTCCTTTGTTTAATAGAGCTGCTTGGTTTTCACTATTCGAACAATTTATTTGTACTAATACCTCACTAGTAAAAACCTTTTCATTTACTAGCCCAGGAAATAACTTCTACCTCCCTTTGATTGCTCAAAAGCAACAATTAAAAAGCTTAACTAACTATTATAGCCCGTTTTATAAAATGTTCGGTAACGCAGAGATTTCACCTATTGAGCATAAAGAGGCTATTTTATCATGCCAAGCAGAATTAAAAGCTTATAGCGTAATTGATTTGGTGCCTTTGTATCAGTCAGACGCTAATGTTTGGCAAGAAGCTTTTGATAATATAGGGTTCAAAAGCTTTCGCTATCAACACTCTATAAATTGGTATCATGACAATATTACTGACGTTGATCAGTTTTGGTCGTTAAGGCCAAGTAAATTAAGAAACACAGTAAAGCGTAAAAAAGCTAAATTAGAAAAAACAGGTGAGTATTATACTGTTATGTGTGCTGTACAAAGCATCACTGAACTTAACCTATTTCTAGCGCATTATCATCATGTTTATTATGACAGTTGGAAACAAGTCGAACCTTATCCTGCTTTTATCGATGCTATTGTAAAGTACGCTTGGCAGCAGGGAGAGTTACGATTAGGCTTGGTGTACCACAAAGAACAGCCAGTCGCCGCGCAAATTTGGTTTGTTAATGGGGCTACGGCATATATTTTTAAATTAGCATATCGTCGACATTATACTAAAACTAGCGTAGGAACCGTGTTAACGGCATTTATGATGGAGCATGTTATTGAACAGGATAGCGTTAGTAGTATAGATTTTTTAACAGGTGATGATGATTATAAAAAGGATTGGATGCAATCCAAAAGAGATTTAGTGGGCATTCAGGCATGTAACTTACACACCTTTTCAGGTCAAAGTCATTATGTAAAAAATATGTTTTCAAAATTTAGAAAATCATTAACAAGATAACGTAAAAACCATACAATAGGGGTTAGTTACTCTTTAAAAAAAACAAATAGGGAAAATATGTCACTACAACAAGAAATTAAAACACTATTACAAGATGCATTACAACTTGATGATGTAGCAGAGTGGGATAATGATACGGAAATTTTAGGTGCTGTTGCCGAATTTGACTCTATGGCAATAGTTACTGTGTTAACTATGGTTGAAGAGAATTACGGTATTATGATCGAAGATGATGAAGTAAGTGCTGAAGTGTTTGAAACTTTGGGCTCATTAGTCGAGTTTATTAAAGAAAAGTTAGCTTAACTTATGCTTAAAGGTCACTTTATTTCGACTGAGCAAGGTCAGTTGTTTATTACTCAGTTTGGTGATCTAACCTCAGATACGGCTGTTTTATGCCTGCCTTCCATTACTGAAGAACTTAACCTCTCACGAGCAGTTGTTGCCAAACAAGCACAACAGTTTGCTACTCAAAACACCCCTTGTATTATACTTGATTATTTTGGTACAGGTGACAGTGAAGGGGAGTTTGAACAGGCTAATTGTGATATTTGGTTAGACAATATTCTAGCAACTGCAGATTGGTTGAAACAACAAGGTGTGCGTAAAATTATCTTGTGGGGAGTTCGATTTGGTGCATTATTTATACTATCTCACCAGAAAAAACTCCATGAGGCTATGCCAATTATTAAACAAATATTATGGAAGCCGGTTACTAACGGAAAACTTTTTGCTGGTCAATTTCTTCGTATTAAGCAAGCCAATTCGGTGATCAGTGGTAGCGAAAAGGTGAATTGGCGAAACCATATTTTGGCAGGCAATAATACCGAAGTGGCGGGTTATTTAGTGACTGAAAACATGTTGCAATCAATGGAGTTATTGCAAATATCGCCTGACTTTCAACCACTTTCAAAATTGCACTGGTTTGAATTAGCCGTTAAAGAAGTAACCCCATTAACCAAGAGGTTGTCCGCCAACTGGCCTGAAACAAGCGCCCAAATATACTGTGTTGAATGTCCTTCTTTTTGGCAAGTGCCAGAGGTTTTTTCATTACCTCAACTAATGCAAATTACTGGCGAATCTATCAATAGTGACCAAGTACGATGAAACAATCAATAAACGAGCAAGCAGTTACTTTTACAGTAGAGAGTAATCAATTACTTGGCATTAGCCACTTAGGCGATTCCAGTAATACTACTGGCGTATTAATTGTTGTAGGAGGTCCGCAATATAGAGTAGGTAGCCACCGCCAATTTGTACAGCTGTCTCGTTCACTCGCCAATAATGGGTTTAGCTCAATGCGATTCGATTGCACTGGTATGGGGGATAGTTCAGGCACTAAAAAAAACTTTGATAATCTCTGTACTGATATTGCAGGCGCTATAGATGCTTTTATTCAAATACAACCTCATCTTAAACATATCGTTATTTGGGGGCTGTGTGATGCTGCTTCAGCTGCGCTAATTTATGCTTATAAAGATACTAGAGTAACAGGTTTAGTTCTGCTTAATCCTTGGCTGAGAAGTGAACAAGCGATGGGGAAAACGATGATGAAGTATTATTATTTACAACGTTTATTGTCTAAAAGCTTTTGGACTAAGTTGCTAAGCGGAAAAGTTAATATTGCATCGAGCGCTCGTGACGCAAAGGGGTTTGTGAAAGATAGCGTTGTTTCAAGTAGCGAAGTAGAGGGCAGCTATCAATCACTTATGCTTTCAGGGTTACAGGCTTTTAAAGGCAGGGTATGCTTAATTTTAAGCAGTGAAGATTTAACTGCGCGAGAGTTTGAACAACAAACTAATCAAAATAAAGCATGGGAAAAGTTAAGAGTTCCTGAAAATGAAATTAATCGTATAGCTGGCGCTGATCATACGTTTTCTTCACTTGAATTTAAGAGGCAAGTGGAAGCTATTACGTTAAGTTTTGTTAAATCAGAGATTCCGACTTAACTCACAATCAGAATGACGTAGTATTGGCATTACCTTAATACCGAAAGGGATTAGTTACGCGATATCAATGCGCTGGTTGGGGTGTTATTAAAAGTGTCAATGCTTGCGCCGTGTTGTGCTTTTATTCTTCCATCGAGATAATTGTCATAAATTTTGGCGGAGCTTTCAGGATACCTCACATCTATACCTAAACTGTTGGCGATATAGTTTGATTGTATTCGGGTGTCTAATCCTTTGTTGATATAAATAGCAACATCATTTTTGCAGTTAAGAATGGTATTGTTCTGGATTAGCCCACCTTTGTGTTCATATTCACACGCTTGATCCATGCAGTATTTTTCTCCAGTACCGCCATTACCAAGCGATATGCCAATGCGGACATCGTTTGGTGAGGTATGAGGTATCCGCCACTCGCAAGCCACTAAATTGTTTTTAATAATACCGTTTGTACTGGCACCTTTTAAAAATAAACCGTAGGTAATACCTTCGCCTTTTCTGCCATATTTACCAAAGTCTGCAATAAAATTGTTTTTAATGACCCAGTTTTTTCCGCCAACCACGTCTATCGGTGAAGCTGGTGATGTGGTATTTCTTTTCCATTCGTTATAAAAATTATTATGTTGAATTGAAACATTGTCAGGAAAATGGCCGGAGCCTCCTTTAGTAAATATTCCGTTTGATTTTATGTGGGCATTAAAGTTAATAAACTCATTATGGCGAATATCAATATGATCAGCATTTTTAGCTAAATGTATGGCGTGTTCTTGGGAATCAATATTATTTTTTTTACCACGAAAAATAATATTTTCAATAATTACATAAGGAGATGAGATCAAAAAACCTTCATGAGTATTCATTTCAAAAATAACCTCGCCTACTTTATCTGCTTTTAAAATAACGGGGGCATATTTCGCTCCTTTTGCTTTGAACTCGATATAATTTCCTGAAAATTTATAAGTTCCCGGCAACACATGAATACTAGTATCAGCCTTGCTTGTACTTATTGCTTTAATGATCTCTTCAGATGATTGTACGAAAAGGTGAGTGCTGACTAAGGTATCATCATATTGATGATATTCACCTGTGCCGACTTCTCTTTTTTTTCTATTTAGCGGTGTGTGTTGATAGCTTGGGAGTATTAGTGTCGCTTTTTTCATGGCGATTAATATTAATTTATGAAGACCACTATTTTGACTAATATTACGTTGAGTATATTTGTTAATGTTGATGTTAAGCTCGTACAACAAAGGGGAGAAGTAGCTATAAGTTAATGCGGCTAAAGTGACGATTATTAGAGGGTACTTGAAATACTTCACGTTTATTTGCTTTTAAAGTAACTATGAGAGCAATAATTATATACTCAAATTGACTAATTAAAAATAAGGCGATGTAAACTTGTTAGTGTCTATCGCCATGTTATTTATCTTTTATTCGTTTACTAATACATTATTTAATAAAGGCATTGTGTTTAATAAATTTACGGTGCGCTATTAGTTTAGACCTTAATATTAGGCTAAGCAAAATAATGAAGAAAATAGAAATTGCACCACCTCTTGAGGAAGGGGAGTCTTCATTTCTTTCTTTATCTTTTTCATCCTCTTTAACTTCAATTACCGTTACATTAACAGTACCACTGACACTTAAACCGCCACTGTCAGTAGCAGTAATGATAAAGTTGTCATTACCAAAAAAGTTTTCAATTGGTTGGTAACTTAATAAAAGCCCATTAATTTTTACCGTACCGCTATTTGGCTCTTCTTCTATGGTAATAGTATGGCTGTCGTTTAAGTCGGAATCACTAACAATAACTGCTGTTTCAATGCTTTGCGTGTTCATTAATGTTTCGATATTGGCACTAACTGATAATGGAGCATCGTTAATTTGTTCTACTTCAACTGTAAAAGTAATGCTATCAGTGTCATTTAGGTTGTTATTGTCGGTTACGCTAACTAAAACAAAAATTTCGCCTTGATAGTTTTCAGGTGGAATTAAAGTGAAATTATTGTCGTCTATTTTTGTAATAGTTCCAGCGCCAGATAAAGCGGAAATAGTGTTGGCGGTTGTATTGTTATCAGTAACATCAACACTAAAGTTTAATGTTTCTTCGTCTATAAGTTTGGCATTATCAATGGGAGTTATAGATATGTTGCTACTTTTACCACTGGTTAAATAACCAATAGTGCGGCGAACTTCAGTTTTATTTCCTGATATATCTTTTACACTGAACAACAGTTCAATAGTTGGGTCGCTGAACGTTTCATTAAGTTCTATTGTAGTTACTCCTGACTTTTGAGCTTCACCGGCAAGGTTGCTACATTGGTCTGTGCTACCTAATACACAAACAATTAAACTATCTGGCTCAATTCCGCTACCAATATCAACGGTGCCAATTTTTAATGCGGCTAAGTTTTCATCGTTTATTAATGGAAATATATGTAGCGTCGGTTTTTGTGTATCAAGTAACTCTTTAGGGCCGCCTGGGGAGCCTAAGTCAATCCACCGAGATAACAAACCTAGTTCTTCAGCGGTAATTGTGGTCGGATGGTCTGCACCGAAATCTAAATCATCCGTATAGCTGTTGTCTGTATTTCTGTCTGTTCTTTGATTCGCTGCTTTCCAATAAAGTAAACTTCCTAAGGCATTAAACGCTCGAATATAGCGTGTTACTTGTGGTCTTCGGAATGAATAATTATCTCTACCTTCTTCGGTGTTAAACCGGTTGTTAGCTGAAATGCATTCTTGATTAACATCGCCTACTAAGCACCACCAACTAGAGGGAATTTGGTCTCGGTTATTATGATCTCCAGGACGGTCTAAAGCCAATTCTGCTGCAGGAGAGTCTCCTCCGTGACACGAATTACATCGCTCCTCAAAAATAGGCATGATATCTCTGCTAAAGTCGATATTAATAGAATAGCCGATCATATTTTTTACATTAACAGTATTGTCTACTCTACCTGTTAATAGTGGTACAATACCTTCGCCCAATCTAGGAATAGTGTAGTTTGATGTGGAAGCATAGCTTTGCCCAAAAGTAATACGACTAGGTTTTGAGTGGACATGACAACCGCCACAAACTTTTTTCTCACCAGGTTGAAGGTGTTGCCAGGTCATATCAGTATTTAATGTTCTACCTTGGCAATCAATGCCTTGCATTAAATAAGGCGCATTTGCTGGAAAACGTACTAAAAAGCTTGTGTCAGGATTTCCACTGGCATCAATAATACTTTCACCTACATTGTTTTGATTTTTTACTGAAAATTCTCCCAAGATTCCGACTCGTTCACCAAAGAGGTTTGAAATATCATAAACAGTATTTCTACTCCTATTGGGCATAACAGATAATATTCTGATGCCGCATAAATCCTCATCGTCATAATTAATCGTATCAGTGCCTTGTAAATTGAATTGACTTTCTCCCGCAAAACTAATTCCATGTTTTGGGTGGGTTTCTCGGTCGGTTATGGATGCTGCCCCTAATAAGCCAAAAGGTGTTCCTTTTTCAAGCATAGGGTGGCTCGTTTGCTTACTTGCGTTGGAAATATTGTTTGGCATTTCGACACCGTGAATTTTTTGATATGGCACAACGGCTTTTGCCATGATTTCATGCCAATTAGGGCTATCAACAACTAACTCTAAGTCACTTGGGTGTTGTGAAGGAATTTGAGTTGCTTGATATAATCCTGCATCACAACCGGGTGTATCTAAGTTTAAATGAGTCATCATGTTCATCGCAACACCAGTGCCTGAGCCACTAACATGTGTGGGTACTGCTAAGCCTAAGTCCCTAAAAATTTGGCTAGTAGCTAATGTACTACAAGGACCCTTACCCCAAGTTAATAATAAATTGTTGTCGGTTAACGCTGCGGGATGACCAATTTTTCCTGAAAATACTAGTTTATCGGAGTAACTTGGATGAGAGATAGCAGGGTTACTTAAGGTTGTAGATGCTCCGTCATGATTAGTTGCCCATGCTGCAAAATTTATTACGTCTTTGGGCACATAAATATCCGCTTTTTCTTTTGCGTCTGTAGGAGAAATACCTTCTTGGCCATCAGGTTCTGCCATTACGCCAATCAAAACTCCTAAGCCACTATTATTTCGACGGTAATAATCGGAAAACCACACTCTTTCGTCACTGGTTTGAGCAATAAAGTGCGCGGCATTATGATCTTCACCAAAGTAACTTGGTTTATGATCACCACTGTGTTGACCATATAAAGGAAAATTATTTGCACCGTCTGGGTTTTGCATATAAATATGAAACATGTTGCCTAAAGTACTAAATCCTCCGACGGACCCGTTAGTATGACTAAAAGGTTGAGAGCCTAATATTTGCCAGCTAGAATAAGCTAAACGCCCATTTTTTAGTAAGTAAGGATGTTGTTCTTGTGACAGTGAATGATGGCTAGCGAGTATTAAGTTTTTCCAAGTTGGGTCAATACTCCAAATACGAGTACCAACTTGTGAACTGGTTGTTCGCCAAACTACTGTTGTGGTGTTACTATCACGGTTTGAGGTGAAAGCTATCCTACCATTTGCTAAATATGTGGGGCCTGAGTCGTAGATACCTGGTTCAAAAGGCATAACAGAAAGCTTGCCGGTTGCTACGTCAATACTATGAAGGTGAGCGCCCGTCGTTTTAAGTTTTTTATTGGGCAAATTCACACGTTCGGTATAGTTTTGAGCTGCATTTTCAGAGATGATGCGATGATCTACTTTTAAGCTATGATGATAAAGGGAGCCTCTAAACACACTAAACGCAATGGTTCTGCCATCAAAAGATACTGCAGCATCAAGTGCGGCACATGAAGATTCATCGGTAGAGGTGGCCGAGCAGTTGTAGAGAACTCGCTCTTCTCCCAAAGCATCTCGATACATTAAATCACAAGGTGCTGAAAAGTCACCAAAAAAGTTTATAACATCTGGCAGTACATCGTAAATATCTAAACCTTTCATCAGACGTGTAGCTTGCTGAGATGTGTCGCCTATATTTACTTGTGCTGTTATTTCGAAATTGTCGGTGGTTCTAGCACATCTAGAGTAAACAATAGGATCTTGTGCAGAAGCGTATTGGATATCTGCGATAAAGAATAAAAGAACGGAGATTAAAAAAATGGATTTATTGCTTATCATTAAAGCTCCTAGTTTACTTGTTTTTAAACAGTGGTAATTGAATATACATTTACCTTGGTACGTCCATCGATTATCATTTAGTCATTATAAACTCATTTATGGAATAAACATGGGTAAGCTTGGATTTTTTTCAATTATTATGTGTGGAGGAAGCGGTACACGTTTATGGCCTCTTTCTCGTTCACAGTTTCCTAAACAATTTCTTCCTTTAGTTAATGATAGTTCAATGCTACAAGATACAATATCACGAGTGCCTGATATTAATGCATCATCTATTTTTATTTGCAATGAAGATCACCGATTTTTGGTGGCAGAACAAGTCAAACACTCACATTGTATACAACCAACTATTTTACTTGAGCCAGAAGGGCGAAATACTGCCCCAGCTGTTGCCCTTGCAGCATTAACTATCTTACAAAATCAGGATGATGGTTTGATGTTAGTGTTAGCGGCAGATCATGCTATTCAAAATGTAGATAAATTTCATAAAGCTATTGATGTCGCAACGGTTGCTGCAGAGCAGGGGAAATTAGTGACATTCGGGATCGTTCCTACTCACCCTGAAACAGGCTATGGTTATATTAAGCAAGGAGATACGAAAGGAAATGGTTATTATGCCGTCGATAAATTTGTTGAAAAACCTAGCTTAGATGTTGCGCAGTCTTATTTAGACTCTGGTAGCTATCTTTGGAACAGTGGCATGTTTTTATTTAAAGCCTCTCGTTATATTGAAGAGCTTCAAAAATATCGACCAGACATTCTTATAGCTTGCCAGAAAGCTATGGTAGCGGCTAAACAAGATTTGGACTTTTTACGTCCTAACAGTGGTGAATTTTTACAATGTCAAAGTGAGTCGATTGACTATGCGGTAATGGAAAAAACAGCAGACGCAGTGGTTGTTCCTTTAGATGCGGGTTGGAGTGATGTGGGTTCGTACTCCGCATTATGGGATGTATGTCAGCAAGATAATGAAAATAATGTGTTAAAAGGCGATGTTATTGCTCAGCAAACAACAAATAGCTACATCCATAGCGATAATAAATTGATTACCACTTTAGGTGTCGATAATTTAGTGGTTATTGATACACCTGATGCCGTTTTGGTGGCAGATAAAGGGCGTGTACAAGATGTTAAAAATATTGTTGAGCAACTGAAAAAAGAAAAACGCACTGAAGTTCAACTTCACCGAGAGGTATATCGCCCTTGGGGTAAGTATGACAGTGTTGATACGGGAGAGCGTTTCCAAGTTAAACGAATTACAGTAAATGCAGGAGCTAAATTATCGGTACAAATGCATCATCATCGTGCTGAGCATTGGATAATTGTCTCAGGTACCGCCAAGGTGACTTTGGATGATGACACGTTTTTATTGAGTGAGAATCAATCAACATATATTCCAATAGGTGTGGTACACGCATTAGAAAACCCAGGTAAATTACCTTTAGAAATGATTGAAGTGCAATCAGGCAGTTATTTAGGTGAAGATGATATTGTGCGTTTTGAAGATAAGTACGGCCGAGCTTAAGCTTATTTATAATTCAGATCATAGTATTCAATAATAAAGTGCTTAGTATTCAGTGATAAAGGATTAGATGTGAATAGTTCAAAATATGTGTTGTTATTTGGTATACCAAGATCAGGAACGACTTGGGTAGGAAAATTATTCGATAGTCACAAAGACATTAATTACTTACATGAGCCTGATAGTGTAGAGCCCAGTACGGACTTCCCATTATTAGTTGAGCAAAACTCACCGATGAGTGAACAACTTAAGGGTATGGTAAGCAAATGGCTACAGCCAACAGCTGAAAAAGTTATTGCTTCTAGGCCGTTTTTTAAAAAATCGTATATGAGTTTACCACAATGGTGGTTGTTTTTATTGACTGCATATGCGAGCAAAATATCAGCAAAACTTAAGCTTCCATTTTCTTTTAAACCAATACGTACCTTTTCAAATGCACCAGTAACTGTATGGAAGTCTATAGAGTCATTAGGGCGAGTGACAGTTGTCCAAGAGTTATTAGGTGCTCAAGTTGTGCAAATTATTAGACACCCATGTGGGCAAATAGCCTCAACATTTAGAGGTGAAAAAATGCATGTTTTTGAAGGAAGTATTGAAACAAGCGAAGATTGGGATTTTTTCGATAGATTAATCAAACACAGCGATGAACATCGTTTTTCTTTAGAAGATATTAAGAAAATGTATCCAGAAGAAAGGTTAGCATTTCGTTGGGGGGTGATTAATGACTACGCTTTAAAACGCTTAAATAAGACTAACTCAACGGTACTTATTTATGAAGACCTCTGCCGTCAGCCAAAAGCAAAAATAGCAGAATTGTTTACGACTTTAGGATTAATATTAAAAGAAGAGACGCTAGCCTATATCAATGAGTCTACCGGTGGTGATGATACTGCTTATTACGCAACCCAAAAAGTCCCGCTTGTTGCCGCTTATAAATGGAAAGATGAATTATCAACAGAGCAAATTAACCGCATAGCTAACATGGTCAGTCATTTTGAATCGGGTAAGTTCTACGTAGACGATTTTTGACTAATTCTCTGAGTTTATAAAAACTTGCTAAACTTTGGTTAACACCTCTGTATATTATCAGTTGTCAGTTTTATTACCATATGCTGTTCGGGTATTGTATCCACCATTTTATCCCCGAGTTCTTTACGATAATGAGCAGGTTCCCAATACCATTTCATTGCTACTTTAGGTGTGGCAATTGGTGTTTTTTCCAAGGTATAAATGTTGAAACCGTTAAATATTTAGCGGGGTTGTCTGAAGTTAGTAATAAGTATTCTCTTTTCAGTCGCTGATCTAACCAGTTAAGTTTCTGTTTAAAAAAGTAGAATTCTGCATCTGTTAAATACTGGCCAACCGTTCCTAATTTACTCAGTATTGCATTAGGGATTTCAATGCCATATAAGCTGATTAGTAATACCTTTGTGGGAGTCAACA
This sequence comes from Colwellia sp. SU-HH01217, assembly GCF_057543495.1. Taxonomy (NCBI): domain Bacteria; kingdom Pseudomonadati; phylum Pseudomonadota; class Gammaproteobacteria; order Alteromonadales; family Colwelliaceae; genus Colwellia; species Colwellia sp. SU-HH01217. The sequence continues at coordinate 648,376 of NZ_BAAJLX010000001.1, read as the reverse complement.
AGGCAAGCAATTTGTTGAAAAGTAAAAAAAAGAAATCACCAATAGGAGAATAGTAGTAGAAAACGACCAACTTTCGCCGGAGAGCATTTATATTTTGTAAAATAAAGCCTGCACACTTAAAGTAGGCAATGGTTAATATGTTAGCCGCGATGCAAAAATAAGCAGTGGTTTATTGAGGATTTTCCCAAGCGACAGCCGACTTTATAACTGAACAGCATTGAGCAGATCAGCAACATTAAGCACTTATGATTTCACCATCCATAAAAGAATAGTGAATAAATCATTAATCCCGCAATAGCTATTTCATTACCCCAGTGCTTAACTAAAGTGAAAAATATCCGCAGATTCAATGGGATAAATAAAAATTCGGCTGAATTAAATAAAACTATTATCTTCCGTGAAGATTCTTTACAATTTTACAACATATTAGTGTTTTATTTTCAATTGTCCCGAGATTTAATTAATGAAATCAACAAAACTCACCTGTTTTAAAGCTTACGACATTCGCGGCAAGTTAGGCGAAGAGCTTAATACTGATATTGCTTACCGTATTGGTCGAGCATTTGCGCAACATACTCTAGCTAAAAAAGTGGTAGTAGGTGGCGATGTTCGCTTAACAAGTGAAGAGTTGAAGTTAGCACTTGCTAATGGTTTGATGGATGGCGGAACTAATGTTATCGATATAGGACTGTCTGGCACTGAGCATATTTACTTTGCGACGAGTCATTTAAATTGCGATGGCGGCATTGTGGTTACGGCAAGCCATAATCCAATAGATTATAACGGTATGAAGTTAGTGAGAGAAAATTCAAAACCAATTAGCGGCGATACGGGCTTACATGATATTCAGGCACTAGCAGAGCAAAATGAATTTATCGAAGTGCAAAATCGTGGTTCATTAACAACTCATAACATCAGCGAAGCTTATACCGAGCACATGCTAAGTTATGTTGATCCCCAAAGTTTTGAGTGTAGAAAAAGTAAGCCATTGAAGTTAGTGGTTAATGCAGGTAATGGCACTGCAGGCCCTGCATTAGATACTATTGAATTGGCATTCAAACAATTAAAAATGCCAGTTGAGTTTATTAAAGTTCACCACGAGGCTGATGGTAATTTCCCTAACGGTATTCCTAATCCGTTATTAGTTGAAAATCGTTCAGCGACTCGTGATGCGGTAATTGCTCACGGGGCTGATATGGGTATTGCTTGGGATGGCGATTTTGATCGTTGTTTTTTGTTTGATGAACAAGGCCAGTTTATTGAAGGGTATTACATCGTAGGTTTACTGGCTGAAAACTTTTTAAATAAATATGCAGGCGCTAAAATTATTCATGATCCTCGTTTAACATGGAACACGATTGATATCGTTGAACAAGCAGGTGGTCAAGCGATTCAAAGTAAAACAGGGCATGCTTTTATTAAAGAGCGTATGCGATTAGAGGATGCAGTGTATGGAGGTGAAATGAGCGCCCATCATTATTTTCGTGATTTCTTTTATTGTGATAGTGGCATGATCCCTTGGTTATTGATTGCTGAGTTAGTATGTTTGCGACAACAACCTTTATCAAATTTGGTTAAAGCGCGTATTGAGGCCTACCCATCGTCAGGAGAGATTAATAATAAAATAGCTAATCCTAAAGAAGCGATAACTCGAGTTTTTGAATATTATCAACCAATAGCATTAATTATTGATGAAACAGATGGCATCAGTATGGAATTTGAAAATTGGCGATTTAGTTTACGCAGTAGTAATACTGAGCCGGTTGTTAGATTAAATGTTGAGTCGAGAAATGATCAAACATTAATGACAGAAAAAACGAAAGAAATTTTAGAGCTACTCTGTAGAACTTGAGTAAAGAGGTTTATGAATTTCTAGGTTGACAGTTGAAATGCGAACGTAATTCCGGTGATTGTTTAGGCCGGAATCTTATGTTTATAAATAGAGATTTTCGACCGATAGACTTCTAAGATGACGGAATTGTATACCTCGAACACAATAAATTGGTGTCATTGGGGCTTAGCGTATTATTTTTTATAAAACTCTTATAAGAAAAGTCATAAAAAGACTGTTAAAAAAACACTGACACGTTAGAATATTTCTATAGAAATTTTGTATTAAACATCTTATAGGAAATAGCAATGAAAATAGGGATCGTCGTCGGCACTCGCCCTGAAATAATCAAAATGGCTCCAGTGATACGTGAGTGTCATGATCGTGGAATTCCTTATTTTATTATTCACTCTAACCAGCATTACTCTGAAGAGATGGACAGCATCTTTTTTAAAGAGTTAGATTTACCCACTCCTCATTATAATTTAGGTGTTGGTTCTGGCTTACATAGTAATCAAACAGGTAACATTTTAATTAAAATGGAGCCTATTCTTATTGACGAAAAGCCAGATGTAGTACTCGTTCAAGGTGATACAAATACCGTATTAGCTGGTGCGCTATCCGCTTCTAAGCTTGATATTAAAGTTGGTCATATTGAAGCTGGCTTACGTAGCTATGATCGCACTATGCCAGAAGAAACCAACCGTATTATGACGGATCACATCAGTGAGTACTTATTTGCTGTTGGCCCTAATCAAAAAGCAATTCTGACTAAAGAAGGTATTAGCGATAGTAAAATATTTACGGTAGGTAATACTGTATCGGACTCATTATTTCAGCACCTAAAATTATCAGAAGATAAAAGCACAATATTGCAAGACTTGGGTGTGGAAGCTGGAAAATATTTTTTGGTGACCGCACACCGTGCATCAAATGTTGATATCCCTTCAAATCTTATGGAATTGTTAGATTTATTTGATCAACTGCATGCTAAATATAGTCAAACTATCGTTTGGCCAATTCACCCACGTACTCAAGCAAAACTGAAAGAATTTAACATTAAAGTACCGGAATATTTAAAACTACTACCTCCTATTGGCTATTTAGATTTCATTCAACTTCAGAAAAAAGCTCAGTTAATTTTAACGGACTCTGGCGGTATTCAAGAAGAAGCTTGTTTATTAGGTGTTCCTTGCATTACTTTGCGTGAAAACACTGAGCGACCAGAATCTATTGAAGTAGGCGCTAATGTGTTAGTTGGTAGAGATGCTAAAAAAGCTTTAACCGCTGCTGATAAATGGTTATCGGCAAGTGCTAGTGGAGATGCTTTTAATTGGGATAATCCTTTTGGGGATGGGCATGTAGCTCAAACCATTATTGATATTATTATCGCAGATAACAGCGAACTTATTGACCAACCCATTGTTGCTAAAAATGAAACAATAGCCGTTGTGGGAATGGGCTACATGGGCTTACCTATTGCTAGTTTATTAGCTCAAGCAGGTTATTCTGTAACGGGTGTCGATTTAAATAAAGAAAAAGTTGAAGCGATAAACCGTGCAGAATGCCCTTTCGATGAAGTGGGGTTACCTGAGTTAATTACCAAAGTTGTTTCGCAAAAATATTTAACCGCTAACACAGAAATTCCATCATCTGATACCTATTTGGTCGCAGTACCTACACCACATAAAGATAACAGTTGTGATCGTAGTTTTGTTTTTAGTGCGGTTGACGCTATCGCAAAAGTAGCAAAAGATGGACAAACTATTATTGTAGAATCGACTATTTCACCGCAAACAAGTATTGCTGTTGCAGAGCGTTTAGCAAAAACTGGTTTGAAAATTGATGTTGTACATTGTCCGGAACGTGCTATACCGGGTGCTACTTTGCACGAGTTAGTGAACAATGACCGTATTATTGGTGCTGCTAGTGCTGTTGCCCAGCAAAAAGTAAAAGCAATTTATCAAAGCTTTGTCAAAGGAGAAGTCTTTTTAACAGACCTAACCACGGCTGAATGTATTAAATTAGTTGAGAATACCTCTCGTGATGTAGGTATTGCATTTGCTAACGAGCTGTCACAAGTGTGTGAAGAATTATCGGTCGACGTTTATGAAGTAATTCGCCTTGCCAATCGTCACCCAAGAGTGAATGTGTTAACACCGGGTCCTGGGGTGGGTGGTCATTGTATCCCTATTGACCCTTGGTTTTTAGTGGAAAATACTAAAGCCGGCGAGTTTGTTCGTTTAGCGAGGGCAATTAACGATGAGCGTCCACATATTGTTGCACAACAAGCTATCGACTTATTAAATACTGTGAAAGGTAAAAAAATCGGTATTTTAGGTGTCGCCTACAAAGCGAATGTTGATGATTGCAGAGAAACTCCTGCAGAAGCGATATTAACGTATTTTGAAAAAGCTGGCATTGAGGTTAGTTATCATGATCAATATGTTCCGCAGTGGGATTGTCCACGGATTGAGTCATTAGATGACATGCAAGAATGGGCTGATGTCTTGGTTCTAGTAACAGACCATGATTGTTATAAAAGTGTAGATTTTAAAACCACGTTGCTTAATACGCGCGGTTAACATAAAAAAGCTCACTTCTTTAGGTGAGCTTTTTTATTAAGAGCCATTGGCAATTGTTGGCTCTGTATATGGCAAGCAGTGAAATATACTGCTGACAATAAAAATAAGACGGTTGAAGGAAAGTACCATGAAATTAATTAAACTTGCTATCGCTACCAGTGTTGCATTGGCCTTATCTGCTTGTAGTGATAATGAAAATGCAGGCACATATCTAATTAAAGCAAAAACTCATTTGAGTGCTAATCAAGTTAACGAAGGCATGATTGAGTTAAAAAATGCATTAAAACTAGAACCGAAAAATGCAGAAGTTCGATTTTTACTTGGTCAACTTTATTTATCGCAAGGTCGCGGACTTGAAGCTGTTAAAGAGTTAGAGCGTGCGAAACAACTTAAATACTCTCCAGAAAAAGTAATCCCTTTACTTGCCCGAGCTTACATTATTACAGAGTCAGACGGCGATGTAATTGCCTTGAGTTCAGAGGCTGAAAAATTATCTGCGGATATTAAAAGTCATTACCTAGCTTATAAAACGCTTGCAGCGTTAAGAAGTGAAGATGTTGAACTGGCAGACGAGACCTTGATTTTAATTAACTCGTTAGCGTCAACAACGGCTTATAATGATTTAGCTCAAGGCTATGTGGCATTTTCTCAAAAAGACTTAGCGCAAGCACAATCACACGTCGATCTTGTTTTAGCGAGTATGCCTGCACAGTTAGATGCACTTATGCTTCAAGGGCAAATACAGGTTGCAGCTGAAAAATATAAAGAGGCCAGTGAAAGTTTTGAGCAATACTTAAAAGCCCAGCCTTATTCTGGATTAGTACAACTATTACTTGCAGATGCGCTATTAAAAGCAGGTGAACTAGAAAAGGCAGAAGCGCATGCTGATGCTATATTAGCTAAAGTAAATAATCAGCCTTTTGCCAATTATATTAAAGCTTCTGTTAGATTCGCCAGCAAAGATTATCAGCAAGCAAGTGAGTTTGCAGAAAAAGCACTACAGGCTAATTTTAAGCAGTTACAACTAAAACTCATTGCGGGTTCAAGTTCGTTCCAGTTAAAAAATTATGAGCAAGCTAATTATCATTTAAGTGCTGTGGCTCAATATTTACCCAAAGATCATGTTGCTAGGCGGATGTTGGCAGTTAGTCAACTCCAGCTTGGTTTAGTTGATGATATTTCAGAAACCTTAAGTGGTTTTGAATCATCGACCGATAAAGACTCTGAATTTATTTCATCATTAAGCTTAAAAATGTTCGAGTTAGGTGCAGTTAACCAAGCAAGAGACTTGGTCGATCAAGCTTCGTCAACTGATTCTCAAGATGCCAAACAAAGTGCTAGAGAAGGTATTTTGAAATTGATGATGAACGATCCATCAGGCATGGAAGATTTAAAAGATGCGATTGAATTAGATCCCGAATTAATTGAGGCTGAATTGGCGCTTGCATTTGCTGCTGTGCAAATGGCCGATATTGAGCAGGCAACGATCATCTCTAAAAAATGGCAGGAAAACTACCCCAAAAAATCGGGTGGTTTTAATTTGTTAGCGGCTATCAATATAAAGGAAAAAAGATTCGAAGAGGCGAAAGAAGCGTTGCAGAAAAGCCTTAAACTTGAGTCAAATAATTTCTATGCATTAACTGAAATGGTAAAAGTTGAAGCGCTATTAAATAACACTGATAAGGCGAAGAAGCTTTCCTCAACATTAATAAAAAATTACCCTAATAGTGTTAAAGTTTTAGGGCAATACTTTCAATTAAACCCTAATGAAACCGGTTTAATACCATTAAAATCTTCAGTAGAAGCTAACAATGCTCAAATTAGAGTGGGTATATTATATGCTGAAGCATTATTTAGTTTATCGCGTATTGAAGAGTCTATTGAAGTATTAAAATCTTATAAAACGGATATAAAAACACCGAAAAAATATTGGCAATTACTCTACCGAGTAACGCGTGAGTTAAATAAACCTGCACAGCTAAAAGCAGTGTTAGATGATTGGCGAAAAGTGAACCCTTATCATATTGAGCCTGTGGTTTTGTTGGCGGACTTTTATGGCAAGAAAAGGGAATATAGCCGTGCGATTAGTTTAATTAATTCAGCAATATCACAACATGACAATAATTTACTCTTAAGAATTGTTAAACTGAACTTATTACTTAATAGCCAGCAAACACAAGAAGCAAAGACACTATTTGCTACCTTTGATCGTAAAGAGCTCAGTGAGAGTTTTATTGCAGGCATTGAAGGAAGACTCTTCTTATTAGAAAAAAATTATGCTGAAGCGGTACCTAAACTAGCGCTTTTTTATCAAGCTAAACCCAACCATCAAAATGTGATCAATTTGGCGGTAGCTCTACAAGGAAATAACGAAGTTCCTCGTGCCACAACGTTATTAGAAGATCATCTTAATCAATTTAAGGGGAATGAAAGGGTAAGAACGCTACTCGCCTCGCTTTATCTTAACGGCCAACAACAAAAAGCATTAGCAAGCTATCAAGAAATTATAAAAACACAGCCTAATAATGTGCTAGTTAATAACAATTTAGCTTGGTTGTATATGGAAGGGGGTAGTATCGATAAAGCATTAGTTCATGCGGAAACGGCTTATAACCTCGCTCCAAAACATGCGAATGTTGTTGATACCTATAGCCAAGTTTTACTCAAGTCAGGTAATAAAAGGTTATCGTTAGAAAAAGCTGAGAAAGCTTATGAATTATCAGAAGGCAAAGATATTGATATTACTTTGAATTACATTGAAGTATTGATAGCTAATAGTAGGAAAAACGAAGCAAAAAGATTGCTGGAGAGCATTAAAACGAATAATGAAACACAACAAGCTAAAAAAAATCAAATAGAAAACCAGCTTTAACGAAAAAATACGACAGTTATCTATCTGTCGTTAATGAATAAGTTTTAATCGTGTTAGCGTTAAAGTTACTCATGTTAAGTGGCACATTAAATATGATATTTACTAAAAGGAATTGGAATGAATAAGTTAATTATGACCTCAATAGTATTTACGCTAACAATAGCAACTTTTGCCTGTAGCGAAAAAAATACGGTTCAGGATTATTTAAAGCGAGCTCAACAGTATAGTGTTAATAATAATATCAACAGTGCAATTGTGGAGCTAAAAAACGCTGTTAGGTTAGCCCCTAAAAATACAGAAGCAAGGCTTAGACTTGGACAAGCATATTTACAGCAGGGAAGTTATATTAATGCTGAAAAAGAACTACAAAGGGCTAAAGAGTTAGGCCACGATGTGCGGGTAGATTTAGTTAAGGTAAAAGTTAAGCTAGATAAATTTGATGAAATTTATGATATCGCAAGAAATAGCACGGATTTATCTGATAATCAGTATGTTATTGTTTTAACTTATGCAGGCATAGCAGCTTTAAATAATGGCAATATTGAAAAAGCGCAAGATTATTTAGGACAGGCGATTACAATTAGTGCGGATTCTTCATATTCAAAAATCGCCAGCGCCTATTTGTCAAGATCGCATGAAGAATATAAGCAGGGGCTTGTAACCCTTGATAATATATTAAAAACCTCACCGGATTTTTCAGAAGCTATATTGTTAAAAGGGCATTTGTTATTTGCTATAGAAGAATTCGAGCTAGCAAGCGAGAGCTTTTCTTATTATCGGCAATTACATCCTCAAGACTATACTGTTTTATATTTTGAGATTAATAGTTTAATCCGAGCTGAGTATTATGAAGAGGCAGAGAAAATTGTTGATGAATTACTTACACTTTTTAGTACGGCACCTTTAGCGAATCAATATAAAGCCCAGTTATTATATCTAGAAAAAAACTACAAACAAGCTAAGGAATTTGCAGAGATTGCCATTCAAAATGGCGGTGATAATTTTATTATAGCTAAGGCTATCGCCGGTGTTAGTGCATTCCAACTAGAGGACATGGAGCAAGCTTATAATTATTTAAATTCAATTGAAGCTAAATTGCCTTTGTCTCACCCCGTTCAAAAAATACTTGCTGTGGTAAAAATGAAACTTGGGTATTTAACTGATGCTGCTTTTACATTAAATCAGCTCGAAGGGTTGACTGCCGAAGACAGTAACTTATTACAATTTACTAGTATGGAATTGATGAAGGCAGGGGATTATGATGCGGCACAGGCTTTGATAGATAAAGCTGGTGATGTGCTTCCAAACAACGCTAATGTAATGGCTCAAAAAGGCGTGTTGCTATTATCCCAAAACGATTTATCAGGCATCAAAGCATTAGAGCAAGCATTAAAGTTAGATCCAAATATTGTTGGTGTTGAACTACCTTTAGCACTTCAATATATAGCTAATAAAGAATATCAAAAAGTAGAAGCCGTTATTGAAAGCTTACAATTAAAAGGTGACGAGATAACTGCTCATCTTATTAAAGGGGTACTGTTTATTGATAAAAAGGAAATTACCCAATCACAAGAAGCTTTTAATCAAGTTTTAATATTAGATCCAAACAACATTACCGCTTTATATAATCTTGGTATTTTGGCTGAAAATGAAGAAAATATTATTGAAGGAATAAATTTATATCAAAGAGTATTACACCTTCAGCCAGGGCATATAGGGGCTATTAAACATTTAAGTGAATCTCAAATTAGCCTTGGAAAAATTTCAGAGGTAATTGAATTTCTAACGGGGTTATATAGTAATAATAAAGAGGAGAAAAATTTAGCATTTGCTTTAGCTCAAAACTTGAGAATCAACAAGCAAGTAGATGATGCAATAATTATTTTAAAAGAAATTAAACCTAAAGATGAATTACCTATTAGCTATTGGATGAACTTAGGTGATAGTTACACGACAATAAAAAGCCTATCGAACGCTAAAAATACCTACTCGGAAGGCTTAAAATATTTCCCAGATAATTATTTATTACTACTACGACTTATTGGTTTGTTAGAGATTGAAAAGCAATACGCTCAAGCTCTACAAGCAGCTTTGAGTGCTTACAATAAATACCCTAACAATACACGTTTAGAAATGCTACTTGCTCATTTTGAATTGTTGAATAACGATTTGGAAGGCACACAGAGCTACCTTGTTAAGTTAAGAGCTAAAAAGCTGAACCATCCGTTTGTTCATACCGTTGAAGGTAAATTAGCGCTCAGTCTTAAAGAGTATGATAGCGCAGTTGAACATTTTTCAATGGCTTATCAACAAGACCTTAGTGAAGTTAATGTTATCAACTTGGCGCGAGCGCTTAAGTTTAGTGGTCAGCAGCAAGAGGCTGAAAATGCTTTAGAGAGTTACTTGTCTGATAATAGTAATAATATTCGAGTTAGAGTGCTTCTGGCTGGGCTATATGAGGATAAGGATCGATCAAAAATTATTCACCAATATAGAGAGATATTGAAAGGTACACCAGACAATTTTGTTATTTTGAATAATCTCGCGTGGAATTTATATTTGAATGGTGAAACAGATCAAGCATTAGTAGAAATTGAAAAAGCAAACTCTCTACAGCCATCAAACATAGCTATTTTAGAAAGTTATGGCGTTATTTTAATATCAAACGATAAATATGATGAGGGTGTTTTAGTGTTGACGAAAGCGATTGACAGCGGTTCAACAGACATCAAAGTGTTTACTAGTTTAGCGGAAGGCCTTATTGCACAGGAAAAGTACACCGAGGCAAAGAGTATTCTAATGAGTATTAATACTCAAACTGAAGAAGAATCAATAATCGTTAATAAATTACTCAAAGTATTAAATAAAGCTTAATTAGAGCAAAGACTTGCTTAATGATAGATAAATTATTAAGCGTTTAATATGAATGAAACCTTGTTAATGTCTATGAGTGACTTCACAAAAACGTTGAGACGTTATAGTTTCAACCTTAAATAAGTGCCTTGTTATTGATATTAATCGGGTGTTATAGAAGCTATACGGTTAATATTGAGTTTACTGAATATGACAAGTATTAAATGCTAATATCATAACTGATTATTAATTTCCCTGTTTAAAAATTGACTTCGATTAACTTCTTTGAAGAGAGCACACAGGCTTAATTATGATCATATGAAATTTAGCTTAAGACAATAAAAAGCCTAGCATTCGCTAGGCTTAGTCAGTATAAATCTTTCAATTATCGTTATTTATTTAACTTTTTACGACTTGCGAAGCCTAATAAAGCTAGACCGAATAAAGCGATAGTCGAAGGTTCAGGGATTGAATTACCCGCTAAATCTAAAGTACCAAATAATGGGTAACCTGGAACATTTAAATTAGCTGGTTGAAAAGAAGAGGTAAATGCCATATCCGAACCATTCATTCTTCCATTAGTATCAAAGTTATTTGCAGCCATACCGCCAACTACATCTAAAAATCCGCCACCAAAACCTTGAACAGATAATGGGTCAAATAAGTTATTTGCAAAACCAGTAAGTAAGCCGTTGTTCACTAAAGATAAGAAGTTATCACCGTCAGCAGCTGATGCAAGAGTAGGAGCAAGTAAACTAAACTCAGGGCTATCGTCTACCCATAGGTCAAACACAACATTGTCAAACTCAAATGCAAATGCTGAACCGACTGTTGCTGTAGCTGCGGTTAATTCTAATGAGAAAGTATAGGTTAACTCACAACTTGGACAGAACACAGACTGGTCAGTGCCATTGAAGTTAGTGATAATACCGAAACCTGTAACCACATCGCCTACAGCACCCGCGAAAGTTTCATAAGTTGTACCATTAGATTGAAAATCTAAGCCTGAGTCAGGATCCCATACAACACCGCCAACGTTAATATCACCTGCTTGCGCGGTCATAGATAATGATACAGCGGCAAAGCCTGCTAATAATCCTTTTTTAATATTCATTATATTCTCCAATAGTAATTGATCGATTTTGTTTAACTATTAATCAAAATGCATGTAATATGCCAACTATAGTAATTTTATTCATATCTTTGTTTATAAAGGGAAATATTTTAATTGTTGTTTTTTTAAATAATTTGATGAATGAAAAGTGTAAAAAAAATAGACATTATTTAGCGTTTAAATGATGTTGCTTTTCTGCGATGGGTTCTGACTTTAATTGGTTTGTTTTTGCCAATACGGAAAAACATCAAGCCACAGTGATTTGGAGACTTATTTATATTCATTAAATCTTGCATTTGTAGATTGACGTGAGCTAAATCTCCTTCAAATTCTTGCTCACAATTAATAAATCCAAGAGAGAAAATCCCCGGTGCAGCATAAGGTTGTACAGCCAAACCACATTGTGTCGCCTGTAACCAAACACGTTGTATAGCTCTTCCTGCTTTTATAACACTAAGGCGGCTATTATCATTCATCGTAATTAATAATAAGGCCGGTGAAAACATAATAGGTATTTTAACGGATCTAAGCCCAAGCATAGATGCCCCCCCCAGTTTATTGATTATTTTCATAAATGACCATTTTTTCATCAATTTAAAAAATGGCTGTGCAGGCTTCTCAATAGCTAAGACTGAAATATGCATTCCTTCAGAAGAATCTTCTTGATCAAACTTTACTGTAGAAAAAAGCTCTTGATGTAATATTTCACTTTTAAAGCGTATAGTTTCGGCTTGTTGAATCACAGGTAGCGCACGTTTAATGGATTTTTTATCTTCAAACCAAATAGTATTGCAGTCGTGACTTTGGGCCGCGGCAGTTAACTGTGCTTTATTATTTTGAGTTATTGGGCCTTTGAACGGAAATCGGCGATCTGTACATCGATTAAAAATTTCCTTTGCTAAATTATCTGGGTCTTCTTGATTTTCATTTAAAGTGGTAAATACTATCTTAGCCACGTAAAGTTCGTCACTTTCACCATTTGGAAAGTAATCTATATGGCTTTGTAACATTAGTGATTTTGCTTGGATAGCTATATTTTCTATTACTGCGCCAAGGGCAATATCAGATAAAACAAAACGATTGTCTGATGCCTTACCTGCTCGTGATTTATCAATCCAAAGGCTTAGCGTGGTATTGGCTAGCCAACTAAATTTAAAAGGTTGGCTATTGTCAGCAGAAGGGGCGGCTATGGCTGCATTGATAATGAGGTCTTGAGTTTCTTGATTTAGCATGGCTTGCCTATTTGAGAAAGTAGTGAATTGAAAAGGTTAAATGCCCATTCGTTTTTTAGCCACTTTATAAGCTAATTGTTGTATGAGATTGTTGTTACCACCTGGACGCCACGTTTTTTTAAATTTGTTAAGGTAGGCATCATAATGTTGACCCCAAGGTACATTGAGAACTTCACCGCGTTTAAGAAAAATTTTAGCTACTTGTGCTGCGGTTACACCTGTTGCTAACTGGCAGCCAATGATTGTCGATGGGCCTTTCTTGTTCGCTAAATCAAGTTTACTAGGATCAACTAAATAGGCTTGTTGAAGAGCGGCGGGCGTTAAACCAAGAAAAAATCTTAGGTATTGTTCATTTTCTGTATAGCCTTCTAAACGGAAATATTCTTCAAATGTCATTTTACCTGGTAGAAAGTTTAAATAAGCCGTACCCATACCTATTGGTGCGGCAGTTGTTGCGGGAATGGCTTTATCGGCACAAAGTTTAAAGACATTCATTCTTGCTTTTATTGCAAAAAAATCTAATGAATCTACATAGCAATCAACATCTTCGAGAAATGCTTCAGTGTTATTTTCATTAATCCCCTCAGGAAACAGCTTAATCTCTAGCTCTGGGTTAATCTCTTTAGCCATAGCGACCATAGTATCGAGCTTTTTCTTATCGTAGGTCGTTACGTTTGCACCTGCTTGTCGGTTTGTGTTTTCGCAAGCAAATTCGTCAAAATCAGATAAATGAAATTTTGTGATACCTAGTCTAACGAGTGTTAGTAAATGAAAGCCACCAACACCACCCATACCCGCTATAGCAACGCGCTTGGTTTTTAAAATGTGTTGTTCAGTATCAGTAAACCAGCCAATATTGCGAGAGAAGGCTAAATCATATTCAAATGTGGCGTTCATGGAGGATGATCCTTTATGTATTGAGCTTAACTTACCTGTCGGTTACATTTGTAAAGGGCAAAAGTGATATTTGGTTTTTAATGTCATTGTAAATGATATCGTATAACTCTTGTAATTCTGTCGTGAGCTGAGATCTAAAGCCGCTTCTTGGTAAATGAAACATCGCTCTTTGACCGTGATAATCCATTGGTTCACCGACTTGTTGAAAAGGTAAGCCAAAACGTATGAGTCGGCGATTAAGTCGTGGTTCCATCATGACAAAAGCCCCAGTATGATTACAAATATCAGATAAAGAAACTGCAGCTAAGTAAAGACCCATGGCAATATTAGGGAAGTTTCTTCTTTCATCTTCCGTATACACAGTTTCTGGGTTAACTTTATTAATAATAAACGGGGTGTTTTTCTCTTTTTCTCTACGACGAAAAGAGGCTAAAACAGCTAATCTTGAGATCTCTCCAAAACTCCCTCGAGGTAAAATACTTGAATCGATAATATCAGTGTTGGCGGTGTGTAAACAATTTTTTTCAAAGGGTAATTGCAAATCAGGTTGATTGGCAGGGGGAATTACTAAACGAACACATCCAGCAAAAACTCCGGTGCGCTTATGCTCTATTAAGCAATGATATGCATAGTCATCACACTCATCTGTTTCCATGACAAGTGAATTTTCAGGCTCCCAACCTAATTCTTGACTATAGACCCCATAACGTATTTTAAAGGCTTCTTGTCTTAAGGCTTTTGTATTAGCAAATTTTATTTGAAAATACTGGCTAAAGTGATTGGCAATTGTATAGTTACTCATTATTGAGACCATTACTCCAAAAAGTTTCTCTAATTACTATTATAGACATCATTAGAATATAACAGTAATTAAGTTTTTATTAAGATAAACTTTTTTATAATAATCTATTTTATAACAATATTTCAGTTAATGAGGGCTGACTTAAAAAGTCTTTTGGACTAGCTGAAGCACCATATGCGCCAGATTGATAGACTACTACATAATCGCCAATTTCTGCTTTAGGTAGTTTAACTTTGTCGGCTAAAATATCAAGTGGTGTACAAAGTGGGCCAACAATTGTCACTAATTCTTTTTTGTGAAAGCTAGTTTCCTCGTCCTCAGTGCTAAGTTTGTTGCCAATACTTACCGGGTAGTTCTTTCTAATTACTTGACCAAAATTTCCTGAGTTAGAAAGGTGATGGTGCAATCCTCCATCACAGACTAAGTAGGTGGTTCCTCGGGATGTTTTTTTATCGACTACTTTACTTACATAAACACCAGCTTCTCCAACAATATATCGGCCAAGTTCCATAACAATATTTATTGTAGGATGGCTCTCGTTAAATTGGAGAAATAAATCTGATAAGTTTTCTGATATTTCAGTTAATTCTAAACGCTGTTCGCCAGGGAAATAAGGGATCCCTAGGCCGCCGCCAATATTAATATAATCTATATCAATCGGCATTAAGCTCATCAATTCGTTTGCTAACTTAAAGGTTTTTTGATGCATTTCGATGATTGCTTCTACTTTTAAGTTCTGCGAGCCAGCAAAAATGTGAAAACCGCGGAAGTTTATCTCTTCAAAGGGTAAGTGTTTAATTATCTCAGGTAACAGCTCTTCATCAATACCAAAAGGCTTGGCACCACCAGACATCTTCATACCTGATGCTTTAAGCTCAAAAGCTGGATTTATTCTAATAGCAATGCAAGGTTTGATATTGAGTGATTTACCTAATGCTAACGCACGTTCAATTTCTTTTGTTGATTCTACATGCAAAGTTACTCCCGAAATAATTGCTGACTGAATGTCATCTATTGATTTTCCAGGGCCAGCAAAACTTATTTCATTTGTTGGCATACCCGTTTGCATTGCTAATAGCATTTCTTTTTTAGAAGCGACATCAAATCCGCTTACTAAGGGACGGATGAAATGTACTAAATGGGGTAATGGATTTGCTTTAATTGCATAATGCAGCTGTATTTTATTAGGTAATGCAGCTTTTAGTTGTTGAATTTTATTCGCGATTAATTGTTTATCATAGGCATAAAATGGCGTAGAGCCTATTAATTTATCGATATTGGAAAGTGGTATATCACCGATAACTAATTCATTATTACGCTTATTGAAATGAGACATATCAGCGTGTGCTGGTGTTGTTTTTTTATGTGTATTCACAGTGAGTATCTTATTTTTTGTTAATTTACTGTTCTGAAGAAAAATAATTTTTATAGTTTACATTTAACTGGTTGCGATCAATTTTACCATTGGCATTATGAGGTAAATTCGTCAGTACTATGATTTGTTTAGGAATCATATAATTCGCTAACTCTTTTTGACAGTGTTTTAAAATTGACTTCTCAATTGAGGGTAAATTATCGCTTTGTGACACACAAGCTATTGCTATAATCGCTTGACCAAGCTGCTCGTGTGGTACGCCAATTACAGCAACTTCTGTAATTGAATTATGTTGATAAAGTATCTCTTCAATCTCCATAGGGCTCACACGATAGCCAGAAGTTTTTATCATTTCATCTTGCCTTGCAACAAAATATAAAAAACCCTCATCGTCTTTTTTTACAGTATCACCAGAAAAAACAGCCATTTCCGTTAACACAATACCAGATAGTGTTTGTGGCGCAGGTTTAAATCTTTCGGCAGTCTTTTCAGGCGAATTCCAATAGCCTAAACTGACTAATGGACCTTTGTGAACAAGTTCCCCTGCTTCGTGAGGGACACATTCTGTGCCGTCAGGCCGAATCACTAGTATTTCAGCGTTAGGAATTGCTTTGCCCATGGAGCCAATGCGTTGATCAATATCTTTCGGAGAAAGATAAGTTGAGCGAAATGCTTCTGTTAAACCATACATAAGGTAAGGGGATGCGTTAGGCACTAATTGCCTTAATTGTGCTAAGTTTGTTGTTGATAATGCACCACCAGAGTTAGTGAAGTATCTAAGTGACTCGCCTGTTTTATCGGGCCAACTTATTTTACAAAGCTGAGACCATAAAGGTGGTACAGCGGCTAAACCGGTAATTTTGTATTTTTTAATGGCTTTGAGCACATCGTTTGGTAATAAATAGTCTAATAGAATACAGCTTGCACCCACCAGGAAACTCGTAGTTAATTGGCTTAAGCCATAATCAAAACTTAATGGTAATACCGCTAATATTCTATCTTCAGCAGTATTGTTTAGGTATGAGGAAACCGATTTTGCCCCTAATACAATATTGCTATGTGAAAGTACAACTCCTTTGGGTTTTCCAGTACTGCCTGATGTATAGAGAATTGCAGCCATGTCATTAGCAGTGTTTTTATTGGAAAAATTATAGTTAGGCTGCTGAATAAAAAGTGCCCATGACATTATTGATATACTGCTTGCTACTTCGAGAGTATTAGTTTTGTGATCGATGACTTCGGTGAAGTTATCATCGGCATCTATCAGCACAATATGGGTGACGCTAACAAGGCCTGGTAATACTTCAGCCATTGCCTTAAAGCGCGCTTTATTGGTAATTAGTAATTTAATTTGGCAGTCATTAACGATGTGTTGTACTTGAGGTGATTTTAAAACAGGATTAATTGGGACAAAAGCCGAATCTGTTATGCTGCTGGCGAAAATACAGCCGACATTCTCAAAAGATTTGTGTAAATAAATACCGATTCGGTCATGCCGACCAATAGTTAATTTATTAAACCCACTGGCAATACTATAAATAAATGTGTTAAGTGCCTCAAAGCTCAATAGTTTATCTTTTAGGAGTAAAGCATCTGCTTTAGGTGATTTGATTGCACGTTGGCTTATTAATTGGTGAACAAAGGTTGCCATTTATCATCCTGAATTTAATGTGTGTTTAATACACCTTTATTATATCGGTATTGCTTATAGAAAGGCTTTACGAAAGCGTGATGTATTATTGCAAGTATTAGCTAAAGTTGGCAAGAATTTGATGAGATTTGCTGCGTATTATTTATATGTTGTTTAGATTAATACAGATTTAAGCCTTGCCTTAATGGGGATAATTTCCATAGCGGTATTGTAACCAATATCGTACAGCATTTGTTTTTGACGGCTGTTCATTTTAAAGTCAACAGCAGAGCATTCTCCGGTATTGATAATGATAGTGTTGTGCCAAAATGCTTCGTTAATGTATTCCCTAGAAAGCGTGGTCATAAAAGTTCTGATTAATAAAGTAACGTAATTAAAAATGGGGAAGAGCCCTTTTACACTTAATTCATCATATTCATGTTCACCCCTTAAGCGAAAGCATAAAATAGGAGTGCCTTTACTGTCCCAGTCTTGGTATAAGGCTTCTTCTGAGAGAATACTTCCGTCTACCATTATGCGCTTACCAAAAGTTTTGAAGCTAAAAACTAATGGGATAGACATAGAAAAACGCACAGCCAGTGATACTTTCATCTTTGGCGTATTGATTTTATCAAATATAACGGGTTGCCCTTTAGTGACGTCAGTGGCAACAATATGCAAATTTTTATCAAGCTGTTCAAAAGTTTTACCATTAAGGTGTTTGTCTACCCATCGTTCAAATATATCTCCCGAGCTTAGCCCACCATGGCGGATAAGCTTTCTTATTGAAAACTCTCTAAACTGATTATAATTTGTTTCAAGTGCTATTTTTCTAATTGCGTGATGGGATAAACCCGCAGAATATAAGCTGGCAATAATACTGCCACCAGAGACACCAACCAGATCGTCAAAAGAAATGTCGAGTTGCTTTAAGGCTTTTAATACACCTAGATGTGCGGGGAGCCTAGTACCACCGCCTGCGAATATTGGGATTATCTTGGTTGACATAGGCGCTCACTATTGTAATAACCAACACTCTCTAAGTATGGACAATAAAAATAGAATTTGCGAAATAGATATTTTGATTATTTAAGGTACACTTAGCGATAATTGATGAATCGAAAATATAATGATTAAGTGGAATGATATGTTAAGTCTAATAAAAGGATTATTAATAACTTTTTTGCTCATTGGTGCAACAAGTGCAAAGGCAGAATTGGCAGATACAGTAGAAGCGATTAAGCCGTCGGTGGTTGGTATTGGTATACATACACCCACAAGTAGACCTCAAAATATATTAAGAGGTACAGGTTTTGTTATTGCTGATGGTTTACACATCGTGACGAATAACCACGTGCTACCAAAATATCTTGAGTCAGAATTACTTGAAAAAATGGCGGTGTTTATTGGTTCAGGTAAAACAGCAATTGTTCGACAAGCAACAATTGTCGATCGAGATGAATATCATGATCTCGCGATATTAAAAATATCTGGCGCTCCTTTACCTGTGTTTACTTTAGCTGATGGTGATTATCAAAGAGAAGGCAGTAATATTGCATTTACGGGGTTTCCTATTGGGGCAATCTTAGGATTATATCCCGTGACACATCGAGGCATTATTGCCAGCGTGACCCCTGTGATTATTCCTGTGGCAGACTCCAGTCAAATAACGGCGAAGATGCTAAAAAAAATGCGTAATCCTTATTTTGTGTATCAACTCGACGCCACAGCCTATCCCGGCAATAGCGGAAGCCCTATGTATGACAGGAAAACGGGTGAAGTTATCGGTATCATCAACAAGGTATTTGTGCAAGAAAGTAAAGAAGCGGTTATTAGCAAACCTAGCGGGATCACTTATGCTATTCCTGTTAAACATTTGCATGAATTAATGGATAAAAATAAGATAGTCAGCCCTTAAAAAGTTATAAATTAACAGAAAATTTATTTACTCTGTTTTTTGTAAGGCTACTTTTTCATTACCTTGGGTACTTGAACGATACAATGCGGATAATGGGACAAGGGTAATATTATTTTTTGATAAACGCGGAATTAACCGCGTTAAATTTTTAACAGTTTCAGGGTGGGGGTGAGCAATTGCAATAGCAAACTCATTACTTTTTGCGTGATTAATTAATTCATTAAATTGTTGCTCGATATAAGCATCATCTAAATTGTTATCTAAAAAAACATGGCGATTATTTATTGGTACGCCTAAATCTCTAGCCGCTTGCTCTGCTTGTGAATGCGCACTTGTTTTACTGTCTAAAAAAAGTAAATCACGTTTTTTCAAGAAGTTCATTGTCCACGACATTGGTTTATACAAAGAGGTTAAACGGCTGCCCATGTGGTTGTTAATGCCAATAGCAAAAGGAATCTCTGCAAAAGAAGCGGCTAAAGTATCATGGATGGTTTGCTCAGACATGTCAGAAGTTAAGGCGCCCGGCCCCAAACGTTGGCCTTTTTCAGACTCCATAGGAATATGTAGAAGTACATCTTTTTGATGGCTATTAGCTTTTACTGCTAACCTTTTTCCATAGGGGGTATGCGGTAGTATTGAAAAAGTGACATTACCTGGTAATTCAAGCGCTTTTGCATCACTGTAGCGGTAGCCAATATCATCAATAATAATGGCAACACGGCCTTGCTTAGCGCTTGAGGGTGCAGAAATAAACAGCAAAAAAACAACAGAGAATAAGCGAATAGAATTTAGCACAGGGTCACATTAATTATTATTATTGATTAACATTAACCCTATCAGGTCAACAAGATTAAATCGACGGAAAAAATGATAATAATGAAGATATTTTCAAGTAACTTTATTGTTACCTTCTGCACCATAATTTTGGATTAACGGCTTTACCGCGATAACGTATCTCAAAATAGAGGCTGGCATTATTTTGGCCACCACTTTGACCAACTAAGGCAATTGGCTCGCCAGTTTCTACTTGATCTCCCACGTTTTTTAATAAGGTTTGGTTATGACCATATAGACTCATGTAGCCATCTCCATGATCAATCACAGTGACTAAACCATAACCTTTTAGCCAATCTGAAAAGAGCACCGTTCCATTGTGAATTGATTGAACTTGTCGGCCTAAAGGAGCCGTCATTAAAACGCCTTTCCAAGTTAAATAACCTTGCTTTTGACTACCAAAACTGCGAGAAATTTTGCCTTTAACTGGCCAGCGTAATTTTCTTTTTAATTTACTTAAGCCTACTAAATTTAGCTGGGCTTGGACAAGAGATTCAAGTTTTTTCAATGCCGCGACTAAGTTGCTTTCTTGAGTTTCTAGTTGGGCAAGTTTTTGCTGTGAACTTAATAGCGCCTTGCTTAAAGACGCTAACGTAACCGCACGCTGATCTTTATTTTGTTGAAGGGTTTTTCTCTGTTGATTTTGTTTAGCTTGCAAAAGGCGTAAATTTTCAACTTTTTCTTGATGTTCAGTGGTTACTTCAAGTAAGTCACTAAGTGTCGCTTTAAATTGGTCAATCTCTTTGATTTTAGCGGCGTTAAGGTAATTATAATATGTTACTGTACGCTGAATTTTTGCTGGATTTTCTTGGTTTAATAATAACTTAATATAGTCGTGATGGCCTGTACTGTAAGCAGCCCTAAGTTGTTGAGCGAGTATATTTTCTTGTTGCTTTTTTTGTATAGTGAGTTCAATTTTAGTTTTTTCTAATTCAGATATTTTTTGCTGGGTAGACTCGAGTGAATGCTTGGTTTCATTAATTGCTTTAGCAGCATCACCTATGGCTATATCATCGGCTTTTAACTTTTTTTCTAGTGCATCGCGATCTTTATTGAATTGAACAATTGAAGATTTTTGCTTTTGGATTGCTTTTTTGACATCCGATAATTGTTTGTCGGTATTTTGTTTTTCAGTTGCTGCATTCACTAACGGACTGACAGCACAAATTACTATGCAGAATACACTACATAGTAATTGTAAAGTTCGCTGGCGAAAATAAGTAATCAATTAATCGGTTAACTGCATAAGTACAGAGCCCGTCATTTCTTGAGGCTGCTCTAGGTCCATCAACTTTAATAACGTCGGAGATATGTCACTTAATGCACCAGTAGCAATAGGAACAGCGTTTCTGCCAACATAAATTAAAGGAACAGGCTCACAAGTGTGGGCAGTATGTGCTTGACCAGACTCGTTGTTTACCATCTGTTCGGCATTACCATGATCGGCAGTAATTAAGCATTCGCCACCGGTCTTCTTTAATGCTTCAACAACACGTCCCATCGCAGTATCTACTGCTTCACAGGCTTTAACTGCGGCGTCAAATTTACCCGTATGACCCACCATATCTCCGTTAGGATAATTACAAACAATAAAGTCGTATTCGCCACTCTCTATCGCGCCAACTAGTTTATCGGTTAGTAATACTGAATTCATTTCTGGTTGCAGATCATAAGTGGCAACTTGAGGAGAAGGCACTAAAATACGCTCTTCGCCTTTGAAAGTATCTTCTTTACCGCCACTAAAGAAAAATGTGACGTGAGCATATTTTTCTGTTTCTGAAATGCGTAACTGCGTTTTGTTATGTTTTTCTAACCATTCGCCTAGAACATTATTTAATACTTCAGGGGCAAATGCACAACTGGCCTGTATGTCAGCAGCATATTCAGTCAACATGACAAAGTCACTTAATGCAGGAACTTTTTTACGAGTAAAGCCATTAAAATCTTTATCGGTAAAACAGCGACTGAACTGACGTGCACGATCTGCTCGAAAGTTCATAAAAATCATGGCATCACCATCGTTTACTTGTATAGTATTACCTGTAGCATCGACAATGGCACTAGCACTAACGAACTCATCATTTTCATCGCGTTGATACGCTTGGCTTAATGCCTCTGTGGCGCTTTCATACTGATATTTTCCTTCACCAGAAACCATTAAATTGTAGGCACTTTCTACTCTGTCCCAACGTTGATCTCTGTCCATCGCATAATAACGACCGATAACTGACGCTATTTGACCTTCGTCATTTTCATCGGTGAATAATGATTTAAAAGTAGCGTCTACTTTTTCTAAAGAAGCTTGGGCACTGCGTGGAGGCGTATCTCTACCATCTAAAAATGCATGTAAATACACTTTATTAGCACCTCGCGCTTTAGCAAGCTCAATCATAGCGATAAGGTGATCTTCATGGCTATGAACACCACCTGGAGATAATAAGCCAAAAATATGGACAGCTTTTTGGTCGCTCACTGCTTTGTCTACCGCTTGGCATAATGCAGGGTTTTGATTAAATTCACCGTCTTTTATTGATTTAGTAATGCGAGTAAAGTCTTGGTAAACAACACGCCCAGCGCCTAAATTGACATGACCAACTTCTGAATTACCCATTTGACCTTCTGGTAAGCCAACAGCCATACCTGAAGTACCAATTAACATATTGGGATAGTTTGCTTTTAAATTGTCGAGTACTGGAGTTTTTGCGTGAAAAATAGCGTTAGAGTCACTGTCTTCACGATATCCCCAACCATCTAATATAATAAGAACGATCGACTTTTTCTTCGGCATTACCCTTTCCTTTACTGCAGTGATTAATGTTAAGTGCAAACATTGTACACTGAGCTTTATAGCAATCACAATGGACTTTAACAGTAAAATCGCGTGTTTTTGTGATGTTATATTACCAAGCAGGTGTCAAAATAAGGACAAGATAGCTCACTATATTTATAGATAACATCTAGGTATACTGTGCCTGTTTAAAATTAACCTAATTAGAGAATAAACTTATCTTATGGAACTACTTATAACACTTGCAAATAACCATCCAATGTTAAGTGCGGCATGGGTTGCCATTGTTGTCATGATTATCGTGATTAGCATTAAAATAAAAATGTCACCAATTAAACAAGTTACGCCGCAAGAATTAACCTTCTTAGTGAATAAAAGTGAAGGCTTAGTTATTGATATTCGTGCGGAAAAAGAGTTTAACCAAAGTCATATTCTTGATGCGAAACGTTTTTCAGTTGAAAAAGCAAACAATAATGACTTCGCTACTCTTGAAAAATACAAAGACAAACCCATTATTGTAGTATGTGCCGCAGGTATGACTGCTGCTAAAGTTGCCAGTCAATTATTGAAAGCAGGTTTTAGCCAAGTCAATTTACTTAAAGGCGGTATGAACGCATGGCAGGGCGCAGGTTTACCCACCACTAAGAAATAAGGTATAAAAATGGCAGTAATCGAAATATACAGTAAAGGATATTGCCCTTACTGTACCAGAGCAAAAGCATTATTGGCTCAAAAGTCAGTGGCTTATCAAGAATTTGAAATTGATAAAAACCCTGAACTAAGACCAGAAATGATTGCACGAAGCAATGGCAGCACAACCGTACCTCAAATCTTTATTAATGATAAACATATTGGTGGTTGTGATGAGTTATATGCGCTTAACTACAATGAGCAGCTTGACCCATTATTAGCAGAATAAATAAACGTAAAAGTATTTAAAACAATTAGTTATGGATTGGTTATTGATAATAACTTATCGATAACTAATGATAAATTTCAGTAAAAATATTACAAAAATCAATAGGAATATTCAGATGTCTGACGAAAACAATGCAGCAGCAACAAACGAAGAACAAGCCGGTCCACAATTTGCCATTCAACGTGTTTACACAAAAGACGTATCTTTTGAAACACCTAATTCTCCAACTATTTTTCAAAAAGAATGGAAACCAGAAATTAAGCTAGATCTTGATACTCGTTCAAACAAGCTTGCTGATAACACGTATGAAGTTGTTTTAGCCGTAACGGTTACTGCTATTATCGAAGGTCAAACCGCTTTCTTAGCCGAAGTACAACAAGCCGGTATTTTTACGATTGGTAACTTACCAGAAGCTGGTATCGCACATACTATTGGTTCTTTTTGTCCTACAACATTATTCCCTTATGCTCGGGAAACTGTCGCTAGTTTAGTTAACCGTGGTTCATTCCCACAATTAAATTTGTCTCCGGTTAACTTTGAAGCTTTATTTGCTTCATATGTGAAACAACAAGCTGAAGCTGCTCCTGCAGGAACTGAAACTCACTAATAATGAGTGCCTCTAATAGCAGTGTAGATAAAGGTGTAGTAGTTTTAGGTGCTGGATCGTATGGCACTGCTTTGGCTATTTGCTTTGCAAGAAATGGCCATAAAACAGTATTGTGGGGACGAGATAGTGCCCACATTGCTGAAATGTCTGCCACTCGTGGGAATGAAAAATACTTACCCGGTAGTACCTTTCCTGATAGCTTAATTCTTGAAAATGACTTACAAAAAGCGCTTCAACATAGTAATAATGTTTTAGTGGTGGTGCCTAGTCATGTTTTCGGCGATATGCTGATTCAAATAAAACCATATTTATTACCAAATGCAAGAATAGCTTGGGCAACGAAAGGATTAGATCCTGAGTCTGGTGATTTATTGCAAAATGTCGCGCGAAGCGTGTTAGGTGATGATATTTCTCTAGCGGTATTGTCAGGTCCAACATTTGCCAAAGAAATGGCTGCTGGTTTACCTACAGCTATTTCACTTTCGTCGACAGATGATAATTTTGTGCAAGAATTATCTGAATTATTGCATTGCGAAAAAACATTTAGAGTTTATAGCAATAAAGACTTTATTGGTGTGCAATTAGGCGGAGCGGTTAAAAACGTTATTGCGATTGCTGCTGGTATGGCGGACGGAATAGGCTTTGGCGCTAATGCCCGTACAGCACTTATTACACGCGGCTTAGCTGAAATGACCCGCTTAGGCTTAACATTAAAAGCAGATCCCGCTACTTTTATGGGGATGGCTGGTTTAGGAGATTTAGTCTTAACGTGTACTGATAACCAGTCTCGTAATCGCCGTTTTGGCTTAGCATTAGGTCATGGTGATAGCGTTGAAACAGCAATGGCTGAAATTGGACAAGTTGTTGAAGGCTATCGTAATACGAAAGAAGTTTATATGCTTGCCCAACGAATGGGCGTTGAAATGCCCATTGTTGATCAGGTTTATCAAGTACTTTATTGCGATAAAGAAGCCAAGCTTGCTGCGGGAGATTTGTTGTCTCGCGAACGTAAATATGAATAAAATACAAAGGTTAAATGGGCGAGAGCCTGTTTAACCTTTTGCTAATAAAGCTTATCTTATACAGCGTTATTAAAGCCTAATTGTCGCCACGCTTCATATACAATCACAGACACCGCATTAGACAAATTCATACTTCTACTGTCTTTTAACATCGGGATCCGTATTTTGTCTTGATCTGGAATTTGCTGACGCACTTCTTCGGGTAATCCTTGGGTTTCTGAGCCAAATAGCAAATAATCTCCTTGGCTAAATGTTACATCTCCATAAAAGTTTGATGCTTTAGTTGTGATTGCTAATACTCGTTTGGGTTGCTGGCTTTCAATAAAAGCGGAAAAATTTTTATGCCGAATAACAGCGGCAAACTCATGGTAATCAAGTCCTGCGCGGCGAAGCTTTTTATCGTCAAGATCAAAACCAAGTGGTTCAATTAAATGTAACCTGAAACCAGAATTAGCACATAAACGAATAATATTGCCCGTATTGGGTGGAATTTGAGGTTGAAAAAGTACAACGTCTAGCATAGCAAGATCACATCATGAAAATTGTAAGAGTTATTATTATACCTGTTATTAACTCAACAAATAATACAAGTGGATTAAATTAATTTACATGTTTGATAATGCTTATTTGCATAACAAGGGGGGGTTGTAACAATGGGAGCACCCATACATCACATTTGAGTGCTCATGTTTATAGGTAGAATCTAGCCAATAAACCTTTCCATAACATGTATACCTTTTAAAAGGTTACATTGATTTTCGATAATGCTGCTACATCGGTGATGCGTACGTTACCTATACTTTTTTGTAATCTAGCGGCTGTTTTATCTGCGCCGTGATATTCAGCAAAAGTGATAACATCTTCGCCATTGCACATTAACTTTAAGGCAATTGTTTTATTTTTTAAACGATACTCTTTAGTTGTATTATTAAGCTTTATTACATTGTTGCTCAGCGCGGCTTTACACACATCAATTAATGCGCTCTCCATATATGGACTCATGGCTGCTTGGCTTGACATGCTAAGTGTTAATAATGGTAATGCTGCGGTAATTGCTAATAATGTAGATTTAATTTTAGTCATGATCTTCTCCAGTTCATTATAGTTGGTTGCTAATTGTTACTTTGTTATTACATTGCTAATAACAAAGCTTTCAATAGATGGTTGTTTAACTGCTTAATTCCCTATTGAGTAAAGCTGTAAATGCCTTACTAAATTAATAGTGGCTTATTTTTTCGATAAAGTTGTAACGATTGACTTAAAGGTTGTAAGGAAAAAAGATCAGCTTTTTAGCGCTAGAATTAACTAAGTGATTGATTAGTTGCTATTTGGGTGTTTATTGTACGATTGTTGGCTGTTAAATATGTAATAAACGTTTACATTTAGTGATATTCAGACATACGAAACTTGTAGTATGTATCTGTTTTTTTACAATCACCTGAATCTTTTTTGGCATATTATTGAGCGATGCAAGATCTCATGGTGAAAATAATAAGTAATGGTATGATGTTTGTTATCAAAATAAGATTTGAGTAAAAAGGACTTTTTGTGAACTCAGCCTCCAATCAAATAAGTCATCAAGCTGACGACTATACTACTTGGGTACGCTTAGGCGCTTTTGCTGCTATTGGTGTAGCACTACTTTTAGTGGTAATTAAGCTTTATGCATGGTTTGTTACCGACTCGAGCGCCATGCTTGCTTCAACTACCGACTCAATGTTGGACTTATTTGCGTCTTTAACAAACGTGATAATTTTAAAGTTTGCTTTAGCTCCTGCTGATAAAGAGCATAAGTTTGGTCATGGCAAAGCGGAAAGCTTAGCTGGATTAGTTCAAGCGGCATTTGTGCTAGGCTCTGCATCATTATTATTGTTTCATGGCGTCGAAAGGACAATTTCTCCACAACCTTTAGAACATTCACAAACAGGTATCTGGATAACCATTATTGCTATAGTACTTACGTTGGCTTTGGTCGCTTTTCAACGGGTTGTGATTAAGAAGACTGGTTCTGTTGCTATTAGTGCTGATGCTTTACACTACCAATCTGATTTACTCCTTAATTTAGGCGTTTTAGCGGCAATTTTGCTTAGTCAAGGCTATTGGTTACAAGCCGATGGTGTTTTTACTATTTTAGTCGGGCTATTTTTGATGTTTGGGGCTGGAAAAATTGTTTGGATAAGTGTTCAACATTTAATGGATCATGAGCTTGACGAACAAGAGCGCGAGCAAATAAAAACAATAATTTTACAACATGAGAAAGCTTTAGGCGTACATGAACTTAGAACGAGACAAGCTGGCCAAGACAAATTTATCCAGTTTCATTTAGAGCTTGAGGATCAATTGTCCTTGTTAGAAGCTCATCGTATTGGTGAAGCTATCGAAAATAAAATTAACCAAGCACTAGCCCCATGCGAGGTTTTCATTCATCACGATCCATCATCGGTTGTGAAAAAATAAGTGAGTTAAGTTTAGGTTAATTTAGTTAAAAGTATTAAACCAATCGAGAGTTCGGTGGATTGCTTCTTCGCGATAGTGATCCGACTCAAAAAATAATTCATGGCGAGCATGCTCAATAATAACTGGCTTGCCATTTGGACATGAACGCGGTTGAAGTTTATTGAGTTGATAACAAAACTCATTTTGTCTTTCATTGTCGACAACACTATCTGCACCTGCTTGCAGAACCAAAATTGGCACGGTTAACATAGGTAGATTATTGAAGACGGTCTGTTCTGCTTCTAAAGCTTGTGCGAGCCAATGAGCAGTCACACCTCCTAACTGTATTGCTGGGGTTGACCGATAAAGCTGAGTAAATTGTTGATAACGAAGTTGGGATTGCATTAATGGATTGTTAGCAAAGTTATCCATATGATACGCATTATTTTTAACATCACCTTGGCCAATAAAATACCAAGGGCTATCCGAAAACCACTGATTTAATTGTACTGTACTGTAAACTAAGGCTTTAGCTAACCATTGTGGAATAGCACCACTATTAATGGCGAACATAGGGGAAGATAGCACAGCAGATTTAACAGAGTCTGGATGTTTTTGTAGGAAACGTGCAGCAATTATTCCCCCCATTGAATGAGACAACAAGTGAGGTTTTTCACTGCAATGTTTTTTAACAATGGTCTCTGTGAACAAATGTACATCATCACTATAGTCTTCAAATGAATCCACATAACCTTTGTGTGGATTAGCCAATAAACGCTCTGATATACCCTGTCCACGGTGGTCAATAATAAAAATATCGTAACCGTATTGAAATAAATCAAATGCTAATTCTTGATACTTTAAATAGCCTTCAGATCTACCTGGAATGATGACTAAACAAGCTCTGTTTTGTTCTGTTTTAGGTGGCTCTACAAAAGCCGCGTAGTTAATTCGTGTGTTATGAGTTCCTGTGAAATGGCCAAAAATACCTTGTTGCCAAAAACTATTGATTTCATTGCTATAAAGTGAATTTAATTGTTTTTCTTTGGTAAAGTTTTTTGTGTAGTTTGGGCTATCAGCCATAACCATATTTCCTTTGGCGACTAGTATCATAAATGAAAGAAAGATAAGAGAGCCTGTTAATTTGACTATTTTCATTGTTGTTGCATTGTTAATGGCTAATTAAAAACTAATGATTAGCAAGAGGTAGCGTTATAGTAACAGTTAACCCTGTTTTTTCATTATTATTTGCACTAATTTCACCGTGATGTGCTAAAACTGCTTGTTTGGCAATGGCTAATCCTAAACCAGTACCACCGGTAAGGCGATCTCTGGCTTCAACCACACGATAGAAAGGTTCAAATAAGTGAGGTAAATCTTGACTGGGTACACCGACACCTTGATCTTCAATGATGATGACTAAGTGCTCTGAGGTTGTGATGATATTAACAATGATCTGTCCACCAACAGGGCTGTATTTTACCGCATTGAATAGAATATTATTAACCGCTCCAGACAGGAGTTGGTTATCGGCTAAAAAACAATGTGATTTATTCGATTGAAGCGCAATAGTAACGGATTTCTCATTGGCAATAAATTGGGCATCTTCAATCGATTGTTCGATTAATGAAACCAGGTTAATTTCATGTAAACTCAGCGGTTGCATAGAATTTTCAAGGCGTGATAGCGCTAAAGTATCACTGATCATACTATCTAAACGTGAAACTTCTAGCTCGCAACGTTGTAGGTATTTATTCATTTCGCTGCTTGAGATATTACTTTTTTGCGCTAAACCTAACGCCATTTGTAATCGTGTCATTGGTGAGCGTAACTCGTGAGAAATATCACCTAAAAGTCGCTGTTGTGCACCTAAGTTTTGTTCGAGTTTTTCAGCCATTAAATTAAAGCTAGATGCAAGTTGGCCTAACTCATCATTGCGCTTGGTAATATCTATGACTCGTGAAGATAAGTCACCATCGCCAAGTTGTGTGGCTGATTTTTTGATCACCATTAATGGTTTAATGAGTGAACGAGCTAATAACCAACTAATGATTAGGCTAATTATTAGTGGTGTTAATATGCGAGCCCAGGCTGGCATTTGCATTATAAAAAGACCAACTTGCTTATTTTTATCTCTGTTAATTAAGTAAAGTTGGTAAGGCTCGTTATTAATATTGAAATCAAGAGGACCGGTTATTCTGGTGTAAGGAAATTGAATACTTACCATTTCACTAAACGTGTTCTTGTCTAAGTAATTTGTTAAACGTTCATGCTTATTTTTACCTAAAGTATACGCTTGGCCAGTTTGAGTGTTCTTTAACCAAAATATTGGCGGTTTATATGGTCCTCGTTCCATTTTTTTATAGATTGTTTTTAATAACGCTTGTGGTTTATCAAGCGAGTGCTTTTTTATATATCGGTCAACAAAATCTAACCGTCGTAAGTCGCCTTTATGAGCAGGTAATATCACACTATCGTTATTAAATTGAATTGAAAGTAATCGGGTAAAAGCTATCGATAAAATAATGATTAGCCAAAAGCAAATAAATAACTTAAAGAGTATTGAACTAAACCAGCGTTTTAAAATGGCAATCATGAAGTGTGACCCGACAGGAATATATATCCTGCACCACGAACAGTTTTAATTTTTTCAGTCGAGCTAAAAGGCATTAATTTTCGACGAATATTACTCACATGCATATCAATGCTTCTATCATAAGGTGATAATTTACGCCCTAGTACTTGCTCAGAAATAGTGTCTTTACTAACAATACTACTGTGTTGCTCCATTAATAAAGTCAATATTTGGTATTCAGTACCTGTTAATTCTACCGGTTGTTGATGACAAGTGACCAAACGTGTTGAATGATCAATTATCACTTGGTTTATTTGGAGTTGTGATTGAGGGGCTTGGCTGGACTCAACAATACTAATTCTTCTAAGAATAGCTTTAATGCGAGCGAGTAATTCTTTGTGGTGAAAAGGCTTAGCAAGATAATCATCTGCACCTAAATCAAGCCCTAACACTCTGTCAGCATCATCGCCTTTTGCGGTTAACATTAAAATAGGGGTTTTATGTTTTCCACCGAGCGCTTTTAGTACTTCAAAACCAGTTAAACCGGGCATCATTACATCAAGCAGTATGATATCTATATTATCCAGGTAGCATTGTGATAGGCCAGAAACACCATCAAAACAACAGGTTACTTCGAAATTTTCTGAACTTAAGTAATCGGTCAAAAGTTCAGCTAACTCTTGATCATCATCAATGAGTAAAATGTGTTTATTTTTCATATTGCCCCTGATCCTAATGTGTCTAATGGCGGCTTATATCATACGGTAACAAGATGGTGAGGCGATATTTTTTACACAACATTTACAGTAGGGCATGGATAATATGCGATAAGGTAATAAAGCAATCTAGCTTGTTAAGCTAAAAGAGAATATTTTAGACATTTGGCTTTCAACCGGTTGCCCACCGACTTTTGCTGGACGAAATGACCACTTTCTCATTGCGGTTTTGATGGCATTTCTAAAATAACTGATTTTATTTTGCTGTTCAAACTCAATATCTTTAATTCGGCCAGCTTTATCAATAGTAAAGTGAACCTGAACCTCAAGTTCTAACCCTTTACGTTTGGCATTAGAGGGATATTTAGGATCAATACCGTAAATGAGCTTTGCTTTTTCT
The DNA here is from genome assembly GCF_057543495.1 of Colwellia sp. SU-HH01217. Taxonomy (NCBI): domain Bacteria; kingdom Pseudomonadati; phylum Pseudomonadota; class Gammaproteobacteria; order Alteromonadales; family Colwelliaceae; genus Colwellia; species Colwellia sp. SU-HH01217. The sequence goes on along the minus strand of NZ_BAAJLX010000001.1, from coordinate 616,970 downwards.
TTAAAAGGGGGCGTGATTTGAAGAGTCGCTTTATTCGTTTCTAAAGAAGCAAAACGGTGTTCGGGTACTTTATGGGCTAAATTACTCTCAAATTGAATCAAGTCAACTTTATTTAAGTTGGTATGAGTTAAGTTGGCATTAATGGCTTGGCTATTAATATTGTCAATCGCTGTTAATTCAGCTATTGCTTTCGATTGACGCTGATTATTTGCCGGCTCATTTAAACTAGCTATTTGGCTTGCATACGGATTCGCCATGTTAGTAGATGTTGACTGAAGGCTTGAATCTAACTCTTCGAATGAAATTTCCACTGGCGACTTATCATTTTTGACTAACGCTTGTTTAGGAGAGTTTTGTTCCATTACTAGTGAAGTAGCAGAAAGGGCGTTTATTTCTGGTTGATTATTGGTGTTAGTCTGTGCCAGATTCGTCTCTGTTATTGTCGCGCTTGATTGAGTTAATAGCGCTTTACTTGGTAATGTTAAATTGTCAGCTTCTACAGTGTTTACTGAAGATGTAGAAAGCGATAATTGATGAAGACTATCATTATTTTCGGTTTCATTGCTTTTATCGAAAGATGAAATATTGGGCGTAACTTCAGTTGTATTAGTCGTATTGGTTTTGGCTACAACAGCTGTGTTAGTTTCTGAAATTGGTTGCATGACTTCTTGAACAGGTAATGACTGCTCAGCAACCAGTATTTTGTCTGTGGTAACTTGCGTTTTTATTACTTTTTTATTTCTTATAACATCTTTATTAGCAGTTTGCTTAGGCGATACTAACGTGGGGTTTGGTTTATCAAACTCTGCTAAGTTGTTAGGGAAACTTGCTTCACTTGTTAATAGTTGGCGCGCAATAGTCGATTTAGTTAACGCACTTTCTTGATAATTTCTTTGATGAGTAAACTCATCGTTATACTCAGTTAATGCATGTTTATTGGTGCCTATTTCAAATAAGCCTGGCGTTAAATATTGTTGGGCACTGAAACCGAAAATAGCGACAACAATTGTGCTAGCTGCTAACCACTTTCCAACATCGTTACTTGGCGTGCAATGATGGTCTATTAAACGAACAACGCGTTGTTTTAAATCGCCTCCTGAAGCTGCCATGGCCATATTGGGAATTGTGTGATGGCGGTGTTTACTGCAAATAGTCGCGGTGTCAGCCAAGGTATGAGCATACGCCACCGCATTACCGCAATATTCAACGGCGATATCGTCACTACAGTATTCGCGCTCGTTTCGCATTTGTTTGGAAATCCACTGCACAGCAGGATGGAAAAATAATAAAATAGCGACCAATGTTTGTAAAAAATTAACAAGATAATCATGACGGCGTATGTGCGCTAACTCATGTAATATCAGCATTTCTAGTTGCTCAGTTGTTAAATTACTTAACATACTAGCAGGTAATAGAATCACCGGTTTTAACCAACCAATAGCCATAGGTACATCAGTTTTTAATGAAATTAATAACCGAGGTAATTTAGGCAGCTGCATTTTAGCAACTAATAAATTAAAGCGCTGTAAAAGCTCTGTATCAACAGGCACCACAGATTGCTTAGATAGTTGGTTAACAGTAAAAACTTCGATAAGTAGTTTAAACGTTAGCAACATGACGATGGTAAGCCAAGAAAGTGATAAATAAGGTAGGTAACCTACTATATTCGTGGTCCAAAAGGCACTTTGGCTAGGTAAATAACTGACGGATGTTTCAAGTAATGGAATTAATTTGTTTGATTGTGCAAGGGCAACTTCATCGGGTTGATAAATAATCGCAAAAGTAACAAAGGGCAGAAACAAGCAAAGCAACATGGCAAATGAGGCAAATGCATAACGTAATTGTGGATTTTTATGCGAGGTCAATATTAATGCTGATTTAAGCGCAAGCGCTACAATACAACCTTGCCATAAAAAATGGATCAAGGTGAGTGCTAAGCTATAAAAATAAGGATTACTTAAAAAGTACTCCTGCATAATATTGTCCAAAAGAAAAAAATCCTAACGCTTGAGAGTAAATAAAAACTTAAAAATGAATTATGTTTCTAGCTCATTAAGTAATTGGCGAATATCGGCAATTTCTTCTTGGCTGGTTGATTCATCAAGGGCACGCATAACTAATTTTGATGTTGAACCGCCAAATGCTTTACTGACCAAATCTTTTAATAAAGATGATTGCGTTTGGGTTTCACTATTGGCCGCAGCATAAACATGAGCACGATTGCTTTCATCACGAATAACTAACGATTTTTCATGCATAATTTGCAATATCTTTAACACAGTAGTGTAACCTGTTTTTTGTGACACACTGACAACATCGTGGATTTGTCTCACAGTTGCAGGCCCCATTTGCCAAAGTACATTAAGCAAGGTTAATTCTGCTTCTGTGGGTTTAATAGTATTTTTATCGCGAGCCATCTAGTTTTCCTTCTTGCGATTACTGCATTTTGTTTAATTAAAATAAACGCTAAAAAATGATTATACGAACTCAATCGTATCTCTTGTTGATTAAATGAGCAACTAAAAAATCTGCTTTATGACATTTATCTTAATTTGTAGTTATATTCCTTTTAGCTGGTTAATATAATGCAGGGTTCGATTTGGGTAATTGGTAAAAACAGCATCTACACCATAATCGTAGCATTTAGCGATATCTTCTTTTCTATCAACCGTATAAACCCATACTTTTAAGCCTCGTTGATGAGCGTCATCCACCAAATGTTGATTAACAATATTTATCGACGGATTAAAGCTCATTGCGTTAAGTTGCTCAGCGCAATGGGCAAAATCAATAGGGCAGGAGGCGACTAACGCTGCGGTAGGTGTTTGAGGAATTAACTTTTTAATTTTTGCGAGTAACAGGTGATTAAAAGAGGAGACAATTAATTGTGAGGAGATAAAGTTATGTTGGTTAATGGCTATTGTTAATATTGTCATGAGCTTTTTAGTCATTTCTTGTAAGCAAGACTCGTCATCTGTTGAAGATTTTATTTCAATATTAACGATACATCGACCATTAATTGTTGCTAAAGCTTGTTCGAGTGTAGGGATGAACTGTTTTTGTCCCGCATCAAGTTGTTGTAAATTTGCCAATGAATAATGGTTGATTGTGCCTTTACCATTAGTTTGTCTTTCTAAGTAATTATCATGAAAAACAACAAAGTGACCAGAATGATGGTATTGAACATCGAATTCAATACCATCTGCTTGCTGAGTTATTGCTTGATTAAACGCTAATAAAGTATTTTCAGGGAAGTCGCCGCTGGCACCTCTATGAGCAATAACTTGCATTAATTTATTCGCTTACCGACTCAGTTGCCGTGTTTTTAAAGCTACATAGATCGGCGTAATGCTCACCTAAACGAGTCACTGTGTTTGGACCTGCGGTCTGATTAAATTCGACCATTTCTGGGGCAAAAGTTGTTACCACAGTAGAACCTAGCTTAAAGCGACCCATTTCAGCTCCTTTGGCTAAATGTACCGCATCAATACCTGATGCAGGGTATTGCCAACGAAATATATCTTTACCTGCAGGTGGTGTAATTGTACCCGCCCAAACAGTTTCAATACTGGCTACAATTGTAGCGCCAACTAAAACCATCGCCATTGCGCCGTGCTCTGTATCAAATATCGCAACAACACGTTCATTTCGGGCAAATAGGTTAGGTACATTATTCGCGGTTAATGGGTTAACAGAAAATAAATCACCAGGTACATAAATCATTTCTCGTAAAGTGCCGGCCATTGGCATATGAATACGATGGTAATCTTTAGGGGCTAAATAAATACAAGAAAAATGGCCGTTTTGAAAGGGAGCCGCTGTTTTTTCATCACCACCAAGTAATGTTGTTAAACTATAATCAAAACCTTTTGCTTGGATAAGTTGGCCATCTACAATGCCACCTTGTTGGCTAATTTTACCATCTACTGGGTAGCAAAGTGTTGTTGGGTCTTCATCGATAGTTCTAGCGCCATCTGCTAATTCGCGGGTAAAAAACTCATTAAATGTTTCGAAGTCTTTGGCATTTTTGAATTTGGCTTCAGCCATGTTTATTTCATAAGACTTAATAAACATAGCGATTAACTTGGTGGTCAGCCATCCCATTTTAGCAGCAGCGAGTTTGCCAACTAAGCGAGAAATAGCATGTTTGGGCATTAAATACTGCAGGGTAATTTTAACTTTATCAAGAGACACTAATTTTTCCTTAACTTAATTTATATTATATTTAATTTTGAAATGTTAATCGTTAAATCGCGAGGTTAACGTGTTGTCGCCTAAACTGTTTAGAATTCGTTGAAAACTAGCTAAACGTTTTGGATGAATATTGTTTTCTTCGCCAGCGGCAATTAAAGCGCAACCCGGATCAGTTTGGTGTTTACAGTCTCTAAATTTGCAGTAGCCTAAGTAATCTGCAAATTCAATAAAACCTTGGCACACTTGTTCGGGGGTTAAATGCCATAAACCAAATTCACGAATACCTGGTGAGTCGATAAGATCACCGCCATCATTAAAATGATAAAGACGAGCTACCGTAGTGGTATGTTGACCTAATCCAGAGTTTTCTGAGACAACTTTTGTTAACACGCCTAGTTCTGGCATGAGTGTATTGGTTAATGTAGATTTTCCAACGCCAGATTGACCGACAAATATGCTGGTTTGCTGATTCAGTTGTTGTTTAATTGCTGCGATGCCCTCTCGAGTTTCGCTACTGGCATAAATAATTTGATAACCGATAGAGCGATATATATCTAATTGGGTTTCAATTTCGGCTGTATTGTTTTCATCGAGCAAATCAATTTTGTTAAGTACAATAATGGGGGTTATACCTGTTTGCTCAGCAGCGACTAAATACCTATCAATAATATCAGGATTAAAAGCAGGTAACACGGAAGATACAATCAGTATTTGGCTAATATTAGCTGCAATCGGTTTAACACCGTCATAAACATCAGGGCGACTCAAAATAGATGTGCGTTCTTCGACTACTTCGATAATGCCATTTATTTTATCTTGTTCTTCTTTACCTAAGCGCCATATAACTTTATCGCCGCACACTAATGATTTAACTGAACGCCTAATGTTACAACGATAAATTTTCTTATCGCTGCCTTCAACATCAGCATGCTGACCAAAACGACTGATGATAACACCACTTTGTGCATCGCCTAACTGATCATCTTGCCATTGAACCTTATCGCTGCTTTTTTTGCTTTTAAGGTTTTTAAGTTTATTGGCTTGATTATCTTTAATACGGCGTACCTGACCTTTCGTCAGTTTTTTAGCTTTAGCCATGATGCTTTATCATTTTATTTTGGCATTCCAGTGTATTTGCATTGGTTTGTGTTAGTTGCGTATTATACTGTGAAATTGATACTTGTAACAAATGTATATTTTTAAGGGAAATTATGACCTGTAATGAGAGTAACTTAATTTGGCTCGATTTAGAGATGACCGGACTAGAGCCAAGCGTAGATGTAATTTTAGAAATGGCGACCATCATTACTGATAGTCAATTGAATATTTTGGCAGAAGGGCCGGTTTTCGCTATTCATCAAAGTGACCATGTGCTCGATAATATGAGCCAATGGTGTATTGAACATCATGGAGATTCAGGGTTAACTCAACGTTGTCGTGATAGTCAAACTGATTTAACCACAGCGATGAAAGAGACGATTAAATTTGTTGAGCAATATGTCCCCAAAGGCAAGTCGCCTATGTGCGGAAATAGCATTGGCCAAGATCGCCGATTTATTAATAAATATATGCCAGAATATGAAGATTATTTCCATTATCGCAATCTTGATGTTAGTACAATAAAAGAATTGGCGAGACGTTGGAAGCCTGAGGTATTAGATAAGGTTGTTAAAACGGGCGCTCATTTAGCTTTAGATGATATTAGAGAATCTATAAGCGAATTAAAGGTTTATCAAGAACACTTTTTTAAATTATAACGAAGATTCCCGTTTTTAACATTGACTCTCTTTGGGGCAAAGCGCACTATGGATGCAATCAAAAAAGTAAGCTACTATTATGTTATTAAATTTATCAAACCTACAGCACTCAACACTCTGTTGTCATCGCCTTGTGACTGTCAATAATCGATGGCAGTACCTGTGTGGTTTGAAAGTTTAGTTTAAGATAAATCAATCTTTTCAATTGTTTCAAGCCGCAATCAATTCTGCGGCTTTTTTATTTCCCTTTATAAAATTTCCGCCTTGGTTATGGCTTTTAATGCGTGTTTCAATAATCGTTAATTGAACTTGAAAGAGTTTAATGGAGAATAAAATGCCTGTATCTGTTGCCTATTTAGCAGTTGTTTTAATTTGGTCGACTACCCCGCTTGGTATAGTGTGGAGTAGTGAATCTGTTAGTCCAACATTTGCGGTATTATCAAGAATGGTTATCGCCGTTATTTTAGGCTGGATGATTCTACGCATGCGAAATATTTATTTGCCTTGGGATAAGGCGGCTTTACGTCTTTATACCTTTTCAGCACTAGGGGTTTATGGGGGCATGATGTTTTCTTATCTAGCCGCTGCGACAATTTCGTCAGGGATGATATCGTTAATTTTTGGTTTAGCGCCGATATTTTCTGGTATTTTTGCTCAAAAGATACTCGCAGAGCCAAAACTGTCTGCCATGAAAAAATTGGCGATGACCACATCATTAATTGGCTTAGCGATTGTTTGCTCTGGCAGTTTATCATTTGATAGTAATCTTAACTTAGGCCTCGTGTATATTTTGATGGCGGTGATCTTTTTTAGTTTAAGCGGTGTTTTAGTTAAAAGTGTGAAAATTAGCATTAATCCAGTTGCAACAACCGTAGGTTCGCTAGCCACTTCAGTGCCTATGTTTGCAATAACTTGGTTTTTGTTTGATGGCACTTTACCTTATGAACAATGGCAAGCAAGATCTCTATGGGCCATTTTATACTTAGGAATTTTTGGTTCGTTATTAGGTTTCGTTGCCTATTTTTACATATTGCAAAAACTCAATGCGAGTACCGTTGCCTTGATTACTATGATGACTCCGGTATTGGCAATGAGCTTTGGAGTGATATTAAATGATGAAGTGGTTTCTATCTATTTAATTATTGGTGCTATTTTTGTGATGTCGGGTTTAGCCATTTATAACTGGGGCGATCAATTTTTTTCCAGAGCGCTTAATAAATCTAGCATGCCACCATAAAAAACTTGCAGGTCTGACCAGTATGTTTAACAATACCATTAAACCACTTGTTTATTTATAGGTAATTTATGACCAATACATTTAGCCGTCTTGTTAGTAAAATTTATCAAGCCCCTACGTTTATGCAGCCATTTCTTTTAACGTTACTTTTTTGTACTAAAGTTAAATATGCTAATACAACAGGGATTAAAATAAAGAAAGTGTCTCAAAAAGAAGTGGTTATCACGTTAGCTAATAAGAAAAAGGTTCAAAATCATATTGGTGGTGTTCATGCCGTAGCAGCAGCATTACTGGCCGAGTCTACATCAGGTATTGTTTTTGGTATGAATGTGCCTGATACCTGTGTGCCAGTGATTAAATCGTTAACATTGAAATATCAACGCCGAATGCAAGGCGCATTAACAGCTAAGGCTGTATTGACTGATGAGCAAATACACCAAATTCATTCGCAAGAAAAAGGCGATATGTTAGTCAATGTTGTGATTACAGATGAGTCGGGTGAATCGCCCATTGAATGTATCATGGATTGGGCTTGGATCAGTAAAAAACGTAAAGCTGCATAGAAATACCTTATCGCTATTATTAGGGTTATCAAATTTATTAGGTATCCCTATTTTTCTAAAAAGTAAAAAGTATTGCTTCTTACCGCTAATTCCCTAAACTAACCAACTAGCGTTGGGTGGTGATTGAATAATACAATCACTAACACAGGGAAATAACAACTTTGCTTGATTTGTTATGAAAGCAAAGTTACTAGTAAGTAGCTATTCATGAGTCATTCTTCTTTACAATCAGTTAGCCGCCAAATAAATACTCTCCTTGTTGGGTTAGTATGTATTTTTGTATTTTTTATTTTATTTATATTAAATGCTTATCAATTTCATCGCAGCCAAATCGAATCGCACAATGCAGTTGAGGCAGTACAGTTAAAACAGCAGATAAAATATCAAACGACACTTATTCAAACACGTGCACTGCTTAATAAAATAGTTAAAGATTCAAGCGCAGGTGATATAAAGCAAGACAATCAACAGTTGATCAAGCAGTGGCAATTACTTAATGGCATGCTGCAAAATAAATCACCACTATTTACTGCTTGGTTAATTGAGAATAAAAACAATCAAACATTAACAAATAGAACTGCTCAAAGCAGTCAGCACAATCATCAATTGTTGCGTTTAGGTTTAGCACAATGTAAAGCAATAATAGCGACATTAGAAGAAAACATTATAAATGTAAGTCGCCAGCGCCAACAGCTCTACCAATTAATTATGCAGGGGACGACGAATGACTCTGTCACGATAACCCGAGCAAAAACGCATACCAAATCTTCTTTAATGTTAGATAATTTGTTTGCTATAAAGCAGTCGTTTGAAAAACTTGCGTTAGACTTTAGCGCATTAACAACTAAAACTTCTCTTGATTACTTTGAAAAAATTAATATCCAAGCCGACCAAACATTTTCACTTTTTAATGCCTTAAGTGATAACAATAATGCACTTTTATTAAACCGAGAACTAAGTGAACAGGTAAAAAGCTTACACTTACTCTTGTTTACAGAACAAAGAGCAATAGCAAAGTGGCGTGGTCATTTACGCTTGATTAGTGATTACCGTAATGTTTTTATTCGCCAGTTAAATGCACTAAACGATCTGATAATTGATGAAGATTTGACTAAACTAAGCTTTGTAGTCGATCAGGTAACCGAATCAACAAATTACCTTAATTTACTCAACCAGCATATTTTTAAAGGAGAAAATCAACCAGGATTTTGGGGAGCTATTATTGGCTTTTTATTGTTGTTTTTCTGGTGTGTCACTCGAATAAGTAAAAAAATTAACGCGCAAGAACTCAACGCGCAAGAACACAATAATTTGGAGCTAAAAGCATTTGATGATTTACCTTTGATCAGTACAGATAGTAAGAGTTTAACCACTGAAATAGCAAATATTTCAGACAGTAAAACGGGTGACATTAATCCGTTAATTGAACAGGAATATCAGCAACAAATTTGTGCATTTTCCCAGTTAAATCGTATTGCCTATTGGCAACTACCTTTGCGAGGTTTATCACCAGCGCTGATACAAGTATTTGATTCGTTTGAAGTAGTAGATAAAAAATACAGCTGGCGAGCGTATTTTACTCAAGGTAGTTGTCGTGAATTATTAGCAGCAGCGCGCTTGGTCAAAAGTCAGGGACTCATGCAGCAATTAAACGTTGAGTTAGTAACAAAACAAACGGTCACTGTATATATTAACTATGAAGAAACACTTTGGTACGGGACTGTCGCTGATGCCAAACAACATAATAAACTTAAAAGAAATATTCAAGATCTTGAATTTGAATTAATTGAACAAAATAAAGCGAGTCAAAAAGCGGAATACGAGCGAAATAATTCATTAAACGACATGATTATTCAAACCATGTTGCAAAGTCAAAATACGTTAATCACCACGCAAGTTTCCCAATCATCGGTGCAAGTATATCGTCAACTAACACGTATGTTAGATTGGATAAGGCAGCAACAAGTGATCGCTCAATTACAACTTAGTGCCAAAACGCTGAGTTTAAATGATGTGTCATTGATTGATGAAATTCATGCGGCCATCATAAATGCAAAATGTGAAGCTCAATTTCAACAAAATCAAATATTGCTGCGTTGCGATCCACAATTAATTTCGAAAGCAAAACTCGATGCTCGACTTTTTCAACGACTTATTTTAGCTGCATGCCGTTTATCATTACACGGGCAACAAAATGGCAAACTACTGTTTTCAATGGACGTTATTGATAAAAATGCAGGGCAACAAGTCATTAAAGTGTCAATAGCGGTTAATACATCTAAACCTTTAGCGGCCTTGCCTGAATATCTTGCTTTAATAGTGACCGAAAGTGAAGATACTAAAGCGTTAATAAAAAATGTGGATATTATTGAGTATTTTAAAACGCTATTGCAGAGCCAACATGGCAGTAATTTAAATTGCCAATTAATCGAACAAGGTTACCTTGTGTCGTTTGAGTTACCTTTAGCGATTGTGGATAAAGCAATTTATACACAACCAGCGGTTGATTTTAAAAAAGCCAATATAGCGTTAATTACTCAAGAGCAAGATGTTAATGATGTACTTCAAGGTTATATTAACAGTGCAGATGGCATATTACAGACGTCGACTTCAGTTGCTACATTTATCGAACATTGCACACCAGAGAAGCTTAAGTCTGCGCCCTTAAAGCTTGTGATACTGGCTAGTGATTGTTTGGCTGATAATATTGAAAACTTAACGAATTTTATTGACTCACTTGCTTTGCCAATTAAGCCAAAGCTGATGGTTATGCAAAAAAGTTATCAGGTGCCCCTTGATGAGCAAGGTTTATACAGCCATGGCGACTACCCTTTATCTCAAGAAGATTTTTTAACTCGTGTTGCTAGCTTATTGGCAACTAATGACAATAGTAATTTATTATTAAATGCCGAGCAGTGCTTACCTTATCAATTTTCCTCAACACAGATTGAAGTATTACTCGCGGTAACGTCTCCACAAAACCATCAACTCTTATTGCGAGTTTTACATTGGTTAGGGTTACAAGTGCGTGTTGTCTCTCAAGTTCAAGCTATGAAAAAACATTGGCAAACTGGGCGTTATTTAGTGTTAATTAATGAATTTGACCAAGCACCAACGGCTATTGCATCAATTGAAAATGCCACCCCAAGAGGCTTTTTTAGCTTGTCAGAGCACATGCAACTAAGCTCGGGTCAACAACCTTCTCAAAGACTACCATCACCACTTAACTTAGCCGAGTTAACTAAAGTATTATCTCCTTGGTTGATTCCTTTAGTGAATAAAGATCTTACTATTGATAATCATATTCAATTGTCTTCTAAGCCACCAGTTGCTGCCAACGCAGATAAAAAAATCATTGATCCAAAGGTTAAAATTGAAGGCGCAGAAGAGCATGAAAAGCAGGTGACCGATGTAGGTAAGGTTAAGCAGACAACGCAAGCCAGCTTCGATATGGAACAATATATTAAGCACCAAGGAACATCTGAGTTAGCTATATTTATGTTAGACGAATACCTTGAAAGCAACGATGAAAGCTTCGATGGGCTATCTGCTGCAATAAAAGAAAAAGATAACGCTGCTGCTTTACATGCTTTAAAAGAGCTGACACAAAACGCTAATATTCTTGCTGCAAACAATTTACTAACGCTTTGTCATCAAATTAAACTTGAGATTGTTAATGAAGATATAGATAAAATCAAAGCGCTTTTAATGGGAATAAAAAGGGAGCTTTGTGCGATAGAAAAGTATGCCAATTCGCTTTAAGTGACTTGGTGTATGACGGTTCAACACGCCCTAAGGAGAGTATTTGTGAGCGATGAAGAAATAAAAAGCAACACACAAACTATTCCCTCGCCATGTGTGCGAAATTGTTGTTTAAACAAGGAAGATATTTGTGTTGGTTGTTTTCGACATATAGATGAAATTATTGGTTGGCAAGAACGCACCCTAACAGAAAAGCAATTAATACAAAAAAACTGCCAACAAAGACGCCAGAAAAATAGTGGTCGCTGCGATAATTAACCGGAAATCGATGTATTTTCATCCCTCTAGTTTGATAGCTATGCATCCCTTGGTAAGCCTTTCTCCACTGAACGAATAAGTCGCGCGGTTAAACGTTGATTAACTTCTGTGTGTGTTTGTTTTTCATCTTGTTTAATGGCTTGTTGCTCTAGTGCCCATTGAATATGCTCTGCCACCATAGGTTCAGCAGTTGAGAGTTTATCTGTTAAGGCCAGTGTAATTTGTTCATCAAAATTAGCATTGCCTAAAGCAACGGCCAGATTTCGTTGCCAAGACTGGTAACCAATACGTCTAATAGGAGAGCCGGCTGTTTTTGTTAAAAACTCATCCTCTTGCCAAGCAAATAACTCCAGTAAAGAAGCTTTATCTAAATTTTGTCTTGGTTGAAAATCTTCCTCTACGCTAAGTTTTGCGTATTTATTCCAAGGACAAATTAGTTGGCAGTCGTCACAACCATAAATGCGATTGCCCATTAATGGTCTGAATTCAACCGGAATAGCCTCTTTTAATTCTATGGTTAAATAAGAAATGCAACGACGAGCGTCGACAACATAAGGTTCTACAATAGCGTTAGTGGGACAAATTTTAATACAGGCGACACAAGTTCCGCAATCATTGCTTGGTTTTTCATCGCAAGGCAGTGGAATGTCAACGAGCAGTTCACCGAGAAAAAACCAAGATCCTGCTTCTTTATTAATAACTAAACTGTGCTTGCCAACCCAACCTAAACCGGCTTTCTCAGCAAGTGGACGTTCAAGAATAGGCGCGGAATCAACAAAGGGTCTGAAATTTAATGTAGCACAATGGGCTTTAATTTTATGACCAAGTTGTTGCAGCTTTTTACGCATCATTTTGTGGTAATCTCGCCCAAGCGCATAACGACTAACATAGGCTTGATCTTTATTTTTAAGCGTCTTAGCAAATGCAGCATCCGTAGGTAAATAATTCATACGTACACTGATGGCGCGAATAGTGCCACTTTCAAGCTCGGCGGGTCTAGCACGCATTAAGCCATGTCTTGCCATGTAATCCATATTGCCGTGATAATTATTTTCTAACCATTTAAGAAAAGCGGGTTCATGACTTGTTAAATCAACATCACAAATACCTACCTGATCAAAACCAAGCGCTTGCCCCCACACTTTAATGTTTTCGGCGAGTGCTTGGTAATCAATCTCTTGCTCGTTAATTTTGCTATTGTTAGGCGTCTGGTTAGGTAAATTGTCAGTCATAAATCATCTTCGAGTTATTCAGTCACGAATACTATTGGCGGTAAGAAAAGCGGTGCCGCTAAAAAACAATATAAGTTTATCATAGCTAAGCCGTGGAGCGACATAAGTTCCATAGAATAGTGAAGATGCAAGACCTTACATAGGTAGTGCTCTGTTTATCGGTATTTATTCATGGCGTAGCAACTGGTAGAATTAGTGAAAATAATGTGAAGGTCTAATTTTTAAGTGGCTTATTAAGCAATATTTTTGAAAAAATGAGCACACGATAATTTTAGATGGCATACCAATGTGAGTACCATGAAACAACTTGACTATTTTTTAGCTGATGAACAAGCCACAATTGAAATTGGTAGCCAATTAGCCAATGTTATACAAACCACTATTAAACAAGGGGTAATAGTTTATTTAAATGGTGATTTAGGCGCTGGAAAAACCACATTAACACGAGGTTTTGTTCGTGGTATGGGGCACGTTGGCAATGTAAAAAGCCCAACTTACACTTTAGTTGAACCTTATGAGCTTGGCGATTGGAATGTTTATCATTTTGATTTATATCGATTAAGTGATCCCGAAGAGCTGGAGTACATGGGTATTCGTGACTACTTTGCCGAAAATTGCTGTTGCTTTGTTGAGTGGCCGGAAAAAGGGGTTGGGGTTTTGGCGCAAGCCGACTTAGTGATTAATATTGCTTATACTGGCGAACAACGTAGTATAAGCTTGTTAGCTAGTTCTGAAAAAGGCACTCGTTTACTTACAGCATTAAAAGAAATACACACGGGATAATATTCAATGTACAGCGGCCTGATGATTAAACATATTTTTCGACAAACTTCAGCAGCATTGTTGTTGCTTGTCTGTATTTGTTCTTCCGCATTGGCTGCGAACCGTATTGATGGTATTCGTGTTTGGCCTGCACCTGAAAATACTCGTATTGTATTTGATCTGCAAAGTGAACCAGATTATAAATATTTTACTTTGTCGAATCCTGAGCGCTTAGTGATTGATTTTAAAAACAGTAACAATAGAGTTAAGTTAGCTGATTTAGCAAAAAATGACCCGCGAATAAAGCGGATCAGAACCAGTCACTCAAAAGTAAAAGGCACTACTCGTCTTGTTTTAGAATTGGCTGAAAGCTTTCAACTGTCAGTGTTTCCCCTCGCTCCTGCGGGGCGATATAGTAACAGGCTTGTTGTCGATTTATATGACAAGAATAAAAAATCGAAAGTCGCAAAAAGTACTCAACCGTCGCAGACTAAAAGAGATGTTGTTGTAGCGATTGTGGCAGGTCATGGTGGTGAAGATCCTGGCTCTATTGGTTCAAGAGGCACTTATGAAAAGCGTATAACGTTAAAAATAGCCAAAGAGCTTGAAAAACTAATTAACGCTAAAAAAGGTATGAAAGCAGTAATGATTCGTACAGGCGATTATTACGTGAACCACAATAGGAAAACTCAATTAGCCCGCGAAGGTAAAGCCGACTTACTGATTTCAATTCATGCTGATGCGTTTACTTCTTCTCAGCCAAGTGGCGCCTCTGTTTTAGTTCAATCACCAAGACGAGCTAATTCAGAATTCGCACGCTGGATCGCTAACAGAGAAAAAGAGTCTGAGTTGTTAGGTGGTGCTGGCGAAACCATTAAAAAAACGAAAGATAAAAATTTGGCGATAACACTCGCTGATATGAAAAAAGAATACACTATGGGCAGCAGTTATGATTTCGCAAGTCATGTACTTGGCCAGTTAAAAAAAGTAACGAAACTACATAAGAAAAAGCCAGAAGGTCTTAGTTTAGCTGTACTGAAATCGTCAGATATACCTTCTGTGTTAATTGAAACTGGCTTTATTTCTAATCCCCAAGAAGAAAGAAAATTAAATGATCCTCGGCATCAACGCCGCTTAGCAAAAGCGATTTATAATGCGACTGACGATTACTTTACTATTAACCCACCTAAAGGCACATTACTGGCGGCTATCGGTTATAAAAAGCATCGAGTGTCTAGTGGCGAGTCTTTGTCGGTATTAGCACAGCGTTATAAAGTCTCTGTGGCGACTATCAAGTCAGCCAATAATTTAAAATCAAACACTGTAAGAATTGGTCAAACGCTAAAAATTCCTCGCGAAGGCTAACTCTCCCCATAGAATACAACTTATGAGCATTGAAATACTCCCCGCACGTTTAGCTAACCAAATTGCCGCAGGCGAAGTGGTTGAAAGACCTGCCTCTGTTATTAAAGAGTTAGTAGAGAATTCTCTAGATGCAGGCGCAACCAAAATACACATCGAAGTTCAAAAAGGCGGCACAAAAAAACTGCGGATATCTGATAATGGCTCAGGAGTGGCCAAAGAAGAATTAAGTCTTGCTCTTAGCCGCCATGCTACTAGTAAAATTAAAGATTTACGTGACTTAGAAGCCATCAGTAGTTTAGGTTTTAGAGGAGAAGCACTTGCTTCAATAAGTTCAGTGTCACGATTAACGCTAACTTCAAAACCGGCTGAGCAAGAAACTGCATGGCAAGCTAATGCTGCAGGGCGTGATATGGAAGTGGTTATTCAACCTGCCGCTCATCCTAATGGCACTACTATTGAAGTGAAAGATTTATTTTTCAATACTCCTGCACGTCGAAAGTTTCTCAGAACAGATAAAACAGAGTTCACCCATATCGATGAAGTGGTAAGGCGAATTGCGCTAGCAAGATTCGATGTCACATTTACTTTAACGCATAACGGTAAAACCATTCGGCAATATCGTGCAGCTAAAGATAAATCACAGTATGCCAAACGCGTTGCTATGGTTTGCGGTAAAAATTTTATTGACCACGCTATAGAAGTGGATTGTCATCACGATAATTTACATTTATGGGGGTGGTTAGCTAAACCTAGCTTCTACCGTAGTCAAAACGATTTATGTTATAGCTATGTCAATGGGCGAATGATGCGAGATAAGCTTATTAATCATGCTATTCGTCAGTCGTATGCTGAACACCTAGTCGGTGATAATCATCCCGCTTTTGTTTTATTTTTAACGCTCGATTATCGCGAAGTCGATGTTAATGTCCATCCGGCAAAACACGAAGTTCGCTTTCACCAAGCGCGCTTTATTCATGATTTTATTTTTTCTGTATGTAATAACGCGCTGCAAGAATCACTAGAATTAGGTTTAGGTCATGAAAATATCGAATATGGTGAAGGTGGCGAGCAATTTACGGGAGAAGGGGCTGCGCCTAATGGAGCGTTAACAAAGCAATCTGCGGGGACGTCCAGTTTTGAAGTGTCGGATGCACATAAAGTTAGCCAACAATATGCTTATCAGCAACGCGATGATTATGTTACCCCTTTAAAGGCAGTTAAAGAAAGCGTACCACAAAGTTACAATAGTCCAATTCAGCCATCAAGGCAGGCGTCAAATGCTTATCAGCAGTTAATGACGACGATAGAGGGCAATACCGAAAAGCAAGATGTGGTGATGACATCTACTGACGTTGGCAATGCTTCATATCAATTACTGCAAATTGTTGACGATATATATGGCGTAATTTTATTAGCGAATGAATTACGTTTATTATCGATTGTTAATTTTGCACAGGAAGTAAATTTTATTGAGCTGCAACAACGATGGCAACAAGGGCTTGTTAGTCAGCCGTTATTATTACCTGTTAGTTTAACTTTAACTCAACCCCAATTGAGTTTTGTCGAAAAGCACCTAGCAGACTTTGAACATGCGGGTATTGTTATTGTGGTTAAATCGAGTAATAAAATTCAGATTCGTCAATTTCCTGCTCGCCTTAGAGATAAAAATATTTCGGCAAGTTTTGATAGTATTCTCAGCTTTTTATTGGCAATAGTTACACAAGAGAAGTTAACACAAACCCATTGGTGTCGGGCATTTTCCAGTATTATTGGTGCTGAAAAATATAACCTTGAAATGGCACAAGGGATGGTCGATAAAGGGAAAAAGCTAATTAATGAAAAAATAGACGGTCAGTTACGCTTGAATTCCGTGTTAATAGACCTCACATCTTCAATAAGTCAGTTAGGATCAGCCAATAAATAATTTTACTATGTCATTGTCATCAGCAAACAAGTTGAAGCAACCACCGGTTATTTGTTTAATGGGACCTACTGCGTCAGGAAAAACAGCACTTGCTATGGAACTTTGTGATGTTTTGCCTTGCGATATTATTAGTGTAGATTCAGCGTTGATTTATCGAGATATGGATATTGGCACCGCTAAACCAACGGCTGAAGAATTAGCACAATACCCGCATCGATTAATTAATATTAGAGATGCGAGTCAAAGCTACTCTGCTGCTGATTTTTGTCATGATGCACTTGCTGAAATTGAACAAATACGCAGTAACAATCGCATACCTTTGTTGGTTGGCGGCACCATGATGTATTTTAAAAGCTTGATTGAGGGCATATCACCTTTACCAGAAGCAAATCAAGCGATACGAGCCGACATTGAAAAAGAAGCCGAAGATAAAGGTTGGCAACATATGCATGAACTATTACAACAATGTGATAGCGAATCGGCATTAAGAATACACCCGAATGATCCACAACGATTAACGCGAGCGTTAGAAGTGTTTCGTTTAACGGGAAAGAGTTTAACACAGTTAACTCAAATCAAAGGTGCAAAGCTTGAAGGCGATGTATTACAATTTGCTATTACACCTAGTGATCGCAAAACGTTGCACGAACGTATAGAATTACGTTTTCAGCTAATGATAGAGCAAAACTTTAAGGACGAGGTGATTAAATTAAAAGAGCGTAATGATTTACACGAAAATTTACCATCAATACGTTGCGTTGGTTATCGTCAAATGTGGCAACACCTTAATGGTGAGATAGATTTTGATGAAATGATTTTTCGTGGAGTGTGTGCCACAAGACAGCTTGCGAAGAGACAATTAACCTGGCTAAGAAATTGGCCTGAGTTACAATGGTTAACAATGGAAGATGTAACAAATTGTCAACAAGTAATATCTCAAATAAGCAATATTGAAACATTGATGTATAATTAGTTTCAATTATTGAGTAAGTTGCTATATTTACTCAAGAATAGTTTTTAAACTTTAATGAACCGTTCTATACTCGTAAAGATATGAGTATTTATTTTACAGTTCTTTATTAACAATAATAAAAGGGGCCATACAATGGCAAAAGGACAATCTTTACAAGACCCATTTTTGAATGCTTTACGTCGTGATCGCATTCCTGTTGCAATTTATTTAGTTAACGGTATTAAACTCCAAGGACAAGTAGAATCTTTTGATCAGTTTGTGATTTTACTCAAGAATACGGTCAGTCAAATGGTTTATAAACACGCTATTTCTACTGTGGTACCTGCTCGAGCTGTAAACACAGCGGTACCTGCTACCCAAGGTGAAGATGAATCACCAGAATCTTAAATTCATCATAGTAAATTATAGGTTTGTATGAAAAGAATAAGTATGGTTTGGAGTTGTACATTTGTTTGATCGTTATCAGGCGGGTGAGCAAGCGGTACTTGTTCATGTAGATTTTCCCGACGAGAGTTCACGGGAAGATCTAGCTGAATTTAAAATGCTCGTATCGTCTGCGGGGGTTGAGTCTCTAGCTGTGGCTACGGCTAAACGCCAAACACCGCACCCCAAGTATTTTGTTGGCAGTGGTAAAGCGAGTGAAATCGCTGAAATGGTTAAGCTCTATGGAGCTAATGTCATTTTATTTAACCACAGTTTATCTCCCTCACAAGAAAAACATATTGAAGCTTTGTGCGAATGCCGAGTGGTAGATCGTACAACGCTAATTCTTGATATTTTTGCTCAACGCGCACGAACGCATGAAGGTAAAATGCAAGTCGAGTTAGCACAGCTTAAACATTTAAGTAGTCGTTTGATCCGTGGTTGGACGCATTTAGAAAGGCAAAAAGGTGGGATTGGTTTAAGAGGCCCAGGTGAAACCCAACTTGAAACCGATAGACGATTATTGCGAGAACGTATTACTAATATCCTCAAACGATTAGAAAAAGTTGAACGTCAAAGACAACAAGGTAGACGCTCTAGAACTCGCGCTGAAATTCCAACTGTTTCTCTTGTAGGCTATACCAATGCGGGTAAATCAACGTTATTTAACCGTATTACACAGGCCGATGTTTATGTGGCGGATCAGTTGTTTGCGACCTTAGATCCCACGTTACGTAAAATTGAAATAGAAGGGGTAGGCCGAGCAATACTCGCCGATACAGTGGGGTTTATCCGTCATTTGCCTCATGATTTGGTTGCAGCCTTTAAAGCAACATTAACGGAAACTCGCGAAGCAGAAATCTTATTACACGTGGTTGATATTTCTGATGAACGTCGCAGCGAAAACATAGAACAAGTGCAAGATGTTTTAAATGAGATTGAAGCTGGCGATGTACCACAATTATTAGTGTGTAATAAAATAGATAACTTACACGATCTTGCCCCTAGAATTGATCGCGATGAAACAGGCTTACCCATTAGAGTATGGTTGTCAGCCCAAGCAAATGTAGGTATAGAACTATTATTTGATGCTTTAGCCGAGCGCTTAGGGCGAGAGATTATTCAACACCAATTAAAAATTCCACCTAGTGCCGGTAAGTTACGTGGGGCGTTATACCAGTTAAATTGTATTAGCCAAGAGCAGTATGACGAACAAGGTAATTGTTTACTCAATGTAGAAATGCCAATGCGAGAGTGGAATCGGCTACTAAAACAAGATAAAGAGCAGTTAGAAGGCTTTATTGAAAGTTAACCGCCTGATATATTAGCCTACCTTTATGGCTTATATTCGCGTTTTTAACTATTTGAATAGAAAAATTAGTGAACTATAAAAATTTAGATTTTAATTTTATGACCTTATACAAGGTCTAGCAAAGCGGAGAGTATCATGGCTTGGAACGAACCGGGGAATAACGATAAAGACCCCTGGAAAAACAAAGGTGGTAAAAACCAAGGTCCACCTGACCTAGACGAATTATTAAAAGATTTAGGTCAAAAAGTAAGTGGTATTTTTGGTGGTAAATCATCAGGTGGTGGTGCTAATTCAGGCGGCAGTTTTTCAAACTTAGGTTTAGGTTTGATCTTGGTTGTAGCTTTAGTTGGCTATGCTTTCAGTGGTTTCTACACCATTAAAGAAGCTGAAAAAGGTATCGTACTTCGCTTTGGTGAATATGCTGGTACTGTTGATCCGGGCTTAAGTTGGAAGTGGACTTTTATTGATAAGATTATTCCTATTGATATGCAAAGTACTCGCGATTTACCGGCTTCAGGTTTTATGCTTACCCAAGATGAGAATGTCGTACGCGTTGAAATGCAAATTCAATATCGTGTTGTTAACGCGCGTGATTACAGGTTTAGTGTCACTGATGCAGACGACAGTTTAAGTCAATCGCTAGATAGTGCCCTGCGTTTTGTTGTCGGTCACTCTAAGATGGATGATATCTTAACAAGTGGTCGTGAAAACGTGCGTCAAGCCGTATGGACCGAGTTAGAAAAAATTATTGAGCCTTATAATTTAGGTTTATTAATTGTGGATGTTAACTTTAAAGACGCGCGCCCACCAAATGAAGTAAAAGATGCATTTGATGATGCGATTTCTGCACAAGAAGATGAAGTACGTTTTCGTCGTGAAGCAGAAGCTTACGCTCGTGGTATAGAGCCTCGTGCTCGTGGTCGTGCTAAACGTATGGAACAAGAAGCATTAGCCTATAAATCACAAACGGTTTTAGATGCTGAAGGTTCTGTCGCTAGATTCAATAAAATATTACCAGAATATATTGCGGCACCAGAAGTTACGCGCCAACGTATGTACATTTCTACTATGGAAAAAGTATACAGTACAACGTCTAAAGTGATGGTGGATGTTGATGGTGGTAATAACATGATGTATTTACCATTAGATAAAATTATTCAACAACAAAACAACACTTCTGCTAACGTGAGAACTGAATCAACAGCGCCTCAACCTACCAGAACCGTGAATAGTACAGTGTCATCTTCATCAAGTCGTAATGACAGATATGACCGTGGGAGAGACTAAACAATGAAAAATTTAATTGGTATTATTATAGCCGCACTATTTTTATTATCTGTTTCTGCGGTTTTCGTTATTAATGAAGGCGAACGAGGCATTGTATTTAAATTCTCAAAAATCAAACGTGACTCAGCAGGTGAAATGGTCATTTTTGAACCGGGCTTACATTTTAAGTTTCCATTTTTTGAGTCAGTTAAAAAAATTGATGCTCGAATTCAAACATTAGATGAAGAGCCTGATCGTTTTGTTACTTCTGAAAAGAAAGATTTGATCGTAGATTCATTTGTTAAGTGGAAGATTGTTGATTTCTCTCGTTATTATCTACGTACATCTGGCTCCATAGATGTTGCTAGAGCTTTATTAAAGCAAAAAGTTAATAATGGCTTGCGTACTGAGTTTGGTAACCGAACCATTAAAGAAATTGTTTCAGGCGATCGTACCGGTATTATGGTTGAAGCGTTAAAAAGCGCAGAAAGTAGCCGTGAAGACTTAGGTATTGATGTTATCGACGTGCGTATTAAAGCGATAAACTTACCAACAGAGGTAAGTAACTCAATTTATGATCGTATGCGTGCTGAGCGTACAGCTGTTGCGAAAGAACATAGATCACAAGGTCAAGAGCAAGCTGAAATTATCCGTGCGACAATTGATGCAAAAGTAACAGTAATGTTAGCGACAGCAAAGAAAAATTCACTTGAAGTGCGTGGTGAAGGTGATGCATTAGCAGCTAAAGTTTATGCCGATGCATATAAGCAAGATGCCGAATTTTATAGCTTTTACCGTAGTTTAGAAGCATATGAAAACAGCTTTAATAGTAAAAACGATATTATGGTTGTTAAACCTGATAGTGACTTCTTTCAGTTTTTAAAAGAAGGCGCTAACCCTAAAAAATAGATTAATTTAGTTGTTACTATTTATAAAGGTCATGGCATAACTGCTATGACCTTTTTATTTGTCAGGAGAAAAGTATGGAACATGTGTTAATCGCGTTAGGAATTTTTCTTATTATTGAAGGGATTGCTCCTGCGCTTTTCCCTAATAAATGGCGGGCTTATCTACATAAATTAACGGAACAACCCATTGTAACTATCCGAACCATGGGTACTGTAGCAGTGTTGGCAGGCGTTCTATTAGTATATGCATTTTATTAACTCATCTACAGCTAACTCGAGCCGAGCTAAATTCAAATGTAATTTGAGTTTAGCTAAAGTCGCTAAGTTATTGTTCATAAGAGGAATTAATTTATAGCTGCAAACTTGTACATTTATTACTTGGACTCGGTTTTTATTTTTGATAAGATCCCCGCCTAATTTTTTATCGAAATTGAAAACATGGGCAAAAACGTCGTAGTTCTAGGCACCCAATGGGGTGACGAAGGTAAGGGTAAGATTGTTGACTTACTCACAGATAAAGCTAAGTACGTAGTACGTTATCAAGGAGGCCACAATGCGGGTCATACTTTGGTAATTGACGGTGAAAAAACCGTACTTCATTTAATTCCATCAGGTGTATTGCGTGACAACGTAAAATGTTTAATAGGTAATGGCGTAGTTTTATGCCCGAAAGCCTTGATGACAGAAATTGCCATGCTTGAAGCTAAAGGTGTTCCAGTACGTGAACGCTTACTTATTAGCGATGCTTGTCCACTTATTCTTCCTTATCATAATGCGTTAGATGCTGCCCGTGAAATTGCGCGTGGTAACAAGGCAATTGGTACAACTGGCCGTGGTATTGGTCCTGCATATGAAGATAAAGTTGCTCGTCGTGGTTTACGCGTCGGTGATTTAGTTTGTGCTGATTCTTTTGCTGTAAAACTAAAAGAAATTGTTGAATACCACAACTTCTCTTTAGAGCATTACTACAAAGTTGAACCTGTTTGTTACGAAACAGTATTGGCCGATGCATTAGCCGTTCGTGAAGTGATATTAAATATGGTTGCGGATATCTCAGAGATACTTGATCAAGGTCGTAAAGATGGCGAATCAATTATGTTTGAAGGTGCACAAGGCACTTTACTCGATATCGACCATGGTACATACCCTTATGTAACTTCTTCTAATACTACCGCTGGTGGTGTTGCTACAGGTTGTGGTGTTGGCCCTCGTCACCTTGATTACATTTTAGGAATTACTAAGGCTTACACGACTCGTGTTGGTTCAGGTCCATTCCCAACTGAATTGGATGATGAAATTGGTAACCATTTAGGAACAGTAGGTCATGAGTTTGGCGCAACTACTGGTCGTGAACGCCGTTGTGGTTGGTTTGATGCGGTAGCTATGCATCGCGCTATTCAAGTCAACAGCATTACTGGTTTTTGTTTAACTAAACTTGATGTCCTAGATGGCTTAAGCACATTAAAAATTTGTACAGGCTATAAAACAGAAGCTGGCGATATTATTACTGTACCGCCAACAGCAGCTGAAGGTTATGAAAAAATAACACCTGTATACGAAGAAATGCCTGGATGGAGCGAATCAACAGTAGGTGCAACATCAGTTGATGCATTACCTGCTAATGCCATTGCTTATATTAAGCGTATTGAAGCGCTTACCGGTGTACCTGTTGATATTATCTCTACAGGTCCAGATCGCAATGAAACTATTGTATTGGTTAACCCTTTTAGCGAATAAGCGATAAGCTCATGCGCTACTAAAAAGCCAGCCAGTTTATAACTGTCTGGCTTTTTTTATGCTTAACTTTTGTTCTGTAAAACAAACCCCATTAAGTGCGCTCTCACGCAGAAAATTTCTGACATTGCTATAAAGTATCATTTTAAGTGATACATTTTTTCCAATAAAGATTGATAAGCACTTAAAGAAATCATTCCCATTTCTGCTCGGCGCTTATCAACATACTTTTCATCTTCGATATTATTGAAAATCACTTCTTTATTAACGATAGCAAGTTGAGTTCCGTATCGTTGTTTTTTTCCTTGTTTAATTAACACCTTGTCAGTAAATACAGCAAGTTGTTGTCCAGTTAAATTGCCTTGTTTGAACTGCTCCTTAAATGTTGGTAAAAGTTGCTTTTTAAGTGCTAAAGGCGCTTTTTCAGCAAGTAAGAAAGCAGCAGATGCAGCCTTAACTCCTACCTTTTGGGGGGTAGGCCAGCCAATTTGGTTAATAATGTCTTGTAGTTGTTCATTGTGAATATTGTCAGTTCTTTGAACTTGATCAATTAACTGCTGAGGAATTTTATGACCTTGATAAGGTAGTAATTTTTGGCGATATTGTTGTGCGGTTTCATTCATCTTAAGCAGTTGCTGACTAATAGACTCGTTATGGAAAGAGTTTGTTTGGATTGAACTCTCTGTGCTTTTAGTACTAACGTTTGCGGGATTATATGCGAAAGCATGCGGCGCTATAAAAAATAAACTCATTAAGGCGACAGGCGCAGTAATTAACTTGCAGGCTCTTTTTGATTTAAGAAAAAACATAAACCCTCTAAAAAAACTAACGATTGAGATTAACTTACTATGTTAATAAGCTTATTGATTAAAGACAATAAGCAACACAAGCTAATGCATATTTATTAATACAGCTGTTTATAAAAGGCAAGCTAAGTTTGTCCGACCAACACATTACCACACGATTATAGCAAGATAATTAAATTACCCGCTTGGGAGAATCTCTTTCACTAACACTAAAAAGGTTAAGAAATTAGATGAAATGATTTAACTAAGTAGCGATTGGTTAGTAAAAGTAGTTAACGCCTTATTGTGAATAAATTGAGCTATTGATGATTTGTTCAATTTACGAGTGATTTTTCTATATTTATCTCAGTAGTAATAGTGAATATTTAGCTAAATTATATGATTATCTTTAAGTTTAAGGTTAGATTTAATATAGCTTGTAGCGATTCATTATATGAAAATAGACTTGAATTGCTTGAGCGCTATGAAATAGTATATAAATAGCAAACTCAGAAAATAAAAATCAAGGTGGCAAATAACGATCACCAAGTGGGTTGCATAACAAATTTATTAAACATTACGCACTAGGAAACCATCATGACAGATTTTCGCCAACAGGCACTCGATTACCACGCTTCTCCCACTCCAGGAAAAATAAGTGTTGCGCTGACAACCGCTGCAGAAACCAGTGAAGATTTATCACTAGCTTATAGTCCTGGTGTTGCTGAGCCTGTACGAGAAATTGCTGCTAACCCTGACGATGTTTATAAATATACCGCTAAGGGTAATACCGTGGCTGTTATTACCAACGGTACCGCTATTTTAGGTTTAGGCAATCTTGGTCCAATGGCATCTAAGCCTGTAATGGAAGGTAAGTCATTATTATTTAAACGTTTTGCTAATATAGACTCATTTGATATTGAAGTAAAACATAAAACAGTAGAAGAGTTTGTAAATACTGTAGCGAATATTGCAGACAGTTTTGGTGGCATTAACTTAGAAGATATTAAAGCGCCAGAATGTTTTGCCATAGAAAAAGCGTTGATTGAGCGTTGTAAAATCCCAGTATTTCATGATGATCAACACGGTACTGCGATTGTTACCGCAGCAGGCATGATGAATGCGCTAGATATTCAGGGCAAAGACATCAGCCAAGCTAATATTGTTTGTTTAGGTGCTGGAGCAGCAGCTATCGCTTGTATGGAGTTATTAATTAAGTGTGGCGCACAGCGTGAAAAAATCTATATGCTAGATACAAAAGGCATTGTTCATACCCGTCGTTCAGACTTAAACGAATACAAAACACTATTTGCAAACAATACCGATAAACGCACGTTAGAAGACGCTATCAGTGGTGCAGATGTGTTTGTTGGAGTATCAGGTCCTAACTTATTAACAGAAGAACATGTAAATATGATGGCAGAACGTCCTATTATATTTGCTTGTTCAAATCCAGATCCTGAAATTAAGCCTGAGTTGGCTCAAGCGGCTCGTGACGATGTGATTATTGCTACAGGTCGCAGTGATTATCCTAACCAAGTTAATAATGTTTTATGTTTCCCATTTATATTTAGAGGGGCGCTAGATGTACGAGCGCGTACTATAAACGATGAAATGAAAGTTGCGGCCGTACACGCAATACGTGAATTAGCAAAAGAAAGTGTCCCTGAAAGTGTATTAATCGCTAGTGGTGATAAATCGTTAAGCTTTGGTAAAGATTATATTATTCCAAAACCGATGGATCCTCGTTTGTGCGCTAAAGTGGCGAGAGCAGTAGCACAAGCTGCTATTGACTCGGGTGTTGCTGCACTACCCATGCCGAAAAATTATATGCAATAAACGAAAACGTGGCATATAAAAAGGGCTGAGAGTATTAACTTTCAGCCCTTTTTTATTCAATCAACGTTATAGCGAATATGGAATTAGCTGCTAGCTTTATCCGTCATCTTCGTCATCAGATTCATAAGCGCTAAAGTCTGTAATACCTTTAGCTTCTAATATTTTACGAACACTAGCTGGTAGTTTTTGGTCGTTATCTTTCGCTAAGTCTTCGTCATCCGGTAAAGGTTGCCCAGTAAAAGCATGTAAAAATGCCTCACACAACAATTCACTGTTAGTTGCATGACGTAAGTTATTAACTTGCCTTCTTGTTCGTTCATCGGTTAACACTTTTAATACGCGCAAAGGAATTGAAACAGTAATTTTTTTTACTTGTTCACTTTTTTTTCCATGTTCGGCATATGGATTTAAGTACTCATCATTCCACTCGGCCATAAATTTACCTCTACACTTATAATTGTTATCGCACTTATTGCGTTCTAATCCGATTTTACTAGTTGCTGCGCGCGAGTCAATAAGGAATGTGTAGAAGTTTAGAAGTCTAAAAGTTCTTGACCCTTCAAGTTAAAACGTTTAGAGTTTTAGACGTCCAAACATCTAAATGTATATGTATTTAATGTTAACCTTTAATGGAGAATAAAATGACCACTAAAAAAATTGCTACAACCGCCGTTAGAGCTGGCATTAACAGCGATGAACATCATGGTGCTGTGGTTGCACCTATCCACTTATCTAGCACATATTCATTAAAAGGTTTTAATGAAAAACGTCAATTTGACTATTCTCGAACAGGTAACCCAACCCGGTCAACTTTTGCAAAAGCCGTGGCTGAATTAGAGCAAGGTGCGCTTGGTATCGTAACAAGTACAGGCATGGCAGCTGTTCATCTTATTTGTCAGTTATTGAATGCTGATGATTTAATCGTCATTCCACATGATTGCTACGGCGGTAGCTTTCGACTGTTCACCCACTTAGCAAAGCGCGGCCAATTTAAATTAATCGTAGTTGATCAAAACGACGAAGCAGCATTAGTGAAAGCATTAGCTGAAAAACCTAAACTAGTTTTAGTAGAAACGCCAAGTAATCCATTAATTCGTTTAGTCGATATTGAAAAAGTAGCGAAACTAAGCCATGAAGTTGGGGCGTTAGTTGCTGTTGATAACACCTTTTTATCACCTGCACTGCAACAACCTTTATTATTAGGGGCTGATATTGTTTTTCATTCAACCACAAAATACATTAACGGGCACAGTGATGTGGTTGGCGGTGTGTTAGTTACCAAAGAACAAGAGCTGGGTGAAAAACTGGCATGGTGGGCGAACTGTATCGGTATTACTGGTTCAGCTTTTGATAGCTTTTTGGCGCTTCGTGGCTTAAAAACATTGCCTATTCGTATGAAACAACATCAAATAAATGCTAACGCGGTAGCCGAATTTTTAAATCAACATCCAGCCATTGAAAATGTTTATTACCCTGGCTTAAAAGATCACCCTGGACATGAATTGGCAAAACGCCAACAAAGTGACTTCGGCGCTATGATGAGTTTTGAGATCAAAGGTGGCGTTGAAGCGGTTAAAGCTCTCTTTGAACACTTAGAATTATTTACTTTAGCGCAATCTCTAGGTGGTGTTGAAAGTTTAATTAGCCACCCATCTACCATGACACATGCAGGTATGGAAATAGCGGATCAATTAGAAGCTGGTATCACCCAATCACTTATCCGCATATCAGTAGGGATTGAAGATATTGAAGATATACTTGCCGATCTTGATCATGGTTTACTTGCAAGCCAAAAAAATCAGTAAGTTAACGAGATAACTTTTACCAACGTAAAGTACGCTAGCAGTTATAAGCTAGCCTACATGAACAGAGAATAATATGAGCCAAACAAACAATGCAACGCAGCTTAGTGGTATTGAAAATCAACTGACTAAACATGCCATTCATGTTCACAAATTTGGTGGTAGTAGTTTAGCTAGCCATCAATGCATAGAACGAGTAGTTGATATCATTCGCACGCATTGTCAGCTAAATGATCTTATTGTTGTCTCTGCCAATGGTAAAACAACAGATAATTTATTTGCAGCTTTATCATTAGCTAAAGAAGAAGAGTGTCTTCAAGGTGACCGTCAGGCCTTATTAAAAGCCTTATCAGAACTACAAACGGAGCAACAAAATATTATTGAGCAATTGCTAACCTCAAAAGGTGCAGCATTATTAAAGCAATTGCTCCATGACGATATTATACAGCTAACGACTTGGTTAACTGACAGTCTTGATGATAATTATAATAATATTTTATCTTTTGGTGAGTTATGGTCAGCTAGATTGTTATCTGCGGTATTATCTGAGCGTGTTTGTCCGAGTATCGCAATAGATTCTCGCCAGTTTTTAGTGATTGATAATGAGCAAAACTGTAACGTTGAAAGTGACTTAAGTGCTAAACAACTTAAACAGAAATTAACTAATGGCAAGCTTGCTGTGATCACCGGTTATATCAGTAAAGATGTTAACGGTAAAACTTGCACTTTAGGACGCAACGGTAGTGATTATTCAGCTACGATTATGGCTTCTTTAGTTGGTGCACATAACGTAACTCTCTGGACTGATGTTGATGGTATTTACAGTGCCGACCCTCGTGTTGTTCCTTCTGCGAGAAAGTTACACCGCTTACCTAACGCGGTCGCAAAAGAGCTTGGGCGATTAGGTAATCCAGTACTACATGCTAAAACACTTAAACCTTTAGTTAATGTTGAAAGTAAATTTCATACGCACTTACATGTGGCAAGTAGTTTTGATGCTGATATTAGTGGCACTGAAATTGGTAAATTTGGTCAAATTGCCAAGCAAGGGCTTTCAGTTACTCATTTAAATGATTTATTGCTAGCTCACTCTGATAGTTTTAAAGGAGATCGTGGCACACAGGCCAGTGAGCAATTTAGTGCGATTTGCGCAGATAACAATCAAGGCTTTATTGTTATTCATCAAGATCAACAAAAGCAAGTGAGTCAATGGTTGGCATGTCACGACACTGAAGTTTCGTTTAAGCCTGTTTCTATTATTGCCACAGTCGGCCATAAAGTTTGCCAGCAAGGCGATATTAAAGCGCGCTTTAAACGAGCGTTAAAAAGCGCACAACCCTTGGAACTTGTTCACTCAGATAATGATCATAGCTTAATCGCAGTATTACCTGCTGTGTGTACAGGAGAGCTACTGAACAATGTGCATCATGATATGACAAAAGATGCACGACATATTGGTTTAGTCGTTGCTGGTTTAGGTAATATTGGTCAACGATTCTTAGAACTATTACCAGATCAGTTAACACGTATTCCTTCACTCGAAAATTTGCATTTAGTGGGCTTAGTTGGCTCGACAAAAGCTCTTATTAATACCGACGGTTTAGATGCTGCTAATGCACTTGCCATCTATAACGATAATGCGCAAACGTATACTCAAGAGCAGTTATTGTCGTGGTTAGCTAGCCACCCCTATGATGAGTTAATTGTTGTTGATATTACCCCTAGTGAAGATTTTAGTTTGCTCTATGGTGAGTTTTTCAAACAAGGTATTCATGTTATTGGCGCAAATAAATGGGCCGCTTCTGCACCCACTAAAGATTACCAAGCACTTCTTCAAGCAGCAGAAAAAAACAATAGCTTATGGTTAGGTAATACAACCGTCGGGGCAGGTTTACCTATTAATTACGCTATCGATGACTTATTGCAAAGTGGCGATAGCATTATCGAGATATCAGGTATATTCTCAGGCACATTATCATGGTTGTTTGAAACATATGATGGGCAACAACCGTTTTCTGCATTAATGCTTGATGCACTATCGCAAGGAATTACCGAACCCGACCCTCGTGAAGATTTATCAGGGCGTGACGTACAACGTAAATTACTCATCCTCGCTCGTATGGCTGGTTTTACTTTATCTTTAGACGATATTCGTTGTAATAACTTAGTGCCTGAAGGGCTACAAAACTTGTCTACGGCGGATTTTCTAAAACGCAGTAATGAACTTGATGAATTTTTTGCTGAACAATATGCCAAAGCACAAAGTAACCATTGTTGTATTCGTTACATTGCCCGTTTTATTGCTTCAACGGATGGTGACAACACCTTCAGCGCTGAAGTTGGTTTAGAGGTACTACCTAAAGACGATGCTTTTGCGAGTCTTTCACCATGTGATAATATTTTTCAAATTAAGAGCCAATGGTATCAAGATAATCCATTAATTATTCGTGGCCCTGGTGCGGGTAGAGATGTCACTGCCGGTGGGTTACACTCTGATTTAGTTAAAATTTGCCAACAAGTCTCTTCAAAGCACAATCAAGTTAAAATAAAAGGAATAAATTAAAGACTTACCTTTAAGCGACGTGATAGTTGAAGACGTACAATAAAAGATAGCTTGATTGATTAGACATATTATTAACGCTTGTTAATTGAGGCTTTTTTAATTAGCATGAAAGCTATCTTTGGGTGCAATAGGTTTTCATAAAATCATAAATGTCGAGCAAAGTAACTCACCAAACACATTTTACTCGCCAAGTTAGTTCGTTATTAGATCGAACGTTTGGTCGAAGTACCGTAAAGGATTCTGTACTTGATCAAGCTATTGAGTTTTTTCAAGAATGCCCTACCGTTGATGCGGAACTTGAACGATTAGCCAACGAAAAAGACTCGGGCAAGCAACGTAAATTGTTTGAACAACAGCTACGTACAGAAAAAAACGAACGCCATAGTTATTTACATGCCATATGTTTAGAAGTTATTGAACTGGCTGAATCAGATAATATTAATGAATGTCATCGAAAATCCGCCCAGTTACTGGGGACTATTGCCTTATTAAGCCCAACTGAAGGTAATAAGGTTGCGCTGACGAATGAAATAAACAAACCCTTGTATAAAGCGGTATTGTGTTTACGTTTATTAGACCGGTTATGTATGGATAATAAAATTGTAGACCCTTACATTAGCCCATTTTTAGCCAGTGTTACCTCCCAAAGATACAGTGAGTTTGCTCATGTTGATCCTGAGGGCTACCAAAGTTTCTTGCACCAAGTTAAAGTGCCTTTAGTGATGGCGGCTATTATTCAAGATATAGGTAATTTTCATCCTAGCGCTCAATTAATATTAACAGGGGAGTCTGGCTCGTTAGATCCCTTTCGTACTTTAGACATTGAAGATCGTAAAGAACTACTGCAAATAAATTATCGAGAGACCATCAAATATTTAG
Source organism: Colwellia sp. SU-HH01217 (assembly GCF_057543495.1). Lineage (NCBI taxonomy): Bacteria > Pseudomonadati > Pseudomonadota > Gammaproteobacteria > Alteromonadales > Colwelliaceae > Colwellia > Colwellia sp. SU-HH01217. Next base: position 585,432 of record NZ_BAAJLX010000001.1, on the reverse strand, counting down.
TCGATGGCATTGGCGCTAGTGCCTATGCTGGTAACTCCAAAGATGAACGTGATAAATTTAATAAAAGTGAACATGCAAAATTAGTTTTTATTAAACGATTGTTAAAAAGCAGTATTAACCCTAAAACTGGTAGTGGGAATTTACTAAAAGTACCACAAATCTACACGTCTATTATTCTTTCAACGAAAGCGAATTACAATTACAAGTTGTTACCGAAAGTATTTCAAGTGCTTAATCAAAATGCAGAGCGGGGAGGGTGCAGCCAAACGGTTGTTGATGCGCTTTATCAAATTATGGGTATGTTCCCTCAAGGCTTTGGTGTGACTTATATTCCATTAGACAGCGAAGGTGAGCAGCTTGAGTCGTATGAATACGCAATTGTTAATCAGCTTTATCCTGATAATCCTGAACATCCTGCTTGTCGTATTGCGACTAGACAATTAGGTTTTATTAGTTTTGGTCAAAATTATGTCGTAAAAAAAGAAGATAATCTTTATTTTACTGAAACGGCAAAAAAATTAGCGTCACTTTCAAAAGCACGATTAAATGAAATTCTTGAATTGTTAGCTTCTAATTATGAAGAGCGACAAAAACTTGATTTATTGCCACGCTGTTGGCATTCGCATGAATATTTCTCAGCGAAAGATAATCAAAAACTATGGAATAAAACGAGTTAGCAATTTTTTAAATTAAGGAATAATAATGGGTAAATCTACTCGAATAGCATCGCTTGATTGGATGAGAGGCTTTGCTATGCTTATTATGGTGCTTGATCATGTCTCTATGGTTTATAACGCAAATCATATAGCAGCTGATTCTGCAGCAACCTATAAAGTTGGTAGCGCCTTACCTGCGTTAGAATTTATTACTCGTTGGATCAGCCATATTTGTGCACCTGTTTTTGTTTTTCTTGCCGGAACTGCATTGGCTATTAGTGTTGAGCGCAAACTCTCAAGAGGTGTTGAAAGTAAAGGCGTTGATAAAGATATTCTGCTTCGCGGAGCTTTTATCGCTTTACTTGATCCAACCATCACTTCATTTTTCTCTGGCAGATTAACTTTTCAAGTACTTTACGCTATTGGGGTTGCCATGATGTGTATGGCCTTTTTTAGACGCTTGTCGAGCAGTCAGTTATTGATTATCGCTTTTGCTTGGATACTGGGTGGCGAGTTAGTTACCGCCCAATTTTGGTTTGCCCATGGACAAGAGCAGTCGATGTGGGTAGCGCTTTTTGTTGGTAAGTATTTCACTCATAATTTAAGTATTTCTTACCCGTTTATTCCTTGGTTAGCTATTATGATTGTCGGTTGGGTTTTTGGACGCTACATTCTCGATTATGGTGATGGAAAAGTAAAAGTTTCACCGGCCAATTTACTGTTTACCTTAGGTACAACAGCACTGTTAGCATATGTGGCTATTCGTTATTTTAATGGCTACGGCAATATGTTTTTATACCGTGATGATTTTAGCTGGCAGCAATGGCTTCATGTCAGTAAATATCCACCTGCAGCGAGTTATGTACTTTTGGAGTTGGGTTTAATGTCGATAATTTTAGCGACCATGATGAAGGCTGAAAAAGTCATAGGTGTTCGCAATAATGGCGTATTATTAGTGTTTGGGCAAACCTCGATGATGTTCTATTTAGTGCATCGCATATTATTAACAGGCTCGGATACATATGGTGGTTTAAGCGATTTTGCAGATTTGAAAACCACGTATATTATCACGGGTGTATTATTGGTTTTACTGTATCCATTTTGTTTGTGGTATCGCGGTGTTAAAGCAAGGCACCCAAATTCGGTTTGGATTAAATATTTATAAGTCTAAGAGGACTCACTTAAAGTTCACTTATGAGTCTAATCAAAAAATGCGCTACAAATATTTTTGTCGCGCATTTTTAATCGAAGTTAATTGCTTGCTAAGCTTAATTTCTGCTTTTACGATGTTGATGGATACCGCCTAGTACCATAATTAACAACATGATTAATAACGATTGCCAAATAAAATCATTAGGCTCTGAGGGGGGTTGTTGATTTTGCTTTTCAAGTTTTTGCCCTTCAACTTGTTCATTCTGATTTTTTTGCTGTGCTTGAATGGTTTCTGCGGCTTGTTTATTTTGATTGCTTTGCTGAGCAACTTGTTTAGCCATATCTTTCATCGTCGGTTGCTCAAGTACTGCAGATAAACCAAAGCCACTTGCTAATTGGTTAACATTCTCACGAAGTGCATCGTTTAATACGATTAAGTCATATTGGTTAACCATTTGGATATATTGTTCAACAAGTTGCTGTAAGCGTTCAGGGTTTGCCTCCCAATAATCTTTACGTTCAGCTTCAAGCATACGCTCCATCATTCTTGCAAGTGAAGCAGGATTTGTTTTCTCAAACCATTTGTCTAGTTCAATGTTGAGCTTGTCATTCACGTAAATGTCGAAATACTCATCCCACTGATCATTTCTGACTAAATTAGGATCAACCACTTGCCAACCAAAAAAGTTATCCATTTTAGATGCTAATGACACAGCACCCGAGTAACCTTCTTTTTGCATTTCTTTGATCCAACGTGGGTGGAACATACGTGTTCTAAGTTCTTTTGCCATAAATAAAGCGGCATCTTCCACTTTAGGTGCTGTCGCATTGCGTAAGTTTGAAATCACCATATCAGGACTTTTACCATCAATATTACGAACGGCTAAACTAATACCGCCAAAATATTCAAAGGGATCATCAGAGCTAAGCATGCCAAATAAGTTTGATGAACGAGAGAATAAAGCAATATCAGTTCCCGATAGCTGTTTCGCATAGAGTTGGATATCTTTCCCTTGTGCATTTTTAGCTTTCTCACCCCAACGACTACTGTCACTGCCAAAGAAATATCCCATTTGTCCTAAGTAATTATCAGAAATTTTCTTGTCATTCTCCCAAGTATCACTTGCCCAAGCAGCGCCATCAACACCGGAGCCATAATCACCAGAAGCATTTGAAAACATACGAATGGTTGATAAATATTGCGCTTCTTCTGCTTCAACGCCTTGTTCAGTTAGATCTGCTTGTATGCGCTCGCTATTAAGGGCAACATGATTTTCCCAAACTGATTGATTATCTTCTTTTAACTCAGCAACTTGCTTTACTGCTTTGGCGAGCATTTGCATTACGCTAGGAAAAGCATCTCGATATAACCCCGTTGCAGATAATACAACGTCTATTCGAGGGCGTTTTAATTCACTGTAAGGAATAACCTCGGTGCCGACAACGCGACCGCCTTTATTCCACTTTGGCTTAACTCCCATCGCATAGAGAACTTGTGATTCTAAAACTCCATAGTGACGCATAGTTTCTATAGACCACAAAGAAAAGGCCATTTTGTCGGGGAACTTGCCATTTTTCTTTTGATAATTATTAATCATCTGATCAACGAGTTCTTTGCCTTGCTTAAATGCTGCTTTGGTTGGCACTCTTGACGGATCAAAACCATAAAGATTGTAGCCTGTTGCCAGAGATTCTGGGTGACGAATAGGATCGCCACCTGTTTTTACTGGAATATACTTGTTTGATAAGAAGTCAGTCATGGCTTCGAGCTCATGAATACCTCTTATTGCTTGATATAAAGTATTACCACGATCGACAAATGTTTTTAATTCATCACTTAACTCGTTTATTGCTACAGGCAATTTACTTGTCTTTTTCTCGGCTTGGGCTACAGTTTTGTTCGGATTAACAATATAGTTTTTGACGAAAGTAAATCCGGCAAGTTGATCAAGCTCACCAATGAGTTGCTCATTATTTTTCTTAGTATCCGAAATGTCTGTATCGTGAATATCGGCTTTATTACTATTATGATAACTGTGGCTGTGATCATCATTGTCTATTGCATGTGCTTCTTTATCAGAAGGGTAATAGTCATGTTCAAATTCGCTAGCAAGTTGCGTAAAGTCGTTACCTAACATTTGAATAAGGGTAGAAATTATTAAAGACTGCTCAGCAAGTTGCCCAAAAGTGTGTAAACCTAAAGGTTGGTTTGCGGTTGCAAGAGATTCCATGTGGACATGAAGGTCGTCAAAAAATGCTTGATAATTTTTATCGATATCCCCCTGTTGCCAAGCAATATCTTTACAAATATTACTGCTAAAACATAATTCAACAATTTGTTTAGCTGTTTTTTGTTTCACTCCGCCTTGATCTAGTGATTGATATTGGTGCATTAACTCGTGCAAATGGCTCAAATCACCATGCAAGCCTGCGGCGGCAAATGGTGGTGTCATATGAGAAATAACCGTAGCCCTTCCTCGTCGTTTGGTTTGCATTGCTTCACCAACATCATCAACAATAAATGGGTAAACAACCGGTGTATCCCAGACAGCTAAATTACCTTGATCATAAATAGATAGTCCTCGTTCTTTACCGCCTAAGTATTCTTGAGAGCCATGAGTGCCTAAATGTACAATAGCGTCACTTTTCCAATATTCACGAGCATAAAAGTACGCGGCTAGATAAAAATGGTTCATCGGCACTATGCCTTGATGGTATACAGCATCTTCATCATTCTTTTTATCCGTACGAGGGGGTTGGCGCATAATGAGTACATTTCCATCACGCATACGCGGTAAAATAAAGTAATGAACTCCATTTTTTTCGACGGCCATAAAGTGATCTTTCGGATCGCCCCAATATTGATTGATAGGCTCGGTAACATTGAGAGGTAGTTCATTAAACCACGCTAAATAATCTGTCATTGGCATGAGTTCAGCTAAATCATCATCTAATAATTGCTTTAACTGATAGTCTCGATAAAATGGATCGAGAATACGTTTTACATTTTTGGTTAAATATTCTTGGGTACGGTAACCTGTTTGGTATTCATTATTGGCTAAATGTTGGCTAATGGCAGTTAAACTAGCTGGAATATTCATAAAAGAGGCACCAACATCTTGGCTGCCCCAAATAAAGATTGAGAGTTTTTTATCTTGATTGGCTTTGTATTTAAGGTTTACTAGATTTACTGCTTTATTAACAAGGTGTTCAAGTTGGTAATCAATAACTTTTGTAGTATGGGTTTTCATATCCATTGCAGCGACTATCATAGGATCTGTTACACCAGCACTTTCAGGGAGTACTAAAGTAAAAGCCATCATGCCTGCAGAAACGCCTTGTTTATCTTCTTCCCAGGCTTTTTGATCGCCAGAGTAATAAGTCATAGCCTGGATTACCGGAATACCAAACTTTTCAAATTCTACTTTACGTTGGCTCGCCCAATGAATATTTCTAAAGTTAATAATTAAGTCTATTTGACTAGTTTGAGCATTTTTATCCGTGAGTTCGTTATCTAATAAAAGTAAATGTCGGTAATCTTTATTCACTCTACTTAACTCAAAGAAAAAAGGGACCACATAAATACCTTTATCTTCGAGTTGACTGATGGTTGCATCAATCAGTTGAGTTTGCTCTGTTTCAATTAATGCGCGCTGTAATAATAAGGCAATTCGTGGTTGATCTTTTTTTGGGGCCGTCCATGATTGGTAAGCCGTTAGGCTTTCACTGATTAGTAACGGTTGTTTAGGGTGATAAATACCTTGTTTAGGGAAGATAATAGGGGCTGATACTAAAGCTTTACTGTCTTTTTTAAGTACATTAATCGATAAATAACTGAGTAAATTTGTTAAGTTTGTTCGTCCTGCATTTTTCCAATAATCTGTCGTTGCTTGTAGTTGACTAGATGTGAAACCGAAATGAGTCTCTGGGACGTTAAGTCTATTTAAACTAATAAATTTAGGTGTATTTTCATTTTTATTGCGGAATAAAGGAAGATATTTAGCAAACGTTTTTTCTGACTCGTTGGCGGAAACAGCATCAAAAATTATAATATCTTGTTGATTAAATAATACTTGTGCTTGTTGTAAGTCTTTTAGACCGCTAGCGGATTGATGAGTGATCTTCCATGAGGCAATCGAATTTTTACTGGCTACTTTTTTAAGTAATTCTACTTTAGCTTTATTGGCATGTGCAGAGCCGACAAAAAGTAAGTGAATATTTTTTTGCGTGGAAGTGTTATTAGCAATGGCAAAACCACTAGTGATTAAGCTTATTAATGGTATCAATAAACTGAGTATGAGGTATTTATATTTCATTGTTGTGCTCTAAGTTTGTCTTTTATTCGGTGACGTAAATTATTGAACCGTCTTTCATTTCGTATGCTGTCCCTGCTTTTTTACCTGTACCTGCGCCTGTCTTTCCTTGGCTTTTAAATGATTCTATTTTGTTGCCTTTTTTGACAATAATTTCCATATTGTCTTTGCCTTCATTTTTTATCACAGTGACATCTTCAGCCAAAAAAGGGTTTAATGGGTTTTGGGCAATTGCAATTAACAAGGCTGCAATTAATACCAAAAACACATCGACTAGGTTAACCACTGATAGCGCAGGGTTAATCCCTTCGTCTTCATCAAGCAGCTTCATTTATATTGTCCTTTGCTTGTGCAGCAGTATTAATAGGAGCAACACTGGCATGTTGCAGTAAAGGCGTTAATGCAACGAGTTCTTCGGCTAACCAACGTTTTTTAACTGAAGCGATCCAAAAAGTGACAGAAGCAATGACCAAACCAAAAATGACCGATGAGAAAGCAACAATTAGGTTTTCGCTAATCCCTTGAATATTGCCATCGGCTAAGCTTTTTAATGCAGGTCCCATAGGCACCATTGTTGCTATAAGTCCTAGCATGGGAGCTAAACGGCTGACATTTCTTACCCCTTCAAGATCGCCAAGAGCGGCAACATCGAGTTGATCTTTAGTGATAGTTGGTTGACTGTTGGCTAATTGAGATAGGGGATAACCTGCTAACGACAAAGTTTTATCTTCCCCCAATTTACTTAATAATAACTGTTGGAACTGCAGTTTATTTGCTCTGCGTTGTAGTATTTGAGCTAAATATTGTCCACTGGCAAATAGCGCATAAATAAATAATGCACTGATAAGAAGCAGCACAGGTGCCATAAAAAAATCTGACAATTGGTACATCGTTTGTTCAATGTAGCGGATCATAAATATTACCTAACGAATTTATAAAGCATAAGGAGTTACTGCTTGAGTAACTCCTTATGCTAGGGTTGATGAATAACTATTTTATAAAGCTTCAACACGGAATGAATAATTACCAGAATTACCTTCTGTATCGTAATAGCTAGTGATTTGTAGTTTAAAAACACCATTCGTATTTTTAATTAAATACACACCATATTGTGACCACATTTTGTGATTGCCTTCTAGGCTGTATTGATACCAAGGGTTTGTTTTAAATGCCAATTCAGAGTATTGATCTGATTTGAAACCATAATAAGGAATATCAGACTCTGGAACACCAGCATAACTGTTTGTGAAATCTTGGATTGCCGTAGCATCTTCTGCCAAGGTTAAGGTAAATTCTGCCGCAGTAGTGTCCATACAAGGAATTTTTATATCCCAAGCATCTGTTACTGTGACTAATGAATTTACATCAAAATCAATATACATTGCGTCACTATTACTACACTCTAGGGTAGCGTCTAACATGAGTTCTGTTTCTATTGTGTCGAATTCAGTTGCCCCTGTTAACTGATTTGCAAAGTGAATGGTAAGGTGAGACATACCATAACCAGCTTGAGTTAATTCAGAGACGCGAAACTTAGTTACGCTAGTGTCTGAGTAAGCAATAAAGTAGTGACTATCATCAGCGAATACTTGATGAGTAGCAGGATCATAACTATAGAAGTCTTCTAAAATCCCTTTTGTCACATCAGTGGTAAATTCTTCATCATCAGGCACTTCCGTGCTAGTAACAGCAATAAAATCATCCAGTTCGCTGTCAGCTGTAGCGTTAATAAATTTATCAACAACTGCTGCGTTATCTTCAAAGAAGTCGCTATTGTTATTGGTAAAATAAAGGCTGACAGGGTTATCACTATCATTAGTATTTAAAAATACACCAGTGCCTTTAAAGGCTATATCCCAGCTAGTATCTGTCGCGGCTTGCTCTTCAGTTAATTCAACGAGAGACTGAGTATCAAGATCAAAATAAGCGAACGTTCGAGCCTGTACAGTACCTGTTGAATATGGACCATAAATAACACCTACTTCAGATTCAGGTTCAGTTACTGGTGGCTCTGTGATAATTGGTTCAGAAGTTTTTGAATCGCTACCACAAGCAGTTAGTCCTAATACTGCTAATAAGCAGACAGCTAGGGGGAATTTGTTTTTCATTTTGTTCTCCAGGGGCTATTGTTTTTAAATGTAAATAAGTTAAATTACGAAGGTTAAAATTGGTATTTCATGCCAAGAGTTATATTACGACTTGATATTGGGCGTGAATCAAAAGCATTGAGTGCATTGGCATTTTGATCTTTGTGTTCATTGAAAATGTTATTAATGCCGAAATTCCATGACAAATTCTCGTTGATATTTTGGTTAATATCGATAGTTGCATTAAGCCATTGGTTATTGATTACTTGGCTATAAGTCGTGTCGTATGCTTCATCTGATTGATAAACGAGATAAAATAATACATCGAGTTCATATTCATAAACATGATAAGCAATATTGGTTTTAACTTGATGATAAGGACGCCCCGTGAGTCGTTGGTCGTCTTCATTTCGAGCATCTAAGTAGCTGTAATTTATTTGTCCCGACCATTGGTTGAAACTTAATTCAACAGTTAAGTCAATTCCTTGGATGGTCGCTTGAGCAACATTTTGATATACGGAAATATCGAGTTGAGTTTCTGTTGATTTTTCAGGATCGTGTACTGTCTCAATAAAATTTTTGGTTTGAGAGTAATGGGCATTTATTTCTGTTTTAAATTGCGCTTGATTGAGCCATTTCGACTTTTTAAAAACGGCAGAATTAAAAGTCAATGTCGTATTAAATGTTGTAGACTCCTCAGGTTGTAAATCGGCAGTTCCCAACACCATATAACCTAAATTACTATGATCAAATATATAAAATCGCTCTTTAAGGTTAGGTACACGATAGCCTTGACCCAAACCATTCCGCCATTGCCAACTGTTTTCTTTATCGCCAAAATTATTCATCGTACTTACTCTAGCTGCAGAATGAAAACCAAAATCAGAGTCGTATTGTGAGCGAATACCTGCCAATACTTGATAACTAGGATCAATCCAATTTGCTTGAATAAAAGCATCAAAGCTTTCCCTAGATTCATTATTTATTTCGATAGCTGCAGAAACGGGTTTTACTTGGTCAAGACTGTCATAATGAAGCACACCACCAGATACTATTTCTAGCTCGTTTGTTGAGTAAACATATTGCCCATTAATCTCAGCTAAATTGATGCTAGTATCTCGTATGCTGTTTGATTGACCACTGATTTCTTGGTGGTTGATATATCGTGTATTTAGTTGCCAACTACCTTGTTGAATTTCATGTTTTTCGGTATTAAATACATCAGTGTTTAGTGAAAAATCTAACTGATTTTGTTCAACCTTTGAAATATAAGTAATAATGCTCTTTTGACCAGGCACCTTTGATACAGCACGTGATTTATCTTCATTTAAGTATTGATATTTTATTTCTGCATTCACTTTGTCACTGGTGACTATATTGTTAAAATCAGTTTTGCTTGAAAGGTTTAGAAACGACTTTGTCATGCCACTGGCATCTTGATTAACGGTTGAAGGATCGTAGTCAAAACCCGTATCATCAATATGTAATAAACTTAAGTTGTAGTCCCAGTCATTTTTAGTCAAGCTAGCGTTAATTCTAGCGGTATACGACAAAGGATCGTCGCTAATTACGTCTGCATAATGACCTACTTGCATGTTAATTTTTGCTTGGTCCTCATCATAATTTTTTGTGATGATATTAATCACCCCCCCCATGGCAGAACTGCCGTACATGACTGATGCGGCCCCACGCAACACTTCAATTTGTTCAATTTCATTAGCATTTATTTGATCTAAATCTGCGGAAGAGCCAGTAGGGGTTACTAAAGGTTGGCTGTTAATTAGCACTAATACATGATCGCCATCAAAACCTTGCATTTGTATGTTATAGCCGCCCTTAACATTGCGTGTAACTACAACGCCAGGAATAAAGTTCAACGCATTAGCTAAAGTACCTTGTGTTAATAATTGAATAGTCTCTTGATCGATAACCTGAATAGAAACGGGCGAATTTGACAATAGCTTTGGGGTACGAGTGCCAGATACAACAATATGTTCAAGGTGATTGTCGTCGGGTTGTTCAACAGCTTCGGCGAAACTAATTAAACTTGTGCACAATAAAGACCATAAGCAGGTGTATGTTAAAGATGTAGGTACAGCGGATTTCATTAATAGTAATCTAATTGATAATCATTATTGTTTATATTCTATGTTTTTTGTAATTAAATGTAAATAAGAATTATTATCAACTGTGTGAAGGGGGTATTTAGACTGGATTTATTGTTTGCTTTAAAGGTTATTATTTACCCAATGACATCGTTTTTACCAATGGGACCTAGCTTTTCTATAGTGATGCATTGAGCATTTTCCCCTTTACACCATATCAACCCATAATGATCAACGAATGCCACTGTTTTTATCAAAAAACCATATTTAGCGTGGTTGATCAAAATGGTTTGCCTAGGCTTAATTTGTCTAATCGAAAACCATTGTATAACTAATACCACACTATATTTTTGAATATGTGTAAACATACTATTGCTAGCAACTTTCCATATTTTGAAACAAAAATTTCAGAATAAATACGTTATTAAGTGATGACTAGGATAGTTTATTTTTATTATGTTAATGAACAACAGCTTGTTGCATATTTAACTTACTTTTAAATGCTTCGATAGTTTTCTGGCAACTGTCACAGATGGGGTATTTTTTGGAAAATAATAGAAGAGGATTAAAAGTTATTTTTAAAGCGTTTAATGCAATTATTTGATGATCTTCGCAATGTTTGTTTTCTTGACTCATTACTAACATTCGATTGTGAGGAATTAATAAATATTGAAGGGCCATTTGGGTTTGACCTTGGTGTTCAAAAAGTGCTGATAAATTATGTAAAGTACATATCCATGCCATTAACAGCTGAACATTTGATTTATCTTCTGCCCATAACATCTCAAGATAAGACTGAGCTTCTTTATAATAGTATTCTGCTTGTAAGTATTTTCCATCATTGAAATATTCATTACCGTCTTTTAGTGAATTTTGCCATTGATACATTTACTATTCCTTGAAATCTAGATTTAGCAAATGATAATCATTATCATTTGTAATATCAAGTGATAATATAAGGTCGATTTTTAAGCATGTTGTGATGTTGCTGTTATCCTCTATAGAATAACAGCTAAACTCAATAGATTGCTTTATATATTAAACGAAAAACTTGCAAATTTTTTATAAGCAATAACGCGTGATCATATTTGCTAAAAGATGTTCTGTTTTGTCTATTTCAGAAAATGCTAAAAACTCATTGGGTTGATGAGCTTGATCAATAGACCCTGGGCCCATAACAATGGTTTGGCAACCTAACTGCTGAATATAGGGGGCTTCCGTTGCATAGTTAACCGCACAACATTGATGACCACTAATTTCCTCGGCAATGGTTACTAATTGGCTTGAAGATGCTTGTTCGAAGCTTGGTGAGCTTGGGTGTAATTCTTCAAAACTTATTCGGGTTGGGTATTTTTCAGCGAGCGGCTTTAACGCTTCACTGAGCAGGTTAATTAGTTCGCTATCAGTCATGCCGGGTAAAGAGCGCATATCAATATCTAAATGGCAATGTCCACAAATGCGGTTAGCGTTATCGCCACCTTCAATTGCGCCTAAATTTAAAGTAGGGGCAGTAACGTCAAAGGCTTTATTGATAAAATTTATCGCAAGCTTTTCTTTGAGCGCTAGCAATTGACCAATAACCTGATACATTATTTCTATCGCATTTACACCCAAATTAGGTTTACTTGAATGCCCTGATTGACCTTGTACACTAATGCGGTGCGACATATGACCTTTATGCATAATAACGGGCACTAAGTTTGTTGGTTCGCCAATGATGGCAACATCGGGTTTGATCTCTTGGCTGTCAGCAAAAAACCTTGCGCCAGCCATAGTAGTTTCTTCATCAGCGGTGGCCAGTACATACAAAGGTTTTTTTAATGATTTAGCATCGAGTCCTTTGCATGCTTGTAGTATAAATGCGAAAAACCCTTTCATATCGCATGTGCCTAAACCAAAAAACTTATCTTCTTTTTCAAGTACTTTATGTGGATCTGATAACCAACGGTTTTCATCAAAAGGCACCGTATCACTATGACCAGCCAGTAGTAGGCCACCATCGCCAGTTCCCAATTTAGCAAGCAAATTAAATTTATTGTTGTTCATGGTATTAGGTACTGTTTGAATATTTACTTCAAAACCGAGTGTTTCAAACCAAGTGGCCAGCAGTGTGATCACCTCTTTATTACCTTGATCCCAACTTGGGTGAGTTGAACTTATCGAAGTATTTGAAATAAGTTGGCTTAATGCATCAGTAAAGCTAGGTAATTTGTTCATTAATTAACTTCCAAAAATAAATTAAAAAATACTCTATATATTTATGCTAATTAGTTGCATAAATACCCATTGAGTGATAACTTGCACTTACAGTGTAAATAACCTCCTTTAAGAAGGCTACTTTAAAATGATAAAGGTTCAATTGATACGACGACGATAGGTATAAAATATTATTTGTTGTTCATTAGTAGTGAGTTTACCTGGTTAAGTTTACTAGTTTTGAAAGATATATCTTAGATTATCTCGTAATAAGTTGAATAAAATTGCATTTTAGAGGTTTGTTTTGTTAAAAGTTCAAAAAGTTGCCGTTATTGGCGCAAGTGGTTATGCAGGAGCAGAGTTAGTTGGACTACTTTGCCAGCACGATAAAGTTTCAATACAACATTTAGTTGTGTCGGAAAATAGCACTTCCTGTGGAAAACATTTTAGTGATTTACATGGTCGCTGGCAGGGGATCTGTGATGTACCTCTGCAATCTTTTTCTCAAGAGTGGTTTGATGCTTCGGTTGAAAACCTTGATGCTGTTTTTTTTGCTACGCCTCATGAGTTTAGCGCCCAATGGGCTCACTCTTTTGTTGAGGCAGGAGTAAAAATTTTTGATTTATCGGGGGGCTTTAGATTAAAGAAATCTGAAGATTACCCTACCTTTTATGGCTTTGAACATGCCAATACTCAAGCACTTGCTGCTGCTAAATATGGTTTAGCAGAATGGCAAGCCGATGACATTGCCAATGCCAACCTCATTGCTGTTCCTGGCTGTTACCCAACGGCTAGTTTATTAGCTTTAAAACCTATTACAAGTAATTCGTTACACATCAATAACTCACTAATTGTTGTTAATGGCATTAGTGGTGTTAGTGGTGCTGGAAGAACAGCTTCATTAGCGACTAATTTTAATGAAGTAAGTTTAACCCCTTACAATATTTTACAGCACAGACATCAACCTGAAATTAGCCAGGAAGCTAATGCCCAAGTGATTTTTAATCCGCATTTAGCACCATATAAAAGAGGTTTGTTAGCGACGGTTACTCTACAGTTAAATGAAGGAGTAACAGCCGAACAAGTATCACAAGCGTTTATCACCGCCTATCAGGATAAGCCTTTGGTACGTTTAGTGAACACTTGGCCGAAAATTGATCATGTTGCTCATACGCCATTTGCTGACGTACATTGGCAGGTAGATGAAGAAAAACAAGTGGTCGTGGTGAGTTGTGCTATTGATAATTTACTAAAAGGCGCATCTTCTCAGGCATTACAATGTTTTAACCTTTCCTTAGGCTTGGCAAGTCACTATTCGTTACTGCCGTTATCAACGAGTTCAAATTATGAATAAACCTTTAGTGATTAAAATTGGTGGTGCAATTTTAGAAAAAGAATCTGCCTTAACCGCATTACTTAAAGTGATTAGTGAGTTAGAAGATCAAGCTGTTGTTTTAGTTCATGGCGGTGGTTGTGTTGTTGATGACATGCTTGCACAAGCTAATTTTACTACGACCAAAAAAGACGGTTTGAGGGTAACGCCAAAAGAGCAGATGCCATTAATTGGTGGTGCACTTGCTGGCACTGTCAATAAATCGATTGTTGCTACCGCTGTAAGTTTGCAAATTCCTGCTGTGGGGTTGGCATTAACTGATGGTGATATGGTTTCTTGTCAATTAAGTACACAAGGCTTGGGGCAGGTTGGTTGTCCCAAAGCGAAGAGTAGTAAATTGATCGATATGCTATTAAAAGCAAAGTTTTTCCCTGTTATTTCATCAATTGGCTCACTCGCTAATGGAGAGTTAGTGAATGTTAATGCCGATGATGCTGCAGTGGTTATTTGTCAGTTACTAAATGCAGAATTATTACTGTTAACTGATGTTGACGGTGTAAGAGATGCGAAGGGAATGTACTTAAGTTCTTTAGATAGCGCTCAAGCACAAACGTTAATTAGTGATGGCACAATCGCTGGTGGTATGACAGCTAAAGTTAATGCGGCACTTTTAGCTGCTAAACAGTTACGACGAAGTATCGCGGTTGCCAGTTGGCAGTCGCCAGAGAATATAGTGGCTTTACTCAAAGGTAAAAACATTGGTACACGCATTCAGCCGTGTTAACTATTGAGCGATTAAACTATAAGTTATTGAAAATTGATTAAATTTTATATTAGCGTTACTTCATCAGTAATAGGTAATAACCCAATACGTCGTAAAGGAATGATAAAAAATGTCATTAACCCATTTAGAAAACTTCTTAGCTGACGATCAGTTAAGTAAAAGTCAGTTATTAGCGCTAATTAACTTAGCCATTAATATCAAAACAAACCCGCATGAATATAACCAATCTTTAGCGGGCAAATCGGTGGCGATGATTTTTGAAAAGCCTTCATTAAGAACCCATGTCAGCTTTGATATGGGAATCAATAAATTAGGGGGGCATGCGCTATATTTAGGGCAACAAAACGGTAAATTAGGTGAGCGTGAAAGAGTAAGTGATTACGCTAAAAATTTATCGTGTTTTGCTGATGCCATTGTAGCGCGTGTTTTTAGTCATGACTCGATTACGCAATTGGCCGAGCATGCTAGTGTACCGGTTATCAATGCCTTGTGTGATTTATATCACCCATGTCAGGCGCTAGCTGATTTTGTCACATTAACCGAAAACCTAACTACACTAGGTAAAGATGATTTAACACAAGTGAAATTGGCTTATGTGGGGGACGGCAATAATGTCTCTAACTCTTTAATGTTTATGGCTGCAATTTTAGGGGTAGATTTTACTCTGGTTTGCCCTAAAGGTTATGAAGCACAAACCTCACTGGTTGCAAAAGCTAAAGCACTTGCAGCAGAGTCAGGCGCTCAATTAGTTTTTACTAATGATATTGCAGCCATCGGGCAGCAAGATGCAATTTATACCGATACTTGGATATCTATGGGTGATGAAGATCCTGCGAAAAAACAAGAAGTATTAGCCATATTTGCCCCGTATCAAGTAAATCATCAGTTAATGAAAAACACAGGCGCAAGCATTGTGATGCATTGTCAGCCTGCACATTTGGAAGAAGAGATAACCACTGAACTGTTTGATAGCGAAATGTCGGTTGCTTTTCAAGAAGCTGAAAACAGAATGTGGGCACAAAATGCTGTGCTAGTAACCCTATTTAGTTAGCACATTAAGTTAGCCAAACACCTATTAATTATTGAACAGATAAATAAACAATTTTAAGAGAAATGAACATGACTCAAGTAAAGAAAAAAATCAAAAAAGTAGTACTCGCTTATTCTGGAGGCTTAGATACATCGGCAATCATTCCGTGGTTAAAAGAAAACTATGATGGTTGTGAAGTCGTCGCTTTTTGTGCTGATGTTGGTCAAGGTGATGAAGAGCTTGAAGGTATCGTTGAAAAAGCCATTGCGTCGGGCGCTAGTGAATGTCACGTCGTTGATTTAAAAGAAGAATATGTAAAGGATTATATTTACCCAATTTTAAAAACAGGTTCGGTGTACGAAGGTCAATACTTATTGGGTACTTCGATGGCGCGTCCTGTTATTGCAAAAGCTCATGTGGAAGTTGCCTTAAAAGTTGGCGCTGATGCACTTTGTCATGGTTGTACTGGTAAAGGTAATGACCAAGTACGTTTTGAGTCTTGCTTTGCTGCACTTGCACCACAGTTAACTGTTATTGCGCCATGGCGTGAGTGGGACATGGTGTCTCGTGAAGACTTACTCGATTATTTAGCTGAGCGTGATATTCCTTGTGCTGCTTCTTTAACTAAAATTTATAGTCGTGATGCAAACGCTTGGCATATTTCTCATGAAGGCGGTGAGTTAGAAGACCCTTGGTGTGAGCCATCAAAAGAAGTGTGGACAATGACTGTTGATCCTATGGATGCACCTGATGTGCCAGAAACAGTTGAATTAAGCTTTCAAGATGGTGAGTTAGTATCGGTCGACGGACAGCAATTAACGCCTTATCAATCATTAATGTATTTAAATGATAAAGCGGCAGCTCATGGTGTGGGTCGTATTGATATCGTGGAAAATCGTCTAGTAGGTATGAAGTCTCGTGGTTGTTACGAAACACCGGGCGGAACTGTTTTAATGGCAGCATACAAAGGCTTAGAAACACTTATTCATGATAAAGAATCATTAAAATTTAGAGAGTCAGTTGGTTTAGAGTTTTCTCATGTTATCTACGATGGTCGTTGGTTTACTCCATTAGCAAAAGCACAGCTTGCTGCTGCTGAATCTTTAGCAGAGAAAGTCACTGGTGATATTGTTGTGAAACTTTATAAAGGTCAAGCAACGGTAACTCAGCGTCGTTCACCTAACAGTTTGTATTCAGAAGAGTTTGCAACGTTTGGCGCTGATGATGTTTACGATCAAAAACATGCGGAAGGTTTTATCCGTTTATTTAGCTTATCGAGCCGCATTGCTGCGCTAAAAACTTTAGACGAACAAGCTAAAGGGGAATAATTATGGCTTTATGGGGCGGACGGTTTAAAGAAAAAGCGAGTGTTCAATTTAAGAAATTTAACGATTCGTTACCTGTTGATTATCGTATGGCAGTGCAAGATATTGTTGGCTCTATCGCTTGGGCCGAAGCATTAACGACAGTTGATGTACTTAACCAAGATGAATATGAGCGTTTAAAAACAGCACTACTTGAACTTAAAGCATCGGTTGAAGATGATCCTAATCAAATTTTAACTTCTGATGCCGAAGATATTCACAGTTGGGTTGAAATTAACCTCATTGAAAAAACCGGTGATTTAGGCAAAAAGCTCCATACAGGCCGTAGTCGTAATGATCAGGTTGCGACAGATTTAAAGCTTTGGTGTAAAGAAACTGGTGGCGATATTTTATTTGCTTTAGTGAATTTACAACAAGCTTTGTTAAATTTGGCCGAGCGTGAAAGTAAAACCGTGTTACCAGGTTATACGCACTTACAACGTGCGCAACCTGTAACATTTGGTCATTGGTGCTTGGCTTATGTGGAAATGTTTAACCGTGACATTGGCCGTTTAAAAGACGCATTATATCGTGCTGATACTTCACCATTGGGCTCTGGTGCGTTAGCTGGCACAGCGTATCCTATAGATCGTGATTTACTAGCACATAATTTAGGTTTTAGAAGTGCGACTTTAAATAGCTTAGATGCGGTTTCTGATCGTGATCACGTTATTGAATTACTTTCTACAGCGAGCATTTCAATGATGCATTTATCTCGCTTCGCTGAAGATTTAATTTTTTATAACTCAGGCGAAGCTGGCTTTGTAGAAATGAGCGATTTGGTGAGCTCTGGCTCATCTTTGATGCCGCAAAAGAAAAACCCAGATGCTTGTGAATTAATTCGTGGCAAAGCGGGTCGTGTTATGGGCTCACTTAGCGGCATGATGGTTACCATGAAAGCACTTCCGCTTGCGTACAACAAAGATATGCAAGAAGACAAAGAAGGGCTTTTTGACGCACTTGATACTTGGCAAGAGTGTATGGAAATGGCGGTATTAGTTGCTGATGGCTTAAAAGTCAATCGCGATCGCACATTAGCGGCAGCGCAGCAAGGTTATGCTAATTCAACAGAATTAGCCGATTATTTAGTGAGTAAAAATATTCCATTTCGTGAAGCACATCATATTGTTGGTGAAGTTGTACTTGCGGCGATTGACGCGGGTCATGCCTTGGAAGAGTTTTCTATCGAACAATTTAAAGTGTTTAGCTCAAAAATTGAAGACGATGTTTACCAACATTTATCTATTGAGTCTTGCTTGGATAAGCGTGTGGCTATTGGCGGTACTTCAAGAACACAGGTTCAAAAAGCATTGGCAGATATTCAAGGAAATACCGATACGTTAAATAGCCAAGTCGTTGGTTCGCCAAGTAAAGACCAAATTAATATGACATTAAAGCAAGTGAAGCAACGCTTAAATGCACAAAAAGCGGCGGCGCTTTCTGTACGCCGAGCAAGAATGTCTGACGTTGATAACATTTATCAACAAGTTGATTACTGGTCTGACAAAGGAGAGATTTTACCCAGAAGTCGTGACAATATCATTCATGATATTCAAAACTTTGTTGTTGCAGAGATTGATGGTGTAGTCGTTGGTTGTGCTTCTTTATATATTTATCAAACAGGTTTGGCTGAAATACGTTCTATTGTGGTGGATAAGTCTGCGCAAGGACAAGGACAGGGTCAGGCGTTGGTTCAATATTTACTTGAGTTTGCGCATCAAATGCAATTACAACAAATTATTGTTTTAACGTATTTACCTGAATACTTTACCAAGCTTGGCTTTACACTAATTGAAAAAAGCTCTCTTGCAGATAATATTATTGAAGATAGTGAACAAAGTCCTCATAAAGATCCTGCTGATGAAGTCGCGATGGTTTATATCGTCGACCGTTCAGGTAATGCTAAATAAATATTGAGCGAACATAAAGCTCAGCCAAGGTTGAGCTTAAACCAATAATAAAATGTATAGTCACAAGTAACCCTATAGTAAATACAGGCAACAAAAGAGTAAGGAATAAACGTAAAACTCATGGATAAATTTATTGATAACATTAAGTGGTTTAGAAACGCTGCGCCATATATTAATGCGCATCGCGGTAAAACTGTTGTATTAATGTTTGGTGGAGAAGCGGTTAACCATCCTAACTTTGCTCATATTATTCATGATATTTCTTTGCTCCGCAGTTTAGGGGTTAAACTTGTTGTAGTGCACGGTGCACGTCCACAAATTGAAGACCGAATGGCGCAACGTGGTATCAAAAGAATTATCGAAAGTAATGTTCGAGTAACAGATGCTGATACTTTGGTGGCGGTAAAAGATGCGACCGGCTCATTACGCTTGCATATCGAAGCGTTACTGAGCACTGGCTTAGTTAATTCTCCCATGCATGGCTCTCAAATACGAGTGAGCACAGGTAACTTTGTTATTGCAAAACCTATGGGTGTTCGTGATGGAATTGATTATAAGTATACGGGCAGTGTACGCAGGATTGATTCTGATGGTATAAACATGCAATTAGGCTATGGCTCCATTGTTTTATTATCACCCATTGGTTATTCCCCTACAGGTGAAGTATTTAATTTGGCTCTAGAAGATGTTGCTGCACAAACAGCAATCGCGTTAAAAGCCGATAAGTTAATTACTTTAACCGAAGACGATGGTTTGCTCGATGAACAAGGGCAGTTAATTAAAAGCTGTAGTGTTAGACGGGTTAAAACCTTACTTGATGAAAAAGATTGCCATTATCGACAACTGTTATTGCGCGCGATAATTCAAAGTGGTGAGAACGGTGTTGAGCGTTGTCATTGCGTGAGCTACCAGAGCGATACCGCTTTATTGCAAGAATTGTTTACCCGTGATGGTGCAGGCACGTTAATCGCTAAAGATCATAAAGAACAAATTTCTACGGCTACCATTGATGATGTTGCAGGTATTTTGGAGTTACTTGCCCCGTTAGAAGCTGAAGGCGTACTGGTTAAACGTTCTCGTGAATTACTCGAAATGGAAATTGACAAATTTACCGTACTCAAAAAAGAAGAGGTTATTATCGCTTGTGCTGCTCTTTACCCTTACGCTGATGCTAAAATGGGAGAAGTGGCTTGTGTCGCTATTCATCCTGATTATCGTAAAGGTAATCGCGGAGGCCGATTAATGGACGCTTTAGAGCATGAAGCTAAGCAACAAGGTATATCAAAAATATTTGTCTTAACCACAGTGAGCGGACATTGGTTTTTAGAAAAAGGGTTTATTGAACAATCCATGGAAAAATTGCCCGAAGGTAAACAGAAAATGTACAATTTCCAAAGAAAATCTAAAGTGTTTATTAAATCAATATAACGAGATAAACATTGTTAACTGGCCAAAATGTAAAGGGATAAATTAAGGTCAGTTAACAATATTGCTGATTGTGTTGTGCTAATTTAGGTTAAATTTCCATTAGAATAATTCGTCTTCGTTAATATCGCCACCATCTAAAATATCACCGCTATTATCTTCAGTTACATATTCTGTAGGCTCAGTGCCTTGAATGAAGTATTCAAATTCACTGCTTCTATCAGTTTTAGTGGTTAATTTACCGGTCGCCTTATCAATTCTTACCGAAACAATCCCTTCAGGAGGAACAAAAGATTCTTCTTCCAGAGTTGGTAATGCTGACGCCATAAATTTTATCCAAGCAGGTTGAGCTGATTTTGCGCCGAATTCAGAGCCAGTAATTTGGTTTTTAGGTAAATTATTATTGTAGCGGGTCACTCCTAAATTTCGTTGATGGTCGTCAAAACCTATCCACGAGGTTGTTACTAACCGACGAGTAAAACCAGAAAACCAGGCATCTTTAGATTGGTTGGTTGTTCCCGTTTTACCTGCAATGTCTCGACGCTTTAACTTTCTTGCTCTAAAGCCTGTTCCTTGCCAATAAGGTTTTATATTCCAATCAGCCCCCCAAATAACGCTATTGAGTGCTTGGCCAATTAAAAATGCATTCTGTTCGCTGATAACCCGTGGCGCTTTTTCAAATGCTAATTGTGGTTCGATAGCTTCGTTATCGATCGCAGGTTCTTGTGTTGCTTGTGAATCATTTGTGACTGAAGTAGGTAAATCATTTAAAAACGAGGGTAACGCTAATTCATCTGTGAGCTTTTCATCTTCTTGCTTAGGTGCTGTTAATGAAGCGATTAGGCTCTCGCACTCTTCACAAGCGAGTTTTGGCGTTGCCTGATAAATGACATTACCAAATGAATCTTCGATCCTGTCAATTAAATAAGGTTCAACTAAAAAACCACCGTTAGCAAAAGTAGCAAAGCCAGTTACTAATTCTAAGGGCGTTAATGATGCAGAGCCTAATGCGAGCGATTCATTGTGCGGAAGTTCATCAGGGACAAATCCAAATAAGGATAAATAATCAATAATATTATCTAAACCAACCGATCTTAATAAACGCACCGCAATAACATTTTTTGATTGTGCTAAAGCTAAGCGTACTCGTATTGTGCCATCATAAGTTGGTGGTGAATTCTTTGGACGCCAAACTACTCCAGTACTTCGATCCCATTGATTTATAGGAGCGTCGTTTACTAAACTGGCTAAAGTAAGACCTTTTTCGAGCGCAGCAGAATAAATAAAGGGTTTAATATTAGAACCAACTTGTCGTTTGGCTTGAGTAACCCGATTAAATTGGCTTTGTTTAAAGCTAAACCCACCAACAGCTGCTTTTATTGCGCCATCATCTGGTGATATTGACACTAATGCAGCACTGACATCAGGTAATTGGCTGAGTCGGTAACTACCTTCAGGTGTTTGAACCACTAAAATAACATCACCATAATTTAAAATATCGCTGGCCAATTGAGGCTCTGTGTCTTGTCTCTCATCAGAGATAAATGCTCTAGCCCAAGACATACCTTCCCAAGGTATAATGGCTTGCTGCTGATTTTTTAAGGTGATAACGACCGATTGTTCTTGAACTTCTGTAACAACAGCAGGAATTAAAAATTGATAACTGGTCGTAGAGGCAATCGCCGAAGCAATTTCTGTTTCAGTTAAAGCTTGAGTGGCAGGTAATAAATCTGTATCGATTACTGCACCGTTAGTTTTTTGATCTTCAAGGGAGATTGAAGGTAAACGTAAATGTTTTACTGCACCGCGATAACCATGACGCTGATCATAATTTAATAGATTTTCAATAACCGCATGTTGAGCAGCTAACTGTAGATCAGCAGTGATGGTGGTAAATACTTTAAAGCCACTGTTATAGGCTTTTTCAGCACCAAAACGATCTAACATTTCTTGGTGAGCCATTTCAGCTACATAAGGCGCATTGAGCTCGATTTGTGCCCCATGATGCTTGCCTGTCATGGGTGCATTTAGTGCTTCTTTGTATTGTTCTTCTGAAATGTAATTACTCACTAACATACGTTTTAAGACAACCGCCCGTCGATTTTTAGCGCGCTTTTTAGATCTTATTGGATTAAGGGTAGAAGGCGCTTTTGGCAATCCAGCGAGCACAGCAATCTGCGCTAAAGTTAAATCGTTTAAATTTTTACCGTAATAAACTTGAGCAGCTGCGGCAAAACCAAAAGATCGATGACCCAATTCAATTTTATTAATGTAAAGCATTAATATTTCATCTTTGGTCAATAAACTTTCAATATGAAAAGAAATGAATATTTCTCTGAGTTTACGAATGTAAGTTTGTTCACGAGTTAAGAAAAAGTTACGAGCAACTTGCATTGTAATGGTGCTCGCACCACCTTTGTCGTTGCCGGTTAATTGACCAAGGATAGCACGACTCATCCCGATAGGATCTACACCAAAATGTAAATAAAACCTATCATCTTCTGTCGCTAAAATAGCATCGATAAGTTGTTGAGGAACTTCCTCAAGAGTAAGTGGGTAACGTTTTTTCTCGCCAAATTGAGAAATTAGTTTGTTATCAGCACTATAAATTTGCATGGGAGTTTGCCATTGAATGTCTTTTAACAATTCGACACTCGGCAAATCACTGCGCATGCTCATATATAATGAAAACAACACCAGAACACCAAGAGCAGCTAGTATAAAAGTAACTTTTATTATTCTTTTAAATGACAACACGGTAAAACTCATTTTTGAAACATTTTGTAATATAGTGCTAGTATATCGTGTAAAACCATGTAATAAATGTATTTATGTGTATTTATGTGTATATTATGTTTAAATAAATATAAAAATAATAGTTAGTAGGATGTTATGCTAAGCCAATTATGGAAAAAGAAAACATCTCTGATGGTTGGGATCGATATCGGATCTCATGCAGTTAAGGCTGTTTTACTAAGTCAGGGAAATGAAGGCTATGTTCTAGAAGATTACGCTATAGAACTGATGCCCCGTGGATCAGTTGTTGATCGTGAAATTCAAGATATTGAAGCTGTAGGCAATGTAATTGCCAAAATCCGCAAAAAAATCACCTCATCTGTTAAATTTGCTGCTGCTGCTGTTTCTGGTCAAACGGTTATCACCAAAATCATCTATATGGATGTTGCGTTAACTGAAGAAGAACTCGCTACCCAAATTGAGATCGAAGCTGACAGCCTAATACCTTATCCTTTAGATGAGGTTAGCTTAGATTTTGAATCATTAGATGTTAATGAATCTGATCCTACAAAAATTAATGTTTTATTAAGTGCGGCCCGAACCGAATCAATTGAAGCAAGAGTTGCTGCCCTTGAGTCAGGCGACTTTGAAGCTAAAGTAATTGATGTAGAGTCTTATGCAGTAAGTAGAACATACGAGCTTTGTTTACCAATGCTCCCTGGCGATGCAAAAGATAAAATGGTTGCTATTGCCGACATTGGCGCCAATATGACGCTGTTTTCAGTTTCTAAAGCAGGTAAAAATATTTACAGCCGAGATCAAATTTTTGGTGGCGAACAATACACTCGTTCAATTGTTTCTTATTACAATAAGACATTTGAAGATGCTGAAAAGGCCAAAGTTAATGGCGACTTCCCACCTAACTATCGTTTTGAGGTACTAGCACCGTTTCACACGATTTTAGTTCAGCAAATACGTCGCGCTATTCAAATGTTTTTAACATCAAGTGGTCATGAAAAAGTTGATTACTTAGTGATCTCAGGAGGAACGGCTCTGGTGGAAGGGATACAAGAATTATTAACTGAAGAACTTGGTGTTCATACAGTTATCGCAAATCCTTTTGACCATATGGGTATTTCTGGAAATGTGGACTTGAAAGAATTGAAATCAACAGCCCCTCAATTGATGGTTGCTGCAGGATTAGCGTTAAGGAGTTTCACACCATGGCACATATAAATCTACTTCCTTGGCGTGAAGAGGCCTTAAAAGCTCAACAAAAAGAATTCTTTACGGTATTAACTGTTATTGCATTGCTTTCTCTAGCATTAGTCTTTTCAGTGAGTTTGTTTTATCAAGCACAGATTGATGGTCAGGTGACTAAAAATCAGTATTTGAAAAACGAAATTCAATTACTCGATATTCGAATTGCTGAAATTAAAGAATTGAAGGCAAAGAAAATTGCCTTACAAAAACGTATCAGTGTTATCGAGCAGTTACAACGAAGCCGAAACGTCGGTACACAAGTACTTGATGAAATTGCTAAAATCATTCCGAATGGTATATATATTACTAATCTAGAAAAGAAAGGTAACAGTATTTCCCTGCAAGGAAAAAGTGAATCAAACAACCATTTAGCCAATATGATACGTGCCATTGGCGTGTCTGATTTATTTACTGACGCGACACCGGAGTCTATCGTTACTGATGAAAAAGCTCGGAAACTGTTGAGTGACTTCAAAATGACTATCCGTATTCAAGGTTTAGTTGATGATTTAGATGCCGCTGTTGAACAAGCGTTTAAGGGAGGTAAATAATGAATTTTGATTTATCACAATTTGATGACTTAGAACTCGAAAACATTGGCCATTGGCCGGCAGCCGCAAAAGTATTGCTTTCAATATTTTTGGCTGTAGTTGTTGTGTTTCTAGGTTATTTTCTTCTTATTAGCGATAAAATGACTAACCTAGACAGGGTAGTTGCCGAAGAAGAAACTTTAAAACAGCAATACACTAGTAAATATCATGTGGCAGCGAACTTAGAATTGTTTAAAGCGCAAATGGTAGAAGCAGAAAGTATTTTTGCTAATCAATTAAGAAGTTTACCTAATAGCCATGAAATCCCAGGTTTACTAGATGATATTACTTTTATCGGTACAACCAGCGGCTTAGATTTCGTTAAACTGAATTGGCAACCAGAGATTGTAAAAGAGATATACATCGAGTTACCTATTGATATTGAAGTCATTGGTACTTACCATCAGTTTGGTAATTTTGTGAGTGAAATAGCAGGTTTACCTCGTATTGTAACTTTACATGATTTTAAAATAGATATTGCTCAAGCAAGTACTGAAGCACTGAGATTAAAATTACAGGCTAAAACGTACCGTTATCAAGAGGCTGATCAATAATGAAAAAATTAGTCTTAGTTAGTGTCTTAATGTTGTCAGGCTGTTTTGATGATGTTAATGAAATTAAAAGTCATATAGCAACCGTTAAAGCGACAACGAAAGCATATATAGAACCTATGCCTGAAGTGCCGGTCTTTACCTCTTTTGATTATTCATCAGATGAGTTACGGTCTCCATTTGTTGCCCCTAAACCTGAAGTTATTCAGGAAAAAATGCAACAAATGTCAGGTTGTTTAAGTCCAGATCCTCGCCGCCGCAAACAACCACTAGAGAAATTTGCATTAGGTGATTTGGTGATGCGTGGAACGCTAGGTGATGTAGATGTAACATGGGCATTATTAGAAGCCTCTGATGCCACACTACATCGTGTGTCTGTAGGAAATTATGTTGGTCTTTATAACGGACGAATTATAGAAGTAGGTAGTAAAGCTGTGAAAATAATTGAATTAACTCCTGATGGTGCTGGTTGTTGGGTAGAACGAGAAACTGTTATTAATTTAGCTGTTTCTAATACGGAAAGGTAAGGGAAATCACGATGTTATTTATAAAAACTAAGAATTATAAAATCTTTACCCACTTCAGTAAGATCAATGCAATATTGATGAGTACATTACTCTTGTTGTCGTCATATGTGTCGGCATCTGACTTTACTGGTGTTGCGTATAATACAATTCACAACGATCAAATAGAGGTGGTGTTTTCTTTCTCTGAAGATATTAAAGGTCACCCTGAAGTTAAAACTTCGATGAATCCTGCATATATCCAGATTACTTTTGACGCAGTTAATTTTGATGATGGTATGAGTAATACATTAGTTAATCATGCTGGCGTAAAAGATATTGAAGTAACGACCAAAGGCGAAAATATTGTTGCTATGGTCAAGTTAGAAGAATTAGGTATTTTTGATGTAGCCATTGAAGGAGACCAATTCTCAGTTACATTAAACTATGGCCAAGCGGCTGCAATTGTTGAAGAATTTAGCCCTTCAGCTGAGAAGTTTATTAACAATATTGAATCATTAGATTTCAGACGTGGACCAGAAAATGAAGGTCAATTAATTGTTAACTTAAACGACAACACGGTCGCTGTTGATGTAAGTGATAAGTTAGGCAAAGTGTATGTTGAGTTTCACAATACACAAATTGTTGAAGACCTACTTTATAAACTTGACGTCACTGATTTTGGCACGGTCATCAGCGGTATCGAAACATTTAAAGATGGTCGTAATGCGCGATTAGTAGTGGATGTTGATAGTAACTTCACCTTTACACATGAACAAGTTGAAAATGTTTTCACATTAACCGTTCAAAAGGCAGCTGAAAAATTACCTAGCTATTTGGGTGATTCTGATGAGTTCACGGGTCGTGAATTAACATTAGATTTCCAAGATATTCCAGTTCGAACGGCGTTGCAGATTATTGCTGAATACAGCAAGTTTAACTTAATCACCAGTGACACTGTAACAGGTAATATTACTTTAAGACTTGATGGCGTACCTTGGGATCAAATCCTTGATATCATCTTGAAGATTAAAGGTCTTGATAAGCGTATGGAAGGCAACATCTTGATGGTTGCTCCAAGTGATGAACTCGCTGCTCGTGAAGCTAAAATTTTACAAGCTCAACAGCAAGTTGAAGAATTAGCGCCTCTGTACTCTGAATACGTTCAAATTAACTATGCTAAAGCAACTGATTTAGCCGATTTAATTAAGAATGACGAAACTAGTATTTTATCACCTCGTGGTAGCGTGTCGGTGGATGAGCGTACAAATACCTTGTTATTAAGAGATACAGCAAAAAGTATTGAAGATATTAAACGTATGATTAACATTCTTGATATCGCTGTTAGACAAGTAGTGATTGAAGCAAGAATGGTAACCGTTAAGGATAATATTAATGAAGAGTTAGGTATTCGCTGGGGAGTTACAAATACAGATAATGAATTTGCAACCTCAGGAACAACCGCTGGCGCTACTTCAGCTAATAGCGGTATTGTTCCTAATATTGCTGATAGAATGAATGTGAACTTACCTGTATCGAATGCTGCTGGTACAATTGCTTTCCAAGTTGCTCGTTTAGCTAATGGTACAATTCTAGACTTAGAGTTATCTGCCATGGAACGAGAAAACAAAGGTGAGATTATTGCAAGTCCGCGTATTACTACAGCGAACCAAAAAGAAGCTTACATTGAGCAAGGGGTTGAAATTCCTTATCAGCAAGCAGCATCAAGTGGTGCTACAGCGGTTCAGTTTAAAAAAGCGGTATTAAGTTTAACTGTAACGCCACATATTACCCCTGATAATAAGATTATTTTAGATTTAGTGGTGACTCAAGATACGGTTTCAGATGTGACTAATGGACAAGCGCCAGCAATTGATACTCAACGTATTGGTACGCAGGTGTTAGTCAATAATGGTGAAACGATAGTACTTGGTGGTATTTATCAGCAATCTATCATTAGCAGCGTCTCTAAAATACCTGTTTTAGGCGATATACCTTACGTAGGTTGGATGTTTAGAAATACAAGCAACTTTAATGAGAAAAAAGAGTTACTTATCTTCGTAACACCTCGCATAGTTACAGAACATTTTTAGGCAATATTTGCAGTAATTGGAGTTTTTCTCTTCAGTTACTGCATTCTTACTTGCAATATAGGTAGAAGAATTGCGATAATTACGCCCTTAAAATTTTCGAGGGCGTTCCCTCTTACCTGTTTACCTATTTATAATAACGAGTTTAAGTTAGTCTAATGGCAGAAAAACGTAATGTATTCCTTGTTGGGCCTATGGGTGCTGGCAAAAGCACTATTGGTAGAGAATTGGCAGATAGACTGCATCTAGAGTTTTTTGACTCTGATCAGGAAATTGAACGCCGTACTGGAGCTGATATTGCTTGGGTTTTCGATCTTGAAGGCGAAGAAGGATTTCGTAAAAGAGAAGAATCAATTATTGATGATCTTACTGAGAAGCAAGGTATTGTGCTTGCCACTGGTGGCGGCTCGGTAATTAGTGATCAAGTTCGCAATAGATTGTCAGCACGTGGCATTGTCGTGTATCTAGAAACAACGATAGACAAACAAGTTGCTCGTACACAGCGTGATCGCCGTCGTCCGTTACTGCAAACTTCTGAAGAGCCTCGCTCTGTTTTAGAAAAGCTAGCATTAGAGCGTAACCCGCTTTATGAAGAAGTTGCTGATGTTATTGTTAAAACAGATGATCAAAGTGCAAAAGTAGTTGCTCATAAAATAGTAGAACGTTTAGACTTTTAATCTATGACACAACTTATTGTTGATTTAGCTGAACGAAGTTATCCCATTTATATCGAAAATGGGATTTTCTCTTCTAAAGAATTATTATCACGTCATATCTCAGGAAAAAGGGTGTGCATTGTTACAAACGATGTAGTTCACCCACTATATCTGGACGCTATTAAGTCTCAACTAGCAGACTTTCAAGTTGACGAAATTATTTTACCAGATGGCGAAGCTGAAAAAAGCTTAGCAAATTTTGATAAAATTATGTCTCACCTTTTAGCTAATTTGCACGGTAGAGATAGTACCTTAATCGCATTAGGTGGTGGGGTTATTGGTGATATAACTGGCTTTGCTGCAGCGTGTTATCAACGCGGCGTTAACTTTATTCAAATCCCAACTACACTACTTTCTCAAGTTGATTCCTCTGTCGGTGGTAAAACAGCTGTAAACCACCCTCTTGGTAAAAACATGATAGGCGCTTTCTATCAACCCCAAGCGGTTATTATTGATATTGCAAGTTTAACTACATTACCCAAAAGAGAGTTTAATGCGGGTATGGCGGAAGTTATTAAATACGGCATCTTAGGCGATAATCAGTTCTTTAATTGGTTAGAGACAAATGTAGATTTAATAAAGTCTGGAGATAGTGCCACTTTAGTTAAAATGATCGAAACGTGCTGTCAGTGCAAGGCTGATATTGTTTCCGCTGATGAGACAGAAACAGGTGTTCGCGCTCTATTGAACTTAGGGCATACTTTTGGCCATGCTATTGAAGCAGAACAAGGCTATGGAAACTGGCTTCATGGAGAAGCTGTTGCTACTGGCATGGTGCTTGCTAGTAAGTTAGCTGTAGCAATGAATTTGCTTGAAGTGTCAGATCTTCGTCGCATTGAATCACTTATCGCTGCTTTTGACCTACCGTTAACTGCACCAGAGAGTATGGGATTCAACGAGTTTATTCCTCATATGCAAAGGGATAAAAAGAATATTGCCGGTAAATTACGGTTTATCGTGCCAACCGCTATTGGCCAATCCGAAATTCGTGACAATATTACAGAGGACATGCTTCAACAAATTTTATAACTGTTTTAAATACTCTTAAGTGGTATTGAGCGCAATATAAAGGTGAAGCATGCTCGCATCAGTAGATAAACCAACACAACAAAGCATAAAGACGAAAGTGACTAGTATTAGCACGAATGCGCGTATTGAATATATCATGCGTTTTTCTAAGCATGCTGTTTTGGTTGTTGATCAAAATCATGATGTCTATTCTGCGGTAGGGAGTCAATTTCTTGGCTCTATGTCTACGGAGCACAATGCCGCTTTTATCTCAGTTTCCCCTAAATTAAATGATATACAAATTAGATGCAGACTAATTGAACAATTATTTGTCGATACCTTATTTGATCCTGAAGAGCCGTTAGCCGTTTCTGTATTAAATTTATCAAAAGATAACAGTGAAGTTATTAATGTAGTCGTTGAAAATGCTCAGTTATTATCTTTACAACTCATGCATGAATTTTGTCAATTAGCGGAGCTTGCAGCGAAAGCAAACAAAACTATTAATGTATTATTGCTTGGTGAAGAAAAAACTGGCCAACTAGTGGTAGAAAACCAAGTTGTGTTTAATAATAAGCTATCAATAGTGTCAGCCGAAACCGGCCAACTTATCCCTTTAGATTCATCAATATTTGAAAGCTCGAATCCAGCAGTTCAATTTACTCCGTTAAAAAAAGCAATAATAGGCATCAGTCTGTTTGTATTGGTGGCCTTTTTAACTGTCTTTTCACTCTATCAAACTGATAGTTTATCCTATTCAAAATTAGCTCCAATTGCTGAAAAAGATGAAGTTACTGTTGTTGATAACACAGTATTAGTCACTTCTGAAGAAAAAATCATTACACCAGTCCAAAAACAAACTTCTCAGGCAAAAGCTGAAGATATTAATAGAATTTTAACCGGAAATGTTAATAACACTGAGCATAATCCTACGGTGGCTAATCCGTCAGAGGTTGCCAGTTTACTTTCTCTGAACAAAACTGAATTTGTCGAAAAACAGTTAGATGAAACAGCACAAAACCAATTAACCATTAACTTGCCTCAAGCGAGTGCAGAAGTAGTTAACAACAATTCAGCAGAATATTTATTCGAAGACACCATCTTAATAGATGAAAATCCAACAGTTGTTAACACCAACGAAATCAACGAGCAATACTTTACACACATGACACAAGGGTATGTGGCGCAAATTATAGGTTTTTCAAATAAAGCAGCACACCTTAAGTTTATTAATCAATATTCAGAGCTAGATCTTGTTAGTTATCACAAAACCTTAAATACTAAAACTCTTATTATGGTGACCACAAAGGCTTACCCTCTAAAATCTGATGTGCAAAACGCTATTTCATTATTACCAACAGAGTTACAAGAAAGAAAACCTTGGATAAAGTCGGTAGCGGTTATAAACCAAGAAATAAAGGCTTATCAAAACAGCCAATAAGCTAAATTTAATAAAAAAGTAAATATTTACGTCGATAGCAAATGAATATGATTGGTATCGACTGTTAATCACGCTACAATCCTGTCTCTGATTTTTAATACGACTTTTAAAGAAAAGCTACCAGTTTAGTTAAACAAATAGTGACGTTTATCTAAAATAACCTGATACCCATGCTTTTAAATTAATAAAGTTGATGAAATTATATTGGTTATTATTTTGCCGACAACCGCCCAAGTTAGCTTTAGCTACGAATAATTTATAGGTTTTTTTGTGACTAAAGTTAAATCACAGTTAGGTATGCGATCTGCTTTAAAGTGGGCAGGCGGGAAAAAAAAGGTCATTAATGATATCGCGAACCTATTACCGTCAAAAGGTAAAAAGAGGCTTGTAGAACCCTTTGTGGGAGGCGGCTCAGTATTTCTTAATTTAGATTTTGATGAATACTTGTTAGTCGATTTGAATCAAGATCTAATTTCGCTATTTAACATCATTAAAAATCAACCGACTCAATTTATTTCAGATGCCGAAAAGTTTTTTAATGGCGATAACAACCAGCCTGAAAAATACTACGCCATTCGCAGTCAGTTTAATCAATCGACTGATCCTTATGAGCGATCGCTTTTGTTTTTGTATCTCAATAGACATGGTTATAATGGCTTGTGTCGTTATAACAAAAGTGGTGGTTATAATGTGCCTTTTGGTAGATATAAACACCCATATTTTCCAAAAGATGAGCTACAATTTTTTTCAAAAAAAGCACAAAAAGCGACTTTTATACAAGGGGACTTCGAAACCGCGTTTGCTCAACTTAAGGCCGGTGATGTTGTTTATTGTGATCCTCCATATTCTCCTATCAATCCAACATCAAATTTTACAGCTTATGCAGGAAACTCCTTTACTGATGCAGATCAACAACGGTTAGTTGAATGTGCACAACTAGCTAAAACAAAAAAGATCCCTACCTTAATCTCTAATCATTATGTCGAATTTACTCGTGAATTGTATAAAGGCGCCACTAAACATAAATTATTTCAAGTACAGCGCTCTATCAGTCAAAAAGGTAAAGGGCGTGTTAAAGTTAAAGAAATACTAGCGTTATACAAATAAACTCTGTGCGTTAATAGTTAGTGATAAATAAAAATCACCTATGAGCTTGAGTTAACGTGGAAGATATTGTTTTCTAAACTGGCTAGGTGTCGTTTTCTTAAACTATAAAATGGCAGGTTTTTACAATTTAAAGCAGTAACACCCGCCAATTTAGAAAATAATGCGAACTTCTTTATAGCGGTCGTTAAGGAATAGAGTATTAGAGAGAGAAAAGGTAATAAAAAACCGCATACTTTAATGAGGTAGTAATAATTAAACTATGCGGTTAAGTAGAGTGTTTGATAAATGATAGTGAAATCGTTAGTAGCTATTATACGCCTAGTAAAATGTATCTGTTCGGTTATGAACTTGTGGATCGTCAATTATTTCTTCGAGTTTTACCTCAAAATTATCGTCGCTATTATTGTCAGACAAGTAAATCATTCGGGTTGAACCGTCTTTCCATGTTACGGTACCGCTTCCTTTTTTACTGCCACATTTCATGCCTATATGTATGTCATTGAACTCCATAACAACCTCCTTTAATCATTTTATTGGGTAAATAATTAGAGGATTAACATTCAAAATAGTTCATTTTTTAAACTGAAATAATGAAGTAAATAGGCTAGATTAGCAAAAAGAATATGGGCTTCAATCGGTTACCTTGAAATAAATAATTTAAGGCATATTGAATGGTTAAGGTAAGTAGCTATTCCCTAAAACTGCCGCTTTAGTCGCGCCAGTAACCGCTGGAATGTTACCAACAATTTTATGATCAAATGCGTAAGCAAACCAGGCAAAAGCCATAGCTTCAAGCGCATCGCTATCAACACCTACATCACTGGTTGTTAATAAGGTAAAGCGAGAGTCTTGATGAGTACCACTAGTTAACTCTTGTGTTATTAATTGCTTTAAAAAGCTATTCATTACCCCGCCGCCACATAAAAACACCTTGCCAGAAGTGCTTAACTTACGAATTTCAATGCAAATTGATTGCGCCGTTAATGCCGTTAAGGTTGCTTGTACATCAATAGGGGCAATAGCAAAGGTTGATAGCTTATCGTTTAACCAATTAAGGTGAAACACTTCCCTGCCTGTGCTTTTAGGGGCCGCCAATTTAAAATACTCATCAGACAGTAAATGCGTTAATAACTCCTGATGAATTTCGCCTTGTGCGCCCCAATCGCCATTTATATCATAACGGCTTTTACTATGGTGTTGTTGATACCAGTCATCCAATAATGCATTGCCAGGACCTGTATCAAAACCAGTGACGACTTTATCGTGATCATTAACAGGCAGAAATGTTAAGTTCGCAATACCGCCAATATTAACGACAAAAGTATCGTCACTTATTTGAGCGCGTTCTGTCAATAAAGCTTGATGAAACGCCGGGACTAATGGGGCGCCTTGTCCGCCTAGTATCATGTCTTTATGGCGAAAATGCCCAACAACTCTAATGTTTGTTAACGTCGCTAAGGTTTGATTACAGCCAATTTGTAAGGTAAAGGCGTTAGACGTTGACTGATTGCCTTGTTGAAAATTAGCTATTTGTGGGCGATGTCGAATTGTTTGGCCATGATTACCAATGGCAATAATATCGTCAGGCGATAGGTTAACTTGTTTGAGAAATTGCTTGATGGCGCTAGCAAACAAATGAGCGAGTTTGTTATCTAAACTAAAAGCACGTTCAATTTCATTACTACTCGCTGTATATAATGAAGTTATCGCGTGATGAGTGGTTTCATCATAAGCTTGGTAAAATTTGGCAATGAGTTTTGGTTGCTGCTCAGCAAAGTCAACTAAGGCTAAATCGATACCATCAGCACTGGTGCCAGACATTAAACCTATGTAAAACAGAGGTTTATTCATCCGACGATTGAGTTGCTATCATTTGCGTACCGTTTGTTGATTTCTGCATACTCAGCAAGGCTTTTTTCGAACTCGATAAGTCTGCCAACCGTTGTTTAGAGATAGAGGCAAATTCATTTTTGTATTTTTTATTTATCGGCTGCGCATCAGGTAACTTTACCGTACGAGGGTTACGGTGTACGCCATTGAGTAAAAATTCATAATGTAAATGAGGTGCTTGAGACATACCTGTTGAACCAACATAGCCGATAACTTGACCTTGTTTGACTCGTTGTCCTTTTTTAACCGCGCGTTTAGAAAAATGTAAATACTTTGTCACTATGCCATTACCATGTTGAATGAAAACATAGTTACCATTGTATTTATTGTAAGTTGAATGAGTTACTTTACCATTACCAGCCGCTACTACAGGAGTGCCTTTATTCGCACGATAATCAGTACCACGATGTGCTTTCCAACGTTTTTGTATTGGGTGGAAGCGTTTAGGTTTAAAGTTCGAGCTAATGTATCTAAAGTTTACTGGTGCGCGTAAAAAAGCTTTGCGCATGCTTTTTCCGTCAGGAGTATAAAATTCATCATCGGTAAAGCGAATCGCTTGGAAGGGATCGTTTTGGTTAACAAATTCAGCGGCTAATATTTTTCCTGTTCCAATGAACTCACCGTCAATGTAGCGATTTTCATAAACGACATGAAAACTATCACCACTTCGAATATCTAAAGCAAAATCAATATCCCAACCAAAAATATTAGCTAAAGCAATGATTTGTTTATCTTCTAGACCTGCTTCAATGGCGGTACTCCAAAAGTTGGACTTGATCACGCCAAATGCAAAGGTTTCTCTTATTTCAACGGTTTTTGATTCTTTGCGAGATTCAAATCCGTGTTCTTTTAAGTCGATATATAACGTATCTGTTTTAGATAGTGGATATTCAAGAGCAACGAGCTTTTGTTGATCGTCGCTTCCAATACGAATTTGATCGCCAACATTAATTTTCTTTAATAATTGGCTATATTCGCCTTTGGCATTAATAACATTATAGGTTGTTGTGGCATTGTAGCCGAAGCGCTTGAAAATTTTGGCTAATGAATCACCACTCTTCACTTTTGCTGTTTTCCAGTTAATGGTTTCAGCAGCTTCAATGGCAATTTTTTTCTTTTTTGTTGGAATCGTTTGTACATCAATTACAGGCTGTATTTTATTTTCATTGGCCGTTTGCTTTATTAATGATGCAACTTGATGATCAATTTCTGCAGGCGTGCCGTTTTCGGATAAAGAAAGTTGATAGCGTTTGCCTACTTGGTATGAATTTTCATCACTTTGTCGGCTTGCCGTTGCTTTTTCTGAAGGAGCAAGCAACACCAACATTAAAATAATGCTGAATGAGCTGATGATTAATTTGTGCTGTTTGGGTAATTGCACATATAAGTTTTTTAAATTTTTCAAACGGTTACTGCTTTTCTTGCTAGTTCTTAAATAGTCTTTTCACGACACCTTTCTGTTACTATATCAAAAGTTAGCCAAAAAATACGCATTGTTTTAATTTTAAGCTTTTAACTCTCGTCCAAAGTGCAGTAGAATTCGGCCATTAATCGTAAAGTAGCTGTTGTGGAGTCAGGTCAATGACCGATGTTAATCAAGCGTTTGCTGAAATCAAACGTGGTGCTGAAGAAATCTTAGTAGAAGATGAGTTATTAGAAAAACTCAAAACGGGTAAACCATTAAAAATTAAAGCAGGTTTTGATCCTACTGCACCTGATTTACATTTGGGCCATACGGTTTTAATTAATAAATTACGTCAATTTCAATTACTCGGTCATGAAGTTATTTTCTTAATTGGTGATTTTACCGGCATGATTGGCGATCCAACAGGTAAAAGTGTTACCCGTAAAGCATTAACACAAGAAGACGTGTTAGCTAATGCGGAAACTTATAAAGAGCAAGTTTTTAAAATTTTAGATCCAGAAAAAACAACTGTTGCCTTTAATTCTACATGGATGGAAAAATTAGGCGCTGCGGGTATGTTAAAACTCGCTTCTCGTCAAACGGTTGCTCGTATGATGGAACGTGATGATTTTAAAAAACGTTATGCAGGTGGACAGGCGATCGCTATTCACGAATTTATGTACCCGTTAGTTCAGGGTTGGGATTCAGTGGCGCTTGAATCAGATGTTGAGTTAGGTGGTACAGACCAAAAATTTAACTTATTAATGGGAAGAGAGTTACAAAAATCTGAAGGACAACGCCCACAAACGGTATTAATGATGCCGTTGCTTGAAGGATTAGATGGCGTGCAAAAAATGTCTAAATCATTAAATAACTACATTGGTATTACTGACAGCCCCACAGAGATGTTTGGCAAAATCATGTCGATTTCTGATGATTTAATGTGGCGTTACTATGAACTATTAAGCTTTAAACCCATTACTGAAATACAAGCGTATAAAACTAAGATTACTCAAGGATTGAATCCGCGTGATGTGAAAATTGATTTAGCCAAAGAGCTTATTGCTCGTTTTCATGATGAAGCAGCAGCCCAAGGTGCTCACGATGAGTTTATTAATCGTTTTCAAAAGGGTGCTATGCCTGATGAAATACCTGAGGTAGAAATTACAGCCGAAGATGGTGAAATTGCTATTGCCAATTTGCTTAAAGAAGCTGGCTTAACTGCAAGCACTTCGGAAGCCTTACGCATGATTAAACAAGGCGCGGCTAAAATTGAAGGTGAAAAAATTACCGATAAAGCGTTAGTTATCGCCAGTGGTAGCCAAGCAATATATCAGGTGGGTAAACGTAAATTTGCTAAGGTGACGGTAATCTAAGCAAAGATATGCAAAGTTAAGATAAGCCAATTTATTGCTTTGTGAGTAATACAACAAGATGGCAATATTTTCACTAATATTGCCATATATATTCTCTTTTAATAATTTGCAGGTAACTGCGTTAAAAAGCTTTCTATTTCAATCTCAAAACCATAATTTTTTAACCAAGTAATAGCATCATCTACTTGGGTAAATACTTTTCTTTCGTAATTTCCATCTGTGTGAGGCACTAACTGCTCTAGTTGCATTGCTTTAGCTGCGTTAGGAGTGTAGACATGACAATCTTTTATACAACCAATATCCTTAAATCGTTGACAATGTTGCTCAATGTGAGAAACGATTTCAGGCACGCCTAATTCCCATTCTTCAAAAATTGACAGCATTGCCCATTGTGTACCTGCTAAATGAGCTGTTTTTACGCGATATTCATCTACATATTGTATTGCCGCTTCTTCATTCCAGCAGCCACTAAACCACTGCAAAACATAGTTGTTAGTGACCAATATTTTCCATTCTCCATGTACAGGGAACATGACTTTGCTTCCTTAAAACTTGTTATAACGCAGTAGTTTATTTTTAAATAGTAAATGATAAACGCTCCAAGAACAATTTAACATTTTGAATCTTTAACTATTACTAATTTTTTAGATAGTAAAAAAGAATTAGTAACTTGATCCAAATCATATAAGCAAATTTTTGAAGGCGTAATATACCGAGTGTGACAAATTGTCGCAGGGGCGCTTTTCATGATCTTAATAGATTTTAACTCAAGGTTATTTTTTTATATGAACATAGCATTGCTATCAAAAGGAAGAGTAAAGCAAGGTGTTACAACCTTTATCCTGATGTTTTTCATGGTATTTTCAGCACAGGCTTTATTTGTCAGTCCTCCTAAAGATCCCTTACCAATCATCAAAGAAATCTTTCCACAAGCGACCAATATTTCAGAGAAAACAGGCGATCCCCTTATTTGGACTGTTTATCAAGAAGAAGAGGTTATTGGTTATGCCTTTGAGACTAATGATCTAGCCAAAATACCTGCATATTCCGGCGAGCCCGTTAATATGTTGGTTGCGATTAATCCAAAAGGCCTGTATCTAGCGGCCAAAGTGCTTGAACATCATGAACCGATTATTTTAGCTGGCATTCCAGAAACTAAACTTTTTAATTTTGCTGATCAATACACAGGGTTAAGTGTTAAAGAACGATTAAAGGTTGGCGGCAATAAAAAAGAAGGGGTCACTCATATTGATGGGTTATCAGGTGCGACGGTTACGGTAATGGTGATGAATGTGGCTATCGTTAAGTCGGCCACTCAAGTCGCGCGTTCTTTAGGCATCATCAAAGCAAGTCAGGAAATCATTCAGCCAATGTCAACGATATACGCTGATGTTTACGAGCAAGCTAATTGGTCGACACTCGTTGGTGATGGCTCGATTCGCAAATTAGCATTGACAAGAAAAACGGTTGACGAAGCTTTTGTTGGCACTGAGGTTGAACATATTGATGAAGCGACCCCAGAGCAGAAAGAGGATATGTTTGCTGAAATTTATTTTGCTCAAGCAGACATTCCCAGTGTCGGTCGAAATTTGTTAGGGGATTCTGAATATCAGTGGTTAATGGATACGTTAAAACCTGAGGAACACGCTATCATTTTATTAGGTAATGGATATTCCTACAAAGGGTCAGGTTATGTCAGAGGGGGAATTTTTGATCGTATTCAAATTTTACAAAATGATGAAGCGTTTGCCTTTCGTGATTTAGACTTTTACCGAGTTACAGATCTTTATATAGAAGGGGCACCTAATTTTAAAGAAATGTCTTTATTTATCGTTCGTCCACAGCATGCATTTAACCCTGGTGTCGATTGGCAGGTTGAGCTATTAGTTCGCCGTCAACTTGGCGCCATTGATAGTATTTTTACTAGTTTTAAAGGGGATTATCACACACTCGATAAATATGTGGATCGTCCGCCACTTATTTACCCAGAGCCAGAGCTAACCTTAACTCAAGAAGTGTGGCAAGAAAAACACGTTGAAGTGGTTATTTTAGCTATCTTAATGGTTATTTTACTGGCAACTCTATTCTTTCAAGACATCCTTGTTCGCCACCCTAAATTTATGCATAACTTTCGCCATGGCTATTTAGTTATTACCGTTGTGTTTATTGGCTGGGTTTGGGGTGGTCAATTGTCAGTGGTAAATGTTTTTACTTTCTTACAAGCTTTTGTTTCTGACTTTTCGTGGGATTTATTTCTGCTTGACCCTGTTATTTTCATGTTATGGGGTGCAGCCGCTGTCACCATGTTGCTATGGGGGCGTGCTGTTTATTGTGGTTGGTTATGCCCATTTGGTGCATTACAAGAACTGATGAATGTGTTTGCCCGTTATATCAAAATCCCACAATTTGAATTGCCATGGGCGGTGCATGAACGTTTATGGGCAATTAAGTATTTAATCTTACTAGCCTTGTTTGGCTTATCGATGGACTCATTAGCCACTGCTGAACAATTTGCTGAAGTTGAACCTTTTAAAACAACTTTTTTATTGAAGTTCGATCGCGAGTGGCCATTTGTGCTGTATGCCATGACATTGTTAGTGATAAACCTATTCAATCGAAAATTCTTTTGCCGTTATTTGTGCCCACTAGGTGCCGCATTATCAACCAGTAATAGCATTCGATTATTTAGCTGGTTGCGTCGACGTCCAGAATGCGGTCAGCCATGCAAAACCTGTGCGAAAGAGTGTGAAATTCAAGCAATACACCCTAATGGTGAGATTAACATGCGCGAATGTCATTACTGCTTAGATTGCCAAGTCACTTATTACAACGATGAAAAGTGTCCACCACTGAAAAAAATTAAGTATAAAAAACGTAAATTGCAAAAAGATGAAATACCAACGGTAAATGTCGCTTAACACTTAAGTGAGTGGCGATGAAAAGATAATTAAAACGATAGTGCATTCATTTAATGAACTGGAGAATCTAATGAGTAACGAAGACTTAAAAACAAATAAAGACGCTGATAATCTCGCGTTGGAAAACGAAGAACGCCGTAAATTTTTTGGTAAGTCAGCCTTAATTGGTGCAGGTGTTGTTGCTGCTGCGCCTATGACTGCCGCTATGTTCGCTTCTACAGCTAAAGCGAAAATGGCTGAAGCGGGTGCTAGTGCTGTAGTGCATCCTGGCGAATTAGATGAATATTATGGTTTTTGGTCGGGTGGTCAGTCAGGTGAGGTACGTATAGTTGGTGTACCATCAATGCGTGAGTTGATGCGTATTCCAGTTTTTAATATAGATAGTGCGACTGGTTGGGGTATTACTAACGAGTCTAAACGTATTAAGGGCGATAGTGAGCATTTTTTAACTGGTGACTCACACCACCCTCATATGAGTATGACAGATGGTCGTTATAACGGAAAATACGTATTTATTAATGATAAAGCTAATTCACGAGTGGCACGTATTCGTTGTGATGTAATGAAGTGCGATAAAATGCTAACTGTACCAAACGCGCATGCTATTCATGGTTTGCGTGTTCAAAAAGTACCTTATACAAAATATGTTGTTTGTAACGGTGAATTTGAAATCCCTATGAATAACGATGGTAAGGAAAGTTTAGAAGACGTTAGTACTTACCGCTCGCTATACAACGTAATAAATGCTGAAACTATGGAAATGGCCTTCCAAGTCATGGTTGATGGTAACTTAGATAATACTGATGCAGACTTTGACGGAAAGTATTTTGCATCGACTTGTTATAACTCAGAAATGGGGATGTCGCTAGGCGAAATGATTACCTCTGAGCGTGATCATGTGGTTGTCTTTAGTTTAGCTGCTTGTGAAGCTGCATTAAAAGCAGGTAAATATAAAACATACAATGGCAATAACGTGCCTGTTTTAGATGGGCGTAAAGGCTCTGAATTAACGCGTTATATTCCTGTACCAAAATCACCTCATGGCTTAAATACTTCTGCTGATGGCAAGTACTTTATTGCTAACGGTAAGCTCTCTCCTACAGTTTCTATCATTTCTATCAAAAAATTAGATGCGCTATTTGCTGATAAAATTAAACCACGCGATACTATTGTAGCGGAGCCAGAATTAGGTTTAGGTCCACTTCATACTGCGTTTGATAATAGAGGTAACGCATATACAACATTATTCCTTGATAGCCAAATTGCTAAATGGAACGTTCAAGACGCGATTGATGCGCATAATGGCAAAAAAGTGAACTACATTCGTCAAAAGCTCGATGTACAATATCAGCCAGGACATAACCATACATCTCAAGGTGAAACCCGTGACGTTGATGGAAAATGGTTGATGTCGTTATGTAAGTTCTCTAAAGATAGATTCTTACCTGTTGGTCCGTTACGCCCTGAGAATGATCAGTTAATTGATATTTCTGGTGACGAAATGAAATTAGTTCATGATGGCCCTGCATTTGCTGAACCTCACGATTGTATCATGGTTCATCGTAGCAAATTAAAACCATTAAAATTATGGCCACGTACTGATCCTATTTTTGCGGAAACTGTTGCTCAAGCTAAACGTGATGGTGTTGATGTTTATACTCAAAATAAAATCATTCGCGATGGTAAAAAAGTTCGTGTTTATATGACTTCAATTGCACCAACTTTTGGTATGACTGAGTTTAAAGTTAAGTTAGGAGACGAAGTTACTGTTGTTGTAACTAACCTAGACCAAGTAGAGGACGTTACTCATGGATTTTGTATGACAAACCATGGTGTGCAAATGGAAATTGGTCCACAAGCGACCTCTTCAGTTACCTTTATCGCTAACCAACCTGGTGTTCAATGGTATTACTGTAACTGGTTCTGTCATGCGCTACATATGGAAATGCGCGGTAGAATGTTGGTAGAAGCTTAATTGGCTAAGTTATCTTTACTCGCATTTTAGTAAGATAAAACCCGTATCAAGTTAATTGTTACGGGTTTTTTGTTGGTTCATAATTATCTTAATTGAAAGGCTTCATAGTATAATTTAGCTTTCAAATAGCTGTTATCACCAAAGAGAGCA
Source organism: Colwellia sp. SU-HH01217 (assembly GCF_057543495.1). NCBI lineage: Bacteria > Pseudomonadati > Pseudomonadota > Gammaproteobacteria > Alteromonadales > Colwelliaceae > Colwellia > Colwellia sp. SU-HH01217. The sequence continues at coordinate 543,358 of NZ_BAAJLX010000001.1, read as the reverse complement.
ATTAGTGAGTAAATTAAGTACCCAAGAATTACGAGAACAAAAACCTTCTAGAGAAGAATTTATTCAACGAGAAAAGAACAAAGTGGTGCTTATTTTAGATGGTATTCAAAGCAGCCATAACATAGGCGCAATGATTCGATTATCCGATGCCTTCTGTTTAGATAAATTAGTTATTTGCGGTGATTTAAAGATTAACCCAAAAAAATTAAGAAAAACCTCTATTGGAACGCAAAAATGGGTGAAAGTCGAAGAGGAAGCCTCTACGGTTAACGTTGTTAATATGCTCAAAGAGCAAGGGTATCAAATAGCAGCCATTGAGTTGTGCAAAACGTCTATCAACTATTTAACAGCTGAATACCAATTACCGATCGCTTTTGTTTTAGGCTCAGAAAAGAAAGGTGTATGCGATGAGGTAATTGCCTTAGCTGATATGCAGATTCATATTCCTATGTTTGGTATGGGAAATTCGATGAATGTTTCTTCGGCAGGCGCTATAGTGGTTGCTGATTGTATTGCTAAGCTAACTCAATAAAATCGATTAAAGTAAACAGTAAAATAGTTAATCAAGATCAATATGATGTGTTAAAAATTAAGGTAAATTATTGTTATATTAATTACCTTAGTATGCACGTGTTGAAAGAGACTTAATCAATGTTAGAGCCGATAACATTTATGAAAAAAACAGCGTTTTATTTCTATGTATTGATCAGTTTCATGATGATGTTTTCTCATCAAGTTGCAGCAAAACGTATACAGATATCATCTCAAGAAAATTTACAGTCACACTTAGATAGTAGTCAAGACGGCGATGTGATTATATTGGATAAAGGGCGTTATTTAGGCAACTTTATTGTAGAAAAACAAGTGCAATTAATTGGTGTTGCTGGCGCTATTATTGATGCGCAAGGTCAAGGTCATGCACTTACTTTGAAAAATTCAAACATTAGCATTTCTGACTTAACTTTTGTTAATTGGGGAGATGACTTAACGGCACAAAATTCCGCGATATATTCTAATGAGCCTGCTAGTAACCTTATTATTAGTGGCAACTCGTTAACAGGAGACGGCTTTGGTATTTGGTTAAATAAAGCCACTAATGCCAAAGTGTTTAATAATATGGTTTCAGGAAATATTGCTTTGCGATCGGCTGACCGAGGTAACGGCATACAGTTATCAAATGTTAAAAATAGCCGAGTTTATCGTAACGAAACAAGTCAAGTACGTGATGGTATTTATGTTATAGCCAGCCAAGATAATATTATAGAACATAATACCATGCATCATCTGCGTTATGGCATTCATTATATGTACTCTTATGATAATTCAGTCTTGAATAATACGGCTTATAATACACGTGCAGGCTATGCAATGATGAGTTCAAGACGTTTGATTATTGCAAACAATCAAACCACAGATAGTGAAGATTATGGTTTTTTATTTAACTTTATTACCGAATCAACCATTAAAAATAATCGGATAAAAAATGTTTGGACGCTACCTGAAAATAAAGTGTTAGGTAGAGATGGTAAAGGGTTGTTTGTTTATAACTCAGGCTACAATACCTTCACTGGCAATATTGTCGATACTGCTGAAATTGGCATTCATTTAACGGCAGGTTCAGAAAACGTTAAAATTTATGGAAATAGTTTTATTAACAACCCAACACAGGTGAAGTATGTTTCCAACAAAAAACAAGAATGGAGCCTTAATGGTAAAGGTAACTTTTGGAGTAATTATTTAGGTTGGGACATGAACAACGATAATATTGGCGACGTTATTTTTGAGCCCAACGATGGTATTGATCAATTGGTTTGGCAATACCCTGAAATGAAAATGCTTATGGATAGCCCTGCGGTAATAATTTTACGTTGGGTACAACGCCAGTTTCCTGTATTAAAACCGCCAGGGGTTAAAGACAGCTTTCCTTTAATGCGCGTTCCTTTTCTTCAAAGCTCCCCAGCAGATTTGAGCAATCTCGCTAATCGAAACAATTAAGGATTTTATATCATTATGCAGACGCCGTTAGTTTCTTTAAACGATATTAGTATGAGATTTAAAAATTTAGCAGTATTGACTTCAATAAATATGTCATTGAATCAAGGAGAGGTTCTCGGTTTGTTTGGACATAATGGTGCAGGCAAAACCACCATGATGAAACTGATTTTAGGTGTGCTTACACCTAGTGAGGGAAGTATTAGTGTTATGGGGATGTCTCCTCAGTCGAAAGAGGCATGGAATATGCGTTCTCAAGTCGGTTACTTACCTGAAAATGTCAGTTTTTATGAACAACTGAGTGGTATTGAGGTTTTGTGCTATTTCGCAAAGCTAAAAGGTTTCAGTAACAAAGAAGCGAAAAAACAAGCCATTAAATTACTCGAACAGGTGGGTGTTACCCATGCGATGAATCGCCAAGTCAAAACTTATTCAAAAGGTATGCGCCAACGTTTGGGCTTAGCCCAAGCATTTATTGGCCAGCCTAAACTTTTGTTATTAGATGAGCCAACGACAGGGCTTGATCCTATTGCGACAGCGGACTTTTATCAAACGGTTGATCAACTTAAAACACAAGGTACTAGCGTTATTCTTTGTTCTCATGTTTTGCCAGGAGTTGAACATCATATTGATAGGGCGATGATTTTATCTGCGGGTAAGGTTTTAGCTATGGGCTCGTTAGAACAATTGCGTCAACAAGCTAATTTACCTGTTGCCATAAAGCCGGTGGGACTAAATGGAAGTTTACTTGAAGATACACAGTTATCAAAATTCTTAACAAAGAAAAAAGATATTTTACATGTACCCGAGCAAGAAAAAATGATGGCATTAAGGCATTTGTTGAATCAAGACTCATTGCAAGACATTCATGTGGAACCTGCAAATTTAGATCAAGTATATCAATACTATTTGTCACTTGAGTCGGCCGATACTACCAAAATGGAAAATAACAGAGGGCAACACTAATGAGACAAGTTATTACCGTTGCTAGTAAAGAATTTCATGATGGATTACGTAATCGTTGGTTAGTTTCTATTACCATCATATTTGCTATTTTATCACTAGGATTAACTTATTTTGGCTCTGCGGCGTCTGGAACATTAGGCATCGCTTCACTATCGACTACAGTGGCGAGTTTAGCCAGCTTAGCGGTGTTTTTAATTCCTTTGATTGCCCTGTTATTAAGTTACGACAGTTTTGTTGGTGAGAAAGAGGCCGGTACACTGTTGCTATTATTGACCTATCCTCTGAGTAAAACACAACTCCTACTTGGCAAGTTTATTGGTCAGGGCGGTATTATCGCTTTAGCGACCTTTTTAGGGTTTGGTGCTTCAGCGCTTTTACTATTTTTTCAATTAGAAGATGACGTGATATTAATCACCTTCTCCTTATTTATTGGCAGTGCCATTTTATTGGGGTTAAGTTTTACCGCAATTGCTTATTTAATAAGTTTACTGGTGAGCGAAAAATCAAAAGCAGCGGGTTTTGCATTAATAACTTGGTTTTTATTTGCATTAGCATTTGATTTAGCGCTCTTGGCGTTGCTTGTGGGGGTAGAGCAAGGCATAACACAGCAAGGCTTGACGCAGTTAATGATGTTAAATCCAGCGGATATTTTTCGATTAGTCAACCTTGCGGGGCTTGATAGTAGCGATGTTAATGGTGTGCTTGCGATAGCTATTAATGCAAGTTTATCGCAAGGGCAGCTATTTGTTGCGTTAAGTGCGTGGGTAGTTTTACCGTTAGCACTAGCTATTTTCATATTTAAAAAGAAGACACTTTAATGAACAATAATTTAGTAAAAATAAACCGATTTCTTAGCTCTATTATTTGTAGTTTATTTGTATTAGGGGCGTTAGCCGCTTGTTCTGAGCAAGAAAAACAACAGCAAATGTTACATAAAGCCGTAGCTATTGAAGCGAGTGAAGAGTGCCATTTATGTGGCATGTTAATTACACGTTTTGATGGCCCTAAAGGCGAATTGTTTAGAAAAGAGCAGGGCGACAAAGTTTTTAAATTTTGTTCAACAAGGGACATGTTTAGTTACTATCTAGATCCTGAGAATAAACGGAATGTAGCCCAAATGTTTGTCCATGATATGAGCAAAATGCCGTGGGGTACGATTAATGATGAACACTTTATTGATGCGAAAAATGCGTGGTATGTTGCAGACTCTGTAAAAACAGGTGCTATGGGTAAAACACTCGCCAGTTTCAGTTTACAAAAAGATGCAGTCGCTTTTGCTAAAGAATTTGGCGGAAACGTTATTGCGTTTAATCAGATAAGCTTATCTATTTTGATGTAGCTTAGCAGTGGGGCATTTGTTAGGCTAGCAAGATTACTTTAGACATTATATTGGCTTAAATGAATTTCTTACGCTTTATCATATTAGCAATACTGCTTAGTGCATGTTCAACAAGCAAGCAAGTCGGTGTAGTTTATCAAACAAGTTACGATTTTAATCAAGTAACAAGTTACAGCCTGTATGAAAGAAACTCGGACTTTGTCGCTTTTCAATCAATTAATGATGTTACTCGTAACGGTATAGAGATTGCTATAGAACGGGCGATGGAGCAGCAAGGTTTTTCATACAAGCAAGTGGATCAAGCTGATTTAATTGTGAGTTATCATTTAATTAATCAAAGGCGTGGTGAACTCTCTCAATATAATAAGAGTGTGTTGTATTGTGCTTATTGTTTGCGAGCCAATACTTGGCAGTCGGATACAAAAAATTGGACATTATCTCCAGGCAGTTTAGTGATTGATTTTATCGATCCTAAAAGTAAACGTTCGGTTTGGCGAAGTGTTTATGATCTAGATATTGATGTGGAAGATAATTCTAGAAAAACTAATGAAAAAATAAAGTCGGCAATTTTTGCAATGATAGCCTTATACCCAAGCAACATAGCCCCTAGCTAAGAGCAGCTATAGCGATGATTAAATGGGTTGGTATTGCAATTATTGTGTTCTTAGGTTTTTTGACGACATTGTTGGCTTTAGGGTATTTATTAAAAGAGAATAAAGCTTACACTACTGAATTAAAGCACTCGCTTGAACAAGAATCTTACGATCAACAACTCAAACAACAACAAACAAACGCAGCACATCAAGTCACACCAAACTTGCCTCTAACGGCAGTCGAACAATCGATACATCAAATTATTAAAGCTAATCTGAGTTGTCAAACCAATAAAGAGTGTGTTCTATTTGACATACAACAGAAAAAATTAGGCTGTATGGTGGCGCTTAACACTAAAGGGGCGGCTATCTTAATAAAAGTCATGAGTCATCAATCTAGTCAAACTGAAAAAGCCTGCTTAAATTTGTCTGATTATTTCTCAACATCAAGCACAGCTTGTGTCGAACAGCAATGCATAGCGCGATAGTTCCCCCGCCTCGATAATAACCGTAGATAAAATAAGTTAACTTTTTTATTTAAAAAATTAGTTTATCAAGTTAGCTAGAAATTCAAAGTTAAGGCTGACACTGTAAACTACTGTCTATTTTTTTTACAATGTGCTTAATTCAAAAATGTTACAAGGTTGTAACATAATGTTTAATCGTTATATTTTTTTTATGGTATGAAATATGCCTAAAAATCCATGCAAAACATATATATCTTGATTTTCATTTAAATTAATAAAGGAATTATTCATGAAAAAAGTAGTTACAAATTTTGTATTTGCCGTTTGCTTTATCTTTACCAGTATTGCAAATGCTAATGTCATTTTATCCCTCGACCCTGCCACACAAACTACCGACACAGGTGACATTGTCTCTGTGACCGTCATGATTGATGGTTTGGGAGATTATGTGCCTTTATCGCTTGCTGCATTCGATTTAGATGTTACATTCGATACCAGTGCCTTATCTTTTACAGGTTATAACTTGTTTGATGGTTTGGGCGTGGTTGATTTTTTTGACCCGCTTGCAGATGCTGAAGATTGGAGTTGGGGGGAATATGCTCCAGGTGTAGTTAACCTTTCTGAATTTAGCTATCTTTCAAACTTTGAATTATGGGATCTTCAACCTGCTAGTTTTGCTTTAGCTGAATTATTTTTTAGTGTCGATGCCCCGGTTACTAGCGAAGTTGCATTTAGCTATGCAGATTTAGACGATGTTAATGGCGACGCTATTAATATAATTGAAGTTAATAATGCATCAATTACAGGGGTTACCCCAGTACCCACACCAGGTACAACACTATTGGTGGGATTAGCATTGATTTCGTTATTTGTTAGGCAAAAATACCATTCTTAAATAAGTTTTTATTAAAGTAGATTATTGATAATTCTACTTTACGTTCAAATGTACATTTAAGTGATAAATTTAAAATAAGGTAATAAATACCCAATAAAAGTTTGCAATCGCTGTTTAGAAAACTTAGGGATTTAAGTATTTCAAATTTCATACAAGGAAATTAGCATGCATCATGTAGGTAAAATCGCAGTAATGTTGTGTTTAACATTAAGCACCACTCCGGCATTCGCCGATAAAGCAAAAGGAGCCGAAAAGCTTCTCGCAGACACCGCAGGCAAAGCTAAAATAAGTGTTGATAAAAACACAGGACATGCCCGCTTTATTCGTCTCGAACCTAAATCACAACCTAGCCCACTACAATTAAGAACAAGTCGAACTAAAAGCAAAAGCAAAAGTAGTACGACATCAAATGCAGGTGAAAGCTCCCTTTCATTTTTGCGTGACTATGGTAGTGCTTTTGGTATATCAAATGTTGATACCGAGTTAACATTAGTCGGTACAAATCGAGATAAGTTAGGATCTGAACATAGTATTTTTAAACAATATTACAATGGGTTACCAGTTTTTGCTGGTGAATTAAGAACTCATTTTAACTCAGATGGGGAGATGATCGCTGTAAACGGTAAATTCCTTACAGACATTAAAGCGGTCACTACTCCCAACCTTACTGCTAATCAAGCGGCTAAAATAGCTTTCAATTGGGTCGAACAAGACCCTACTCAAAGTATTAGCACAGATAGTATGAGTAATGTAGGTAACAGAGAAGATAAGCTCGGCACACCTGCAGCGCTTAGCGTCAATTCTAGTGTGTTAATGATTTTTCGAGCAGGGCTGTTAAAAGGCACTCCGGGTTTAGATCATTTAGCTTATGAAATAGAAGTGATAAACGGTGCAGGAAATGTTCGTGAATTTGTTTACGTTGATGCGCTAAATGGCGAGATTATCGACCAAATTACCGGTATTCACGATGCACTCGATCGCAGAGCATATGATGCGGAAGGTGCAGCACACCCAGGTCCTAATTATACGGGTAATCCATTTTGGGTTGAGGGAGATCCATTACCTACTGGAGTCATTGAAGCTGATAATATGATTTATGCGTCGGCTGAGGTTTATGCCTTTTTTGATAACGCCTATGGACGTGATTCATTCGATGATTCAGGCGCGACAATGGATGCTATTTTCAATCGTGGCGATGCTTGTCCTAATGCTTCTTGGAATGGTACATATATTTCTTTTTGCCCAGGATTAACTAGTGATGATGTTACTGCCCATGAATGGGGCCATGCTTATACACAATATACGAATAATTTAATCTATCAGTGGCAATCAGGTGCATTGAATGAATCTTATTCAGATATTTGGGGTGAAACAGTTGATCGCATCAATGGTCGAGATGATCTTGCCGCTCCAGATGTATTAAGAACAGATGATAATTGCTCAATATACGGTGCTGGTACTCCAAGCGCTGACGATAGCGTACGTTGGTTAATGGGAGAGGATACATCAGGTTTTGGTGGTGCTATTCGTGATATGTGGAACCCTACTTGTTATGGCGATCCTGGTAAAGTTACCGACAGTGAATATTTTTGTGGTGAAGCTGACCAAGGGGGCGTTCACTCTAATTCTGGCGTACCTAACCATGCATACGCACTTATGGTTGATGGCGGCAATTACAATGGTTTTTCTGACACAGGTTTAGGGTTAACAAAATCCGCTCATATTCATTGGGCTGCTCAAAATATGCTTACACCCGCAAGTAACTTTCTTGATCATGCTGACGCACTTGAAACCGCTTGTAGTGCATTAACAGGTATCAACTTAAGCACTTTGGATGATGGCTCTCTTTCAGGAGAAATTATAACGGCAAGTGATTGTTTACAAGTTACCTCAATTATCGATGCGGTAGAGCTTCGTACATCGCCTGCACAGTGTGCTTATGAACCATTGCTTGCTATAGATGCTCCAGCACTTTGTGAAGGTATGGGTAGTGTACAAACATTCTTTAGTGAAGATTTTGAAGCTGGTTTACCTGCTGGATGGACAGTTAGTGCTCATGATGTTGTAAACCCTGCGACCTTTGATAGCCCTGGCTGGTCAATAGAAAACAATATTCCTGCTGGCGCGAGTGGCAGTTTAGCTGCATTTGCTCCTAATCTTGTTGCGGGTAATTGTGCTGACGATACCGAAGCTGGTGTCATTAATCTAGACAGTCCGACAATTATCCTTCCTGTTGGAATACCTCATATAGCGTTTGATCATTGGGTTGCTAGTGAAGCAGGCTGGGATGGTGGAAACTTGAAAGTCAGTGTTAATGGTGGTCCTTTTATTTTAGTTCCTGCAGAAGCTTACTCGTTTAATAGCTATAACAGTAGTATTAGTGTTGGTGATAACCCAATGTCTGCGCAACAAGCGTTTACTGGTACAGATGGTGGAAGTAATGGCGGCAGTTGGGGGCAATCACAAGTTGATTTATATGGTATAGCCGTAGCAGGAGATGTAATTAGATTACGCTTTGATTTTGGTACCGATGGCTGTAACGGCATAATTGGTTGGTACATTGATAGCGTCGAAGCATATTCATGTTCAGCTGAACAACCGCCAGTTTGTGGTGATAGCATCCTCGATCTTGGTGAAATGTGTGATGACGGTAATTCAGTCAATGGAGATGGTTGTTCTGCAAGTTGTCAGGTTGAAAGTGGCTTTGCATGTACCGATCCAACGGATGCAATAAGCAGCAGTAATATTGTTGGCGATTGGAGTTTTGAATCGGGTGTACCAAATTCACATTGGACACCAAGTTCAACCTTCGGTGGCATTCCTGATTTTCCACTGTGTGGCCCTGGTAATGGCTGTCCAGCCGTACCTACTAAAACGGGAAGTTGGGTTGTATGGATTGGGGGACTAGCTGATGGCGTTACCAGCAGTGCATCTCAGAATATTACTATTCCTGCATCTGCAACTGAGTTAACAGTTAATACGCTACGTGGTCTGTGTGATGCTCCTGAAGACACTGTTGTCGTTAGTATTGATGGTACAGAGATTGGATCGATAGTGTGTGATGCCACTGATAGTAATTATGTGGAACAATCTTTCTCAATCGCACCGTATAATGACGGCCAAGTGCATACCCTAGAAATAGGCGGCACGGTTGGTGGTACTAATGGTACTCACTCTAACTTCTTTGTTGATGACGTTACGATTGAAGATAATATTCCACAAGATGCTATGCCAAGTGTTTGTGTAGCGGTTGCTACAGATATGGCGTGTAACGCATCACCTATTGGTTTTGATAATGGTATATCGTCAAGTTGGAGCGTTGTCGACAATGCGGGTACTGGTATTGTTTGGTCAACTATTGCAGGGTCTGGCATCGGTGGCAACTATACCGGTGGCGCAGGTGATGCCGCTTCAGTTTCTAGTGATAGTGTGCCTGGAGAGTTCGATACTGAACTTCATTCTAATTCATTTAGCTTAGTGGGTTGGACTGGTGCATCTTTGGAGTATATTGTCGATTATCAAAACTACGGCAGTCTTGATTTCCTTAATCTAGATATTAGTACAGATGGCGGTAGCAGTTGGGTAAATATGTTAAGTTGGAATGAAGATCATCCTGTGGGCGGTCTGTTAACTGCAGATGGAGAAGCTGTATCGGTTGATTTATCTCATTATGCAGGCGAAGCAGATGTGAAACTACGTTGGCATTACTTTGACCCGAATAGTGGCGATTGGGATTGGTATGCACAAATTGACGATGTATCTTTAGTTTGTGACAATGTTCCGCAGGCGCTTAAATGTGATGTTAATTTAGATGGGTTTGTTGATCGCAGTGATATAAACTTAATTGGCGCTGCTCGTAATCAACCTGCAGCACCGGGTGATCCTCGTGATAATGATGAAGACGGCATTATTACTATGTCAGATGCACGTCAATGTACTCAAGTATGTACCTTACCGCGTTGTGCTGCACCAGCACCCTAGTAATTTACATAAGCTATTATTAATAGCGATGTAGTACAGTGATTAATTAATAAAGCTCGGCATATGCCGAGCTTATTTTTTAGGTTAAGGAGATATGGAATGTTTAGGTTAACTTATATTGTGATTATCGTATTATCTGGTTGTATGTTAGGCAATTCAACAGTTGCTGAAACAAATAATAGCACCGAGGCATCAAGCCCAATACGCCAAGACTCAATATTAACTACAGAACTTAATCAAGCGTTAGATGATAAAGCACTTACTTCAGAAGTTAGTTTGCAAGCAGGAGAAACACTTGCCTATCAAAATTTGGCATTACGCTTGATCAAGGTTGAAGATTCGAGATGTCCGCAGGGGACAGCATGTATCTGGGCTGGTCAGATAATCGTTATGCTCGAAGTGTTAAATGATAGCGGAGAGAAAATGGAGGTTAAGTTAATTCGCAAACGTGAATCAGAAGTTGTTAATGCATTGGGTTATCAACTGTATTTATTAGATGTTGAACCTCATCCTAAAGAGGGTAAGGCTATTCTAGAAAGTGAGCAAATAATTAAACTGAAAATAGTAGAGTCTCAGTTAAATTAGCCTGTTTGTTGATTGATTTACTCTTTCAACACACCTTAATGTTTAAGTGTTAATTTAGCCTTTAATTGCCTTCGGTAATTTGTTTACAGTTTTATCAAATATTGAAACACATAGGTTTTTTCAATTGTGTATTTTCAAATAAATTGCGTATATAATGCCGGATAATTGAAGTATAGAGTAATTTTAGTGTGTCAATCTTATGAATTTTCCTGATGATGAAACTGGTCAAGTATTGTCTGAAATGCATCAGGCAGGTATCGACTTAACGCAACAACATGACGTGGTATTTTTTCATTTGTTTGAGCAACAGAGTCAAGCACAGGCCATGGCTGATTTTATCAATGAAACACAACCAGAGATAAAAGTTGATCTACATGCAGATGAAACACCTAATGTTTGGGATCTAGATTGCACAATCGTTATGGTGCCAAGTTATGATGAAGTCGTAGCGCAAGAATCAACTTTTGAACAAATCGCGGCTAAATTTTCAGGTTATAATGACGGTTGGGGAATTGAAGCTTAATTTGAAGCTCATTTAATGTATTTTGAAAACACCATCGAACGCCATTGTAGATAATCCTCAATCGTTAAAAAAAACTACTCTAGGCTCTCTAGCCGCCTTTTATATTAAAAAATATAAAGTGTATTTAACCATTGCTGCTGAAGCGATTGCCTTATCATTTTGTCGACAGGATAGTGATAAGTTTAATCAATTAAGGCGATTTTTTAGTATAAAGATTGTTCGTAATGCTGGCGCACAAGTTAATTTAACTGGCGTTATTGAAGAAGATACCGATATATTGATTATTAACCATCAAAGTATGACAGATATTTTTGCCATGGAAGAAGTCGTGGGCAATGATGTTCGTTTTGTTGGGCGAACAGGTATTATGGATAAATGGCCTGTTTCAGGTATTGTTAATCGTGTTGGACATATCACTATTGATCAACAAGACAGACGAGCAATTATCAAATTAATTAAAGAAGTTAAAATGCGCAAAGGTAAGAAAATTATAATCTTTCCTGAAGGCACACGCACACAAACAGGGGAAATCGGTAAGTTTGAGGCTGGTACTAAAGTGTTGGTTGAAAAATTATCGTTAAAAGCTCAACCTGTTATCATCAAAAATATACTTAATGTCTATGATGAAGCTAATCGATATGCCAAAAGTGGTACCATTGAAATTGAAGCATTAGCACCTGTAGTGCTTGAAGATGGCTGGTATGAGAAAATGCATGCAGATATGACAAAAGTATTTTCTCGCAATCATTAACTTTAATTTATATTGTTAATTGATTGGTTGTTTATCCGTTATTTATTAAGCGAATCTTTGTCACTTTTTTCAATAATGTCAAAAGCGGGTAGTGACACTTTCCAATAAATAGCTGCTAGGCGTAATGTTAACGCACCTGCGATAGCTGATAAAATTGCTAGATCATTTTGCCAGCCCAAGTGTTGAAAAACAATCAGTAAAGTTCCCCCGAGCATAGCAGCTGTAGCATAAATCTCTTGACGCAAAATCATCGGAATAACATTACAGATAATATCGCGGATCATCCCTCCTGCAACTGCCGTTATGGTCCCCATAATAATAGCAACTGTGATAGGAGCACCTAAACTAAGTGACTTTTGTGTTGCCAGTACTGAAAAGAGTGCTAATCCTATTGCATCGGCAATCAATAAAAATCGTGTTGGCACACGTTTAGGTCGTCTAATAATGATAATGGTTAAGATGGCTGTTAAAACAATGATATAAAGATAGAAGGGTTTTAATACCCAAAAGACGGGTGCTTGTAAAATAATATCTCGAATCGTGCCTCCGCCAATCGCTGTCACAGCTGCCAATACAATGACACCGAAAGGATCTAATTGGTATCTGCCCGCTGCTAAAGCGCCAGATAAGGCAAATACCACGATCCCAAAAATATCCAACCAATAGAGTAATTCAATCATTATTTATCACTTATATATTTTCTGACGTTACGCATTAGCCTGCACAATAAAAGATACTGCACAAAGCATTAACAAAAGCAATCCAAACATTATTAGGGTGTATTTTAACTGGTTACTCGCATGAATAATGTCTGTTGGTTCGGGTTGTCTTGCTTGATCGTTAAAGCTTGGTTTTCTCAATTTTACCTTATTATACATAGCGACACTGCCGAGCTTAATTTGTAAGTTTAAAGCAAAGCAGTGCAGAGCAATATCGCTATTTAGTTGAAAAAACTTACCGCGGATCAATCGCCAAGTTAACAGTAAATTTTGCTTAGAGTGCATTAATAACATCATCAAGGTAAAAATCCTTATCGGTAACCATTGCATAACATTGATTAAAGCACTTGCAGGACGTCCAAAATGATGAAAGTTAACTTGTTTAATATTCCAGCTGTAATGCATCTCAAGTAATAAGCGGTAACTCACAGCAGCAAGTGGTCCAAAAAGGAAAAAATAAAACACTACAACAACGGTTTGTTGTAGTGTTTTAAGCAGTTGCATTTCAATACAACTTTTACTTAAGCCCATTTTTGATAACGGCTCTATTTCGCGCAACATTAAAGGTTTTAGTGTTTGCTTTGCTAAATAATTTTGGTTGGCCACTAGCGCTTGAGCTATAGTCTTACTTTTAGCCATCAAATTAAAAGGACCTAAAGCAAAATAAAGTAAAAAACCTTGCCATAACCAAGGGACTTCAATAAAAAATTCAAATAACCATAAAATAACAGCAATGGGCGCTAAAGTAATAATAATGGAAGTTAGGCCAGCAATGCTTTGTTGCTTATTCGAATTTTTAGCTTTATTAACCTTGTCACTGAGTTTGCAACAATAAAAACTAAAAAAGCGTAAAGGTTGATGTTCAGCAAAATGTTCAACTAAACCTTTAATTATAATCACACAAAACAGTAGTAACACCATAGAGCTAAAGTGGTTTATTAAAGGCAGGTCGAACTCGGTTAGCTTGATCATTTTAAGAGAGTTGCTGGCCTTTTAAAGCATCAAGCATATTCATAACCAACTGTGATGAATTAACCGATGCAGTCTCTAAATAAGCTTCAAATGAGGTTGGGGACTCCTTACCTGCAATATCAGACATTGAGCGTATAACAACAAATGGTACGTTAAATTGATGGCAAGTATGTGCAATAGCAGCACCTTCCATCTCAACAGCTGCCATAGTAGGGAAATTTGCTCGAGCCTTGGCAATATCATCTTCTTTGGTCATAAAAGTATCACCTGTGGTGATTAGTCCGACAAGCGTTTGAATATCACTTTCTTGAGTTTCACTAAGCTTTTCTACACCTAATTGTGCTGCTTTTACAAGGGTTGGGTGAGGAATATAAGCAGCAGGATTGCTGGGGAGTTGACCAATTTCATAACCAAATGCAGTAACATCAACATCGTGATATCTTACTTCTGAACTAATAACGATATCACCCACGCGCAGTGATTGTTCAAAGCCGCCCGCGGAGCCTGTGTTAACAACATAGTCAGGTTCAAATTTATCAATAAGTATAGCAGTTGCTAGAGCCGCAGCGACTTTACCAATGCCCGATTGTACAATAACGACATCATCGCCATTGAGTTGACCTTGGTAAAAGGTATAACTTGCATGTGTATGTGTTTGACAGTTTTCTAGTTTAGCTTTTAAAATCGCTACTTCGGGCTCCATTGCGCCAATTATGCCTGCTTTCATTGAAAATAACTCTAAGGAACTAATAATTGTCAGAATTATAGCGCGCATCAAAAGAAAAATCTGCTTCTGTGTATATATCATGCTCAACTTTAGCTATAGTTTTGGATTAATATGCCTAAAGATAAATTGTTAATGTTTCGTATTTTACTTTTATTAGTTATTTTATTCACTGCACTCGCAAGTAAAGCGAAACAGCCTGTTATCTGGGCGACGGAGGCATGGCCAAATTTTAGTGAAACGAATGGTAATGGTTTATATCATGAAATTATGAAGGCAGTTTTTGAACCGAGAGATTTTAACTTAGTGATTAATTATGTTCCATGGAAACGATCGTTATTCAAGGTTGAACATTCAGAAGCTGATATCACCGGGGCAATGCCAAAAAACGAAACTTTTTACTTTTCTCAATTTCCTATTTTAAAACAGCCTAAAAGTATTTTATTTAGCAATCCGTTGTTAAATAACGTTACTTTAGACCAATTATCTAATTATATTGGGACATGGGGGAATAATTACGAAGATGTTTTATTCTCTGATGCAGACAAAGATTACTTTAAAGGTTTTCCTTCAGCAGATCGCGATGCCGCATTAAAACTCGTGGTACATGGCCGAGCCGATTATTATTTAGATGCGCGCACGCTTTTAGAACTATCCTTAGTTGATTTGAATAAGAATATGCCGGAAAAAAAATTTCAGATACACGATATCGGGTATTTTGAACTGTTCATGGTGTTTAGTAAAAATGCTAAAGGTAGGGAAATGAAAAGTATTTTTGATAAAGGCATAAAGCGTTTATTAGACAGTGGAAAATTAGAATCCTTATACCTGAAATATAATGTCCCATTTCCTTATTAATTTTATGATGTGAGTTAAATTAACATTGAACGCTACCGTTAATTGGACTTTTCAGCATATTGTTGATAACCCTCAACAATTTCAATATCAACCGTATCATGAAAGGTTTATTGTTCAAAACGCTCACACACTTGATAAAAATAGAATTGATGCATTCTTATTTACTAAAAACTCAACCATTTATGAATTGAAACAGAAAAAAGAATGGCATAAATATAGGCTTGCAGGTTGTGTTTCCCAAGAAAAAATCTATATAGCATTTACCCCAATTAACACTGCTGAGAAAGATATTGAAGCTATGATAGAAGTTTTTGAAAAGCAAATGAAAAGATTAAAAGCGACAGGGTATATTACATCTTTAATGAAAAAATATGGACTGTAAAATCACTCAACGCTTTAATGTACGTTGAGTGATCAATGGTATTATTTTACTGTATTTAATGCGGCAGAGAAGCAACTTGCGGCGCAGGAATGTTTTTAGCCATTTGTGGCGCTAATTGAGCTTGAGCAGCAGGCGCTGTAATAGCACCGACATTACGTGGTCTTGCTTTTACCATTGGAGCAGGAATGACCTTTCCTTTAACTTTAGGTTGTACAGCGCCATTACTTAATAAGCGGTTGTTGATGCATGCGCGAATTTCGTCAATAGTATAGTTTGCTTTTACTTTTATACGGATATGGGGGATAGCTGCAGCTTCTAAAGCGCCGCTAACAAACCAATCTTTTTTAATTTTATAGCCTTTGCCTTGCGTATCAACCAGATCAATTGCGCCAAGTAACTTCATCGATGCACGATCACAAATAACAAAATCAAGGTATTTACCATTTGCCTTAGTGGCTGCTACCTGGCTTGCTCGTTTAGATACTCCATTGCGAATGTTAACAATATCACTGAGTTTGACACGATTTATGACACGATAGTTCGAGCCCATCGCTTGTTCAACTAAGTTTTGGAAGTTTTTTTCTGCAGGGGTAAAAATTGACTTTTTGCTATCAAAAGGAAAAGGAAAACTGTTATCACTCAATCGTGTTGCCAACACAGTCACGATAACAATAAGGCTTATTAAGGTAAATAATATAAGTTCCATAAACATCTCCGGCAATTCAAATTCTTGACGCTATTTTTAGTAATAGCGAACTTGCAGAATTTGTGCCAGAGCTGTGGGTATGAACAAATATTACAATAAGTGGTACAAAGCTTAAGCAGGGTATTTTGCTTCCAAAGCATTGTATAATTGTTGTTGGAAGTCTTCGGCACTGGCATCAAGAGTGTTTACAAGAGTTGCTAATACTTCGTTATCTTCTTCGCCGTGCCAAACTTTAATATAACTACCTTCTTTGTAACCATGATCTTGACGGAAGAAATTCAAAGTGTTTTTGCCAACATATTGACGAAATAGTTCATCTAAATCCATTGCCATTAAAGACATACAGTCAGCAAGTGCTACAGCATCAAACTGCTTTTTACTGACAGCTGCTGCTGCTAAATTCTCAAGGGCAATTTTAAAGTCTTTCTCGTTGGTATTTTGGCTTAGCTCTGTTGCTAATGATTGAGCAATAGTGCCAACGCTTTCACCTGTCATTAATCGCAATGATAAACCAAAATGAAAAATATCCACTAATTCTAATTGTACTTGAGGAACGTCAATCTCTTGATGTTTCCACCATTTCCAACCGTGATGATCTAGCATTTCGGCGCATTCTACCCAAATTGCGCGATACCATTCATAGCCATTAGTTCGCCATGTTTCACTTACTCGTGAGTTCATGGCGTCTTGCATGGTTAACATTTGATTAATTTGGCTGATTGCAGTAGATTTTTCGGTCATGAAATTCTCTAGAATTTGTTGGTAAATTTTTAATGCCTATAGTGTAAGAGACACGCACAAGCATTGAAAGCTATTTTTAATTGAGTGCAGTTAGCAAAATTAACGAGTAAAACTTAACTCACAATATTATCTGTGAATAATTTTTTAATATGGGTTTCATCATAATTCAATGTTTTTGATAGTATTTTTTGACTGTCTTGACCTAAATTTGGCGCACTATGTCGATACTGCAAAGGGGTGTCTGACATTTTTATTGGCGATGTTATTGTGTTAATTAAACGGCCGTCGTTATCTGGAAGAGCTCTAATTAACTCTCTGTGTTGAATTTGAGGATGCTCAAACGCTTGCGCTAAGGTATTAACGGGCCCGCAAGGAACTGCAACCTTTTCCAATGCGTTAAGCCACCAATGTGTTGAATGTTGTGCTAATTTTTCGGCCAGTAAAGGAATAAGCTTTGCGCGATTGTTTACCCGTTGCTCGTTTGTGGCAAATTGCTTGTCGGTGCTAAGCGCTTCCAGTTGTGCAACGTGGCAAAAACGTTCAAATTGTTTATCATTTCCAACGGCTAAAATAATATTGCCGTCTTGTGTTGCAAAACATTGATAAGGCACGATATTAGGATGCCCATTTCCTTGGCGTTGAGGATTTGTAGTTGTGGCCAAGTAATTCATACCTTGATTGGCCAGTGTTGCTACTTGTACATCGAGCAATGCAATATCAATGTGTTGTCCAGCTTGGGTATGATGACGAGCCATTAATGCGGCCAAAATAGCGTTACTGCTATATAAACCTGTCATAATATCGACGACAGCAACTCCCACTTTCATAGGTTCTCCGTCTGGTTCACCCGTAATACTCATCAAGCCGCCTTCTCCTTGAATCATCGCATCGTATCCTGCTTTGCTAGCGCTTGGTCCTGTTTGACCAAATCCAGTAATAGAGCAATAAACTAGCTTAGGGTTAATGGCTTTTAATGAGAGATAGTCTAACCCGTATTTTGCTAAGCCTCCCACTTTAAAATTCTCTAGAAAAACATCAGCTTGTTTTACTAAGTCGTAAATAACTTGCTGGCCGCTTTGCTGAGTTATATCGATAGCAATAGATTGTTTATTTCGATTAGCACAATGAAAGTAAGCGGCTTGAGGAGGCTGTTGATCTGTTGCTTTTTTTATAAATGGAGGTCCCCAAAACCGAGTGTCGTCACCTTTTATTGGTTGTTCAATTTTAATGACTTCGGCGCCCAGATCTGCCAAAACCTGCGAAGCCCAAGGGCCAGCTAAAATTCGACTTAAATCGATAACTTTTATACCTTTCAGAGCTGACGTCATTGCCTGATTTCCTTTTAAATGTATTAACTAAATAGCTTTTTTCGCACCATAGCACGGTAGCTTTTTGGTGTTAAATTTAATGATTTTTTAAATAATCGCGTTAAGTGTCCATGATCTTGATAACCCACATGATAAGCAACTTCTTGAATCGAAAGATTACTTGAGGCAAGTAACTCTTTTGCTGTTTCTATGCGCAATTGCTGCCAATGTTGGTTTGCGCTATTGCCTGTTGCCTGCTTAAACCTTCGTGTAAGTGAGCGAGTACTGATATTAAATTGTTCAGCAACATCGCTTAACGTTGCCGACGTGTTAAGGTTGTTACTCATCCAAAATTGAATTTGAGCAATTAATTCATCAGGGTGTAAGTCTACACTGCCTTCAAGGTATCTTTGCTCTTCATAAGGTTTTCTTATTTCGTGTGAAAAGTGCATTTCAACTTGCTGAGCAATAAACCGCCCGTATATTTGTTCAATTAAGTGCACAATAATATCCGCCAAAGCATTTAAACTGGCTGCGCAATAAATACGATCTGATTGGGTTATAAAAAAATCTGGTTTTAAATCAACTAACGGGTAATTGCGTTTAAATTGTCGTTCATAATGCCAGTGTGTTGTGGCAGAGTGGTGATTAAGTAACCCTGACTCTGCCATAAAACAAACACCTGTACCACCACCAATTAATGTCGCGCCTTGCTGCCAAATTGTGTTTAACCAAGTGATCATTTTAGGGTGTTTTCTCAGTATTGGCCTAGGGTTTCGCCATAAGCTAGGAATGAATGCATAATCAGGTTGTCGAGCATTTTCTACATTGGTATCGGGTAATAATTTTATCAAAGCGCGGGTGGTGACTGCGGTTGTATTTTCAGCGACCATTTGAATGACCAGTTTTGGCGCGTGCTTATTTTGTCTTATTGCTAGCGCCTCACCTGCGCGTAACATTTCTACGGGTAGGCTAACACTCGTTGCTAGCATTTGATCGTATAGTACCAGTGCAACTTTAACGGTATTCGTAGTTTTAATTTTAATACTCATTAATAATTCTCACTTATTTATGCTATTTGTCCTTTATAGCATGTTTTTTGGCTTTTATAGCCGATTATTTTTATTGTTACACGCTAAAATAACCTCACTTGGTTTACTTTGTTATTTTCGTTTTTATTAAAGGTTTTTTCATGACTGCATTACCTCTTATTGTTGGTATGGGTGGCGTTAACGCGGCTGGCCGTACTTCTTTTCATCAAGGCTTTCGCCGAATGATTATTGATAGCTTAAATGATGAAGCACGTCAGGAAACCTTCTTAGGTTTAGCGTCATTAATGAAGTTAGTCAGTATTGAAAATGGTCAACTAGTTGATCAAGCAGGCGATATTGTTGCTAAGCAAGATATTGAATCACGTTTTGGCCAGCAAATTTTAGACGGAACATTAATTCGTAAAATTGAGAAAAACCATTTTGATGTTGATGCCACACCTTGGCACCAAAAGATGACCTTATCACCTAAGCAAAATGATGAGGAGACGCCGAGTATTACGTTCGAAACAAAACGTAAAGAATTGCCATCGCCACTACCACGCACTTGGCAAGTAACCGAACTTGATAACGGTCGAGTTAGTGTAGATATTCCAGGTGATATTGAAATAAAACACAACGCCTATCGTGACAATCCAATTAAAGCGGCAGGTCAATTACCAACAGGGTTTGAACCCGCTAAACTTTACAATAGCCGCTATCAGCCAAGAGGTTTACAAACAACAATTTTTGGCGCGTCTGATGCCATCCACTCTACGGGGTTTGCATGGTCTGAAATTATGAGCAAAATAAGCCCAGATCAAGTGGGTACTTATTCTGCTTCTGTTGTCGGGCAAATGCAAAGTGAAGGCTTAGGTGGTTTGGTTAGTAGTCGTTTGCAAGGTGGCAGAGTATCGACTAAAAACTTAGCGCTAGGTTTGAACACCATGTCGACAGATTTTATCAATGCTTATGTTACTGGCAGTGTCGGTACTACGTTTACATCGTCAGGAGCATGTGCCACGTTCTTATATAATCTACGTACTGCCGTGCAAGACATACAAGCTGGTCGGGTTCGTGTTGCTATTGTCGGCAGTGCCGAGTCACCAATAACGCCAGAAGTTGTTGAAGGCTTTGGTAATATGAGTGCGCTTGCCAATGAAGAAGGCTTGAAAAAGCTAGATGGCACCGAGACAGCTGATCACCGTCGAACCAGTAGACCGTTTGGCGATAACTGTGGTTTTACCATTGGTGAAGGTGCTCAATTTGTGGTTTTGATGGATGATAAACTTACCCTGGAGCTAGGCGCGAAAGTATTAGGTTCGGTGCCTGATGTGTTTGTAAATGCAGACGGTATTAAAAAATCGATTACCGCACCTGGACCTGGCAATTATATTACGATGGCAAAGTCGGTTGCACTAGCAAAAAATATTCTTGGCGAACAAGCGATTAGAGAGCGCAGTTTTATCTTAGCGCATGGTTCTTCCACTCCACAAAATAGAGTGACTGAATCTCATATATATCATCGAATTGCTGAAACATTTTCTATTGAAAATTGGCCAGTAGCTGCTCCAAAAGCCTTTGTCGGTCATACCATAGGACCTGCAAGTGGCGATCAAATGGCGGTAGCGCTTGGCGTTTTCGCTCATAATATTATGCCGGGTGTCACGACCATCGATAAAGTAGCAGCTGATGTCTATGACGAGCATTTAAATATAGCGACCCAACACTGGCAATGTCCACAGATGGATATCGCTTTTATCAACTCTAAAGGTTTTGGTGGAAACAATGCAACAGCTCCTGTGTTATCACCATTGGTAAGTTTAACTATGCTTGAAAAGCGCCATGGTAGCCAAGCAATGGCGGCTTATCGTGAAAAATTAGTTGAAGTAGAGTTAGCTCAGCAGCGCTATCAACAACGTGCTGATTTGGGGCAGTTTGACATTATTTATAAGTTTGGTGATGGAATTATTGATGACTCAGAGCTTGATATAACAACTGAAAGTTTAGCAATGCCGGGCTTTGAGCACTTAATTGAGTTTACTAAAGGGAATCCGTTTGATGATATGTGTTAATTCGCATTAATAGATATCATTCACATTACACCATCTAAATGAGCGCACAACACCAGAGATTCACACGGGTGATGTGCGCTGTTGATTGTACCTTCTTTAACAATTATCACCTCGCAAAATTTATAAATTAAGCTTAGTATTATCTTATCTGTGACGACATACCTTAAACTAAAGATATAGGTAACAAGGAAAGATCATGAGCTTTTTATCAGAACAAGCAATAGTAGATAAAATATCCCACCGACAATGCTTTCAAGCGACTATTGAAGGCGGCGCATTTACCATTAAAATTGAAAAATATGTCCCAGCAATGTCGGCAGCAATTCATAACGGTAGTCAATTTCGAGAAGAATTACTGGCTAACTGTTTATTGAGTGAGTCGGAACGTTATTATGAGGAAGATCCCTTTACGGGCAGTTTTATTGCTGAGCAAGCTATAACGTTAATCGCACACGACTCTCGTTATGAGTACGATTTAAATCGTGAAACTTCTGTGAGTGTTTATGAAAGTGCATGGGGTAAAGAAATATGGAAAACGCCTCTCGATAGTTCAGTTATTGCAAAGAGCCAAGAAAAGCATTCGCAGTTTTATCGTATTGTGGCCGCAATCGTTGAAGCGTTAATCGAAGATTTTGGCCAGTGTATTGTTTACGATAACCATTCGTATAATTTTCGACGTCATGAACGTCAAGACTTACCTGTTTTTAACGTGGGAACTAGTTCGGTAAAAAGTGACAAGTGGCGACCTGTGGTTGATGCTTGGTTAACACAGCTAAATAATATGAAAGTCGATGGTATTGATGTGACAGCAAGAGAAAATGATATATTTTTTGGCAAAGGCTACTTAGCTGCTTTTTGTCACGGGCGATATGACGACGTATTGGTTCTCGCATCGGAAAGTAAAAAAGTGTTTATGAATGAGCTAACCGGTGAACCAGATAACGTGGTGCTGCCTTCATTACAAAAAGCATACAATGCAACCGTGGCGCAACATACTAAAGACTATATACAAAGTATTATGATGTAACCTGAGAAAATCAAATTAGCTGCTGTTAATTTATGATAAAAGAGGGTTGTTAATGATGATTAACAACCCTTTTTTACACCTTATTCAGTTTATAATTCCCAGCCAAAAACGTCTTTAACCACCGACCAACGTGGAACTTTCGCTTTAGGGTTTTGACCTAAAATCCAATAGTCATAAACTCTTTGCTGAAAACCGCTTTCTTTTTTAAGCTCTAACCAAGTGTTAATTAAACTTAAATATTCGATATCACCTTTAGGTAAGCTAAAAGCAATAGGTACTTTTATTTTCAAGCCTTTAGGAATAATTGCCGTATATTCTGGGTAAAGCATTGACCAAGCAGAAGCGGCTTCAGTGGAATATACCATTGCATCGACGTCTGGATATTTGCCTTTTAAGAAATTTCTGACATTAGTAATAACTGTCACTTCAGCACTGGGTATAAACTCTTTAACCACTTTTTTATAATAATCGTTATTACCCACACCTATATTTAGCCCTTTAATTGCTTGGCTCGATTCTAAGTCTGCCAATTTATCTCTTTTTGAGTCGGCCAACAATAACCCTGCTGTATGGTGAGAGTATGTATTAGAAAAGCTGACATCCAATGCTCGTTTAGGTGTGATGCCTACACCGCCAATAGCGATGTCTATGCTGCCATTTTCTAGTAACCCTGGCGCATCTTTATGTTCTTTTATATAAAGTAAGGATAATTTCAAGTTTAAATCTTTGGCCAACTCGTTTAGCATTTCCATTTCAAAGCCAACAACTTCTGCATCGGTATTTTTAAATGCGTATGGAAGTGAACGAGAAAGGTAACCCACACGAATAGAACCACGTTCAGTAATAACGCTTAGGCGAGATCTCTGAAGATCTTGAGAGGTTAAAGGTGTAAATTCTGAATGTGTTAGCGCTGCAGGCTCTTTCATCGACTGCATCGACTCAAAAGTTTTCACCCCTTCATATTGATAAGGAATTAAACGGGTTAATGCAATACCTGCCAATATCATAACACCTAAAGTCACGGCTAAATGTAATAAGATAGCTTGTACCATTTGTCGCCATTTTAGTTTTTTAAGTACAGCAGAAGCGACTAACAAAGTAACAACAAAGCCATGAAGCGCAGCTAAGCCCGTGGCGAATCGAGCGGTAACAACACTACCTAATAAATACAGCTGAAACTGATCAGCGGGTAAATCAAAGAAATTCAGTAAAAAAGGAATGGCAACGGCCATACTGCCAAAGGCTGTAAGTGCCCCCATAATTACGAAAGAAGGATACTGTTCAATACCAATAGGAGAGCCGACATACCAAGCAGAGAACAAAATAAAGCCTAAGCCTAGTAAAGTCCCCGTACTTGGAAAACTATAAGCGGTCGGTACAAGCACATCAACAGTTGAGTTGGTTTCGTCACACTGCATACCATGTTTAGCTAATAGCTCTTTACAGCGTTCAATAATCATAGGTAATACTACTAACACTGTACCCGTTGCTAAGGCAGTGATAACAGCTTCACCAGCGGTAGATAACACTTCGCGATATGAAAAAGGGGTTGCCCAGTGTAAAACTAAAGGCAGGAAAATAAAGGCCAATAACGCGGCAGCGATGATGTACACCCATAAAAATACTTGTAAACGGCCTAGCTCTTCAACTTCTAATGTGCCTGCCGCTGACGCTGAAATAGCAAAAATACCTAAAGGCGCTAGTTTTGCAACATAAGAAGCCACTTTCATTAAGCTGTCGCCGATATTTGAGGTTAACGTTAAAAAGGTTTCTTTGTTATTAACGTTAATGAGTGCAATACCCATTAATAATGAGAAAAGCACTACGGCAGGAACAACGGTTTCAGATAATGAAGCAAAGATATTGGATGGAATATAGAGATTTAAAAAATTGAACTTGGCAGGCTCTGTCACCATGCTGGTACTAAAAAACCCAGCAGTTTCCCAGTTTGGGTATGCAAATGGCAACAGCAATAAGGTAGACATTACTGCTAACCACATTATTAATATGACTTTAATCGCACGCATGCCAATACTAGCGGCCATGCCACTGTCTAATCGTCCTAGACCGCCGATAATAGAAACAAGTACATAAGGCAAAACCGTCATTTGCAATAGTCTTATATAGGCATTGCCGACAACTTCAAAATTCCCCATAGGTTCACCGAAAAAAATACCGGAAGAAATACCTAAAATAAGGGCAATAATAACGCGTTGAAAAGGGCTAAATTTTTTGTAAACTTTAACAAGTAGCATAAAACTTCCAAATAGTAGTGTGGAATATCAAATGGATTTAATTACTCCTATTGGGTAAGCATCTATTTAATATAACTATTTTATAATCAGAAAGAGAAGATTTTTTAATGATACTAAAGAAGCTTTTAAAGGAACAGAAACTTTTAACCACAGGTAATACCAACGCTATTAACTATGCGGCTATTTCTACTGACTAATTCAACAAACTACAGCTCTATTTATTTAATAGTCAGAACAACAGGTTATTAAATTAATGCCTTGTATTTGACTATTTTTCTGGCTTAAAAATAGGCTATCTAATTAATGACATTGGTATAAATGACATTGATTGCTCAAGGTGTAGATTATTATTTTTATTGAAAAAAGCCCTTTAACAACCAATAGTGCTAAAGGGCTTTATTAAAGTTTTAAAGCAAAAAAACTAAGGCAATTATGCGCCTAATACGTAATCTAAAATGCCGATTGCTGCTTTACGCCCTTGATCAACCGCGGTAACCACTAAATCTGAGCCTAAAACCATATCGCCACCCGCAAAAATATTAGCGTTACTGGTTTGTAATGCAAATTCGCTATTATCAACAGCGATCACACGACCACGACTATCAAGCTTAACACCCGCATCGATCATCCATTGTGGTGGGCTAGGTAAGAAACCAAAAGCAATAACAATAGCATCGGCTTCCATCACAAATTCACTATCTTTAATAGGTTCAGGATTACGACGACCATTAGCGTCTGCAGCGCCTAATTGCGTTTTTACAAACTTAATTCCTATGGCATTACCTGCATCGTCAACGGCAATATCAAGTGGTTGTAGGTTAAACTCAAAGTTAACGCCTTCTTCTTTGGCATTTTGTACTTCGCGTGGAGAGCCAGGCATATTGGCTTCATCGCGTCGATAAGCACAGGTAACTTCAGTCGCGCCTTGACGAATTGATGTACGGACACAATCCATGGCGGTATCACCACCACCTAACACAATCACTTTTTTGTCTTTAAAACTAACGTATGGTTTAACGTTGTTAGACTCTTTTTCCGTAATTCCCATTAAGTTTTGAGTATTGCCAATTAAAAAGTCGAGAGCGTTATAAACACCTGGTGAGTTTTCATTTTCAAAATCACCTGTCATATCGGTGTATGTTCCTAATGCTAAGAATACAGCATCATATTCATTGCTCAGCTCTTCAAAGCTAACATCTTCACCTACATTAACGTTTAATTTAAACTCAATGCCCATACCTTCAAATATTTTACGGCGACGTACGATAACGTCTTTTTCTAATTTAAATGAAGGAATACCAAAGGTTAATAAACCGCCGATTTCCGCATTTTTATCATAAACAACTGCATTAATACCATTTCTTGTCAGCACATCTGCACAAGATAAACCTGCTGGACCTGCGCCGATAATAGCGACACGTTTTCCGGTTTGAATAACGTGCGATAGGTCAGGGGTCCATCCTTGTTCAAACGCCGTATCAGTAATATATTTTTCAATATTACCGATGGTGACTGCACCAAAATCATCATTTAGTGTACAGGCTGATTCGCATAATCTGTCTTGCGGACAAACACGGCCACACATTTCAGGCAAGCTGTTCGTTGAATGACACAGTTCAGCAGCTTCAAAAATTTTACCGTCGGTGACTAACTCTAACCATTGTGGGATGTAATTATGAACAGGACATTTCCATTCACAATAAGGGTTACCACAATCTAAACAGCGATCGGCTTGACCACCACTTTGATCTTCACTTAACGGTTGATAAATTTCTACAAAGTCGATTTTACGTTGCTCGATTGCCTTTTTGGGCGGATCGATACGTTTTACATCGATAAATTGATAAACATTTTTACTCATCTTTTTTCACTCATTCAAATTGTTACTAACATTGGGCGTTGACGCCTTTACTCATCGTTTATTGTTGTTGTGCAACAATTACCGCTATTGTGCTTGCACACGAAGCTCCGCAGATGAGCGGCTACGATGGCCTAACAATGTTTTAACGTCAGTTGCCTTAGGCTTAACTAACTTAAATAATGGCGCGAATTTATCGAAGTTGTGCAAAATTTCTTGAGCACGACAGCTGCCAGTTTCTTCAAGGTGATTATTAATAATGCCACGTAAATGTTCTTGATGGATCATTAAGTCTTCAATGTCTAATAATTCAATAGACTCTTTATTGAGACGGCTATCTAAATCGTTAGCTTCATCTAACACATAAGCGAAACCACCTGTCATCCCTGCACCGAAGTTTATCCCTACATCGCCAAGTACAGTAACTATGCCGCCAGTCATGTATTCACAGGTATGATCGCCTGTTCCTTCAATTACGGCATGACAACCAGAGTTACGTACGGCAAAGCGCTCACCAGCGCGACCACTTGCAAATAATTTACCGCCAGTTGCGCCATATAAACAGGTATTACCCATGATCATCGCTTCATGGCTTTTATACTCAACACCTTTCGGTGGCTTGATGGTCAATTTACCACCCGCCATGCCTTTTCCGACGTAATCGTTTGCATCGCCGGTAAGAATAATATGTAATCCCCCCGCATTCCAAACACCAAAGCTTTGACCTGCAGTACCGGACAAATGAATAGTAATTGGGTTGCTTGCCATGCCTTGATCGCCGTGATGTCTCGCAATTTCACCAGATAACAGTGCGCCAACAGAGCGATCTGTATTTTGTATGGTAAATCGGTAATCACCACCACTGCTATGATTAATAGCATCGGTGATAGCTTCAAGCATTTCTTTGTTCAATGCACCTTGATCAAACGGTGTATTCTCTTCTGTTTTATACAGCGCGGTATCTTTGCCGGCAACAACAGGAGCAATAATAGGTGAAAGATCAAGTTTTTGTTGTTTAGCACTAATGCCTTCTAGCGGCACTAACAAATCAGTACGACCAATAATTTCAGTTAAATTAGTGACCCCTAATTTTGCTAATATTTCACGTACATCATGAGCAACAAACTTAAAGTAATTCATTACTTGATCAGGCAAACCTTTAAAGAATTCTTCTCGTAACACTTCATCTTGTGTTGCTACACCTGTAGCACAGTTATTTAAATGACAAATACGTAAGAATTTACAACCAAGCGTGATCATAGGTGCTGTACCAAAACCGAAGCTTTCAGCACCTAAAATAGCGGCTTTTACAATATCTATACCCGTTTTTAAACCGCCATCAACTTGTAAACGTACTTTATGACGTAAGCCATTAGTGACAAGAGATTGATGCGCTTCAGCTAGACCAATTTCCCATGGGCAACCTGCATATTTAACTGATGATAAAGGACTGGCTGCTGTGCCGCCGTCATAACCTGAAATAGTAATGAAATCAGCATAAGCTTTAGCCACACCTGAAGCAATAGTGCCAACGCCTGGTCCCGATACAAGCTTCACCGAAACAACCGCTTGTGGGTTTACTTGTTTTAAGTCAAAAATTAATTGCGCTAAATCTTCAATTGAATAAATATCGTGATGCGGAGGAGGTGAAATGAGTGTCACGCCAGGCACCGAATAACGTAATTTTGCGATTAAAGGAGAAACCTTATCTCCAGGTAGTTGACCACCTTCACCCGGTTTAGCACCTTGTGCTACTTTTATTTGCAGTACATCGGCATTAACCAAGTAATGTGGAGTAACACCAAAGCGACCCGAAGCAATTTGTTTAATACGAGAATTTTTTACCGTACCAAATCGGCTTTGATCTTCACCACCTTCACCTGAATTTGAAAAACCACCTAAACGGTTCATTGCAATAGCGAGGGCTTCATGTGCTTCAGGGCTTAATGCCCCAATAGACATAGCTGCACTGTCGAAACGTTTGAACATTTCAGTTTCAGGTTCGACATCTTTTATATCAATAGGTGTAGTGTCTTCTTTAAGTGCTAATAAATCTCTTAGCATAGCTACGGGACGGTTATCAACGGCATTCGAAAACTTTAAATAATCACTATACTCGCCACTTTGAACGGCTTTTTGTAAGTAATTAACCACATCAGGATTAAAGGCGTGATATTCCCCCCCATGAACGTATTTTAATAAACCGCCATGATTCATTTTTTGATGAGGCAAAAATGCTTTACGGGCAAGGTTAATATTATCTTGTTCGATATCACTAAAGTCAGCCCCTTTAAGGCGACTAGGAATTTCTGGGAAACACATTTCGATAATGTCTTCACCTAAACCAATAATTTCATACAAGCCGGCACAACGGTAACTGGCGATTGTTGAAATACCCATTTTAGAAAGTATTTTTAATAAGCCTTTGTTAATACCATCTCGGTAATTAATGACGGCATCGCGTGCACTTAATTCGATTTGTCCTTGGTCAACAAGCTGCTCAACCGTTTCTAATGCTAAATAAGGATAAATTGCTGTGGCACCTAACCCTAATAACACAGCAAATTGATGTGAATCTCTTGCTGATGCTGTTTCAACAATGATATTTGAATCACATCGTAGTTGTTGATCAACTAAACGTTTTTGTACTGCTCCAACTGCCATAGCAGCAGGAATAGGAATTAAACCTTGCTGAATTTTTCGATCAGATAACACCAGGATTACCGTATTTTGGTTGCGGACTAAGTCTACGGCTTCGTCACATAAACGGCTAACAGCCGCCGCTAATCCTTCTTTCGGATCATAGTTTAGCGACAAGGTATCACTTCGGTAATGTTCAGGGTCTAATTCACGTAATTGTTTCAGACCTGTGTACATTAATATTGGTGTGGCAAATAAAATACGATCTGCATGGCCTGTTGTTTCATTAAAAACATTATGTTCTCGGCCTACACAGGTGCCTAATGACATCACATATTTTTCACGCAATGGATCAATTGGCGGATTAGTTACTTGAGCAAACTGTTGTCTGAAATAATCATAAAGTGTACGAGGTTGGCTAGACAAAACGGCCATTGGCGTATCGTCACCCATAGAGCCTGTCGCTTCTTGACCATTTTCGGCTAATGTTTTTACAACCTGTTGAATTTCTTCATAGCTGTAGTTAAACATTTTGTGGTATTGCGCCATTTCGTTATCGTTAAAAACACGCTTGCCAATTTGCTCGGCGTCTAATTCTGAAAATGGCACTAAGCGGCGGATATGTTTATCTAACCACTCACGGTAAGGATGTCGAACTTTAAGCTCTTTATCGATATCTGTTGATTGAAACACTTTGCCTGTATAGGTATCTATAGCAAGCATTTCACCTGGTCCAACACGACCTTTTTCAATAACTTCATCTTCACCGTAGTCCCAGATACCAACTTCTGATGCTAAAGTAATAAAACCATCTCGAGTGATAATATAACGAGCAGGACGCAAGCCGTTTCTGTCTAAGTTACAAGCAACATGACGACCGTTAGTCATTACTACGCCAGCTGGTCCATCCCATGGCTCCATATGCATAGAGTTAAATTCGTAGAAGGCTTTTAAATCATCGTCCATTCGAGGACTGTTCTGCCATGCTGGCGGCATTAACAAACGCATCGCACGGTATAAATCCATCCCGCCGGCTAAAAACAGCTCAAGCATATTATCTAATGAAGATGAATCTGAACCACTTTCGTTAACAAAAGGGGCGGCATCTCTTAAATCAGGTAAAAGTGGTGATTGGAAGCGATAAGTACGTGCTCGACTCCATTGACGGTTACCTTTTATGGTATTAATTTCACCATTGTGAGCTAAATAACGGAATGGTTGTGCTAAATGCCACTGCGGTGAGGTATTCGTTGAAAAACGTTGATGGAAAACACAAATCGCGCTTTGCATACGTATATCAGCTAAATCAAGATAAAAATTGGGTAAATCTACCGGCATAACTAAGCCTTTGTAGATAGTTACTAAGCACGAAAGACTAGCAACATAAAATACGCTATCGGTAA
This sequence comes from Colwellia sp. SU-HH01217, assembly GCF_057543495.1. Classification (NCBI taxonomy): domain Bacteria; kingdom Pseudomonadati; phylum Pseudomonadota; class Gammaproteobacteria; order Alteromonadales; family Colwelliaceae; genus Colwellia; species Colwellia sp. SU-HH01217. Next base: position 512,571 of record NZ_BAAJLX010000001.1, on the reverse strand, counting down.
TACGATTTTCAGCTCTACGGCGTGCCATATATAAACGACGCTCAAGATCGCGATTACGCCATCCTGCTGGAGCATCAACAAAAACTTGCTCTATTGAAGGTAAATTATCTGCGGCAATAGTACCTAATATCGATTTATCAGTGGGCACTTCTCGCCATCCGACAATTGTTAATGTTTCTCTTGTCAGTTCTTCTTCAAATATCTTTTTTGTCAGCGCCGCTTGAACAGGGTCTGGGTTTAGGAAAATCATCCCCACCGCATACTTTTTGCCGAGTTGCCAGTTATTTTCTTCGGCAATTGAGCGGAAAAAACTATCGGGCTTTTGCAGTAATAACCCACAGCCGTCACCCGTTTTCCCATCGGCAGCAATACCACCACGATGTTGCATGCGATCAAGTGCTGATATAGCAGTTTTTACTAATTTATGGCTCGATTCACCGTGTTGATGAGCGATTAAACCAAAACCGCAATTATCTTTTTGAACGCTGTGATCATAAAGTTGCATTTACTTTCTCCTAAACCTAAATATAAATCGTCTTAGCATCAGGATAAGTAAAAAGAATAGAGTTATAATAAAAATGCATAACTATCCCGTTCTCAGCCAAGATGAACCTTTAACATTAAACACTTGTTGTCCAAAGGTCAATCAAAATAGAGTATTTGCTCGTAGTTTTTTTTCAAGGTCGAATGTCGTTGTTTTAGCCTTGAAAGATACTGTATTTGCTCTAGGTGTTGTTTTTAAAGGATAGTTCTATTTTGTTGTTTTAGTAGAAAGTTTTCATAAGTGGAAAGATTGTGTAATTTTATTACAGTAAATAGCAGGTGAATGAAAATGCAATATTTATTCATTTTTTATTCATGTTGTATAGACAAAAAAGCAACCTATAACAGACAAATAAAAAAGGCTGCAATAACAGCAGCCTTTTTAAGGAAGTGGTTAAACTTATTAGCGTGTGATTACGGTTGATAGCCGCCTGCTATACCTTTAGTCGTAATTGATACCGCATCATGTGCATGTAACGATTCAAGATGATTTATTTTTAACCAAAAATCTTGATACTGTGTCGATAAGTTCATAGTGTGCTGTACGCGACGAGCTGCGTCTTCACAGAACATTAAGTTTTGACCATTTAACCGTGCAAACTCTTGTTCGTCAGCTCTTTTTACTGCAGCTTGAACGGGAGTTTGCAAGGTATCTTCTATAGCATCAACTAAGTCTGTGATCGGGAATGCTTGTACGTCACTACCTAATTTAACTTTAAGCTCAGCAACAGAGCGCTGACTATGAGGAGTTGCAACAACGCCATCGGTTGTTCCTAACCACTCATGAATAGTGTCTAAATCAACAGCTTGGCTATCAGAAAACTTTTCTTGGAAAGCTTGCTGAATTAATTGGCGCGCAAGTGCCGCTGAACATGGGCAAGTTGATGAGTAACGTACGTCTACCGCAAGCTCAACATCCAACTTTCCTTGGTTTACTCGACCCGTAATAGTAACCGGGTAAGCTTTCCAGCCAAGTTTTCCGCTAATTAAAGACTTGCGACGTAAGTGGTAATCAAAACTAAATTTAACTTTAGCATTATCGCTCAAATCTTGGTGACTACTAATAAAACCATCTAATAAAGTAATAAGCGATTGATAAGTTAATACGCCATTACTTGATAACTCGTCAAGCTGCAAATAAAGTCTAGACATATGAATGCCTTTTGCTTGAGGCTCTTTGAGGTTAACGAATGCATCGATATGTGCAGAAACCATGCGCTGCGAGTCACTGTCTGAGGCAACCATCAGAGGCATTTCAATATTACTCATGCCAACCCAGTCAAGTTTACCTTCGGTTTGAGCTGTCGTTTGATGGGCAATATCAGGCATTGATGTCGGCATTTTTACTCCGCTTTATACATTATCTAAGTGTGTTACATGAATGAATTTCTAAATTCTAGGGCGCGTATTCTATCTTATTTTCTGTAGAGATCATTACTGTTATTTGTATTTTAATTGAAAGACCTACTAAATTGGTTGGGTATTTTGAACGAAATTCAAACTAAAATCAATAAAAACGGGCGCTACAGTGATATATCAGATTTTCGAATTAATTATATTAATTATTAAACTTGTGTATTGTTAATGACTCTCTATTATAGGGAAAGAATGTATCTCAAACTGTTTTATGGGAATTTTTGATGAATAATAATGAATTAGATAAAGAATTATTAACGGGTTACCTTAACGACTTAACTAAGGACATTGTTCAGAAAATGATTGAGTTATATACCCAACAATCAAATATATATCTCGACGATATTGGAAGTTCAGTTGTACAAGAATCTCATGAATTATGGCGTGAGCATTGCCATAAAATGAAAGGGGCTGCAGGCAGTGTTGGATTAAAACAAGTACATGCTTACTTGGTCAGTGTTGAAAAGTCTTTGGATTCATTCGATCAAAAAGCAGTAACATTATCTGAATTAACACAACTGAATAAGGAAGGTATAACCGCATTTAATCAATGGTTAAATACGGTATAGTTGATTTATTTTTACTTAATCAACGCTGCCAACAAATCTATAACCTTCCCCGTGAATAGTATTAATTAGCTCTGGGGTATTCTTAATAGACTCAAAGTGTTTGCGTAAACGTCTAACCGTTACATCAACAGTACGATCGTTAGAGCGTAAATCTCGCCCAGTCATCTCTTTAATTAGTTGCTGTCTAGTGACAATTTGTCCAGAATTCTCAATGAGTAATTTAAGTGCTCTGTATTCTCCACGCGGAATGGCGATAACATCACCGTTAGGCGACACCATTTTTCTTGAATTACCATCTAACGTCCATTGATTAAATTTAATAATGGCGTTTTCGGTTTCTTGTTTGGTTTGTCCTATTCTTGAGAGAATATTTCTTGCTCTGATAGTAAGTTCGCGAGGGTTAAATGGTTTGGTTAAGTAATCGTCTGCGCCAATCTCTAACCCTAATATTTTATCAATATCACTGTCGCGACCTGTTAAAAATATCAAGCCGAGTTCATTATTGTTGGTTAACTCTCTTGCGAGTAATAAACCATTTTTACCCGGTAAATTAATGTCCATGATAATTAAATTAATTGTATTTTCACGAAGTTGTGCATCCATGCTTTCACCATCAGTCGCTTCAGAAACTAAATACCCTTCAGCTTCAAATAAGTGTCTAAGGTTAAAACGGGTAACGTCTTCATCTTCTACTATAAGAATATGAGATTTTTGCATGTAATATTTCCATTAATTTTTGTCGAGTAATTTGTCGAATATGTTTAGTTAGTCAAATTATATTTATTAACAATAAGTTAACATTGTTTAATGAACAATTGGACATATGTTATATAACCTCATATTAAATAACAATAAGCTATAGTCGGTATTGTTGAGTTATTCATTTTTTGATTATAGTGTAGATAATCGTAAATACTTAATTTTTTGATATTTTAACTGGAAAATTTATTTCAAAAAGCACGCCTTGTTCGTTGTCACTTTCAAGATGAATATGACCTCCAAGCGCCTGTGTTACTAAGTTGTAGACCAGATGTAAACCAAGACCGCTACCACCAGAACCTCGTTTAGTCGTAATAAAGGGATCAAATATTTTATTTTTAATGCTCGGGTCTACGCCATTACCATTGTCGCTGTAGCTAATACTGAGTTGATCGCTTAAATTCATGACATTAATGGTGATCAATTTATCTTCAATACCATCGAAAGCATGCAAAATAGAGTTAATAATAAGGTTAATCAGTATTTGGTTAATGGGGCCAGGTTTACTTGTTACTATAAGATCGTTAGGGCAAAGTATCTCGATTGATACGGGTTGTTTTTTTAATTGAGGAGCTAAGGTAAGCAAGACCTCGTCAATAAGTTCTTTGACAACAAACTGTCGATCTTCTTCATTAGATTGATCAACTGCTACTTTTTTAAAGCTCGAAATTAAATCTGCCGCTCGATTGAGGTTACGATAAATAATGCTAACATTTTCATCACCTTCGGTTAAAAATCTCTTAAGCTGACTCGATCTTAGGGTCTTGTTTTCAAAGGCATCTTTAAGCTCTTTTATTCTATCTAACAATAAGGTTGATGCAGTGACACCTAAACCAATAGGTGTATTTACCTCGTGAGCAACACCCGCAACCATATCACCGAGTGAGGCCATTTTTTCACTCTCTACGAGTTGACCTTGAAACTGATGGAGCTTCTCTAAAGTGGTAAGTAACTCTTGATTAGACTCTTTTAACGCATCACTTCTAAGGTTGACCTTGTCTTTAAGAGATTGATTTTCAGATAATATTTCTTGATGTTTGATGTGTAGTTTATTAAATTTTAATTCAGTACGTGTTAATAAAATATTTAAATTTTTAGCTAGGATGTCAGCTTCTTTATAGGCTTCTTGTTCACAACGTACGCTGTAATCTTTATTTTGTGCGATTTGTTGAATTGTCTGAGTGATGCTTTTTAAGGGATGAGTAATCGTACGTGTTAAACGAACAATAAAAAATAAAGCAAGCACAACGAATGCAAACAACATGACTACCGATAGCAGTAATGCATTGTTTTTAAGGCTATTAATATTTTGGTTATTCAGTTGTAGGTAGATATAACCAACAAGTTGATCGGAACTGTAAATTGGGGTGATTAACTCCGCATACTTTTGACTAAAGTTTATTTGTTGTAATGCAGCTATTTGATTAATTTTATCGGGGATAGATGGGTAATTAGTATTTTTGTTATAACTGGTAAAATAGTTAACTTGTGAAGAGTTTTCTTGTACTTTGTAGATATGAATATAATTAATAAAGGCTAATTGATTAAAGCTTGCTAAAGACTTTTCTAATGTTTGCACTTGATTGTTTTCTATCGCCTCGATGCTTTGCTGAGCGATAAGGGTGGACCAATTTTGTGCACTAGCAGTTAAGCTTCTTTTAGCTTCTTCAACGGTTAAATAACTGCTGCTCACTACGCCAACTAAAGTAATACCTATTACTAGGGTAATAACGTAAATAAACAAAGAGCGATAAATAGAATATATTTTAGTGGTGGCGGGCATATAGGCCTTAATAGTATTTTAGCTACTTTAGAATAATTATTGAAAAATGAATTTTTATCAACATTTCTTTGGAAAAATATCTATAACGTCTTAATCATTTGTTAAATTATCCTATAGTCGACTCTGATAAATAGAAAACCCTTGTTCTTTTGCTAGTAGTTCACTTTTACTAATATTGCTATCCATAATTTCTTGATAACGTAAGAAGCTATTAGCGACAATAGTAATCGAGCCTTTTGCTTTGATGAAAGGCTTGATATTAGCTAAAAAGCTTTCAGTTGCTTGGTAATTTGTTTTAACACCTTGATGAAATGGGGGGTTAGAAACAATATGTTGATATGACTGAGTAAGGTTCGATAAGCTATTTGAGGGAAATACAGTACCTGTTAGGCCATTTATTTTTAATGTTTTTTCAGCTGAACTTAACGCTAGAGCACTGACATCTAATAATGAGAGCTGCACGTTTTTAAATTTCTTACCGATATAGCAACTTATCACACCTGCACCACAACCAAAATCTAAAACGGTATCTGAGAGGTTATCAGGTAAGTGAGGCAATAAAACGCGTGTTCCAACATCTAAACTTTTTTGGCTAAATACGCCTGGCAATGAAGCAATCGTTAAGGTGATGTCATTAATAGTAAATTGATAGGTTTTAAACCAAGAATCAATATTAAACTCTTGATATTGATTATTAAACTGTCCTGCGAACAAAGAACAATGTCGTGCAGAATCAACTTTATTACAATGAGTTAATACCGAACTGGTTAATTTAGGGCAAGATTTTATACCAGATTTATTATCGCCAACCAATAAAACTTGCGCACTTTTGGCAAGCAAAGGTGAAATCATTGCTAAGGTAAACCCTAGTTCTGCTTTACTTTTAGGAAAAGCGATAACAACTAAGTCATGGCGAATTTCAGTTTTATAATGACTGGTAAATACGCAACTGACTTGTGGATAGCGGGAGGTTAAATAACTGTGCTCTTCAAAGTTAGTATTTAAACAGGTGGGTTTGGCTGTTGGAAATAACGATAAATACTCTGTTAATAACTCATCAGCAGGCATATTAATTAATAATGGATGTGTCGCCTTGAGTAGTTCACTGTTGCGTAATAATACTTGGCTGGGATTTGTTAATGACATGCTTACCTAACTGTACTGTTCAATAGTGCGAGAGCGCTATTTTATAAATATCTTAAGAGAGTGCTATTCTACTTGAAAAGTAAATGATAGCCAAAAATAATGGCTAAACAAATCCCGTACTTATTGATAACCGTATAGACGTCTATTGACACTAATGTGCAAAAGGTGTCTAATAGCGTCGATCCTAATTACAACTAAATTGTCTGTTAAATTTTTTTTTAGACGATTTAGTGATAATAGGGCCAGAAGAGGAGCGTTAACCAGGTAGTTATTATAAAGAGATCAAACTCTGATGATTAATAACGAGGGGGATTAACGCCGAGATAAAGACATTTTTGATGATGTCTTTGTCGGTTGTTCAGGTTGAATCCTGACGATTGTCACCGTAACTTTTTCTAATTGATAAAAGTTGAATTTGGTGGAGAGCTTCTGGCCTTTATAAAAGTGCCTTATGTATCTGCCTGATACTCACGCTTTTATAAATGCCGTTAAGTTCTCCGAACGAAATGAGTTCGAGAGCAATGAATACTACAATTTTACCAGACACCCACACAAGCACACCAACTACCATGGGCTGCCAAGCAATTAAGCAGTTAAATAACTACAGTACTTGGACTGCACTAGTTACTCCTTTTGATAATAATGGCGACATAGACTTTAACAGTTTAAACGTTATTGCTAACGAACAAAATGATGCGGGTAATGGCATCTTGTTATTAGGAAGTACAGGGGAGGGCTTAGCATTAACTAGCGAGCAACAACTTAGCATTGTTGAGTATGTTTGTCAGTTAGGTTTATCTTCTCCAATCATGGTTGCTGTTGGTGGCTATGACTTAGCATCGCAAGTCCGTTGGATCGAAACATGTAACCAATTACCTATCGCCGCTTATTTATTGGGAACACCGCTGTATGCAAAGCCTGGTCCTGTTGGACAAACACAATGGTTTAAACAATTACTCGATTCAGCCAAATTTCCTTGCATGCTTTACAACGTGCCTTCTCGCAGCGGTGTAGCTATTCCATTAAGCACGGTTGAAAACTTGCAAAGCCATGAAAATTTTTGGGCAATTAAAGAAGCAAGTGGCGATCTCAATCAATTTTTAGCTTATCGCCAGCAATGTCCTCATATCGCCTTATTCAGTGGTGAAGATGCCATGATGCCATATTTAGCAAAAGCTGGCGCAAAAGGGTTAGTGTCAGTGTGCGCTAATGCTTGGCCAGAAGCGACCAACCGATATGTTCAACTTTCTTTAACCGGGGAAGTAGATAGCTTATTTCCTTTATGGCAAAACGCCATTAATTTACTTTTTCAAGTGGCAAACCCTATTCCCGTTAAAGTGCTAATGGCTGAGCAACAAGTTATTGCTACCCCCATTTTACGCGCCCCTTTAACTCATTTAGAGCTGAATGATAACCGTGCATTATTGGCGGCTGATCACAGTATCAGTCAATGGCTTGCACAACGAGATTGGCAAACTTCTCTTTAGCGGCTAGTCAATAAAATCAAGCAATAGAATCGATTAACGTATTAAATTTATTAAACTTTAGAATACTAGGATAACAATATGAACTGGCAAGAAACATTAGATCAACTTGAAGCAGGTACTGTTCGCTCAGCAACACAAAATGAACAGGGGCATTGGCAAGCAAACGTAGCGGCTAAAGAAGCAATTCTATCGGCATTTAAGGCGGGTGAAAACATTCAGTTTGATGGCGCTTATCAAGGGTTTGTGGATAAAAACAACTTACCTGCTAGACAATTTAACGTCACAGACAATGTGCGTTTAGTGCCCGGTGGCTCTTCAGTAAGGCGTGGCGCTCATGTTGCACCAGGTGTGATTATTATGCCACCGGCTTATATCAACGTTGGTGCATTTGTTGACAGTGGCACTATGGTGGATAGTCATGCGTTAATTGGTTCTTGTGCACAAGTTGGCAAAAATGTTCATGTTTCAGCAGCAGTACAAATTGGTGGTGTATTAGAGCCAGTTGGCGCGAGCCCCGTCATTATTGAAGATGATGCCTTTTTAAGTGCTGGCGTCGTTATTGTTGAAGGTATTGTTGTTAAAAAAGGTGCGGTACTTGCGCCGGGCGTATCACTTTCCGCCTCAGTGCCAGTGTATGATTGTGTAAACAATGTCATGCTTGAAAAAGGTGCAGCGATTCCAGAGCGCGCTATTGTGGTGCCTGGTACGCGTCCTATGAAAGGTGAATGGGCTCAAGCTCAAGGCTTAACCATTGCTTGTGCGCTTATCGTTAAATACCGTGATGAAAAAAGCGATGCTTCACTTGAGTTAGAAGAAGTATTGAGATAATTGTCAGCGTAAATAAATCGAAGAAGTGAATGACACTAGCATTGAAAAAGAGCAAATAAAATGAATACAACACCCGTATGGTTTGACGAGAATGTAGCTGAACAACTCACTCAGCATCAAGGGACAAACGAGCATGAAAACGCTTATTTTGTTTATCAACTTGATGCATTAAAAGCGCATTTAGCCAAGTTACAAAACCAAGATGTTATTAAATTATGGTTTGCGGTTAAGGCAAATCCGCTATCAAGTATTATTCAAACCCTTGATCAAGCGGGCTTTGATTTTGACGTGGCAAGTACGGGTGAATTAAACCAAGTCATGGCGCAAGGAATAACGCCTCAGCGTATCTTAAATACTGGGCCAGCTAAGTCTAAAAAGCAATTAGCTTACTTCTTAGCGCAAGGTGTTAATACCTTTGTGGTAGAAAGCTTAAACCAATTGACTTGGTTAAATGAAGCCGCTAAAGAGTGTGATTGCAAACCTCAAGTTTTATTGAGAGTACAGTTGCAATGGCCTGAAGGGGATAAAAATCCTTTAGGTGGAAATACCGTTACTCCGTTTGGTTTATCAACAGATATTTGGTCAGAAATTAAAGTGTCTGATTTTTCAAGCCTCGACATTACAGGTTTACACATTTTTCAATGGGGCAATATGCTCAGTAATGAAAAAATGTTCTCTTTGTGGTCACAAATGATTGAGCCTTTAACTACATTAGCGCAGAACATAGGTATGACTTTAAAAGTCTTAGATCTGGGGGGCGGTTTAGGAATAGATTACTTACAAGAAGGACAGCAACTTTCTTGGCAACAGATTATCAATGACTTAGCAATTATAAAAGCTAAAGCAGGCGTAGACGAGTTATGGTTAGAGCTTGGTCGTTATGCCGTTGCTGAATGTGGCTATTATGTTGTCCCAGTAGTGGATAGAAAAAATAACTTTAATCAAGAGCAATTAGTGCTCGGTGCAGGCATTAATCATTTATTAAGACCAGCTATTACCGAACAACCCTTTCCCGTGACAAGGTTACGTAAAGCCGATACTCCTGATTTGTCGAATAACTTTCATATCCATGGACCGCTTTGCACCAGTATGGATAAGTTAGGACAACTAGAATTACCCAGTGATACTGATGTGGGTGACCATCTTATTTTTGGTTATTGTGGAGCTTATGGTTTCACTGAAAGCATGCCGTTCTTTTTATGTCATGAAATTGCAGCGGAATATGTTTATCAACAAGGTAAATTAACCGTTATCAGATCAGCAGAGTCTGCTTCTTGGTATTTGCGTTAAAGTACAGGATAAAAAATGAATAAAATAACAAAAGAATTAATGCATGTTGGAGAAATGGCTAGCGGAGCTCAGTTAACTGTTCCTGTATATCGAATTAAAACACAAGCCCAAAATAAAGGGCCTAGTGTTTATATTCAAGCGAATATGCATGGCGCAGAAGTACAAGGTAATGCCGTTATTTTTCAATTACTTGAATTATTAAAAAACTTAGCGGTAAACAGTGATATTACTTTAGTACCTTATGCAAACCCTGTCGCCTGTAATCACAAAAATGGTGAATATACGTTAGGGCGTTTTGATCCAATTACCGGTGTTAATTGGAATCGAATGTATCATTTTGATGAATCAGTTATTGCGCCTTTTGCCAAGGAATATATTGGAAGTAGTGATGTTGAAATAGCAGAGAATTTTCAACAACTGTTGCTAAATGAAATCGAACAAAAACTTGATCATAATATTTTTGGTTTAACCACAGGGCAACGTATAGCTTATCAATTACAACGTTTAGCTTATCAAGCTGATTTAGTGCTCGATTTACATACAGGGCCTATTTCAAGTAAACATTTATATTGTCCTGAATATTGCCAAAATAGTGCAAGCTATTTTGATATCCCGCATACCATCATTATTCCAAATGAATTTGATGGTGCTTTAGATGAAGCAACATTTTGTCCTTGGTGGACATTAAAAGAAAACTTCCAAGCGTTAGGTCGAGACATCAATATTAGTGAAGGCGTGTTAAACAAAGAAAGCTTTACCGTTGAATTAGGCTCACAAGAACAAATTGATTTAGCGATTGCTCATCAAGACGCGTTAGGTATTTTAAGTTACTTAAACTATAAAGGGGTGCTCTGTGAAGTATATCAACAAGAGTTTAAGCCACAAGCTCTAACTCGTTATGCTTGTTACTTAAAAGACTATAAAGCTTTGTATTCACCTATGGGAGGGATGGTCGATTACTTAGCTGAATTTGGACAACCCTTACCCGCTGGAGAGCCTCTTGTAAGAATTTTGCGTATGGACAATTATGGCGATGGAGATGCTATTCACAACATAACGCTTGATAAACCTGTATTGCCGATATTGCATTTTGCATCAGCGAGTGTCAATCAAGGTACTGAGCTCTATAAAGTATTCACCGACTTTTTTATTCTTCCTGCCTAATTCTAGTTCAGTGCGCACCAACTTAGTGCGCACTGTGTTTGTTATTCCCTCTTATTGTGCGTTATTGCGCTATTTTGAAGCATCTTTGTATTTAACTTATTGAAAATTAATAAGTAAGCATACTGGCGTGTTTTGTGCATTTTCTAGATTTTTATAATAATAAAAGAATAAATTGCCCTAGGATCATGCGTTGATCTTTCGGTGCTCTAAACTAGGAAAAAACTATGTTACGAATACTCTTTATAGCCCTATTATTTATGCCATCACTTTGTTACGCCGATAGTGAGCAATTTAGTGGTGCAAACACTGCTTGGATCTTAACCTCTACTGCTTTGGTATTGTTAATGACGCTGCCGGGCTTAGCATTATTTTATGGTGGCTTAGTTAGAAAGAAAAACGTGCTGTCGATATTAATGCAATGTTTTGCTATTGGTTCAATCTCATCAGTTTTATGGTTTATTTTAGGTTATAGCATTGCTTTTGGTGAAGGTAATGGCTTTATTGGTGACTTCTCCAAAGTGATGATGAATGGCATTACCAAAGAGTCGCTCTCTGGCGATATACCTGAAGTATTATTTGCGCTTTTTCAAATGACCTTTGCGGTAATTACTCCTGCGCTGATCATTGGCGGTTTTGCAGAGCGAATGAAGTTTTCATCAGTATTATTATTTAGCGCTTTATGGTTACTGGCTGTTTATGCGCCTGTTACTCACTGGGTCTGGGGCGGTGGTTGGTTAAGTGAAATGGGACTGTACGACTTTGCTGGTGGTGTTGTTGTACATATAACAGCAGGTACTGCAGCTTTAGTGGCCGCTTTAGTGTTAGGTCCACGTAGAGGCTTTCCAAAAACACCTATGCTGCCTCATAATTTAACCATGACAGTAACAGGTGCGGGCATGTTATGGGTGGGTTGGTTTGGTTTTAACGGCGGGAGCGCATTAGCGGCTAATGGTGATGCTGCTATGGCGATGCTAGTGACTCATTTATCTGCAGCGGCGGGTACGTTAACTTGGGCTGCTATAGAGTGGAAAAAATTTGGTAAAGCCAGTGTACTTGGTGCGGTAACGGGTATGGTAGCTGGTTTAGGAACAATTACACCTGCTTCAGGGTTTGTTGGCCCAGGTGGTGCATTAGTTATTGGTGTATTGGCTGGTTTTGTTTGTTTTTATGCAACTGTTTATATTAAACAAAAACTTAAAATAGATGACTCTTTAGATGTTTTTCCTGTACATGGTGTCGGCGGTATTTTAGGTACTTTATTAGCCGGTGTGTTTTCAGCAACTTCATTAGGTGTTTTTAGTGGCTTTGGTTTTGCCGAAGGTATCTCAACTATGGGAGAGCAAGTTGGCGTGCAATTAATTGGTATTGTATCAACACTTGTTTATACCGCAGTAGTGACTTACGTACTATTAAAGTTGGTGAGCATTTTAACTAAAGGAATTCGTGTAGACGAAGAACAAGAAATCAGTGGCTTAGATCAAGTCGAGCATGAAGAGTCTGGCTATAACCTTTAATAGCCTGTAAGTAAATGCCAACTCACTCTAGAAGGTCTTGTACTGGAGTGAGTGGCTTTAATTCATTAACTGTTAGTTATTCGCCCCAAATGGCGAATAACTTTTATTTATGTTGTAGTCGTTCTACGATTAAAGCGATGCCTTGACCGCCGCCAATACACATAGTGATTAATCCATAACGGCCATCAATTCGCTCTAATTCAGCTAATGCTTTAATAATCAAGATTGAGCCTGTAGCTCCGACAGGATGACCTAACGCTATAGCTCCACCATTTGGATTTACTTTGTCGCTCGAAAAACCAAGTGTTTGCGAAACCGCCATAGCTTGTGCGGCAAATGCTTCGTTTGATTCAATTACATCGAGATCGCTAATGGTTAAATTAGCTTGTTGAAGTGCCTTTTTTACTGCGGGGATAGGGCCTAAACCCATCACATCAGGAGCGACACCGGCGAATGCATAACTTATAAAGCGAGCTTTAGCCTTGAGGCCTCGCTTTTCAGCTTCAGTGTTACTGGTTAATACTAATGCCGCCGCACCATCATTTAAACCAGAAGCATTACCTGCTGTTACAATACCGTCTTTTTTAAATGCCGGTTTTAGTGTGGCTAGTGCAGATAAACTGACATCAGTTCTGACATGTTCGTCTGTTGAAAACAATGCTTCTTTGCGGTTAATGCGCACTGGAATAGGCACTATTTGATCAGTAAAATAGCCTTGCTCAATGGCGTAGTTTGCTTTTTGGTGGCTGTGAAGTGAATAGCTATCTAGTTGTTCTTTGGTAAAGCCATATTGGTGAGCAATGTTTTCTGCTGTTATACCCATATGACCGCTACCAAAGGGATCGCTTAAGATGCCTAAAGTTAAATCAGTTAATTCACCGTTGCCCATTCTTAAGCCTTTACGGACATTTGGTAATAAATATGCGCCCTGACTCATACTTTCAGCCCCGCCTGCAAGTGCAATTTTACTATCGCCAAGTAGTATCATTTGTGCTGCAGAAATAACAGACTGAACGGCAGAGCCACATAATCGATTCACGTTAAGCGCAGCAGAATTTTCAGGTAACCCTGAGTTAAGTGCAATATGTCGCGCGATATAAGCATCATTCGAACAGGTAGTAATAATATGCCCAAAAACAGCGTGATCTATTTCTTCTGCCGAAATTTGGCTACGTTTAATGGCTTCTTTGGCGACAAAGGTGCCGAGTTCTGCAGGCGATAAATTTGATAAACTTCCACCAAATGCGCCAATCGCACTTCGGGCACCGTCAACAATAACAACATCAGATAATTTCATATAATTTACCTCTACTTACTGGAAAACAAATCGCGTGCGATAACTTCTTTCATAATCTCAGAGGTACCAGCGTAAATCGTTTGAATTCTTGCATCGACGTAGAATCGTGAAATGGGGTATTCAAGGGTGTAGCCGTATCCACCAAATAACTGAAGACATTGATCAGTAATTTTACACTGCATTTCGGTGAGTAATAATTTAATGGTAGCGGCATCAGTAGCTGTCATTTGTTGAACTTTGTATTTTTCAATACATTGGTTTAAATAAGCTCTAGCCATATCAAGTTGCGCTTTAGCTTCTGCTAAGGTAAATCGTGTATTTTGAAAGTCGGCAATCGCTTGACCAAATGCTTTACGCTCTTTTACATAATCTAGGGTTATGGCTAAAACACCTTCAATAGAGCCTATGGCTTGGGCGGCACAACCTAATCGTTCGCGTGGGAGCTCTTGCATTAAGTATTTAAACCCAGCATTTTCTTCACCCAATAATGCTTGATGAGGGATCAGTAAATCACTAAAAAAAAGTTCGGCTGTATCGCTGGCGTGTTGACCAATTTTTTCAATACCTTGGCCAACTGAATAGCCTGCTAAACTAGTGTCTACGAGGAAAAGTGAGACCCCTTTAGCACCCGCTTCTGGATTGGTTTTAGCGCAAACAATCACAATGTCCGCAAGCAGTCCGTTGGTGATAAAAATTTTAGAGCCATTGATTAGCCAGCCTTCATCTGTACGTTTAGCCGTTGTTCTAATAGCTGCTAAATCACTTCCTGCCCCTGGTTCGGTCATCGCGATTGCGCCAACAGCATCGCCTGCGATCATTTTAGGTAGCCATTGCTGCTTTTGCTGTTCATTACCAATGTGCAAAATATAAGGCATAACGATATTGGTATGAATGTTATACCCAGAAGCTAGTCCACCAAAGCAGCGACGTGATAACTCTTCAATAGCAAGTTGAGATATTTCAAAGTCAGCTGCTGCGCCGCCGTATTGTTCGGGCATATCGATTCCTAACATGCCCGCGCTTCCTAAGGTGCTCCAGAGTGACTTGGGTACACAGTGGGCTTTTTCCCACTCGTGATAAAAAGGGGCAATTTCTTGATCGATAATGCGGCCAATCATTGACTGAAATAACTGTTTCTCTTCATTTTGCTCTGACATGTTACGCTCGTTATTAAATTACAGACTCATTTGAATGTTATTAAATGTTGTTTTTGTCAGATATACTATGACCGAATTGGACGATAAATTTAACTAATTAGGCAGGGTAAGCAAGCCATGGTAAAGGCGCATATTGATAATCACTATTTATCAGCAGCTATGAGCGGAGCTATGAGGTTAGGTCATAGTGCGAAAGTCATACTCAAGCAAGCTAATATCCCTTGGAGTTACTATCAAAACCCTTCTAAAAAATTGACAGAGCAACAGCTTTCTCAGTTAGTTAAAGTGGTTTGGCTAGTTACTGCTGATGAGTTTATGGGATTTGCGCAAACAAAATGCCACCAAGGTAGTTTTGCTTTGATGGCAGAATACAGCTTGTTTGCAACAACTTTAGGTAGCATGTTGGAACGTAGTGCACGTTTTTACAGAACAATTTTTCCAGACATTACTATTGCTTTAAATGCAAAAAACAGTCAATCAGAGCTAGTGTTTTTTGAAATAAAATTAGAACATAGTGCTAATGACGTCGATCACTTCCTTCAAGAATTTCTGATATTAATGTGGCAACGGTTCTCATGTTGGCTTGTTGCCCAACAACTGCCTATTTCATCAACGACTTTTAATTATGCTCAGCCTAATCATATCGACAGTTACCTAGAAATGTTTGGTTCAAAGTTGAAGTTTTCGTATCACACTTGCGGCTTTTATTTGCATCGTAAATTTTTACAATATCCTTTAGTTAGAACTCCTGAAGAGTTAACTGATTTTTTAAAAACGTCACCAGCATATATATTGCACCGACCTAAAGAGGATAATAGTTTACGAACTAAAGTACGTTTATATTTATCGTCCTATAATTATCAACACTTACCCTCGATGTCTAAGTTAGCTAATGATTTTAACCAAACGCCACGCTCTTTAAGTAGAAAGCTTAAGGTTGAAGGCGTAAGTTATAGTCAAATTAAAGATGAGTTATTGCTTAGTTACTCAATAAAACTTTTACGAACTGAACATTTAAGCATTGCTGAGGTGGGAAATTTGGTTGGCTTTAGTGAAACGGTTTCATTTTCTCGAGCTTTTAAACGTTGGACTGGAAAGTCTCCCAAGCAATGGAAGACTTTATAGATTGAAAATTAATGAGTTTGGCTAACATTATTGTTCGTGTTGAAATTCAGGCGAAGATAACACAAAGATGTCATCAACATAGAATTGGTCAGCGCTAGCACTTTGCCACCAATGTTGCCAAGCACTATCAGTAGTATCGTTATTAATGAGCGCATTTGTGGTAAGTGGCGCAATTAAGCTGCCGATAGACATTTGAGAGCCATAAGGTGAGCGACGCTTGAGCATTTGTGGTGTTAACTGACTCGGATCATCCAGTCCCATACTTCCTACTAACTCGAAAAAACTTTTTAAGGTATTTCGATGGAAGTTTTTCACTCGTTCACTTTTTACATCGACATCAATCGCTTTTGAGCGCGCAGGATCTTGAGTCGCGATACCTGTAGGGCAAAGGTTAGTATTACAATGACGAGACTGGATACAACCAATAGCTAACATCATAGTGCGAGCGGCATTAACGATATCTGCGCCAATCGCAATTTTAGATAATAATTCAAAGCCAGTTGCTGTTTTTCCTGAGGCGATTATTGTTATTTTATCGCGTAAACCCACTCCTTTAAGGGCATTATTAACAAAATACACACCTTCTAAACAAATCATGCCAAGGCGATTGGAGAATTCGACAGGTGCTGCCCCCGTACCTCCTTCTGCACCGTCAACAGTAATAAAGTCTGGCGTAATGCCTGTTTCTAACATGGCTTTACAAATACTTAGAAACTCCGCTGGATTACCAATACATAATTTAAAACCAACAGGTTTACCCCCACTTAACTCCCGAAGTTGTTGAATAAAATGCAATAATTCTTTTGGGGTAGTGCACTCTGGATTAACAGCAGGGGAGACGCAGTCTTTATCCATTGAAATATGGCGAATTTGAGCTACTTCTAAAGTGATTTTGGCCTTGGGTAATACGCCGCCATGTCCGGGTTTAGCTCCCTGGCTAAGTTTTACTTCAATCATTTTTACTTGCGGTAACTTGGCCGTTTTCTCAAAAGAGTCTGGTTTAAATCGGCCATTTTCATCCCGACAACCAAATAATCCCGTGCCTATTTGCCAAACGATATCACCATTATGTTTTAAATGATAAGGGCTTGCTCCACCTTCACCTGTATTGTGATAACAACCGGCTTTTTGGGCGCCAAAATTTAATGCTTCAATCGCATTACTGCTTAACGAGCCAAAACTCATTGCAGAAATATTAAGGTAAGATGCGTTATAAGGTTGGCTACAAGCAGGTCCACCAATTGTGACATATTTAGCTTCATCACTGATGTTTTTAGGTGTAAGGGAGTGCCATAAACTTAAATAGTTTTCTTCAATAAGATCTTGTTGTGTACCAAAAGCGATGGTATCGCGAATATTTTTTGCTCGTTGATACACTAAAGTTCTTTGTTCGCGATTAAAAGGCCGCTCTTCGGTATCGTTAGCGATAAAGTACTGCTGAATTTCAACACGAAAAGATTCCAATAAATAACGTAAGTAGGCTACAACAGGATATAATTTATTCAAGCTGCGAGAGCTAAAGTGCAGATCGTAAAAGCCGATTAAGGTATACAATAAAGTGATAATTAATAGTGTTAGCGCAAAAACACTGCTTGTTTGTTGGTAGAAATATATTGAAGCAATATTACCGATACTGGCGACTAACCAGTAAAATTTTTGCATTATTGTCATAAAAATACCTGAGTTAACGTTTTTATTGATTATGGCTTGTAAATTATCTTAAGTCTTTACTTTAACCCGATTATTTATCTTTGTTTTTGAATAAATTTATTGCCATAGTTGGTGTGCCTCTATTTTATATTTGTGATAAAGTAACATTTGTTATACTATCACATGCTTATGATGTTACCTGTGCATATCTTTCCTAAGAAAATAATAAAAATTAGCGCTTTTGTGCTAATGGCTTATTTGTGCGCGTTTATTACACATGCTCAACACTATGACTTAACAATAAGTTTAAGTGAAACCCAACAATGTCAGTTGTGCCAAAATACAATTGATACACCACCTGACTCCCCTTTAGCGGCTCAAAAAACGCTTATTGCTTATGCTAAGTTGGTCACGCCATGCGCTAAACCTATACTTGTTGCATTAAATTATCAGCGCCCCTATTTAAGAGCGCCGCCTGTTATTCACTAACCTTAATTTAGCAGTATTAAGGTATACATTTTTATACCTTTAAATAAAATTAATAAAAGTTGGATATTTCATGCGAAAAAATAAAATTGCGTCTACCAGTTCGTGGTCGTTAATTGTGCTTAGTGCACTTTTTAGTCAGCAAGCACTTGCTCAAAAAATTTCAGGTAGTATTGTTAGCGATAAAGGTGAAGCGCTTGCCAATGTCAAAATTACAAACTCTGTCAATCAGCAAACAATTTTTAGTGATGCCCAAGGCCATTTTAGTTTAGATGGCTTGAATGAAGGTGTTATAGAATTACATGTCAGTGAAAAAGACTATGGTCATTCTAATACAATATTAACCGTTAAATCTGAAGATATAGACGGGGTTGTTATCGAACTTATCCCGACAGTAATTGAAATTATTGATGTTTATGCAACGCCGTTACACTCTTCTTCTATTGAATCTTCATTGCCCGTTAATGTACTTTCTAATGAAGAGCTAAAACTTAAACAAGCTTCAACCTTAGGTGAAACGCTAAAAAATGAAGTCGGTGTTCATTCTACCTACTATGGACCTGTTGCAAGTAGTCCAATCATTCGAGGCCTAGATGGTCCAAGAGTGTTGGTTACACAAAATGGATTAGATGCGGGCGATGCGTCTCGTGTTGGGCCTGATCACGTGGCTTCTGCAGAAACATCTACCGCAACTCAAATTGAAGTACTAAGAGGCCCTTCAACATTGTTTTATGGTAGTGGTGCTATTGGCGGTGTGGTAAATGTTGTCGACAACCGTATTCCAACATCAACAGATACTACGTTCGATTGGCAGTTACAGCACAATACCGTAGCTGATGAAAATCAAGCATCATTGAGCTTGCAAACAGGTAAAGATGATATTGCTTTTCACTTTGATAGCTTTTGGCGAGATGCTAGTGATTATAAAATTGCTGGTGAAGCTGAATTAGAACACGACGATCATGACGAACACGACGAACATGAAGGTGAGCATACAGGTATATTAGAAAATAGTGCATCAAAATCAAAAGGCTTTACTGTTGGTAGTAGTTACTTATTTGATAATGGTTTTGCAGGTATCTCTTATGGTTATATGACGCGTCAATACGGTGTGCCAGGTCATACTCATCATGACGAACATGACGAACATGACGAACATGACGAACATGACGAACATGATGAACATGACGAGCATGAAGGTCACGAAGAAGGTGTTTCGGCTGATATGGAGCAGCACCGTATTCAGTTTTTAAGTGAGTTAAACTTTGCTGATCAATTTATAAATCGCTTACAAACAAAACTAGGTTATACCAATTATCAACACCAAGAAATTGAAGAAGGTGTGGTAGGTACGCAATTTAATAATGATAGTTTTGAAGCACGAATAGACCTTTACCATCAAGAAGTGGCAGGTTTTAACGGTGCATGGACTTTACATTATAAATATTCAGATTTTGAAGCCATTGGTGATGAAGCCTTTACGCCGCCGTCTAAAACCAAAACTTTAGCGCTAGCTTGGTTAGAAGAAAAACACTTAACAGACGATTTATTATTACAATTAGGTGCACGTTTTGAACATGTAGCGATTGATGCTAAAAGTGATGTGCAAGTTCATAATCATCATGACGGACATGACCATCTTGAAGGCAGCTTAGACGAACAACGCTTTAATCCATTTAGTAGCTCTGTAGGGTTTGTTTGGGACTTTACAGAAGGTTATAATTTAGGGCTTTCAGTAGCTTATTCACAACGCGCTCCATCAGCAGCAGAATTGTTTTCTTTTGGTCCTCACATCGGTACTAATACTTTTGAAGTAGGTGCGCTGTACGAGATTGAGTCTCATGGTGACGATATTGAAATTGTTATAGGGGATCAAGATCCTACCTTAGAAACTGCAATGAATGTTGATTTAACGTTAAGAAAGTTTGTTGGCGATTTCGGTTTTGTGCTTAGTGGCTTTTATAACCAGGTTGATGACTTTTATTATCAGCAAGATACTGGTTTAACGGCAGAGCATGGTGAATTACCTATATTGGTATTTCGTCAAGACGATGTTGAAATGTATGGTTTTGAAGGTGAGTTAATTTATCAAGTATTTGAACCATTAAAAGCAACATTATTTGCTGATGTTACTCATGCTAAATTATCTAATGGTGATTACTTACCAAGAATTCCACCAATGAGAGTTGGTTTTATTGCCAACTATCAAGCCGATAGTTTTTCAGGTGAAGTGAGTGTAAGCCGTTATTTTGAGCAAGATGAAATTGGCGAGTTAGAAACTACTACCGAAGGTTATACTATGGTTGATGCCAATGTTAATTATTACTTAAGTGATTTGGGCATTGATAATGATTTGGTATTGTTCTTAAAAGGACAAAATCTGACGAATGAAAATGCAAGAGTTCACTCATCATTCTTGAAAAATGTTGCACCATTGCCAGGAAGAGGCGTTACCTTTGGTATTAGAGGAAGTTTTTAATTCACACTATATTGAGTAACCCTAACTCACTCGGTATCGCGCTTAGCAATATCGTGTGAGCATTCCTATTAACCTGAGCTCGGTTTAAGAGATAGTTAACAGTTTGAAAAATAGATAAATAATTATTTTTACTCCACTCTAGCTTGATAGTTTTTCTTAATTCAAGGCAAATTTCGCGTCAATAGCTGGCCTATTGCAAGAAATTTAACGAAGAAGTAAGGAAAAATAGCTGCTAGAGAAATATTTGTTAAGCCGAGCTCAGGTTTATTATTAAGCGCAATCGAATATTTTCATCTATACTCAATTTCCTGTCGTAAATTTGACACAGTGAAGAGTGTTGGAGGTTAGATGAAATACCGTTTAAGTTTTGCCGATCTAAACCTTCTTACCCATGATATTATCGAAGTAATTATTGATGATGGTGTTGTTTTATCGCTTGAGATGATGGAAGAGTATGAGCAATTTCTAGTTGAGCACTTCAAACATGACTTTGCCATTTTAGTCAATCGCGTCCACTGTTACAGTTATAGTTATGAAGTACAGTTATCTATAGCGTCAATCGAGCAAGTTAAGGCGATTGCTATTGTCAATTACAGTGAACAAAGCAAGCTTTCTAGCGCGCAACTTATAAAGGTTCGTTCAATAGATAATTGGAATTTAAAAGAGTTCTCAGGTGTAGAAATGGGCTGGCAACAAGCGTTTAATTGGTTACAACAAGAATTAGTTACATTGAAAGTAATTTAATAATTAAACCGAGAACAGGTTAAGTATCTTTATACATAAATAAAAAAAGCCAATATTATCAGTATTATATTGGCTTTTTTGTTTGTTGCTATTTCTTTATTTATAGCTGAGCAAAGCACTTATCAGCAGCGACTAAGGTTTTCTCAATAACTTCATCAGTGTGAGCCAAAGATAAGAAACCTGCTTCAAAAGAAGACGGGGCAAGGTAAATTCCTTCGGCAAGCATAAGGTTAAAGAAGCGAGCAAACTTATCACTGTCACATGCTGTTGCTTGTTCAAAAGTGGTAATGGTATCAGATGGGTTGAACCCTTTAGGTGTAAAAAAGAAACCAAACATAGCACCTACATAATTTATGCTTAATGATACACCGTTACGCTCTGCAGCAGCTTGTAAACCCATTGCGAGCTTCTCTGTTGCATTCGACAATTGTTGGTGCTTATCGCCTTGGGAAAGCTCAGACAGTGCGGCTAAACCTGCTGCCATAGCTAATGGATTACCTGACAATGTACCCGCTTGATAAACAGGGCCAATAGGTGCGATATAATCCATAATTTCTTTTTTGCCACCAAAGGCGCCAACAGGCATACCACCACCAATAATTTTACCTAAAGTGGTCAGGTCTGGCGTAATATTATAATGTGCTTGAGCGCCACCGAGTGCGACACGAAAACCAGTCATAACTTCATCAAAAATCAGTACGCTTTGGTAATCATTACAAACACTGCGTAACCCTTCGAGAAAGCCTTCAACAGGAGGGATACAGTTCATGTTACCGGCAACAGGCTCAACAATAATACAAGCAATTTGGTCACCAAATTGAGCAAAAATTTCTTTTACTTGCTCAAGGTTATTATAACTTACTGTTAAAGTGTGCTGAGCAATATCAGCAGGTATACCAGGAGAGCTAGGTACACCAAGCGTTAACGCACCAGAGCCCGCTTTTACTAATAACGAGTCAGCGTGTCCGTGGTAACAACCTTCAAATTTTAATATTTTATCACGGCCAGTATAACCACGCGCCAAGCGGATAGCACTCATGGTGGCTTCAGTACCAGAGCTTACCATACGTAAAGATTCCATCGACGGCACTAATTCGCGAACTTTTTCAGCCATAGTAATTTCTATTTCAGTTGGCGCACCAAAACTTAAACCACTTTGTGCCGTTTTAATAACGGCATCTAATATAGCTGGGTGATTGTGCCCTAAAATCATTGGGCCCCAAGAACCGACATAATCAATGTAAGCATTGTCATCGGCATCATAGATGTAAGCACCTTCAGCGCGTTTGATAAAACAAGGGCTGCCGCCGACACTATTAAAAGCACGAACGGGGGAGTTTACGCCACCAGGTATAACATTTTTAGCGTGGTCAAATAACTGTTGAGAATTGTTCATCATAGTAAAGTCACTTCTTATCTACTGAGTGCAAAAATTTATTTTCTGCACTGAAAATATTCATTTAATTATGGGGTTTACTTATTGGTAAACCAAGGTACTGGCTTTTCGTATTGGCTAAGTTTATCTTCTACATTTAATGTTAATGCAAACAATGCCATGCGCACTAGTACTCCATTTTGAGCTTGTCTGAAGATGGCAAGGTTTTCTAAATCGTTTAAGTCGGTATCAAGCTCATTAGCTTCTGGGCGGGAGTCTCTAGGTAAAGGGTGCATAATTACGGTATGCTCTTTACAAAACTGTTGATAAATACTTTTATTTAAACTGAAATGTCCGCGGTAAAGATCGGCTTCTCCAGGGCTGGCAAAACGTTCTTGTTGAATACGGGTTTGGTATATAACATCGCAAGAAAGATTGCCGGCAATTTCTTCGGTAATAATAACTTCATGGCCTGCATTCGTTAATACACTGACAACACTATCAGGCATTTGAAGGGCGTTGGGCGAAACTAAAGTGATTTTTATATTATTATATAAACTTAACAGTTTTGATAATGAATGCACGGTACGCCCGTGTTTTAAATCGCCCATCAATACAATATTTAAGCCATCTAGTCCTTTACCAAAGCGTTTCATTTCTGATTCTATGGTAAATAAATCAAGTAAGGCTTGAGTAGGGTGTTCATTCGCGCCATCGCCACCATTAATAACTGGCACTGTGCTGCCTTTGGCAAATTCTGCTACCGAATGCATGGTTGGATGTCGCATGGCAATAACATCGGAGTAGCCACTGATTACTTGCGCGGTATCAAATAATGACTCACCTTTACTTAATGATGAGTTTTCTGCACCGACAGTTTCTCGAACAAAACCGCCAAGTAAGTTAAATGCCGCACCAAAACTGACACGGGTTCTTGTGCTTGGTTCAAAAAATAAGTTGTTTAATACAGCCCCCTCAAGCACATGACAACGTTTTTTTCGTTCTGCGTAAGGAGCCATAAGCGCTGACACTTGTAAAATTCGAGAAATAGCATCACGATCAAATTGAGAAACCGAGAGAATATGGCTACCTTGGAAAGTCATCATAAAAGATTACCTACTCATTTAGTACTAAGGGTAAATTTGCCGCAAAAATATAGCACAAAATGAAGAGTTTTAGTATGAGAAATCTTAATTGAAAGAAAAACTTTGCCGTAAAAACCCATCTGATATGACTTTAGCCATTACGGATATCATCGACTATACTAATTGTCTCATTTATTCATCTATTGTTTACTTTGGAGTGCTTTATTAATGGCCAAGTACTGGCAGTGTTTAATAGCTTTCTTCTTTTTATCTTATAGCACTATAGCCTCTTCTGTAGATGTTGTTCGATATGTAAATTCTGAAAAAAATCCTGATGTAAAACAAAGTTATTTTGTCGATTTATTATCGCTGTCGTTAGAGGCGAGTCGTGATAAATACGGAGACTACTTGCTAAAAGGCATTGCTATTGAAATGGCGCAGGCACGTACTTCAATAATGTTAGCCAATAATGAGCTTATTGATGTCACCTGGCGAATGACTTCTAAAGAGATAGAGCAGAAATTAAATGCGATATATTTTCCTATCTTAAAAGGCTTAATGGGTCATCGAATTTTTATTATTCGAGCCGGCGAGCAGGAGCGTTTTAAGTCAGATATTACGTTGTCCGCATTAAAAAAAATATCAGTAGGACAGGGGCTTAATTGGCCTGATACGAGTATTTTAGCGGCTAATAATTTTCGAGTTACCTCTGGTTACGATATGACTTTATTAGAAATGTTAGAAAAAAAACGATTTGATGCTTTTCCAAGAGCCTTACATGAGGCTGAAGTTGAAATAGTAGAAAAGTCGGCTTTGATTGTTGAAGAAAATCTAATGTTAAGATACCCCGCTCCTGTATACTTTTTTGTTAGTAAAAGTAATAAGCGCCTACATGCACGCTTATTGTACGGCTTAGAAAAGTTATTAATTTCAGGGCAGTTTAATCAGTTCTTTTTATCGCATAAAATAACCTCAGGTATTCTAGAGAAGTCCCATGCAAGACAACGAACTACTTTTGATTTAACCAATCCTTTGTTATCAGAACAATCTAAAGCTTTATTACGTGATAAGCGTTTATGGATCGACCTTACCGCTAAATAAATTATTAATATAGCTTACAAAGGTTTTACATAAGCTAAAATAATAACCGCAAATAAAATTAATACAGGTATCTCATTAAATATTCGATAAAACTTACCCGTGCGCGTGTTTTTATCTTGCTGAAAATCTTTGACTACTTTAAAACAATAGCCATGATATATAAGTAAAAAAATGACTAAAGTTAATTTGATATGCAACCATTTTGCAGCAACAAACCACTGTGAGCCATAACAATAAATAAGCGCACAGCCTAAAATTACAGTAAATATGGCAAAGGGTGTAACAAAATAGAGTAAGCGTTTTTCCATGCCTTTTAATTGCTTGCTAACCTCAAGAGACGTTGTTTCGGCATGATTAACAAATAACCGAGGCAAATAAAAAATACCTGCAAACCATGCAACCATAAAAATCACATGAAAAGCTTTAAGCCAGAGTATTGTGGTCATAACATTAGTTTTCCTTCCACTAAGTAAAGTCTAATTTGTTCAAAAGTGATAAAACCCATAATATCATTAGGCGTTTTATCAAATATGTATATCCCACCACAACGTTGTTTTACTAGAGCTTGATAAGCTTGATCTAAGGTAGCTTGGCTCTCCATTGCGATAAGGTTGTATTGAATTACTTTATTACTGTTTTTGTCTAATTCAGGCAAATAAAATTCAATGCCTTCATCTGTCTGCTTTTTAATTATCGTAGGGCGAAGTGATTCATTATCAACATTTTGAGTATGGTCAGAGGTTTGATGCTCTCCCATGACTTTTAAGTTGAACTTATCTTGAATAATGCCCAAAACTCCAACCTTCTGAAGTGATCTTTCCAACGGTGGTTTTCGATAAGCCAACTGCTGAATGTCTAGCTGCATCGTTACCACAGAGCGGTTATGTAGTAATTGACCCGAAATCAAGCTAGAGGTCGTAATAATAATCATTGCTGGAACAATAGTTTCAATTTGATTAGATAGCTCCATAACAGTAAGTAGTGCGGTAAGTGGGGCGTTTAATGTAGCCGCTAAGAAACCTGCCATGCCCATAAGTGCATAATCACTGGCCATATAATTACCCGGAATTATGCCCGTAGAAATACTTGAAATACATACTCCTGCAATTGCACCAATACTCAGTATAGGTCCAATTATACCGCCAGGTATTCCTAAGCCTAATGCGAATATCGTCATTAAAAACTTAGCAATTAACAATGCGACTAATAAATTTAACTCGACACTATTTGTTAATGAAAAGTCTAAACTTGCCAAACCTCCGCCCATCGCATAAGGGGAAAGATAGCCTAAGAAACCCGTAATAAAGGCAGCAATGAGTAAGCGAGTCGTAATGTGTAATTTCGTTGAATGTTTAATTACAGCGATTAAATATCGGTTAAATAGAAAAGCTAAAGCACCTAATACGATACCGAGCAATATTAACGAAGGGTAATGCTCGATACCTAAGCTAATTTCTTGTAGAAATTCGTATTCGTGAGAACGACCAAAAATACTACTTGTAATTAAAGAGCCAACAATTGCAGCGAGCATAACAGGAATGAAAATATGCACCTTGTAATCTCTTAGTATCACTTCCATGACAAATATTACTGCTGCTAAAGGAGTATTAAAGGTTGCTGCAATACCCGCAGCTATACCACAGGCGCATAATGTTCTTATGCTGTTATAAGGAAGTCTTAATAAACTACCTAGGTAGCTACTACATGCAGCGCCTAAATGGACGGCAGGCCCTTCTTTTCCGACAGAAAACCCCGCGCACAGTGAAACAACACTCCCCCAAAATTGATTAAGCGTATTGCGTAACGGTATAACACCATGGTCTTCTTTAAGCTTATTTAATACAAAAGGTATGCCCGTTCTAAGATATTTATAGCCGGTAAACCAAGCGAATAATAAAATGATTAAAGCGCCAATTAAGGGCAATTCGAAACGACTTAATGCATCTAAACTGCTATAGTTGTCGCGTTCTGAAAGATAGAGTTGTTGTATTGCTCTAATGCTAAAAAGAAAACAAACAATTAATAATGCTGAAACACTGCCGCCAATTATCGCTAAAAAGCATAATTGCCATGAGGTTTTAGGTAGCGCTAAGCGCTTTCTTAATGAAACTAATGACGCCATTGGTTGTCACATGTAGTAAATAAGCATTTTAAAAAATGACATTATAGCCGAGCTGTTTGGATATAAATACTTTGGATTTAATAATACTTAACAAATGAATTGGTTAGCAAAAATAAACTTTAATACCGTTATCGAACGCTTTGGCCCTTATCGTTCTGCACTTTTACTTTTTTTGATAGTCAGCGTATGTCTCTATAGCGGTTATCGCCTAGGTAATTATTACCATGGTTATCAAGTAAAAACCTTGAGTGAGCAAAAACAAAGACTTGATTTATTATACTTGCAGCAAAGTGAGCAAACTCGTCGAATTAACACCCTAGAAGTAGAGCTAGAGGTTGAGCGATTAGCCAATCAACAATCTCAAGCAACATTAAAAGAAAGGGAAGCTGCTCATTATGAAGTGAAAAAAGAATTAGCGTTTTATGAAAAAGTGATGGCCCCAGAAAAACAAGCTGATGGTTTAGCGATTGATAATGTCGTTTTTGTCGCAACAGAAAGCCCTGAACATTACCGTTTTCAAGTGGTTTTAGTGCAACAAAAGCTAAGAAGAAGGTACGCCAAAGGCTATGTTGAATTGACATTTGTCGGTAGTTTAAATAATGCACCCAGTAAAATTAAATTAACAGAGATCACCGCATTAACGAAAAAAGATTTAGCGTTCAGTTTTCAGTATTTTCAATTAATTGATGGTGAATTCACTCTGCCAAAAGGGTTTGTGGTTGAACACGTACAAGTTTCGGCTATTTTGCCTAAAAATAAATGGCAAAAATTTCTCCAATTGGATAAAGATTATCCATGGCTAATTGAAGCTGCACAAGAAGAACTGCCTGAAATACCAGTGAGCGATACGAATATCATCTCAATTGATGATCAAGTGAAAGAAACTAAGGTAATACTTGATTAAATTAGTCAAGTTTAAGATAATTCAATTTTCAAATAATGTTTGTTGTAAGAAGAACTCAATGTCTAACCCAGAATTACCTATTCAATTTACTGATGCAGCGGCAAGTAAAGTGTTGTCTCTTATCACTGAAGAAGAAAATCCAGCATTGAAATTGCGCGTCTATGTTACCGGCGGTGGTTGCTCTGGTTTTCAGTATGGCTTTACTTTTGATGAAAAAGTGAACGAAGGTGATATGACAATCGTGAAACAAGGCGTGACTATGGTAGTCGATCCCATGAGTTTACAATACCTCGTTGGCGGAGAAGTTGATTACACTGAAGGGCTAGAAGGTAGTCGTTTCTTAGTAACTAACCCTAATGCAACGGCGACCTGTGGCTGTGGCTCTTCATTTTCAATGTAACAGCATAAAATTTTACTACACATCTTAAAAAATCGACGCTTTGTCGATTTTTTGCTTTTAAGCGCTTATCGCCTACTTGTAGATACAATGCATCTTAGGTTAACTTAGCAGCAATATTAACGTAAAAAGAGATATTTATGCATAAAAACGCTCTACAACCTTTTACAAAATTAATCGCATTTTTGCCTTTGTTTTTTGTCAGTGTGAACTACGCTCATGACGGCAGTGTTGATAACACTAATTCGCCTAAAGCGCTGAATGTTCAAGAGGTTAAACAATTAAATAGTTTAAAGCAAACGGCTTTATCCTCTACACTTTCTTATGATCTCGTTGAGTCTTTAACGACACAAGTTGGTCCTCGAATGATGGGCACTCCTGGGGATAAGTTATCTGTAGAGTGGGCTGTTAACAAAATGAATGCTTTAGGGTTCGATAAAGTTTGGACCGAAGAAGTTTCTGGGCCTCAATGGGTCAGAGGTGAAGCGCAAGCCCGTATTGTCGCCCCTTATCCGCACAATGTGGTAGCACTTGCTTTAGGTGGCAGTGTTGGCACCAGCGATAAAGGTATTACAGCTGATGTTGCTCATTTTAAAACCCTAGCAGATTTACAAGCCGCGAAAAAAGGCAGCTTAAAAGGGAAAATTGCTTTTGTTTCATATCGTATGGATAGACACATAGATGGAAACGGTTACGGTAAAGCTGTTGGTACGCGCGTAACTGGTGCAAATATCGCGGCGGAAAAAGGCGCAGTAGCACTTATTATGCGCTCTGTTGGCACTGACAATAACAGAACGGCTCACACAGGAGTGATGCGTTATAAAGAAGGTGGGACAAAAATTCCAGCAGCTGCCTTATCAAACCCAGATGCAGACTTATTAGTGAATCAACTTAATCGAGGCAAACCTGTTAGCTTTTATTTAAAAATGACCTCGCGTATGAATAATAAAGCGACTGTCAAATCTGCCAACGTAATCGGTGAAATTACGGGTAGCGAGCTTCCTAAGGAAATTGTTGCAATAGGTGCCCATTTAGATAGTTGGGATGTTGGCACTGGTGCAATAGATGATGGCATGGGGGTTGGTATGGTAATGGCGGCGGCACATCATATTTCATTATTAGATAAACGCCCAAAACGTACTATTCGCGTTATTTTATTTGCTGCAGAAGAAGTTGGACTTCTTGGTGCTAAACAATATATGGTCGATCACAAAGATGAAATGAAACATCATGTTTTAGGAGCTGAATGGGACTTTGGTTTAGGTCGTATTTATGAAATGAAAACCGGTGTTGGCGCACAGGCGTTAAATGCCGTGAGAGAGTTGGCTCAACATCTAGCACCTTTAGGGGTTTCGTTAGCGCCGATGAACAATGCTCGCGCTCAATCTGATATGAGTTTATTAAGTGATGCAGGAATGCCAAGTATTAACTTCTCACCTGATGGCAGTCGTTATTTTGATTATCATCACACTGAAAATGATACGTTGGATAAAGTAAATGCAGAAGATTTAAAACAAAATACTGCGGTATATACCATGTTTGCCTTTTTTGCAGCACAAGCAGCGGTTGACTTTAGGCACTAAAACCATTTTTATTAAGTTATTGTTCACTTGTACTGGGTAATATATTCCATAGCGGCGTTGCTCTGAGGTATATTTCCTGTGTACAACGTGATCATAAACTTAATAGCAATGATATAACCTAAACCATTTGCATAAAGTAAACGGTAGATTAATCTACCGTTTAACCTTGCATTAATAAAAACTCAGTTATTTTATTCATATCTAAGTTAAAATCGTTAGCACGAACCCCTTTAATAATAAAATCCTTATCTTTAGATAGATCTACATCTTCTGTCATCACATAATGATGGTGTTCTACGCTGTAAAAAGATCTGACTTTAGGATTAACGGGATTATCTTGGTTACGTCCTTCAACGATAGCTAACTTATTTGAATTAAGCTCTACCAAAGAACCCACAGGGTATACACCTAAGCATTTAATAAATTGATTAACTAATTCAGTATCTAAATGTGAATCTTGAGCTAGTTTTAATAAAATATTAAACGCCTTGATATGAGGATAGCCCTCTTTGTAAACGCGATCTGTGGTTAGTGCGTCAAAAATATCACATATGGTAATCATTCTCCCATATTGAGAAATTTCATCACCTGCTACTTGGTAAGGGTAACCTTGACCATTTAATTTTTCATGGTGTAATGCGGCAACTTCTAGGCTTAACTCCGAGATATTGGGTGTTTGGCTGATAATATCAATGGAATGGTTGACGTGAGTTTGCATGATAGCAAACTCATCTTGAGTTAATTTTCCGGGTTTATTTAAGATTTCATCGGGGATCATAATTTTACCCACATCATGTAAAAATGCGCCGATTGAAAGCTGTTCAACTATCGATCTTTCAATGTTTAAATACCGAGCGAAAATACTCATTAATATTGACACGGATACCGAATGCTCTAATAAATATTGATCTTTTATTCGAATATTAATCACACAAGCAAGTGCATCAGGGTTATTAAAAATAGCATCAAGAGTCTTATTGGTAATTTCTTTTACAGGGGCTAAATCTAATACTTTTCCATTAAACGCATCAGTAAATATTTTGTTTTGTATGCTTTTAGATAAATCGAATAATTTTTTAGCTTGGGTAACTTCTTGTATGCTGGGTGGCTTGGGGACAGATACAGATAAAGGTGGTGTCTCTGGTGTTTTAGTCTCACTAGCAGAGGGGGGAGAAATTTTTTCGGTTAACGTTTTACTGGTGTCTATGGTTAATGTTAACACGCCTTTATTTTTGAAGTGTTCAATAATGGCTTGTTTCTTAACATGGCCGGCATGGTTGAGGGTGAAAGTTCCTTGCTGTTTTACGATAGCAACAACATAATGACCAACGGCTAACTCTTCAATACTCTTCTCGATAATCATTAAATATATCCTTTATTTAACTAGGTTTTCCATGACTTTTTTATGAAGATAAAGCTGTTCATCGGCTTGTTTGAGCAACAGGTCCATATCTTGACTGCCATCACAGGCTGATACACCGCAGCTAATGGTTACTGGCAGAAATTCACCCTCATAGGGCATAGGGTGTTCAATGAAAAACTGGCTTAAACGCTGTGCAATCTTTTGGCCTTCTTTATATGTCTGTCCGGCAAGGGTAATAACAAATTCATCGCCAGCATAACGAAAGCACTGATCATTTTCTCTGATAAGTTCTTGTAGTTGAGTTGCGACATACACCAAGACTTTATCGCCGCAATCATGGCCGTAAGTGTCATTGATAATTTTAAATTTATTACAGTCGATAAAAATAAGCGAGAAGGGAATATTGTATCGACGTTGACGAGTAATTTCTTCAGAAATGGATTTCTCCATTAAACGACGATTAGCGACTCCCGTTAAGCGATCATAATTTGCCATGTGTTCCAGCTGCTCTCTTATAAGAACATTCGATAAACATAAACTGATTTTGACTGATAACTGCTCAAGATGAAAAGTGCCTAGCTGTGGAGTAAACCGTTCTTTTTTTTCATCGGTAAACAATAAACTGCCAAATAGTTTTCCTTCTAAGTTTAAAGGAATAATAGCGGCGGACTTAGCATTAGTGAGCAATTTTTCAGGAATGGCTTGGGCTAGACTTGAAATGTTATTGGTTAGAAATGGCTTGTTGTCGGCGTGAAAGTTATGAAGAATATGCTCAGAAATAGAACGACAATTTTGTTGGTGCCACGTACTTTGCATATTTCCACTAAGTAAATAAGATAAGGGGGTTGGCTCAACAAGGAGTAAGTTGACATTCGTTAGCTGAAACTTATCTTTAATTAAATTAAGTAAGTGCTTTAGCAGTTCGTTACTGGATTGACAGCTTAGTATCTCGGTTTCTATATCAAAAAGTTTTTTAGCAATTGCTTCATTAACTCTTGAATTTTCAATTAATTGCTGTAGTTCTGACATAAAATAGTAGTTAACCTGCTAGGTGCACTGAGTTTCATTGTTATCATTTTATCAGAGATAATCAAGTAGAAAAATAGTGGATAAGCCGGTGCACGAAAAGCAAATTAGCCCTCCATTAATAATATTTCAACAATTTTGTTCATATCAAGGTCAAAGTCTTCGGCTCTTACTCCTTTAACAATAAAGTCTTCGGTGGTCGTTAGATCAATGTCTTGAGTGTTGAGGAAGTGATTAAGCTTCACGCTATAAAAAGAACGAACTTTGGGTTTAGTGATATCACCATCGTTACGTTGTTCAACGATTGCGAGTTTCTTTGAATCTAACTGTACTAATGAGCCAACGGGAAAAGTGCCTACGCATTTAATAAATTCGTTAACTAAATAACCATCTAAATGATTTTGATTAACCAATTCTAACAATATAGAAAAAGCTTTTGCGTGAGTAAAGCCTTCTTTATAAACACGATTTGCTGTTAATGCATCAAAGATATCGCATATCGCAATCATTCGACCGTATTTGGTAATATCATCACCTTTAAGTTGGTTTGGGTATCCAAAACCATTTATTTTTTCATGATGTTGAGCGGCGATTTGCAAGCTAAGTTTTGAAACTCCAGGAGTTTTTTTTATGATATCAATGGAATGACTAGCGTGAGTTTTCATAATATCAAACTCTTCGTTAGTTAATTTCCCTGGTTTATTTAATATTTCGTCAGGGATCATTATTTTGCCAACGTCATGCAAAAACGCGCCAATAGAAAGGTGTTGAACAACCTTTTTACTAATTTTTAAGTGTCGAGCGAAAATGGTAATGTATACCGATACTGCAACGGAATGCTCTAATAAATATTCATCCTTTTCACGAATGTTTATCATGCAAGCTAAAGAATCAGGGTTATTAAAAACCGCATCGACTGATTTATTGGTGATTTCAACAACGGGTGTTAAATCAAGGGTAGTTCCATTAAGAGCCGCGGCAAATACTTCTTTTTGAATCGCTTTAGATTGATCAAAAATAACTTTGGCTTCTTTTATTTCTGCTGCAATTGTCGCTTTATTTTTTAAAGGTTTGGGCTCGGGTACAAGTGTTTTGGTATCATCAATAAAAACTGATAATACATTTTTTGATTTTAAATGATTAATTACAGCTTGGCTTTTGATGTGCCCAGGAGCACTCAAAGAAAAGGTACTATTTTGCTTGGCTATTTCGGTAACATAATGGCCAACTTCAAGTTCTGAAAGCGTTTTTTCTACTATCATTAATATAAGATCATTTAATTAACTACATAAGCTTATTTTACTAGGGTTATCTAAAGAAATAAACTTGTCACATAAAAGTAAATATAGAGCTTTTTTTAAGGTTTAACAATGGTATTGAAATTGCTTTATTAGATTATATTTAATTTTTTTAATTTTATGCCGATATAATTTTGACACATGAGATACATTTTATTGGTTTGGTTGGTCTAATTGGGAATCCCTATGAATAAATTTTTCTTGGTACTACTACTGGCTATTTGTGCAACTTTTACAGTTAATGCACAAAGCTTAAGCGCAGTGCAAATATATAGTGACAACCAATTACTTGAATTAATTAAAGAAAATAAGCATTTGAGTCAAGTTGTGCTTGATGACTGTCAATTAGTGCAAGACATTGAAGCAAGAGCGGTAAAAGCTGAAAGACCTTCTTATCAATTTTTATGGGGCGATATGCTTGCTTATGGTGTGTGTGTAAAAAAAGATGTACCGCTAGGATTACATTACATGCGACTTGCTGCAGAGCAAGGATTACCTGAAGGATTAGAGCAACTAGGACGTTACTATCATATTGGAAAGTTTATGCAGGTCGATATTGACCAAGCTATTGTTTTTTTAAAGGCTGCCGCTAGCAGTAATAATTTAGCAGCGCAAATGCGCTTAGCAAGTCTTTATCAAGAGGGATACGGTAGCCCACTTGATTATCCTATGCTTTATTCTCAATTGCATCATGCAGTTACTGACGATAAAGCTACCCACCAAAAAATTGCGCAATTGCTCGCTTCTTTAGGCGATAAAATGCCAGAAAATGTTATCAATGAAGCCAAAAGAGAAACTTACTAACGAATGATTTGTTGTAAGTTAAGTTAGCAGCTCTTTAATTTGATGATGTGAGATATTTGCTATTTAACAGTAATTTTCTTACACTTTTAATTATATATGACAGCGCTGTCTTTTGTGTTGTCGCCATAACAAAGCTAGGATTTATGTATCATGAGCAATACGACCACCTCAACATCCACCCCTAAAAAGGTACGATTACTCTCTATTGATGCCTTAAGAGGTTTTGATATGGTTTGGATTTTAGGGGCAGAAGGGATTTTTGCTGCATTATTTACTTTGACAGGTTTTGCTTTTTTCAACATTGCAGCGCAACAAATGTTACACAGTACATGGCATGGTTTTACTGCTTACGATTTAATTTTTCCTTTATTTATCTTTTTATCTGGTATTAGTTTAGGTATCGCTGGTAAAGCATTAAAAGCGTATCCCGTTGAACAACGACCTAAAAAAATACAGCATGCAGTTAAACGTTTAATACTCTTGTTGATATTAGGCGTTGTTTATAATCACGGTTGGGGCGGTGGTATTCCTGCAAATGTAGATGATGTTCGATTTGCTAGTGTGCTAGGACGTATAGGGATTGCGTGGTTTGTTGCTGTTATGCTTGTTTGGTTCGTCAGTGTTAAAGCGCAATGGTTTATTACTGTTGCTATATTAGTGGGTTATTGGTTGTTACTTAGTTTTGTTGAAATTGCTGGATATGGTGGCGGCAATTACACCAGCACTGGCGCCTTAAATGTTTGGTTTGATATTACTTTCTTACCAGGGGCAACTTACCTAAATCTACCGCTAGATCCAGAAGGGTTATTGTCAAATGTGTCATCTATTGTAAATGCTTTACTTGGCGTCTTTGTTGGAAGACATATGATTGAACATCAAAATAATGCGAAGAAGCTGTTAAGGGACTTGATAGTTGTTGGTGTTATTTTATTGATGTTAGGTTATGGCTGGGGGGCTTTTTTTCCGATCAATAAAACTTTATGGACCAGTTCATTCGTTCTAGTTACGTGTGGTTATAGTGTTTTGCTTTTATCACTTTTTTATGCGGTTATCGACGTTTTGAAAGTTCAGCGATGGGCTGTATTTTTTGCTGTTATTGGTACTAACTCTATTATTGTTTATTTAGGAACAAGTTTAGTGAATTGGCAATATACCGCAAATAGTTTATTTGGCGGCTTGATTCAGGCGACACCAGCTGCGTGGCAATCATTATGGCAAATCATTAGTTTAGTGTTTATTCAGTGGCTAGTCTTATTATGGTTATATCGACTAAAAATATTCATAAAAGTTTAAATATTAGCGAAAAACACTAAGCTTTAAATTATTAAATTAGGCGCATTGATTAATCTTCAGTAAAAGTTAATTGTTTTTTTTATTTTTAACTGTCTGATATTTAATGATTATATTGCGCTGTGTGACCTTTTTTTAGCGAGTTTGTAAAATTAGGCGTATATTTTGTAATAGACGGTTACATCTTTATCTATTGTACTTATTGAAAGTTAGGTATTATTTATAAAATAAGTACAAAATGTAACACTGAGGATCACACTGTGATGCGTAAAAAACAAATTATACTGCCTTTAATTATTCTAATCGCTGGCATAGGCGCTTTTGCAATCTTTACTGGCATGAAAAAACCACCTGAAGAAAAAGAAGAAGTGGATAACACGCCTATCGTGTCAGTTGAAAGCATCACGGTTGCCCCAATGACCTTAAATGTTGACTCTTATGGCATCGTTAAGCCTAAGTATGAAACAGACTTAGTTGCTCAGGTTAACGGTGAAATCATTGAATTAGCAGATGTTTTTGTACGTGGCGGTTTTGTTAAAAAAGATCAAGTACTTGCCCGTATCGATCCTAGCGATTATCAAGCAGCGTTAATTGATGCTCAAGCCAGTTTGGCATCAGCGCGCGCTTCTTTAGAAACCGAAGTTGCACAAGGTAAAGTAGCAGAGCGTGAGTGGAATCAAATCACAGATACCTCGCCTACAGAATTAAGCTTACGTAAACCTCAACTTGCCCAAGAACTTGCAAGAGTTAAAGCCGCACAGGCGTCAATATTACGTGCAGAGCGCAACCTTGAACGAACAAACATTGTAGCTCCGTATGATGCGATGATTGAATCTCGTGATATCGGTTTAGGTGCTTTTGTTGGCATGGGTAACAAAATTGGTAAAATATTAAGCACCGAACTTGCAGAAGTGAGATTGCCGGTTGCTGATAATCAGTTACAGTATTTAATTGACCAAGGTGATAACGCTAAGGTTATCTTACATGGCGTGTATTCAGGTAAAGAAATACAATGGCCAGCGAAAATTGTTCGTGATGAAGGCGTTATTGATAATCAAAGTCGTATGAGCTATTTAGTAGCAGAAGTGCATGATCCGTACGCGTTAAATACATCGAATGATCAACCACCACTGCGCTATGGCAGTTATGTTAATGCGAAAATTGTCGGTATTGAAATTCCTCAAGCGAGTGTTATCCCACGTTATTTAGTTAATAACTCAAAAGTGGCTATTTTAGATAGTGAGTCGCGTTTACACTACGCTGAAATTCACATTGCACGTCAAGATGGCGAAAGTATTATTGTTTCTAGCGGTTTAAAAGGTAATGACCAACTCATTGTTTCAGCACTTGATTATCCTGTAGATGGGATGAAATTAGCATTAATAAGTGATAAAGAAGAAGGCAACGAACAAGAGAGTGATGATGAAACCCAAGTGGCGTTAAATGATAACGATACTGGGGAATAAATATGACTGACTCAAAAGCTATTAAAAAGCCTGAAATAGACCATTCTATTGATACCAATACCGGTATTATTGCTTGGTTCGCACGTAATGCTATTGCGGCTAATTTACTTATGGCATTTATTTTAATTGGTGGATTCTTAACAATCCAAACGATTAATAAACAAATGTTTCCACAGGTAAAAATTAATTGGATTTCTTATTCTGCCATTTACCCTGGCGCAGCACCTCAAGAAGTTGAAGAAGGTATAACTATAAAGGTTGAAGAGGCACTTGAAACTGTGCAAGGCCTTAAACGAGTTATTACCTATTCAAATCGTGGTTATTCAAATGGTTGGTTTGAAGTCGAGCTTGATTATGATCCACAAGTTGTTCTAGAAGAAGTTAAATCAGCGATAGACTCAATTCCAAGCTTTCCTGATGGCATGGAGCGTATCAAAGTTGAACGTGAAAAATTCCGTCAAGAAGTTATGTATATTAGCCTTTATGGTGACCTTAGTAATGGTGAGTTAAAAGAGCTTGGCCGTAAAGTTCATGACGAAGTTCAGCAATTGCCTTACGTCAATATCTCTGATTTATTTAGTGGTTTAGGTTATGAGATTTCTATAGAAGTTAGTAAAGATAAGCTACGAGAATATAATTTAAGCTTTAATGATATTGCTCAAGCAGTCCGAAGTTATTCACGCAATATGTCAGCAGGGCAAATTCGAGCAGAAAACGGCTATATAAATTTGCGCGTAGAAAACCAAGCTTATCGCGGCCATGAATTTGAACAAATCCCTGTGGTTACTTTACAAGACGGCACTAAGGTGTTGTTAGGCGAGTTAGCTACTGTTAATGATGGTTTTGAAGAAGGTTTACAATACTCAAAATTTAATGGTAAAAATTCGATAACTATCTTTGTTGGCGC
Source organism: Colwellia sp. SU-HH01217 (assembly GCF_057543495.1). Lineage (NCBI taxonomy): Bacteria > Pseudomonadati > Pseudomonadota > Gammaproteobacteria > Alteromonadales > Colwelliaceae > Colwellia > Colwellia sp. SU-HH01217. The sequence goes on along the minus strand of NZ_BAAJLX010000001.1, from coordinate 474,413 downwards.
AGCTGACAACCAAAGCATTACTGATATTGCTGGAGTGGTTAAAAAGTATGTTGCTGAAAAATCTGATCGTCTACCTCAAGGGGTTAAATTAGAAACTTGGGTTGATATGACCTACTACCTTGAAGGTCGTCTTAATATGATGATAGACAACATGCAAAGTGGTGCAGTATTAGTGTTCTTAATGTTAGCGCTATTTTTACGTGTTCGTTTAGCTTTTTGGGTGATGATGGGATTGCCAGTTTGTTTCCTTGGTACTTTATTAATTATGCCAATGGAATTTGTCGATGTTACTATTAATGTTATTAGCTTATTCGCCTTTATTTTAGTATTGGGTATCGTGGTTGATGATGCCATTGTTATGGGAGAGAGTGCCCATGATGAAATAGAAGAACACGGTCACAGTACTGAAAATGTAATTCGAGGGGTTAAGCGCGTAGCTATGCCGGCAACCTTTGGTGTATTAACTACTATTGCCGTGTTCTTGCCTTTCTTATTTGGTGAAGGGCCTTCATCAGCTTTTGGTAAAGCCATTGGCTCTGTGGTTGTGCTTTGTTTAATTTTCTCCTTGATCGAATCAAAGCTAATTTTACCGGCGCATTTGGTTAAAATGAAAATCAAAGAGTTTAATCCTAAAAACCCGATAGATAGAATACGTTTGGTGGTAGATACTCAACTTAAACGATTTATTGAAAAAATATATCGTCCTATGCTGGCAATGTGTGTTGAATATCGTTATGCAGTATTGATGTTTTTTATCAGCTTAATGCTTCTTAGTGCTGGTTTATTTAATGGCGGTTTTGTTCGATTTATTGGTCAACCTAAAATACCTCATGATTTCCCACGCATTTCAGTTGAAATGAATGTTGATGCATCAGAAAGAGCGACTTTAGACACTTTACTAAACATTGAAAATGTTATTTATAAAGTAGATCAGGAAATTGAAGCGAAATACGGCAGCTCAATGATTTCTGATATGCAAGTCGATTTACGTAGCCGAACTAATGGCCAAGTGATGGTTAAATTAGTTATTCCTAAATTGCGTGCGATAAATACTTTTGAATTAGCTGATATGTGGCGAGAGGCTATCCCTAATTATCCTGGCGTTAAGTCGTTAACCATTAGCGATAATTTATTCGGCGGTGGTCGTGATGATGGCGATATTGCCTTTAGATTAGAAAGTCAAAACGATAAAGAGCTTTTAGGCGCTGCTAAAGAGTTAAAAGAAAAACTTAACTCGCTAAAAGGGGTTGGTGATGTTAATGATAGCCGCCAAACTAGCGCTAAAGAAGTGCAATTTGAGTTGAAGCCGCTTGCCTATAGCATGGGATTATCGTTGGCTGATATTGCTTCACAAGTGAGCGCAAGTTTCTACGGCTTAGAAGCCCAACGCATTTTACGTGACAGTGAAGAGATAAAAGTCATGGTGCGTTATCCTTTAGAGCAACGTAGTTCAGTTGGTCACGTTGATAATGTACTTATTCAAGCGCCAAATGGTGCTGAACTTCCTTTATCTGAATTGGCTGAAATATCCATGCATGACGGGGTAACACGAATTCGTCGGGAAAATGGCAATCGTACCATTAACGTTTGGGCAAGTGTCGATGCTGAGCAAGTAGAACCTTTTAAAGTGGCACAAGATGTTCGAGATAACTTTATTCCTAAGTTGTTGAGAAAGTACCCACAAGTTAAAAGTGAAGTGTCAGGGCGAATCCAAGAAGAAATGGACAGTGCAAATGATCAGTTACGCGACTTTATTATTTCGTTAATGGTGATATTTTCTTTATTGGCAATTCCGTTAAAGTCCTACTCGCAAGCGGTAATGATTATGGTTGTTATCCCGTTTGGAGTCATTGGTGCGGTGTTTGGCCACTTCATATTGGCGATGGACTTAAGTGCATTATCAGTAATGGGGATCTTGGCTGCTTCAGGTGTTGTTGTTAACGATTCACTCGTAATGGTTGATTATGTTAACAATGCGAGAAAGCGTGGAGAGCGTTTAAAAGATGCCGTAATGCACGCAGGTACTAAACGATTTAGAGCGATAATGTTAACCTCGTTAACCACTTTTATTGGCTTAGTTCCTATTATTTTCTTCGAAACAAGTGCACAAGCGCAAATTGTTATCCCAATGGCGGTATCGTTATCATTTGGTGTTTTATTTGCGACGATTGTTACCTTAGTGCTTATTCCATGCCTTTATATTATTATTGAAGATATGAGAGGTTTACTTAGTCGAAAAAAGAAAGCTAAGCAAGCAGTAACGAACACATTAAAAGACGGTGTAAAGGATGTAACCGCATAATATATTCAACTCATAGTTAATAAAAATAGCCGTCTTTTGATGGCTATTTTTTTGCCTGTATTTTAAAAAACATTCCTGTTTTTTTCGATTACATTTAATTGCAAAAAAGGGAGTTTTTATCATTGATCTTTTATGAATTTAGGAGGATTATGAAGTTGAAGATAACAAAAGAGGTCATATTATGAATATAGAAATTTCCGGACACCATGTAGAAATTACCGAAGGTATTAGACAAGCCATCGAAAATAAATTTGCTAAAATCTCTAAGCATTATCCGAATTTAATGACACTTAAAACAACCATTACGGTTGAACCACATCAGCAAAAATTTGAAGTCACGACTAATTATGAAGGAGTTAATGTAACCGTTCATGCCGCTGATAAAAAATTGTACAGCGCCATTGCAAGTGCAGCTAAAAAATTAGACGTTTCACTCGCTAGACGCAAAGGTGTATTAGCCGCCAATATGAATAATAAATATATTGTTCAACAGTCTGACGCTTATCAAATAGCCTCATAATACGTTCATTAATTTTCCATAAAAAAAAGCTGCATTTGCAGCTTTTTTTATGGTTTTCCTACGGAAACTGAACTCAGGTTATATTAATTAACCTACTTTATACGCAGGAAACATGACTGAATATAAGATATTTATTTTAACCAGTAGAAATGATCGCATAATTAGTGAGATTGGTATTATTTAACACCTAATTCTTTTAATCTTTCTAATAAGTAACTTTCTTGAGTGTGTTTTTCAGAAAGCTTTACTTCACTTCTTGGGTGTAAAAATAATGGCAAAGAGATGCGCGATTTATTGCTGTTTTCACCTGTAGGATTTATTACTCTATGGCTTGTTGACGGAAAATAACCGCCAGAAGCTTCTTGAAGCATATCACCAATATTAATAATTAAATTACCAAAATCTGACGGAACATCTAGCCAATTGCCATCTTGTTGCTGCACTTGTAGGCCTGGTTCGTTAGCGGCAGGTAAAATAGTGAGTAAATTAATATCTTCGTGTGCAGCGGCTCTTATGGCTCCAGCTTCCTCTTTACCCGTTAACGGGGGATAATGTAAAACCCTTAATAACGTATTTGGTGTGTTTGTTATCATGCCAGATAAAGGCTCAGAGTAACCATTGGCAACATCGCTAGGACCGTACTTTTCAACCCAGTCGAGTAGTTCTGCTGCGAGAGATGAAGCTAATTGATAGTAATTTAAAATTTCATCTTTTAAGGCGTTAGGGATACGTCCCCATGGATAAATATGGTAATACTCTTTGATGTCCTTTTGGGCATGACCTTTAGCGGTTTCTGATATTTCTGTCGCAAAATAGCCGTCTTGTTTTTGAGGATCAAAAGTAAAATTGAATTTATCTTGGCTGTTAAAAAAATCGGCCCAATTTTTATAAATAGATTCAACAAGAGATTGATTTATTGGATGATTGACTAATACGCCAAAACCTGTTTCACGTAAACTTTTAACAAAACGTTGTGGAGCGTCTTTTGCGTTATAATCGACAACTTGAACTTGCATAACTTGAACCTAAATAAGAGTATGAAAAAACATATTAAGGTTAATTTTACTTGTTTATAAATTTTGAGCAATGTATAGAGTAACAAAAAGCTACCTTCCTAAACTTTAGCCGTCTATAATGCCATTATTAATGACGTTTATTTTTCAAAAAGAGAATAATAATGAAAAAATTAATTTTTACTACATTACCTTTTACGGCGGTTTTAGTTGGGTGTGCCACTTCTGATAATGTCTGTGAAGATGTTACGCTAGCTTCAGAGCAAATTCATGCGTGCCAAGCATTACAGCGTCAAATCACTAATGCTAAAGGCCAGCCCTTAAAGCGCACAGAGTTAGAGCGTCGTTATCAACAAGACTGTGTAGATATTCGTTATTACCGTGAGGAACAACAAGACGCGATTTGTGGTAATAAAGAAAAATTAGTTGAAATAAAAGAAGAACTGCAAAAAGAAGAAAATCAATAACTTATTAAAAAAAACAATGATACGAATTCAGGCGACTAGATATTTTTTGCATTAACCGTCATTATTAAGACAGTTATTCACTTTATTTATGATGTAAGTATATTTTGAATGCCCAACTCTTTAAAAGAAAGCGATATGGCTGTTCAGCGAAAAGATAGCTCAGATGATAATATTTCTTCAACAGAAGAGGTGTTAGCGCTTAAACTTGCGCTGAACAATCTACAGGCGCGGCACACAGCGTTATTTGAACTAAATCAATTATCTCACGACTGCGATGATTTAGATGATTTTTTTCCTCAAGTTCACTCCGTAATAACTTCATTAATTACAGCACCCAATTTTTATGTTGTTCAATATGATCAAACGTTTTCGACCTTAGAGTTTCTTTATTATGTCGATGAAAATGATGAATTTCCTAAAGGGCCAGTTGACTACGACAAATATAAAGGCTCTTTAACGCACCTAGTGATTGAATCAGGCGAAGCCTTGCTCGCGACGCCAGAGCTTATTTCAAAATTGACTGCTGAAAATTTAATCACCGATTATGGTACGGCAGGCCTAGATTGGTTAGGCGTCCCTTTGCTTAACGACGGCTTTGTTAGCGGTGTTATGGTTATTCAAAGTTATAACGAAGATATGCGTTATAGCAAAGATGATTTAGATTTATTAACTTTTACCGCACAACATATAGTAACGGCCATGAGGCGTTTAGAAGACCATCAACGGTTACAAAGCGCTGTTAATGCTAGAACGCGAGAGTTAATGGAGCAAATACGCGATCGCGAGCACTCAGAGCTATTACAAGAGTCACTGTTTAAAATTTCTGAGTTAACCAACGAAGCCAGTTTAGAAATTAATGAGTTTTATCATCAAGTTCACAATATTGTAGGGCAGATGATTAATGCGACCAATTTTTTCATTGTAAAATATGACCCTGAGAGTGAAACCGCAGAATTTGTTTATTATGTTGATGAACATGACAAAGAATTAATTAAATATTTAGCACCGAGGAAATTATCTAATTTATTTTGTGACTATGTTATTCGTAAAGGGGAAACCGTTTTATTAGATCACGATCAGATGATGGATTTATATAATCAAGGCATTACTGTAAAGCCAACTCACGGCAATAATTCTTGGCTAGGTGTGCCGCTAATTTACTTTAAAGATGTTATTGGCGTTATGGTAGTACAAAGCTATCGTTCTAACTTGGTGTTTACCGAACAAGATGTCGAACTACTAAATTTTGTTTCACAGCATGTATCAACTGCCCTAAAGCGCAGAGAAGCACTGGAATTCGAAAGAGAAAGTCATGAGCTATTAGAGCAACAGGTTAAGTTAAGAACTGTGGCTTTAGAAGATGAAATTAAGCAACGTAAACGCGTTGAAACCCAATTAAAACATACGGCTTCTCATGACAGTTTAACAGGGTTGCCTAACCGTATGGTTTTCATAGATTTGTTAAATCATGCCATAGCCGTTAATAAACGGAAGCCACAATTTAAATTTGCTATTTTATTTTTAGATTTAGACCGTTTTAAAGTGGTTAACGACAGTTTAGGTCACTTTGCTGGGGATTTATTGTTAAAAATTGTCGCTCGCGAACTCACTGAAATTGTTAGAGAAAAAGATACCGTCGCTAGATTAGGTGGTGATGAATTCGTTATCTTAGTAGAAGACTTAGAAAACGACTCTGAAGCATTTGATGTCGCACAGCGTATTACTGAGTTTTTAAGTCAACCATTCACCATTGAAAATCAGTTAGTCTTTATCGGGACCAGTATTGGCATTTTGTTTAGCGATTCACGTTATGAGAATGCGAATACTATGCTTCGTGATGCCGATACCGCGATGTATTTTGCCAAAGACAATGGTAAAGGTCGTTATGAAGTCTTTGATGATAGTATGCATAATAAGGTGCAAAATGCTTTATCGTTAGAAGCAGATTTAAGGGAAGCTATTGACTGGCAAGAGTTTATTCCTTTCTTTCAGCCTATAATTAAACTTGGTGATAATAAACTCGTAGGTTTTGAAGCTCTGGCACGTTGGCAAAGTACCAAAAGAGGCTTTGTTTTTCCTGATGATTTCATTCCGTTAGCAGAAGACACCAACTTAGTGTTGGCCATTGATTTGCAAATATTAGAAAAATCTTGTTTGCAACTTAAAAAATGGCAAGAAATTATTGGTGACAATGATTTATACGTCAGTTGTAATATGTACTGTAAGCAGTTTTTAAGTACAACCTTACCCGATGATATTGCTGAAATACTTAACAGAGTTGGTATTGAACCTAAGCAAATTCGTATTGAAATTACTGAAAGAGCTTTAATGGAAACTAGTGATGTAGTTCTTAGCAATTTAAGGGCTTTAAAGCACTTAGGAATTAAAATCTTATTAGATGATTTCGGCACAGGGTATTCAAGTTTAAGTTATTTACATCGCTTTCCTATCGATGTCTTGAAAATAGATCGCTCGTTTATTTCTAACGTACATGAACATGAAAATAACCGCGCAATAATTAAAACAATCATCGATTTAGCCACCAACTTAAAAATGGCAACCGTTGGTGAAGGTGTTGAAAACTATGAAGATGCTGCTTTGTTGAAGCAATTGGATTGCATTTATGGACAAGGCTACTTTTTTGCTAAACCTATGTCTGTTGATGAAACCCTCACTTATATTCAAAGTAACAAACATTAATTTATTCAAGGACTTGATATGAATGCTCATGAGTATGCAATACAAGCTAATGGTTCATTTGCGTTGCCTGATGCCTGTTTTAAAGTAAAAGCTTTGCTGGAAGATGAAACCTCCAATGCGGCGGATTTTGCGAATGTTATAAGTGTTGATCCTTCAATGACTTCTCGGCTATTAAAAATTGCTAACAGTGCAATTTACAGCTTCCCCGGCGAAATTAGTACAATTTCAAGGGCAATTACAATAATTGGTACCCAAGCCATTTACAATATGATGTTAGTTGATGTTGCCGCCAGTGCTTTTAAACATTTTTCAAATCAAGCAATCGATCTAAATCGTTTTTGGCAAATGAGCGTGTTTTGTGGTTTAGCCTCTAAAAATTTAGCGATTAAAGCAGGAATACGGGATATTGAGCGATTATTTGTTACTGGTTTATTGCAAAATTTTGGTGAGCTTTTAGTGGCAAAAATATCCCCTGATGTTGCACAAATTTGCGAAAAATACTCATCAAATGTTCTGCCTTGGCAGTTACAGCAACAAAACCTGGGCTATACCTACACCGATATTTCTGCCGAGTTATTAAAAATTTGGCAAATTCCAGAGAAAATTATCTTGCCTATTCGACACTTTAATCAAGCGCAAGATATTCAAATTAATAAAGATGTAAAAGTATTGCAATTAGCTTCACGATTAGCATTGATTGATAGTCATTCAGAAGAGTTTTCTTATGAAGTAAATATTGATGAAAAACTTTGTCAGGATCTCGGATTAACCATTGGCGATTTACATGAAGTGGCAGATTTTGCCAGTGATGAGGCAAAAAGTATTTTAGCCATTATGAATGCTAACTTTTATTAACGTTTTACACATCTTGTAAAGTATATTTACCCACTAAATTAAGAAAGTTTTTTTATGATAGCCCCAAGGTAACACCTTGTTTTAATTTGCTTTAAGTTTTAAATTTTTGGCTATTGGATTAAATCTTATACACTTTTTCAATTCAGGCATTATTTCTAAACAAGACATCAGATTCAAAGCCTGCTAGCATCGATAAGTTACATTTTCGTGCCTAATAAAAAATTATAATTAAGGACATTCATGAGCGCAAATAGAGAACACTTCAGTTCCCGTCTCGGGTTTATACTCGCTGCAGCAGGGTCAGCGGTTGGTATTGGTAATTTGGTTGGTTTTCCGGTAAATGCCGCTAAAAATGGCGGAGGTGCATTTTTATTAATGTATGCCATTTTCGTTTTTATGATCTGTTTACCCGTTATGATGGCTGAAATGGCTGTCGGTCGTAAAACAGCTAAAAATCCTGTGGGGGCATATGGTGCCTTAAGTGATAATAGTCCGATATGGCGAAAAGCTGGGTTATTAGGCATTATTACGCCATTTATGATTGCCGTATTTTATACCGTACTCACAATTTGGATTTTTATTTATTTAGCTGTTGTTGTAACGGGTAATTTAGAATATTTAGCCAGCCCTGAGGCTTTTAGCGAGATTATTAATAGCCCTTATTTGTTTTTATCGATGGGAGTTGTTGGCACTTTAGTCTATTCAATTTTAGGCTTTGGAGTGAAAGATGGCATTGAACGTGCGGCGAAAATAATGATGCCAGCGTTATTTGTTATGCTTATTATGTTGGTTGCATTCGTACTGACTTTAGATAACGCAATGGCAGGTATAAAGTTTTATTTAATTCCTGATTTAGATAAAATAACACCGTCTGTCATCAGCGGTGCATTAGGGCAAGCGTTCTTCTCTTTATCACTTGGGATGGGGATCTTAGTAACTTATGGTTCTTATATTTCAAAGAAAACAAATATTGAAACCTCTGCCACATTAGTTGCTATTACCGATACCGCAGTCGCATTTGTTGCAGGTTTAATGGTTATGCCGGCAATATTTTCATTCAATCCAAGTATCGACCCAAGTGAATTGAGCGATAGTTCAGTGTCACTAATTTTTGTCTTTTTGCCTAAATTGTTTTTAGCTTTACAAGCAACTGTTGGCTATTTCTTTGCAAGTGCTATTGCGTCAGTATTTTTTCTTTTAGTATTTTTTGCTGCACTCACGTCATTAGTTTCTATTATTGAAGTACCTGTTGCTTATTTAATTGATGAAAAGAGCAAAACACGTAAAAAAGCACTATCGACAGTATTTTTATGGGGTGGCTTGTTTGCTGTTCTTTCAGCGCTTTCTTTTGGTATGGTTGATTGGTTAACTTCTCTAACTAGCTATGGTGGTGTGTCTAAGTCATTATTTGATGTGATTTATGATATGTTCTACGACACTATTTTGCCGCTTAATGGCTTATTAATTTGTTTATTTGTAACTTTCCGTTGGAAAAAACATAATTTAAATAAAGAGCTTAGCGAAGGTAATGAAAGCTTTGGTCAATCGTTTTTAGCTAAATATGTTGATTTTTCATTAGGCACTTTCATCCCTATCATTATTTTAATTATCTTTATTAATACCGTTGCCAAGATTTACTTCGGTTATAATATGTTTGGTTAGTTTAACAAATCTTTAATATGTGTAAAAAGGCCGTTTATACGGTCTTTTTTAATTTTACAGTAACCTATATTAGTGATGCCTATTTCGGCAATACTCGACTAAAAGAAATACTATGATGTTAACAACTTATATTAACTTTGATGATGCTACAGAGTGTCAACGCTTGTTTCATGGCCGTGGTCATGCTTATCCTGAATTATCTCATGTTAATGTGGATTGGTTTGCACCTGTTATTCTTATTACGCTATATCAAGAGGTTTCAGCTGACTGGTTATCAATGCAAGCTAAGGCGTTAATGGAGCTTATTACCGAATGTCGCTCAGTGCAGGTGCAATTTCGTAGTCGTCAATTCGCTCCTACAGAAGTACTAATAGGTGAGGAAATAGACCATACCATAGTTCAAGAAATGGGACTTAGCTATAATATTAACTTTGGTAAAGCGCAAAATTGTGGTTTGTTTTTAGATATGAAAAATGGTCGAAAATGGGTCATGGAGCATGCAAACAATAAGAATATCCTTAACTTATTTGCTTACACTTGTCCTTTCTCGCTAGCCGCTATTGCTGGCAATGCGCAACAAGTCGTTAATATAGATATTAGTAAAGCCTCGTTAACTAAAGGTAGGGAAAATCATCGATTAAATCACCATGATATGGACAAGGTTAAATTTGAAGGGGTCGATATCTTTAAATCTAACAGTCGAATAAAAAAACATGGTTTGTATGATTTAATTATTTGCGATCCGCCTACCATGCAGTTTGGCAGTGTCGATATAGAGCGAGATTATAAAAAGATAGTTCGGAAAATTCCGCAATGGTTAAAAGCAGGTGGGCAAGTGATGCTATGTTTAAATTCACCTGATTTGAGTGAAGATTTTTTGATGGAGTTAATTTCGCAACACTGTCCTGATTGTTATTTTAAAGAAGCTATTCGTCCCCCTGAAGTTTTTAAAGAGGCTTATCAAGGAAAAGGGCTAAAAGTATTAGTATTTAGTTATCAACCTTAAATGTTAAACCGCATTAAGTAGGGCTTCGTTTACGGTATTGCCCCGGCGTTAAGTTGGTTTCTTTTTGAAACCAACGATAAAATGAACGAGGTTCTGAAAAGCCTAACATTGTACTGATTCTACTAGCACTGAATTGAATATCGGCTAGATAAACTTTAGCTTGTACTAACCTTACTTCTGATTTTAGCGCTTTAAAATTGGTATGTTCAGCTGATAGTCGTCGTTGAAAGGTCTTACTACTAAAACCAAGTAAAGCAGCGATATCACTTTGGCGTAAAGCTTCTTGTTCAAGGTTTTCTTTAATTAAGTTTTTTGTTTTTAACACAATGTTTTTTTGCTCACACCGTTGAATTAATATTTTATTCGCATGTTTCTCTAACGCCACGAGTATGTCCTTATTTCCTTTATTTAATGGCAGTTCAAGCAATTTTTCATCAAAAATAATAGCATCATCATCTTGATTAAATAAAACGGAACAATTAAACATTTGTTGGTACTGTGTGCATTCGCTTAAATTAGGTTCATTACGACATAAGCGAACTTGTATCGGGTTGCTTGTACTGTTTGTTAAGTATCGAGCAAAGGTAACCCAAGAAGCTAAGCAGTTATCTACAGAATGCTGTTTTACAAGCTTATTGGTAAATAAACATGACCAAGTAATCGTAAAGTAACTATCATGTTGACTTATTTTTGTTGTGCCCATATCCCCAACTAACTTTTCAAAAGGCTGTATTTTAGTAATTGCATCACCCAATGTTTCACAATTCATAAGAATGTAACCGAGCACACTATACGAACCTGGTTGTACAAATTGTGATGTATGTAAACCAAACAATTCATCGGTTGATAAATTGATTAAAGCTAAAATAAGCTGTTGGAAAGTTGCCCCTGAAATAGTGGCACTATTGTCTGCTAGGAGCTCTTTAGTGAGACCGAGTTCTAAAAGTATGGGTGCGATATGTAACTGTTGAAAATTGGCAAGTTGCAAGTATTGATTGACGGCAGGGATTGAAGCGCGTCCTAAAGTTTCTATTTTTGCCATACCCTATCTCCACAACGTTGTCCTGTTTGGTCCCTTAATGTGTCTTTAAGGGACATTTCATGAAATCAATCTCAGTTCTATCATAACTAAACTACTCAGACCATTGAAATTTGGTTCGAGGATTCCTCATGATAATAAAACAAACAATGCAAAAGGAAATAACGTGGAATATACACGCCGTAAATTTATAAAGACATTTGTTGTAAGTGCTGGGGCTGTGGTTACTACCAGTCTTATAGGATGTGGTGGCAGTAACAGTAGTTCAACTTCAAGTGGTGAAGTTACTGCACCTGAAATTGCTAGTGTTCAAGATGGAAGTCAGTATTTTCCTCAATCTGTTGTCTCTGGTGACCCTAAGCCTGATTCAGTGATTCTTTGGACAAGAGTAGATAATTCAAGTTCAGCTGATACTCAAGTAACGCTTCAAGTCTCATTAGAAGAAAATTTTAGCAGTTTTGTGCTTGAAGAGCAGTTAACGGCATTGGCTGCGGCGGATAATTGCTTAAAGGTTAGGGTGACATCGTTAAATGCGAATCAATATTATTATTATCGATTTGTTTATAAACCTGATGATGTGAGCTATATCAGTCGTACCGGTCGAACAAAAACTGCTCCTTTGCCTAATAGCGATGTGGCTGTTAAATTTGCTTATGTTTCTTGTCAGGATTACATTGGCCGTTTTTATAATAATTATTTAACCATCTTAGATAATGATGATTTAGACTTTATTATTCATCTAGGAGATTACATTTATGAAACTACAGGCGATGCATTATTTCAATCGAGTACTCAAGATCGTTCTATTGCCTTTGATGACAGTGACGGCAGTTTAACGATAGGTGTTGGAGAAAATACAACTCAAGCTGCAAATAGCTTAGATAACTATCGCCAACTTTATAAGACTTATCGAACCGATGAACTCTTACAAAGAGTACATGAGCGTTTTCCTATGATTGCCATTTGGGATGACCATGAATTTTCTGATGATAGCTGGGGGGATAGAGCTACTTATTTAGATGGCGCTGATGAAGAGCAACAAACACAACGTAAGAAAAATTCTGAAATTGCTTATTTTGAGTATATGCCTATTGATCACGAACAACCGCATACTGAAAGTGAATTAGCGGCAGGGTTATTAGCAATAGATGATAGCCACTTATACCCCAATACGCGTATTTATCGTGACTTTCATTTTGGTCAGCATTGCCATTTAGTCATGACGGACTTTAGAACGAATCGACCGGATCATATATTACCTGAAGATGCTTTTCCTGCGACTGTAGCGCTTGATCAAACCACGTTAACTGGGTTTTTATTAGCGACGGGGATGAATCAAGGGCAAGTAGACGGCACAGTTAGTCAAATGTCCCCATATGTCAACATAGATGAGGCAATGTTTGCCCCTTACAAAAGTGCTTTTTTAGAAATATTTACAGGTCTATATGCACAAGAGTTAGCAGTGCGAATATCAATGTCACAAGAACAAGCATTAGCTAAAGGGCAGCAGCGAGCTTTATCTGCAATACAAGGTAACCTTGCTACCAGTTATTTAAATCAAGTGTTGATAGAAGCACAGTCGAATTTACCTGATACACATCCAATTCAAGCACTTCCGGTTCTACCTGAATCGGGAATTGCACAAGGACTTGCTTTTTATACTATGGGGAAAACATCCCTGTTTGATTATATTGGAAGTCGATATTTTGTTATTAAAGATACTTATGATTTATATGCTGGCTACAAAGAGTATGTTGCTCAGTTGCAAGGCAGCTCTGTTCAAGGTGGTTTTGATGAATCACAGACAAATTGGATAGCGCAAACCTATGCAACATCAACAAGTACTTGGAAGTTACTCGGTAGTTCTGTCTCATTTTCTCCTTTGATTTTTGACTTCTCATCAAGTCGTGAGTCTACAGGGATAGTACCACTAGAGTTTGTCTTAGGCTCCGCATTAATACCTGAGGCATTAAAGCAGCGCTTTTATCTTGAAGCTGATCAATGGGATGGGTTTCCACAATATAAGTCAAATTTTGTTGAAAATGTCCTTAGTCAATTTGGTGTAATTACACTTGGTGGAGATGTTCATAGTGCTTATGTAACTGAACATAAAGCAAGTAGTATTAGTGGATTGAAATCTTATAACTTTACAACTTCTTCAATTTCTTCTGGAACATTTGGTTCCTTTTTGGAAAATGGTATGAATGGGATTCTATCTCAACTAGGAGATATACCTCCAGAAGTTTCACAATTACCTGTATTCTTTGACAGCTTAGTGAAAACGGCAACTCAGCGTTCAGACATTGAAGGTGATTTAGTCTTTTCTCGTATGGCAGAACATGGGGTGGTTATTGTGGAATTAAATGCTGATGAAATGTTCGTTAACTTTCACAATGTGCCCGCAGTTGTTGGGGAAGTAAATACAGCAACGACCAGTTTTTATAATGATTCAGAGACATTTCTTAATTTGGTTCGTCAATACAACTTTAAAGTGAAGGATAATCAGTTAACACGGTTGGCTTAATGGGTTATCACTTTTAGTTAACCTGAACTCGGTTTAAGAGATGGTTAACAGTTTGAAAAATAGGTAAATAATTATTTTACTCCACTCTAGCTTGATAGTTTTTCTTAATTCAAGGCAAATTTCGCGTCAATAGCTGGCCTATTGCAAGAAATTTAACGAAGAAGTAAGGAAAAATAGCTGCTAGAGAAATATTTGTTAAGCCGAGCGCAGGTGAGTTAAAAAGGGTTCGTTAATGAACCCTTTTTAATGCCGTTTTTTCATCAAAATTGAAATTTATTAAAGTGTAATATTTTTAGTTTATGACAACGCGGGCAGCTAGTAAAATGAGAAAACTACCAGCAACTTTATCTACAATATGACTATTAGCGCGTAATTTATCGATAACAGAACCGCGAGAAATACCAAAAGTTACTAAACAGTACCAAGCGGCATCAATAACACCTACTGTTGCCGTCATGATTAGGTTTTGTTGCCAGCTTGCATTTTCGTCGACAAATTGGCTGAACAAGGCAATAAAGAATATTGCTAATTTAGGGTTTAAAAAAGCCACCAAGAAACCATCTCGCCAGCCATTTACTTTGGCATAATCGCTATGATGTTCGCCAGACTCCGATATAGTGCTTTTTTTAGCTAAAAGAGATTTTACTCCCAAGTACAGCAAAAATAGCGCGCCTGCATATTGTATCAAGGTATAGATAATAGGGGATTGCGCAATAATGATGCCGATCCCTGTTGCAGTAATTGCCGCATAAAGTGCGACACCAATACCATGGCTAAGCGCCGTTGCATAGCCTTGCTTTTGACCACCCGTTAAGGTGTTTTTAATAACCAAGGCTAAACTAGGCCCTGGTGATAAAGCGCCTAAAATGCAGATGACGACCAAGGATAACCATAAGTGTAACTCCAAGATTTTATCCTTTAATTTTTATTGAGCTTTCAGTGAATTTATGTGTCTAATTCGCATAAAACTGGCAAATTTAGGTACACCTTTTTGGCTTTTGCCAAAATATTTAAACGTGATAATACACCCTATAGGGGGAGGAGTCATGCGTTGTTGATCATTAAAGCCTGTACCTATTTTAAAACGAACACCTTCTTTGGTTTGAACTAATAACGCACCCATTTTACCTTTATATTTGCCTTTACCTGCGAGGTGGGCAAGCACGGTAGCTTCGCTGTCATAGTGCCTTTTTAGCTTTAATAACTTATTACTCCGACCAAATTGATAAAATGCAGCTTGGTGATGCAACATTAATCCTTCACCTTTAGCATTAACCACTTTATCTAAACGTGCTGCTAATACCGACAAGTTTGCTACTCTGGTTTGTTCAACCATTTGTAAATAAGGAGAATTAACTTTAGCTATTATTGACTGCATTGCAGTAACTCGTTCACTAAAATTACCTTGGTGCTCTGGTAAATCGAACACCATAAAGCGTATGCTTTGCCAATCCTCTATTGTAGGGATTTTGCGCCGAGCAATGCCTGACACTTGTTCAAACTTATTGCGCCCTAGCCAAATTTCTCCATCAAGGACCACATTCGGCCAATGTTTAGTAAAAGTTACTGGGGCGTTAATTCGGTGACCTTGCCGGGTAATTAACTTGCTACCTGTCCACCTCCCTCTTATACCGTCAAGCTTTTCACTTACCCAATATTCTTGAATATCAAGATTGTTTTCAGCGCTATTTATAGAGTAAGTTTTTGCCAACTGTAACAGGGGCTTGTTCTTCGTTAATGTCTCAAAAGAAATTAGTGAGAAAATAACCAATAAATAGGGGGTAAAACGATGAGGCTTCTTGAAAATTTCCAATGTGAACGTCCTTGTTCAATGTTTATTGATAATTTGATTATAGGCAAAAAATGCAATTTTCAATATTTTGCTATACTGAAAAGTATGGAGCTTTCTACTTATCAAGGATTGATATGCGTACTTTCATGCTATGGCTTATTCTGTCTACACTTTCATTATTATTTTTACCTGCTGACGCGTGGAGTAAAGCTGCATGTAAAAAACATTTAACTAAATTACATAATATACAAGCAAAACAACGACAAGGGCATTCATTTAAGCGCAGTATTACCTTAAAAGAGCAAGAGAGTCGGGCAAGAAAAAAATGGTGGCAATGTGAAAAATCGCCCAAAGCATCAAAAGTTAAGCGAAAAAAAAAGAATAACAAAAAAATAAAAGCGGCCTCTTATCAAGTGAAAGTAATTGAGAAAACGCCTGTGTTTTCAGGTGGTGCTGTTTATTCTGTAAAAGCCGTATATCAAGGCAAAAAAAAATCTGCGTGGTTAGCGTTTTATCAACAACCCACTCAGTGCAAACGACCTAAAAAGTTGTCTGTTTTTGCGCTATGTGCTGAAGATAGATTGGCCCAACAGGTAAAATTTGATCAAAATTACCAAGAAAGTCAATAGACCTAACTATTAGCATTTTTGACTAACTTGTGATGGCTTAACTAACTAAGTGTTTTTTAAGTTATTGTTTATTAATGTATTTAATTTTAGGTTTGATTATTGCTCTATGGAGTTTATTCAATTTACTTAGTTGTATTAATCAAAGGTTATTCATGGAAAAAGTTATTAAAAAAATACTAATTACAATTGCAGGAAGCTTCTGCCTTTTAATCGGCGTGGTTTTTATCGTATTACCCGGACCGGCTGTTATATTTTTACCGTTAGGTCTCGCCTTATTAAGTCTAGAATATTCGTGGGCTAAAGTATGGTTAAGAAAAGTACAACGGTGGTTGAGAAAAAGTGCTGTTAAGGCGGATGAAATGATGGCTTGTATGAAAAGACGCTTTGTTAAGTAACTGTTATTAGGAGGAAGGCCTTTTTAGACCTTCCATTATAGCGGGCGATTAAGCGACGTAGTTTGCCTTAAAACTATTGTAGCGCTCAGAAAGTTCACTCATAGCCTGTGAGCAGTGCTCTCTTAAACCGCTCAGCAACATGTGTTTTTTCCCATGACCAATAACTTTACCAGAGGCTAACAAATCAAATGTTAAACAGGCATTACCACGTTTACCATTCAAGGTTAATTCTGTTTTAGATAACGCTAAAGTAATGTCACTAACATTTAAGCAGTCTAACTCAAGTGACATGCTTTCATACATGATCATTGGGCGTGCAGGGTTAATCATCACATTTTTCTCAGCCATTAGTTGGCCTAATAAATGTGGGAAAGTGTGTCCTGAAAAACCAACATATGCCTCGATAAGTGAGTTAATTAGTGCTTTGCTATTCGTTTGTTCTCCTGCAACACTAACATCCAAATACTCTTTATCTTTATCATCTTTAATGGTGCAGTTATCGTTAATAGTCGTGGGAAAATCTAACTCAGTTTCATCTGAGACCATACCAGAGAAGGTGAAAGTCATTTTCTGATGTAAACCAGACTTTGATAAAGCCACAGCAAATAATAAATCACCAGGAACGCAAAAACGTTTAGCATCTATATCGTGGAGTGGATTAAAATCATCGGCCACTTGTTTGGCAAAGTTACTGGCTTGTTGACGAGAAAAACTCACTTTATCATTTGAAATACGACAAAAATTTTCAATATTCATGTTTATTACTACTTACATACATTAGCTGAAACCGCGCGCATTCTAGCAGTAGTATCAGTAAAAATCGAAGAAAATTGTACTTTGTTACTACTAAGCAGACCAGAGGAAATGCAAGCTTCAGCGTACATTTGTACCATTGTTAGGTTTTTTAACTTGTTTGCGTATTAATCACTAAACGCTCTTTTTGAGCTTTACTGAGTTTTTTTAATTGGCATTCTTTACGGGTAGCTTCACTTCTTGAGCAAAACTCTTCTGAGTAAACTAATCGAACAGGTCGGCGAACACGTGTATATTTTGCGCCGAGTTTATTAGAATGGTTATGCTCATTTAATCGTCTTGATAAGTCTGTTGTGATACCTGCGTATAAGCTATTATCACTACAACGAAGAAAATAGACATACCATGTCGATGACATTTAGTTAACTCTGCTAGAAAAAAGAAGTTAATAGTAACAAAGGCCAGAATAAAAAAACAAAATATATGACAATACTTTTAATCCTCACTCGCGAATATATTCCTGTAATTTCTCGGCTAAATACGACTTTTGGATCTTATTTAAGCGTTAAGTATTCTAATGCTTGAAATATCTAACGCTGTCACCCTTAAAGCATGGGAAATCGAACTAAGTGCTATTCGCTCACAAGGTAGTGGTGGCCAACGTGTAAATAAAGTGGCGACGGCTATTCACTTAAGGTTTGATATAAATAAATCCACATTACCTGTCGCTTATAAAGAAAGGTTGTTGAAAGTCAGCGATAGCCGTATTTCTGCTGACGGCATTATTGTTATTAAAGCGCAATCTTTTAGAACACAAGATCAAAATAAAGAGGATGCCCTTAAACGGTTAAAAGAGATAATTGTATCAGCCATGGTCGTGCAAAGAGCCAGACGAGCTACTAAACCAACAAGAAGTTCACAAAGAAAACGCGTGGATAATAAAAAACAAAGAGCGAGTGTCAAAGCTTTACGAGGTAAAGTTAGGTAGGTTTTGTTTGAATTTTGACCGTACCTTCTGATTTTTTGTATACAAATTGGATAAAACGTTAGGTTGTCATGGTGTTGAGGAGGCTTTTTCCCTATGATGGGGAAAATAAATATTCAGAGCCAAGTATGTATCAAAGCGATATCGGACCATTACAAAAATTAACTGCGCAATTATCAGCAAATGGACAAATACAATACCAACTGCCTATCGGTGAGCAGCGTATTGAGCTCAATCCGTTACTAGGAAAAACGCTTTCGTTACATTTTCATGGCAATATTGCTTGCAAACATTGTGGACGTAAAACGAAAAAAAGCTATTCTCAAGGCTTTTGTTTTCCTTGTATGCAGAAACTGGCCCAGTGTGATATGTGCATTATGAAGCCAGAAACCTGCCATCATCATTTAGGTACTTGTCGAGAGCCTGAGTGGGGTACAAAAAACTGTATGATCCCACATTACGTCTATTTAGCTAATACCTCTGGATTAAAGGTAGGTATAACCAGACAAATTCCCACACGATGGATTGATCAAGGTGCAACGCAAGCATTGCCCATTTTTAAGGTGAGCACACGCTTACAATCTGGTTTGGTTGAAATTGCCTTAGCAGAATTTATCGCAGATAAAACCAATTGGCGCGCTATGTTAAAAGGCAACGCTGAGCCGATGGATTTAATTAGCAAAGCGGCAGAGTTAAAGCCATTAATTAATGATAAATTAGCAGATATTCGCTTAAAATTTGGCGCAGATGCAGTTGAAGAGCTAGATGAAAATATTGTTGATTTAGATTTCCCTGTCACGGAATTTTTAACCAAGATTAGTTCTTTTAATTTCGATAAAACGCCAACAGTAAGTGGCACCTTATTGGGCATAAAAGGACAATATTTAATTTTGGATAGCGGCGTTATAAATATGCGAAAATTCAGTTCTTATCATATAAGCGCTGAATTTGAATAAAAATACCGACAAAAAACAAAAAATTTAATTATTAAGTCTATAATTTATATAGACTCCTAGAAGAGGATTACTTGTTATTAATGCCCTGGATTACGCTGAGCAGGCCAGTGAAGTTTTCGTTTTATCAGACTCTTTTATAAGGATAAAAGAGTTAATTGATGATGAAGCATCTACGATCGACGATATTGCCGAAGTCATTATTATTGATCCTGCATTAGCTGGGACTATTTTAAAGTTAGCCAATAGTTCGCTTTTTAATTACCCAGGTAAAATTGATACAATTTCAAAAGCAGTGTTAGTGCTGGGCATTACTGAAGTGTATAACCTGGTAATTTCCTATTTTACCACTGAAGCGTTTAAGTCTTTAACGGCAAAATCTCAAGAAGACTTGGATTTCTTAGAAGAGTTTTGGGAGCAAAGTGTTGATTGCGCTTTATTAGTGAAGTATATCGGCTCTTATTTGAACTTTCCTAATGCTGAACGACTCTTTATTTTAGGTCTTTTACATAATTTAGGGGAACTAATCGTTAAGCAATTAACTTCTGAACGTATTAGCGAATGTCAAAGTAAGAGTATTGATGAATTGCCTTGGCAAAAGCAACAACAGGTATTGGGTTTTACCTTTGGTGAGTGTAGTGCTGAACTCTTAAAAGTTTGGCAACTGCCTTATAGTTTAATTGGTCCTATTAGAAATCAAGACGAAGAAAATTTTGCACTGACCAACGAAGAAACCCAGTTATTATATGTGGCCAAACGAATCATGATAAAAAATAGTTTGTTTAACAATGAGCCTTATTCTACTTTCCTCAACTCAGAGCAGCTCAAGACATTAAAAGTGGATGAAAAGCTCATGCAAAAAGCAATAAATTATTGCGATATGGAGCGTTTGGGTATTTTGTCAGTTTTAAAACCGAGTGCAGCAATGGTTTATTAAAATCGTTGCGTTGAAATAGCTATAACGGTAAACCGCTTTATTAAAAAACCAACATTTATTGTTGGTTTTTTTATGCCCTTAATTTGAACAGCGACCATATAGACTGCACAGTATTGGTGCGACATTATTGTTATTTTCTTTGTTTAATTGATAAGTCTTTGTTTTTTAATAAATAAAAATATTGGCACAGCACTTGTACTTATTAAGATAAATGACAAAGGGGATAATAATGAAAATAGTAAACGCAATAATAAAACCATTTAAATTAGATGATGTGCGTGAAGCCATCTCAGAAATTGGTGTTGAAGGCTTGACCGTGAGTGAAGTTAAGGGCTTTGGTCGTCAAAAAGGGCATACAGAACTTTATCGTGGTGCTGAATATCAAGTTGACTTTTTACCAAAAGTTAAATTAGAAATCGCTGTAAATGATGATGTAGTTGAACGTTTAGTTGAAGTGATCGCTAAATCTGCCTACACCGGAAAAATTGGTGACGGTAAGATTTTTGTTTATAACCTTGAGCAAGCTATCCGTATTCGTACGGGTGAGCAAAACGTTGAAGCATTATAGGAGTTGATCATGGAACAAAATATTTTTCATTTACAATATGCGATGGACACCTTCTACTTTTTGATTTGTGGCGCGCTTGTCATGTGGATGGCAGCTGGCTTCTCAATGTTAGAAGCTGGTCTTGTTCGAGCTAAAAATACCGCAGAAATTTTAACGAAAAACGTGGCGTTATATGCGATTTCTTGCATTATGTATTTAGCTATTGGTTATAACATCATGTACGGCGGTGGGATTTTCTTATCAGGTATTGAAGTGGTTGATCCTGCGAGCGTATTGAAAGATTTTTCAGCGCGTGACGGTGGTTTTACTGGCGGTGCTATATACTCTGCGGCGTCTGACTTCTTCTTCCAAGTGGTCTTTGTAGCAACGGCTATGTCGATTGTCTCAGGAGCAGTTGCTGAACGTATGAAACTATGGGCATTTTTAGCGTTTGCTGTAGTGATGACTGCTGTTATTTATCCTATGGAAGGCGCTTGGACTTGGGGTGGTCAAGCCGTATTTGGCTTATACACTTTAAGTGATTTAGGATTCTCTGATTTTGCTGGCTCTGGTATTGTTCATATGGCTGGTGCTGCTGCGGCATTATCTGGTGTCCTTTTATTAGGTGCTCGTAAGGGGAAATATACAAGCGATGGCAAAGTAAATGCGATTCCAGGCGCAAACTTACCATTAGCGACTTTAGGTACGTTTATTTTATGGATGGGTTGGTTTGGTTTTAATGGCGGTTCAGTATTAAAACTAGGCGATATTGCTAGTGCAAATTCAGTTGCTATGGTCTTTTTAAATACTAATGCCGCTGCCGCTGGTGGTGCTGTTGCAGCGCTTGTTTTAGCGAAAGTGTTATTTAAAAAAGCGGATTTAACCATGGCCTTAAATGGTGCGTTAGCAGGTCTTGTTATTATTACAGCTGAACCTTCTACGCCAACACCTTTACTAGCAACACTTTTTGGCGCACTAGGCGGACTAGTTGTTGTGTTATCAATCATTGGTTTAGATAAACTTAAGATTGATGATCCAGTGGGGGCTATTTCGGTTCATGGTGTGGTTGGTTTCTTAGGCTTAATGCTGGTTCCTGTTACCAATACAGGCTCAAGCTTTAGTGGTCAGTTAATTGGCGCGGCAACTATCTTTGTTTGGGTATTTGCTACGAGTACACTGGTATGGTTTGTACTTAAGAAACTCGTTGGTATACGTGTTAGCGATGAAGAAGAGTATGAAGGTGCGGATATCTCAGATTGTGGTATGGATGCATACCCAGAGTTTACTCGCGGCTAACCTGAACATACTTTAAATCACTCAGTATTAGCGACAATTGACCGAGTGAATGACAATAAAAATCCGTAATTAGGCAACTAATTACGGATTTTTTTATGGGCATATAGTTGTTTTAAACTCTATCTTTTAGCCCTTAACTGATTATGTACGTGATACACATATGCTAATTATTCGTTAGGTTAATGTGCTAAATGCGCATTGAAATAATTAGTCATCATCGTTTTAAGATGCAAGGTAGTACCTGCACCTTCTCTTAAGCTATGACTGCGATTGGGATAAGACATAAAGTCAAACTGTAAGTTATGTTTGACTAACTCGTTAATTAAACGTTCAGAGCCTTGATAATGCACATTGTCATCACCTGTGCCGTGTATAAGTAAAAGTTTACCTTTTAAGTTTTTAGCGTGAGTTATTGGTGAGCCTTGTTTATAGCCTTCTTCAAAATCTGCTAACAAACCAGAATAACGTTCTTGATAAATACTATCGTATAAACGTTGATCAGGAACGGGCGCTAACGAAATCCCCACTTTGTATTGTTCTGGGTATCTAAATAGCATGTTAAGCGTCATTGAACCTCCACCAGAATGTCCCCAAATTGCAACATTATCAGTATCAATATAACGCCAGCGTTCACTCATTGCTTTTAACGCATCAGATTGATCTCTTGATGACAATACGCCTACTGCGCCGTAAATTGATTTACGCCAAGCTTTACCTTTAGGTGCGCGAGTACCTCTATTGTCAATAGAGGCAACAATATATCCTTGTTGCGTTAGCATTTGATCCCACAGGTATGCATTACCTCGCCATTTATCTTGAACTGTTTGCCCCCAAGCTTCACCGTAAACGTAAAAAATAATTGGATATTTTTTAGTAGAATCGAAGTTAGCAGGGCGCATAATATAACCATCTAGTACAACACCATCTTGTGCGCTGACTTGAAAAAACTCGGTTGTTGCTTTGTTGATTGTAGCTAACTTACTCGTGAGCTCAGCATTGTCCATTAGCAGGTGTTTTACTTGATGGCCTTCCACTTTAACTAAGCGTTTTTGTGTTGGCTGCTCCGTACTTGAAAAAGTATGAATTGCCCATTGCCCGTTATCAGACATTTGATAGCTGTTAAAGCCGCTAAATTCTTCACTGGTAACTCGTTGATTGAGTAAACTACCGTCTAACTTACTGCGATATAAATAACGTTGTGCTACATTTTTAGGCGAAGCGATGAAATATAACCAACCATTTTCCTCATCAATGGCTTTCATTGCCGTTATATCAAATTGGCCATCGGTTAAATTAATCACCGACTTGCCATCTCGAGAAATGCGATAAAGGTGACGCCATCCGCTACGTTCACTTGTCCAAATAAAGCTTTTACCGTTATCTAACCATTTTGCATCATCAAAAAAATCAAGAAAAGTCGCTTCTTGCTCGGTCATAATTTTGCTGACGTTGCCGTTATTCGCATTACTTAAATAAAGCATATTGGTATCTTGTTTACGGTTAACGTGTTGAATAAGGACTTGCTCCGAATTGCCAGACCAATTCATGCGAGGAATATACATTTGACGAGAGTTGTTAGGGATTTTAGTCCAGACCGTTTTTTGATTATTTAAATGAACTATGCCTATTTTTGCTAAAGCATTGGTTTCGCCTACTTTCGGGTAGGGAAATTTGGTGAGTGTTGGATAAAGCGCATCAGTATTATTGATCATTATAAAGTCTTTACTACCGCTGGTGTCTAGTTGCCAATAAGCAATTTTTTTACCATCAGGGCTCCAACGAAAACCATCTTTGATAATAAATTCTTCCTCGTAAACCCAGTCGAATAAACCATTTATTATGCCATTACCAGCATCAGAGGTAAGTTGAATGATTTTATTGTTGGCTAAACTTTCAACATAAATATTGTTATTAACTACATAAGCTACTTTGGTGGCATCAGGCGAAAATTTTGCAAACATTAAGCTGCTAGCTGCCACTTGTGTACCGCCTAACTGTGTTAATGAATTGCTATTAATATCTAATAACCAATAATCTCCACGGCTATTTGAACGCCATACTTTTTGGCTATTCGTGTAAATTAACAGTTTTTTCCGATCTGCTGACCAAATATAATTATCTATCGTTAGTGGTTTATCAGCGTTAGTGGGGGTGAGTTGCGCAGCACTAATTAACACTTCTCTGTGTAATGTTTCAGGGTCGTAAACAACAATATCTTTTCCAATACTGACTGATTTACCTGTTTCGTCAGTATGAGTGGCTGCAGAGTTTTCAATCGAGGTGTAGCCACTGCCATCGGCTAACCAGCGAATTTGACCAATATGATCAGAACTAAATTCATTTTCTTGATAAATTTGTTTTAAGGTTAGCGATGGCGAATCTGCGTTATTTACCTTGTCAGTGCTTTGACATGCGACGACCGTTGTTAAAAGCACAGTGGTAAGTAAGCAGTTTTTAAGTCGTTTTATATTCATATAAAATCCAATCGTTTAATAGTAAGCTTTGTTGAGCTTTGTTGAGCATTGTTGGGCATAGTCAGGTTAACAATAACCGTAGAATAAGGTGCTTCAAACTCGAGAGTAAGTACGCAACTATAAATTGTATAAAATCATTAAACAACTAAACCGAGAGATAACCATTTACGAAGTTTTAGTGCGCTTTTGTTTAAAAGGGATACTTTTGAGTGCCACGATGATAAAAAATAATTTACTCAAACATTGAAAAATCGCTTAATGCCCCTTATTTATATAGCTCACTTGCTAGAGGTTTAGTTATGCAATACGCATTAGAAATTTCCAATTTAGAAAAAATTTACAAAGGCGGTTTTCAGGCCTTAAAAGGTATTAACTTAACCGTAGAGCAAGGCGACTTTTTTGCTTTGCTTGGCCCTAATGGCGCAGGGAAGTCAACTACCATTGGCGTCATTACCTCTTTGGTAAATAAAACCAAAGGACAGGTGAGTGTTTTCGGGTGCGATATAGATACGCAACTTGAACAAGCAAAAACTTTTTTAGGTTTAGTGCCACAAGAGTTTAATTTCAATCAATTTGAATCCTTGCAGACTATTCTTATTAATCAGGCAGGTTATTATGGCGTCAACCGTAAACTCGCTTTAACACGTGCAGAAAAATACCTTAAACAATTAGAGTTGTGGGATAAACGAAATGATAGTGCCAGAATGCTGTCAGGTGGCATGAAACGCCGCTTAATGATTGCCAGAGCTTTAATGCACGAGCCTAAAGTACTAATTTTAGATGAACCCACTGCCGGTGTAGATATTGAGTTGCGTCGTTCAATGTGGGATTTTTTGCGAGAGTTAAACCAACAAGGCATCACCATTATTTTAACGACTCATTACTTAGAAGAAGCAGAAATGCTGTGTCGTAATATTGCCATTATTGATGATGGCGTTATTGTCGAAAATACCAGTATGAAGTCATTACTTGCTACGTTAGATATTGAAACTGTCATTTTAGATGTAAAAAAAGGCAATGATAAAGTAACGCTCGACGGCTTTGAAATTAGAGAACTTGATGATCATACCTTAGAGGTTGATATAAAAATTTGCCAACACCTTAATGAAGTCTTTAGCCAATTAACCGAACAAGGCATTCAAGTTAACAGTATGCGTAATAAGAGTAATCGTTTAGAAGAGTTGTTTGTTCGCTTAGTCAACAAAGGTGATGCTAGCGTAAAAGATTCTACCCACAATACAATTGGAGGTGCTTAATATGCAGTCTGCTGTTAATCGTATCGCATTAAAAAGTATCTTACATAAAGAAATACATCGCTTTATGCGTATTTGGGTGCAAACCTTAGTTCCACCAGCAATAACGATTAGTCTGTACTTTGTTATTTTTGGCTCGTTAATTGGTTCTCGCATTGGTGAAATGGGCGGCTTCGATTATATGTCGTTTATTGTTCCAGGCTTAATTATGATGAGTGTTATCACAAACTCATACTCAAATGTTGCCTCTTCGTTTTTTAGTGCCAAATGGCAGCGCAATGTCGAAGAAATGCTCGTTGCTCCAGTGCCTAACTGGGTAATTGTTGCAGGTTATGTTGGAGGAGGGATGACTAGAGGCATGTTGGTCGGTTTAATCGTTACCTTAATCTCCTTGCTATTTGTTGACCTACAGATTCATAACGTTTGGATAATTATAGTTACCGTTTGTTTAACTTCTGCTGTGTTTTCTTTAGGCGGTTTAATTAATGCTATTTTTGCTAATAGCTTTGATGATATTTCTATTATCCCCACTTTTATCTTAACGCCATTAACTTATTTAGGTGGTGTGTTCTATTCAATAAGTTTGTTGCCTGAGTTTTGGCAAGGTGTATCACAAGCCAATCCGATAGTTTACATGGTAAATGCTTTTCGCTATGGCTTTTTAGGCATTAGTGATGTCAGTTTAACTGCTGCTTTCTCTGTTTTAGCGGCATTTATTATTGTGTTATTTACTATTGCAATGACGCTTATTTCAAAGGGTGTAGGACTTCGTAGCTAATGAAAGTAGAGCCAAATAAAGTAAAAGGTGATTCAAAGGTTATTGTGACGAATCAAAAAGGCATCCATGAAAAATTGGCTGATATTGTTGAAAAACACCTTAATCACCCTTTTCAAAAGCCTTTTCAAGTGCATACACAACAAGCTTTCGATGAAGTTAACAAACACGTTGTTGACTTCTTAGCTCAAAATCCTGGCGCAAAAGTGATCCTCGATTCATGCTGTGGTGTTGGTCAAAGTACGCGTTTATTGGCCCAGCGTAATCCTGATGCGCTTATTATTGGTGTTGATAAATCGGCAAATCGTATTGAGCGTAATGTGGAAGGCTTTGATGCATCATCTGGATACTCTGCTAATAATTATCACCTTGTCAGAGCTGATCTTAATGATTTTTATCGGTTAGTTAAGACGGCTAACTGGCCGGTATCGAAGCATTACATTTTGTACCCCAATCCTTGGCCAAAATCGAAACATATTAAGCGTCGATGGCATGGTAGCGCTGTATTTCCTACATTAATTACTATTGGCGAACAACTCATTCTAAGAAGCAATTGGCGATTATATTTAGAAGAGTTTCAATTGTCGGCAGATATTGCTGGATTTGTCGGTGAGATCTCCCTTGTTAAGGATAAAGAGCCTTTGACTCCTTTTGAAGCAAAGTATCATGCGAGTGAGCAAAAGTGCTGGCAGCTAGTTGTACAAACGCCATGTTACTCATCTTAATAGCTAAATAAGGCAAAGGATAATAAAGCTAATGCTTTGGACATTCTTGCTTCTTTTCATTAAAATTTAATGACAATAATGAGTGACACTTAAGAATTGATTAGATATGACGTCAACTAAACGTACCGCCCAAGCAACCTCGAAAGCTCTACATCGTATTTTTACCGTTGCTGAAGCCCCAGACTCTACATTAGGGCGTATTGAAAGTGAGATCTCTCAAAATTTGGCGGGCTTTTTAAATACTCATATTGCCGTAAAAGAAAAGCCCTTATCCGAAATAGAGAAAGACTTTACTGGTGCGCTTATTCCAGAAGAGCCGACCTTTGTTTCTGAACATATCCATCATTTACTCGATAAATTGGTCGCTCAATCAGTTCATACAGCTAGCCCTAGCTTTATTGGTCATATGACCTCTGCACTGCCATCTTTTATTCTGCCACTAGCTAAGTTGATGACAGGGCTTAACCAAAACTTAGTAAAAATAGAAACATCCAAAGCTTTTACGCCCCTTGAGCGTCAAGTACTTGGCATGATGCACCAGCTGGTTTATCAAGACGATACTTACTTTTATCAACAGTGGATGCACAGCGCTAATCATTCACTTGGTGCATTTTGTTCAGGCGGAACAGTAGCAAACATTACAGCACTTTGGGTGGCTAGAAATCATTTATTAAAACCTGATGGCGACTTTAAAGGCGTTGCCAAAGAAGGGTTATTTAAAGCGTATCAACATTATGGTTATGACGGTTTAGCTATCTTAGTGTCCTCGAGAGGACATTACTCCCTTAAAAAGTCAGCTGATATCTTAGGGGTTGGTCAGGAAAATGTAATCGCAATCGAAACCGATGAGTTTAACCGTATTGATTGTGAAAAGTTACGTGAGAAATGCCAACAATTAACCGCCAAGAACATTAAAGTACTAAGTATTATTGGCATAGCAGGTACAACGGAAACAGGAAACATTGATCCATTAGATGCTATGGCAGATATAGCTCAAGAAGTAGGGTGTCATTTTCATGTTGATGCCGCGTGGGGAGGAGCGACTTTATTATCAAATAAGTATCGCCCTTTATTGAAAGGCATTGAACGAGCCGATTCAGTGACTATAGATGCACACAAGCAAATGTACGTGCCAATGGGCGCTGGGCTGGTTGTCTTTAAAAACCCAGCATTAGTTGCTTCCATTGAACACCATGCAGAGTATATCTTAAGAAAAGGCTCTAAAGACTTGGGAAGTCATACACTAGAAGGTTCTCGTTCAGGAATGGCAATGCTTGTTTATTCAAGTTTGCATATTATTAGTCGACCGGGATATGAATTATTAATTAACCAAAGTATTGAAAAGGCGAAATTCTTTGCTGAGCTGATCGATAACGATGACAAGTTTGAGTTAGTCACTCGACCAGAGCTTTGTTTATTAACCTATCGTTATGTGCCTCAGTTAACGCAGCAAGTATTAATTAAAGCAGTACCTTCAAGCCAGAACACTATTAACCGCTTATTAGATGAATTAACGAAATTTATTCAAAAAAGACAGCGAGAAAATGGCCAGTCTTTTGTATCGCGTACTAAAATTGAAGTGGCTAAATATCAAGGAGATAAAGTCTTGGTATTTCGTGTGGTATTAGCCAATCCACTAACAACACACGACATTTTAAAAGATATTCTCGAAGAGCAAAAAATGATTGCACAAGAGAGCCAAACAATACTACCAAAATTGTTAGCGTTATAAGTTCACTTGAATATTATCGATTAATCGAGCTTTGCCACAAAAAGCAGAAGCAAGAATGACTAAATTTTTATCGTCAGTTGTTGCCGGCGCTAAGGTATAAGCATGGCAAAAATCGATATAATCGGTGGTTAAGCCTGCTTGATTAATTTTGTCACTCGCTTGCTGGCAAAGTAGCGCATAATCTTTATTGCTTTTTACTTGCTCGCTTAACCATTGCAGTGTTTGATAGAGAATAGGTGCATCAGCTTTTTGCTCTGCGGTTAAATAACCATTACGAGAACTCATCGCTAAACCAGAGGCTTCACGAATAATTTCCACAGGAATAATCTCAACAGGCATAGACAAATCGTCGACCATGGTCTGAATAATTTGTAATTGTTGATAATCTTTAGAACCAAAGCAAGCAACATCTGGCTGCACTAAATTAAAGAGTTTGCAGACAACAGTTGCTACTCCTCTAAAGTGACCTGGTCGGCTTTTTCCGCAATATAAGTCTGAAATATTAGGAACTTCAACAAACGTATTATCGATATAACCTTTTGGATAAATAATCTCAGAGGTTGGGATAAATAATAAATCGGTATCTACATCAACTAATCGTGATTTATCCTGATCAAGCGTTTTTGGGTAATTATCAATGTCTTCACTTAAGCCAAATTGCATCGGATTAATAAAGATGCTCACAATAACTTTATCTGCATGTTGATGAGCGGCTTTAACTAAAGCTAAGTGTCCATCATGTAGATTGCCCATGGTTGGGACAAAAGCAATTTTTAAATCTTGTAAACGCCACTCTTTTACTTGTTGGCGAAGTGATTGAATATCATTAACTATTTTCATGTTTTTAAAGGCTATTTTATTATTGTATTAGTGATTTTATTTAAAAATATGATCTTCACCAGGGAAATGACCATTACTGACTTCGCTGATATAAAGCTCAATCGCTTTTTTAATATCACCAGTGTCTTGTAAAAAATTCCGAGAAAATTTAGGCATATAGCTACAAGAAATTCCTAAAGCATCGTGCATCACTAATATTTGACCATCGGTGTCTTTACCGGCACCTATACCAATTGTTGGAATATTCACAGCTTCGGTAATCGCTTTACCTAAAGAAGCGGGTACACATTCTAAAACCAATAATTGAATGCCTGCTTGCTCAAGCTTTTTGGCTTCTTCAATCATTTCTTGAGCTTGTTCTTGTTGGCGACCTTGAACTTTAAAGCCACCGAAAACATTGACTGACTGAGGCGTTAATCCTAAATGACCACAAACAGGAATGCCACGTTCAGTGAGGCCTTTTATTGTATCTACTAACCAACTACCGCCTTCCATTTTAACCATGCTTGCACCAGCTTGCATGAGTTTACTGGCATTGATATAAGTTTGCTCTTTGGTTGCATAACTCATAAAAGGCATATCACTGATAATAAGCGTCTCTTCTACACCTTGTTTAACACAACGTGTATGGTACGCCATATCATTAACAGAGACAGGTAAAGTGTCATTTTCACCTTGCAAAACCATGCCAAGCGAATCGCCAATTAAAATCGCATGAATGCCGGCTTGATCAAATAGTTTTGCAAAGCTTGCATCATAAGCTGTAATAGTTGAAATCTTTTCACCTTGCTGCTTCATTTTTAATAAAGTTGCTGTGGTTATTTTTGCCATAATCGTCTCAATGGTATTGAATATCTGTTAATGAAAAATTTGAGTAAATACTCAGTGGGCGTACCTTCTCATAAATTGAAATACATCGCAATTATACAAGAACAGTTATTTAATCGGTAACTGTAAACTATAGTCGAAAATTTTTAGACCGTTTTGATTAATTGTATGGACTATTTCACTCAGAGCTACACCATCGGGGAATACTAAAGTGGGTGCAATTTCATAAAGTGGCGTTAATACAAATTCGCGTGTTTTCATACCATAATGAGGAATGGTTAACCGCGGAGAATCGATAATTTGATTATCAAAAAGTAGGATATCTAAATCGAGAATTCGCGCGCCCCAGCGATTATCTTTTCTCACTCGGCCGGCGTTGTTCTCTAGGGTTTGTAAGGCATCTAATAGCGCAATAGGGTTGCTAGATGTTGACAAGGATAAAACAGCGTTCATGTAATCTGGCTGATCTTTTGGTCCCATTGGTCGGCTAAAATACAGGGCAGAAATACGTTCAATTTTACAATTTTCTAGCGAAGATATAGCCAATACCGCCTGCTTAATTTGCATGGCGGGATCGGATAAGTTACTACCTAAACCTATATAAACAAGTGACATTTAAAAGTCGCCAATAGTTAGTTTGATTGTGTATTTGAAGTACGTGCTGTTTTAGGCTTTCTGCGTTTTCTTGCGCTTCTACGAGGACCACCTTTACTGTTGGGCGCACTCTTAATCATTTGTATGCGAGTGTCTGCAGAAGCATTTTGAAAATCAGTCCACCAGGTTGCCAATGTTTGTGCATGACCACCTTCAATTTCGCCTCTGATCAATAAAAAGTCGTAACCCGCTCTAAATTTAGGATGTTCAAAAGCGATCATGGCGCGTTTACCATCTCTTCGCTCTAGCCTTTCTTGTAAAATCCAAATATCTTTCATAACCGCTTGGAAGCGCTTAGGTATGGAAATACTGCGTTGCTGCTCAGACATTATTTCATTGAGTGCAGAGAAGAAAGCATCTTGAGGTGTTAGTTGTGTCTCAGACTTTAATCGCGTTATTTTAATTTGCATGGGGTACCAAAGAAATGCGGCAATTAAAAACGCGGGTGTGACTCTTTGATTATTGTTAATTCTATTGTCGGTATTATTCATCGCAAGCGTGATAAAAGCATAAAGATGAGGGTGCGAATCTTGAGTCAGAAGCTGCTCTAATGCCGGGAAAAAATATTGAAACAGCTTATAATCGCGTAACAATAAAAAGTTAGCTGTCGCTTTACCTGAGATAAACATTTTTAAGAATTCTTCAAACATTCGAGCGGCAGGAATATTATCAAGTAATGATGCTAATTCATGAATAGGCGCTTCAGTTTCTTGGCTAATCGCCATATCTAGTTTTGTTGAAAAACGAATGGCACGCAACATACGCACAGGATCTTCACGATAGCGAGTTTCAGGATCACCAATTAAACGAATTTTTTTATCAAAAACATCTTGTACGCCATTTGCAAAGTCGTACACTTTAAAGTCGATAGCTGAATAATAAAGGGCGTTAATGGTAAAATCACGGCGCTCAGCATCTTCTTCAATGCTACCGTAAATATTGTCTCGCAATAACATGCCTTCATCGCTTTGCTTAGATGTGGCTTTAGCGTTGTTTTCTTTTTTAGGTGCATTATCGTGATGACCTCTAAAAGTTGCCACTTCAATAATGTCACGACCGAAAACAATATGCGCTAAACGAAAACGACGACCGATTAAACGGCAATTTCTAAATAAGGCTTTAATTTGTTCGGGAGTTGCATTGGTGGCAATATCAAAATCTTTTGGTTCAAGCCCTAATAAAATATCTCTAACGCCACCGCCTACTAGGTAAGCTTGGTATCCACCAGAGTTTAAGCGATACAGAACTTTTAGTGCGTTAGCGCTAATTTGTTTACGAGATACGCTATGTTGATCGCGCGTTAATACAGTAGGGCCTGCAACGGGTGCTGAAGCATTTTTATTTCTAGATTTTTTACCTAAAACTTTTTTACATAAGTTGATAACGCGTTTGATAATTACAGACCCCGAATTTTGGAATGTTAAACAGATTAAGTACAGACTTGCTATGAACGCGCAATGATATAACAGCCCTTATAAAAAGAGAATGAAAAAACAGCAATAATCCTGCATTTGTTCGATTAATGGGAATTGTTAAGGTTAGTAAGTGCTACGAAAAGCAGATTTGATGTTTTTTGGGGATGCTATCCAAAGACCAATGTTCAATAGCCCATGTGATAATTGCCTCCGGAGTTAAATGAAGTAATGCCTGTGGTGGTTGTTGACCGAGAAAATCAAGCGCAGCAACTAAAGCAGGTTGTGGCTTATTAACATCAATGGCAGGGGCTTTGTTTTGTTTACTTAGTTTATAGCCGTCGGCAGTAACCGCTAAAGGTACATGACCAAATTGTGGAGGTGTTTTATTGAGGAGGTTGTAAAAACTGAGTTGTCTGGCAGTAGGCTCTAGTAAATCACAACCTCGAATAACGTGGCTAATATTTTGATATATATCATCAACGACTACTGCTAATTGATAAGCAAATAACCCGTCTTTTCTGACCAAGGTAAAGTCTTCTTGAGCAAGGACTGTGTTACACGACACCTTACCTTGAATTAAATCGGTATAGTGTGTTATTCCGTGGTCGTTACGTACTTTTGTCGATGCATTTTGCTTAGGATGATTTAAAGAGCGGCAATGGCCTTGGTAAATCCCTCCTATTTTTTTAATTTCGGCGCGAGTGCATCGGCAGTAATAACTGAGTTGTTGGGTCGCGAGGTGTTCGAGTACATCACGATAGACTTCACTTTGCTGAGATTGATAAAGAACTGACTCGTCCCAGTGTAAGCCAAAGGCGTCTAATGTGTTTAATATATTTTGGCTAGCGCCTGCTTGCTCTCTTGGTGGGTCAATATCTTCAATACGAACTAACCATGTGCCCTGATTACTTTTAGCGTCAAGAAAACTCGCCAATGCAGCGATTAAAGAGCCAAAGTGTAATAATCCGGAAGGGGAGGGAGCGAAACGACCACGATAAGTATTATGTGGTCGTTCTAAATGCTGCGAAAAAAAAGCAGATGACATGGTATAACAGGGACGGTAAAACTAGCCTGCCATTTGTCGTTCTTTAATTTCCGCTAAAGTTTTACATTCAATACAAAGATCAGCTGTCGGACGAGCTTCTAAACGTCGAATGCCAATTTCAATACCACATGAATTACAGAAGCCAAAATCTTCGTCTTCAATTAACTGTAGCGTTTTTTCAATTTTCTTAATAAGTTTACGTTCACGATCTCGAGTACGTAACTCTAAACTGAATTCTTCTTCTTGAGCAGCACGATCTACAGGATCTGGGAAATTTGCTGCTTCGTCTTGCATATGTGTAACCGTGCGGTCAACCTCTTGACGTAACTGTACTCGCCAAGCATCGAGTATCTTTTTAAAATGCTCTTCTTGCGCAGGGTTCATGTACTCTTCGCCCGCTTTTTCTTGGTATGGTTCAACCTCTGCTAAGGCTAAAATCCCTAATGCTTTCTGTTTACTCTTTGGCATGCTAATTCTCCTAAATGCTACTTACATAGACCTCAGTGCGTTTACTTTATCGCTATTTGTAAAGTAATTGACAAAAATTCACTGGGTTGCAATTGCCAATATTAAATAGACCTATTATTGCAGGTCTATATTGTGTCGCAGGGTAAAAAAATCAAGGTTAAACACTAAAAAAGATTTTTTTATAATTAATTCAATATGTTAAATTAATTTAATGGACTTTTCTATTATTGCCTTTTCCTGCAAGGAAGCACTTTTATCAAGTTTACCTATAGTTAGTCAATATTTTTTAAGTATTTTTAAATTTATCTTGGCTGTATTCTAGTTAAAAATGAGTGTTTATTGCGTATTTATGATTTGAAAATTGAATTCAGTTACCTCATTATTTTTTGGATAATAAAAGGTAAGCGTCTGATGTTAATTAGATTATCTAATGGCAATGGAGGGATTAGTGTCAACATCGCCTTCGACAGAGACGGTTGCGATACTTGAGCCGCATAGTAAAATGGCAGAGCTTCCTTTAACACCTTGGCGAATAAAGGCTAAATCGTAACCGAATTGATTTAAACTACTGGTTGAAAACTTTTGTGATAACGATAAGCGATCCCATAGTTCAGACTGTGCTATCGTGTTTTGTCTTCTTTCAAGTAATGTGTCGTTTTCTGCTGTCGATAAAGTTTGCATGTTATCTCCCTACTTACGATTGCAGTAATTAATTGCTCTATAAGTTGCGGCAAGTTGCGGCGAAGCAACGACTGTTATAGTAGTATATTTTTTAGACGATTACTATCACTGGTTGAACAGTTTTATCATTTTGATATGAATTACGGTAAAAAATTTATAGCGTGAGTGAGTTTTATTTCTTTTTCATTGAGATCGGCTCGGTAAACAAGCACTTCTACACCTGCTTGCTGCGCCTCTTTTAATAATGCGGCATAATTAGGATCTATGTGCTGAGCAACTTTAACTGAGTCGATGCCTGTGTGTAAAACAGCAAAAAATAAAACCGCTCGCTGGCCCGAATTAGCAATTGCGATAAGTTCGCGTAAATGCTTTTGTCCTCGGGTTGTTACTGCATCTGGGAAATAGCCTTGTTTATCGGTTAATAAGGTGACACTTTTAACTTCGACATAAGCATTAGGTAAGCCATTATGATGACCACTTAGGTGAATATCAATCCGACTATTTTCATCGCCATACTTCACTTCACGCTTTAACTTTGCGTATCCATTAAGTTCTGGAATAATAAGATTATTAATTGCTTCTTCTACTAAATTATTTGCTTTTATTGTATTAACGCAAATAAAGTGATTATTTTGGGTTTGAGTTAACTCCCAACTAAGAGGATATTTGCGTTTTGTATTGGTTGATGTGCTGTACCAAACACTATCGTTAGGTTCGGCACAGCCAGTCATAGCACCAGTATTAGCTACGTGTATCGTTGTCTCGCTGCCATCTGCTAAAATAATATCAGCAAGAAAGCGCTTATAGCGTTTAATTAGTGTGGCTTTTTCAAGTGGTTGGGTAAATTTCATTTAGGAGATCAGATTATTTGGCTTACACAGTTGCTTATATTTGAGCATATCAACATACTAATTGGTATAGAATACCTCTTATTATTCATTCAAATTACTTTATAGGAAAACACATGACACACACTGTTAAAATTTTGTTGGTTAATTCCCCTGAAAACGTACCTAGCAGTAATTGGCAAAGTAATAATTTAGTCCAATTTGTTGGTGATGAAATTCATATTTGCTTTAACAGTAGTGTAGATACTGACGAAGTTGGCTTGAGAAAAATTCAACAAGCAGCTCGTAAAATTGAAAGAGCAGGAGTGCATCAAGCGCAGTTATCAGGAAATGAATGGGCTGAAAACCAGCAATGGGCATTCGCTTTAGGTTTTACCTGTGTAGGTAAATTAACCCATGTAGAGTTTACCGGTCAGCCAGAATTAGTGAACCGTTTAACGACAAAGCTTAAGGTGTATGCGTGGAGTCGCGACTTAACTAATCAAACTCCCAGTCAACTGGTTCCTGAAAAATTAGGGCAACTTGCTAGTGATTATATTACTGCTCAAGCTCCTGATAGTGTCAGTGTTGAAGTGATTAAAGGTGAGGCTTTAAATGACGCTGGTTGGGTAGGTATTTACAATGTTGGTAAAGGCAGCTGTAACCCGCCCTGTTTAGTGACCATAGATTATAATCCAAGCCAAGATGTAAACGCGCCTGTTGCTGCTAGTTTAGTGGGGAAAGGTATTACCTTTGACAGTGGTGGCTATAGCATAAAATCGAGCGAAGGCATGTTTAGCATGAAGTGCGACATGGGAGGAGCAGCGGTTGTTTCTGGCGCTTTAGCGTTGGCTATTCAACAAGGTTTGGATAAGCGTGTTAAATTATTTTTGTGCTGTGCAGAAAACATGGTTAGCAGCAAAGCATTTAAATTAGGCGATATACTGACCTATAAAAACGGTGTTACGGTTGAAATTGCCAATACTGATGCTGAAGGGCGCTTAGTCTTAGCTGATGGCTTAATGGCGGCGGCAGAAACTGGTGCAGAAATGATTATTGATGCGGCAACGTTAACTGGTGCATCGGTTATGGCGACAGGTGCTGATTACACGGCATTATTTGGCTTAGATGCTAATATTGTAGAGCTAGCTAAACGTGCAGCTTCTGAGACGTGTGAGCCTGTTTGGCAATTACCTCTTGCGACTTGGCATCAAGATAAATGTACATCGGAATTTGCCGATACAGCAAATAGCCGAACGCAAAAAGGGGGTGGTGCCGGTGGTGCGAGTAATGCCGCAGGTTTTTTAGCTAGGTTTGTTCCTAACGAAGGAGTGGGATGGTTACATATGGACTTAGCTGCGGCCTACCACGGTAGCTCAACCAGCTTATATGGAGCAGGTGCTACCGGACAAGGTATTGCGACTATTGCTAAGTTACTGACTAGTGCTTAAAAGTTAGGCTTATTCATAAATTTTCAGGAGTAAAACCTTGAGTAGCTACTTAGCCTGATGTGACTCGGTTTAAAACATAGTTACCATTTGAAAAATGAGTAAGGAAAAATAGCTACTAGAGAAATAGTTGTTAAGCCGAGCTTAGGTTACCTACAGTGAAAATTGACAACGTGCTGCATAAGGTTTTGAAATCATTGCAGTGCGTTGGTCATCTAAAAAGTCAACGAGCCAGTCTTTGGCGCGCTCAACATCACTAAACACATGAAACAACACTCCCGCACTTTGGTAAACTCTGGTTAATTGCATTTGTTGTAAGTCGGCATGGTTGGAATTAATGATCACTGAAGCATTGACTAACATACCGTGTTTGACTCTATACTTAGTCACATCTATCAAGCAGGCTTCTGCTTCTGGGGTGAAAATACTATTGCCGTAATATGTAACCAAGGAAGCCCAAGGTTGGCCTTGCATTTGCTGACAAACCTCTTTCATATCTAAATGATATTGCGCTAAAGTGACTTCATTAAACGGACCTTTTGCATCAACTAAGAGAATATTTCCTTGTTGTTCAATACTGTAACTTCCATGTGCAGATAAATTCATTTTTTATTCTCAAAATTAATTGGGTTGTTATTAATACCAAGATTTTTTAAAGCTGCCAAGTAAGTCTATTTTTTTAATTTTTCAAGTTTTTGTTTACCTGTTAAAACAGTGATTTATCAATTTATTTTTTAAGGTAATTGAATGACGTTATTGAAATAAGGCAGCAAACGATAGCTTGTATAAAAATGTTTATTAAAGATGAGTAGAAGCAATAGCTTAATATTAAGTATAATAGAGAAAGTAACGTTAATCGTTAATTTAACTACAGAAAGTGAGTTATGAGCCAAGTAGTATTACCCGTAGAAGCGATCAAAGAAGATTTTCTTCAAGCAATGGACAGCCATGATACTGTCATTTTATCTGCGCCTCCTGGGGCAGGAAAATCAACCTGCTTACCTTTGTGGCTTTTAACGATTAACGCCCTCGCGAATAAAAAAATCTACCTGTTGCAACCAAGACGTATAGCAGCTAAAAATATTGCCTGTTTCCTTGCTAAACAACTGGGTGAGCCTGTTGGTCAACGAGTAGGATATCGTTTACGTAATGATAGTAAAGTTTCTAATGAAACACAGTTAGAGGTCATTACAGAAGGTATTTTAACGCAAATTATTCAACATGATCCTGAATTAGAAAACTGCGGCTTAATTGTTATTGATGAATTTCATGAACGTTCATTACATGCTGATTTAGCATTTGCCTTATCAAGAGATGTACAACAAGGGTTACGAGACGATTTAAAAATCGTGTTAATGTCAGCCACTTTAGCCAGCGATCAACTCACTTCTCAACTACCCGATGCCATTGCGTTAAACAGTAAGGGACGAAGCTTTCCTGTTGAGGTTACTTATCGTGCTCCTGCAAATATCAAAATATGGCGAGAGCACGCATTAAGTGTTGTTAAAGAGCAAGGAACATCACATCAAGGCTCCATTTTAGTTTTTTTACCGGGTGTTTCTGATATTCATTTTTTTATGAAAGGTTTAGTTAATCAACTGCCTGCTAACATGCTATTAAGCCCTTTGTACGGTGATTTATCTGTTAAGTCGCAACAACAAGCGATTGCTCCTTGCCCGTCGGGTCGTTATAAATTGGTGCTAGCGACCAATATTGCTGAAACAAGTTTAACCATTGAGGGGGTCGACTTAGTCATTGATTGTGGCCTTGAGAAGGTTGCTCTGTATCAACAACAAACGCTCACAAACCGTTTACATCAACAAGCGATATCTAAAGCTTCAGCCATTCAACGAGCTGGACGAGCTGGTCGCTTAATGCCAGGCAAGTGTATTCGTTTATATAGCCTTGAAGATTTTAATCGTCGGTCTGAGCACAATATCACTGAAATTATGCAAGCCGACATTCTACCTTTATTAATTGAATCGGCACGCTGGGGCGTTAGTCAACTAAGCGAATTGCCTTTATTAGAACTACCTCCAAACGTAAAAGAGAAGCTGGCATGGCAAGAGTTGCAATCACTTGAGATTGTTGATGATAAAAATCATTTAACTGCTCATGGCCATGAAGTGTCAAAAGTTGCGAGTCATCCGCGCTTTGCTCACATGATTGTTAAAGCTAAAAACTTGGAACAATCAACAGAGATACCACAGCTTGGTTTTTTAGCGTGCGTGTTAACGGCGTTATTAGAAGCAAAAGATATTATCAAAGGTGATCGTGCTCGCTATGACTGCGATATACGCCATAGAGTCAATGAATTATTAACATTATCGGATAAAAAAAATGTTCACCCTGCAATTAATCAAATTAAACAACAGGCCGTGCAACTAGCAAAACAAGTAAAAGTAAAAGGTTGTTCAAGTGATGATCTACCTGTGGCATTTTGTGGATCATTGCTAGCGCTAGCTTACCCAGAACGACTGGCAAAAAATAGAGGTCGTGTTGGTGATTTTATCGCAGGTAACGGGAAAGGCATTTCGGTAAATCATGAAGATGCACTAGCAGATGAACCTTATATTGTGGTAGCGAACTTGAGTCAATCTAATTATCAGTCAAATAATTTTCAATTGAAAAACCAACAGGTGTTACAAGTGCGGTTAGCTGCGCCTGTGGATTTGCATTGTTTAGTTAACTGGCAAGCTGTTCGCATACAATCAGTGGTTAACTTGGGGTATGATGCGAAAAATGATCGTCTGTTCGCGCACCAGCAAAATAAAGTAGGTGCAATTGTTATCGATGAAACTCCCAACCATGAACAGCTCACCCCTGAACAAGTTTCGCTGATGTGGTGTGATGTTATTAAAGCACAAGGCTTGGCTTTTATCCCTTTTACTGACAATAATTTAACCTTGCTAACCAGATGGCGGTGGCTTAATCAATATCAAGCACATTTAGGCTTACCTGAGGCAAGTGATGAAGCATTAGTTGACAAACTTTCAACTTGGTTTGTACCTTTTGTAGGGCAAATAAAGTCAAAAAGTCAGTTTAAGAAACTCGATATAAATGCCATGTTGTTAAGCTTGCTTGATTATCGTCAACAGCAACTACTCGCTCAATGCGCGCCAACCCATTTTATTGGCCCTACAGGGAGGCATTGCAAAATTCGCTATTCCACCGAGAAATCGCCAATGGTGTCCTTACCAATGCAAGAGCTGTATGGCGTGAATGAAACTCCGAGTGTTGGGGAGTTAGGTAACAAAAGTATTCCGCTAATTTTAGAAATATTGTCGCCAGCAAATAGGCCGATTCAAGTGACACAAGATTTAGTGATATTCTGGCAAGGCAGTTATAAAGCGGTACAAAAAGACATGAAAAGCCAATATCCGAAACATTACTGGCCAGATGATCCTGCTAATGCGCAAGCAACTAATAAAGTGAAGCGCTTGATAAAGAATACTTAATCTTTATTTTTTTATCTGTATAGTAGACTGATTAGTACAAACATTAAAAGAATAAATATTCAATGAAATCATCACTGTTACTTAAAGTTTGCGGCTTACTATTACTGATAACGTTAAGCTTTTATTTTTTTATACAATGGAAGTTTAAAGCCAATATTGATCAAGCAATTGCCAACAGCGGCGATAGTATTGATATAAGCTACGACAGTGCCAAGTTG
The DNA here is from genome assembly GCF_057543495.1 of Colwellia sp. SU-HH01217. Lineage (NCBI taxonomy): Bacteria > Pseudomonadati > Pseudomonadota > Gammaproteobacteria > Alteromonadales > Colwelliaceae > Colwellia > Colwellia sp. SU-HH01217. The sequence goes on along the minus strand of NZ_BAAJLX010000001.1, from coordinate 433,197 downwards.
AGTTTAAACGGCAATGCGCTTATTCAGGGAGGACGGCTTTATGTTCCTGCTTTGAATATTCAAATGACTTTCGATGAAGTTGAATATGGTGTTGGCAGTTTGTTTGAGCTTTTATTTCCTAAAGCTACAGACAATGACTTCGCACTTCCTGATCATCTCTATTTCAAATTAACCAATTTCAACTTACCGTTAACGACTTCATTAGTCAGTATGATCAAACAAACTGAGCAGCCTGATAATTTAAGTGCGCTACAAGCTTCTGGTTGTGGACAAAAAATGCAGTTAGGTATTGATGAGTATCTTGCTATGGGATACAGCAATATTAATTTTTCAGGCAGTTTTTCGTTAAACAAAGAGTCAGTTGTTGGCGATGTCATTAGTAAACTATCGGGTGAGTCGGACTTCGATGTCGATAATATGACCCGCTTCTCTTCGAGTTTTGAGCTGTCAAACATTGTTAGCGACTTAACTCAATATAGTGATTTAGCATTAGTACCAACGATCGATTCGGTTTCAATGGATATTACCGATTTGGGATATAATCAGCGAAAAAATGCTTATTGTGCAGCCCAAGAAGGCGTCAGTATTGATGATTATATCGATAATCATATTTTGCTTGTTGGTGATGCATTAAAAACAGCTAAGCTAAACATGACCGACGACATTAAGCGAACATATCGAGAGTTATTACAACCTGGTAGTACAGTGCATCTCTCGATGGATCCGCCACTGGGTTATAGTTTTGATAATATTGGTCATTACAATGAGAAAGATTTAAGAGAAGCGTTAGGGCTTAAAATTCAAGTGAATAATTTTGACCTGCCAACGATATTTGATGGCTGGCAGTTGAAAAAGTTCGATAAAGTGGTGGTGTTAACTCCTAAGCAAATCGAAAAGAAAAACCAAGTTAAAGTCTTTAAATATTATGCAAAACCTTTAGTAAATGCCAAAAGGTATATTAATAAAAAAGTAAAAGTTGTCACGACAGATAACGTGACCTTTGAAGGTGTACTTAAATCGGTTGATAAAAAAAGCTTAAGAGTGTCGGTATTACGCGACAGAGGAAGTTCTGAAGGCGCTATTTCGAAAAAGCGCATTAAAAGTTTTTATGCCTATTTATAATTAATCAATGCCCCAGTATAGAGTTTTTCGCCTAATAAAGGTAAATATTAGGCGAAAGTGATGCATCTTTGGTTAATTAGTCGCTTTGTAAAGCATCTATAGGGTTTAGTTTAGAGGCTTTTATCGCTGGATAGACACCAAAAATTAATCCAACTAATGCACAAATGCTAAAGGATAATAAAATCGCGTTAATCGACCATGATACTGACCATTGTGAGTACAGGGCGATAAGTTCAGATAAAACTAATCCAAATATAACACCTAAGATCCCACCCATAATAGAAATGGTAAAACTCTCTGAAATAAACTGTAGTTGAATATCTTTTTGTGTTGCGCCAATAGCGCGTAATAAACCAATTTCTTTGGTTCTTTCTAATACAGTGGCAAGCATGATGTTCATAATACCAATACCGCCGACAAGCAGTGAAATACCTGCGACGCATGACATAACAATATTAAATATTTGTTGGGTTTGCTTTTGTTGGGCTAACAAGGCAGCGGGAACAATTAAGTTATAATCATCAACATCATTGTGTCGACGATCTAATAAATGACTCACTGCTTTTGCTGCTGCAATAGGGTTAATATCATCACCTAGCTTCAATTTAATACTGCTGACTTCACTGCTTAAATGTTTACTTGGAAATTTATGGATAGCGGTTTTAAGTGGGACAAAAACTTGGTGTTGTTCACCGCCCAGTTTAATGCCTTGAAAGGCTTCTTTTTTTAAAAATGGCGCTTGTAATACGCCCACCACTTTAAACCATAAATGATTAATTTTTATATTTTGACCAACAGCATTACCTTGAGGAAATAATTGTTTTGCGGTTGAAGCTCCTAATAAGGTGACTTGTGAAAAATTTTTATCATCGCGTTCATTCAACGTTCGCCCTGTAGCTAAGTTAAATTGCGATAAATTAAAAAAACTCGGACTTACACCAACGGCTTCGCCATCACTCTTACCGTGTGCGCTGAAAATAATATAAGTTTCAATGAGTTTTTGCGCACTAAATGATTCCACAAAAGGCAGTGAACGTTCGCTTATTTCACCGTCTCTAATACTTAAACCTGAAGAGTGTTTTCGTTGTTCTTTTAACTCTTGTTCTTCAAAGGTTTTTGCTTCAATAATTAAATTATGTAAGCCCATAGTACTGATCATTTTCATGGCTTCTTTTTCAGCACCTTCGCCAATATTTAACATGGCTATAACGGCACCAACACCGAAAATCATTCCGAGTAAAGTTAATAGCGTACGAAGTTTGTGTTGAGCAAGCTCGCTAAAAGCATCAATAAAAAGCGCGATAATCTTCATTAGCTATGCCCCATGTCTGTTAATGCGATTTGTTGACCCGCTTTTAAACCAGCACTGACAGTGACATGACTTAAACTTACTTCACCGAGTTTTACAGGCGTTTGTGTATATGCACCGTTTTCATATAAATAAACAAACGATTGTTGTTCATTGGTGAATACACTCTGCAGTGGAATAATAATTTGCTTTTTTTGATGGGAAATCTTTATGGTTGCTTGTAGTTTTCTGCCGGGGACAAAAAGTTTAGCTTGTTGTTTTTCAAGGGTAACAATGACTTCGAAATATTTTTGAGGATCACCACGTTTTATCGATTGAGGAAATTGTGCAATCGATTCAATTTTACCGTTAAAAGTTAAATCTGAATAGGCGTTAAGATAAAAATTCACGTTCTTATCTACACTTAGGTTGATTGCTTCGTTTTCAAAAACAAATAATTTTGCTTTCATTTCGCTAGTATCGGGAAGTTCAGCTATTTTACTTCCTGGCCAAATTGATTGACCTGCGCGGGGCTTTTCTCCTCGCCAATTAGCTTGATAAGTCAGCAGACCATCATGAGGTGCTTTTACTTCAAGTTGAGACAAACTGTCGTTGAGTTGTTGCAATTTCTCTTGGCTTTGCTGTTTTTTCATGGTCAACAAGCCCATTTCGCCTTCTGAGCTTTTATTAAATTGTTCGCTTTGCCAGTTAAGATATTCCTCTTTAGCGAGTAAGAATTCAGTATTTTGTAGTTCATCTAAAATTTCAATTTTGGCGCGAATGCGTACATCGTCAATGGTAAAGTTTTTAGCGAACTGTGTTTCTTGTGAAATTAGGCCTATGTCTTTATTAATTTCTTCGAGTTGTAAGTTTAACATACCGTCTTTTTCAATTATTTCTTGTAAATTAATCTCTAAATCGAGTTGTTTTTCGTACTGTTCTTTAGACATTGCTTCCCCGTCAAAGCGTGCAATAACGTCGCCTTTTTTTACCAAAGAAAATTCAGGTGCTAACCAAGCAATATTTTGCATGCCTCGTCTGGACATTGGGGCGCTAATTACGGTCGCTTTTGATGAAAATAATTCACCTTTTGCTGGTACGCTAACCACAAAATCGAGCTCTTCTACTTGGTATAGTAAGGGCATTTCTTTTTCAGAAGAGCAAGCGTTTAGCAATAACAAACAGGTGCTTAATGTTACTGGAAAATATAAAAGAGATGTTAATCGTTGTTTGTTCATAGTGATGCCTGACTTCCTTGTATGGGGCTAGTATTGCTTGAGCTTTTTGCGAGTTCAGCGACTTTATCAATGGTAATTTCAATTCTTGCCGTCATTCCTGGACGCATAATGTTGTTATCGGGCTCATCAAACTCAATAATTACATCGATAATACGTTTTTTATCTTGTGCTGAGTTGTCTCTAAATACTCTCCCTAATGATACAATTGTCCCTTGTACAACAAGTTCCTGTGTGCTGTCTAAACTCACTTTTACTTTTTGGCCTATTGCTATTTTTCCACTATCTGGTTCTGCAATTTGTGCTTTTAACTGCATTTCTTCAATAACGGCTAACTCGATTATAGGCTGACCAAAGTTAATACTTTCTCCTACTGCTGGTTTTTCACCGTCATACTTTTCTTTGTAGATCACCATGCCGTCAATAGGAGCAATGACGGTTAATTTTTTTATATCATTTTGAATACCATTAACCTTATTAGTAATTCGGTTAACTTTTGCTTGTGCTAATTTCAAATTTAATTGCGTATTGTCGTAATGAAATGCCAACTTTTTTTGCGCTAAAAATAAATCGTTTTCAGCAATGGTATGGTCTATCTCAGCTTTTCTGCGATCATTCTCAGAACGAGATTGATCAACAATTTCAAATTTTCGTTTAGCTTTTTCAAACTCCATTTGCTTTTCAGCCACAGCTAAAATGAGGCTTTGCTCATTTTGAATCTCTTTTAGTCTTTTGTTTTCTAATTCTTTTTTTGCGGTATTAAGATCAGCTTTTTTATCTACTAACCGATCAGATACTTTTTTACTGTCGAAAGCGGCAATAACATCACCTTTTTTTACTTTGGTGTTTTCAGGTATTAATTGCTTAATTTGATATTGCCACATACGAGAAACTGAAGGAGGGCCAATTATTGCGGTAGTTTTAGATTCTAATTCGCCACTTGCGGTAATAGTGTTGCTTGCGGTGGTCGAAGGTATGACTTGGCTGTTATTTTTTTCAACAGAAGCTTGGCTACATGCCTGTGAGAGTAAGGCAAGGCTCGTCATTAAAGCGGCGATTGTTAATGGTGTGTTATTGTTCATTAATAGCCCCTGGTTGAGTCGTTGAAAATTCTAATTGTGCACTCATGCCCGGTAATAAGGTTAAGTTTTCATTATTAATAAAATCAAATTGAGTACGAAAATAAACATCATTACCCCATTCTTTACGCTCTTCAGGTTGTGTGGATATTTTTGACAGTTTGGCCGTTAGTGGCTGTTGTGAAAATGCATCGAAGGTGAGTTTAGCGGTATCGCCTAAGGTTAATCGCTTATAATCAACTTCATGTACCCATGCTTCAATGTACATGCCATTAAGTGAAGGTATTTCTACTATTTTCCAACCGGGTTGTGCAGTGACACCGACATAGATTTTTTCACCTGTCCAAGGATGGTTAGCATAAAGTACGGGGCCTGTACGTTGAGCACGTAAGCTCATTTTTTCGAGCACTTTTTGGTTGTATTTAAGCTTGTCTTGATGCTTTTTTAAGGTGATTTCTTGCTTTTTTACCGCCACTTTATTCGCTAAAATAGTTTGTTTTAATGTTTCTTTATTTTTAGCATTGTCGATAACGGCTTTTTCATAGTCTAATTGGTACTTTTCATGATCATAACGACTAATGTGCGCTAAGCCTATGCTGGCATCAATTTTTGTCTTTTCTAACACTAATGCACTGCGCTTTTCTGCGTACAGTGCTTCTAATAGGCCTTGTTCGTTAGCCGTTTTTATACGATGTAATTCTTCCTGTGCACTGATGAGTGAGACTTCTTCTTGCTCTATGTTGCTTTGAATAGAGCCACTGTCGAAAACAACCACTAAATCGCCTTTTTGAGCAATGTCTCCTTCGGGCAATATCCACTGAACCTGTACTTGCCAGGAATCGCTTTTGGGTGAAAAAAAGCTTTGATTATCGCTCGCTTTAATTTGTCCTGAAAGTAAAAATGTTTCTAACGCTAATGCTGGAAAATTTATAATAAATAGCAGGAGTAAAACTATTGCTTGGTACATGTTTTATCCTCAATCACTAGTCCATCTTGCATGCGTATTGTTCTTAAAGCATAAGCGGCAATATCTTCTTCGTGTGTGACCATCACGATAGTTTGTCCTTGGTTATGTAATTGAGTTAACAAGTTCATAATATCGATAGAAGTTTTACTGTCTAAGTTACCGGTCGGTTCATCAGCAAAAATAACTTTAGGGTAATTAACCAGAGCGCGTGCAATAGCTACTCTTTGGCGTTGACCTCCAGACATTTCATTAGGTTTGTGATGAGAGCGACTTGCTAAGCCAACCTTTTCTAGCATTTCCATACCGCGTTGTTCAGCTTCTTCTTGAAAAATATCTGTGTAGCGCAGAGGTAGTATGACATTTTGTAAAGCAGTAAGTCGGGGGAGTAAATGAAAGCTTTGAAAAATAAAGCCGATTTTTGTATTTCTAATTTTAGATAAGGCAATATCGTCAATGTCTTTAACGGATTCGCCAGATAATAAATAATCGCCAGAAGTTGGAGTATCTAAACAACCTAAAATACTCATTAAGGTTGACTTACCTGAGCCAGAAGTCCCCATTACTGCTACAAATTCATTTTCTTTTATGGAAAGGGTAATGTTGGATAAGGCATTCACTTTTGTTTCGCCATTGCCATAAGTGCGGCAAATATTATCAATCCTGATCATAGTTATGTCGTCCATTTTTCTTTGTGTATGCAATATACGAAACAAATCATGTTAGAACAATGGCAATTAATTTTTTGTTACAAATAAACTAGGCTAATCATGCTTACTATTGTCTATATATACAGTTGTGGTAAGCTTTATGGGCTAATTTTTACCACCTATCAAGTTTTATGTCCGATAAAAAAAATGTGAAAAAAAATCCTACTAAAAAGACCAATTCAGCCAAAAAGCAACCTGCAAAAAATGATGCTGTTGTGAAGTCTCGCATGCTGTGGGTTATTACTACGCTAGTTAAACTTTTCGTGATATGCCTTTTTGCCTTGAGTTTATATGTGATTTATCTAGATGGAAAAGTGCGCGAAACCTTTGAAGGGCAACGTTGGCAAGTACCTGTTCAGGTGTTCGGTGAAATAAAAATGCTTTCTGTCTCGGAGCATTATTCATTAGCCATGTTAGCGAAATCGCTTAAATTAAGTGGTTATCAAAAGGTCGCGAAAGTAAGGCAACCAGGGCAGTTTGAACAATCGAGTCAAAAAATAATTTTTTATCGTCGATCATTCAATTTTGGCCACGGGCTTGTTCCTGCTCAAAAAATAACAGTAGCAATGGATGATGATAAAATCGCGTCACTGCTAGTAGAACATACACCTGTTAGGCATATTCAGCTTGAGCCCATTTTAGTGGACCGTATTTTACCTGACAATAAAGAAGACAGGGTGCTGGTGGCGTTAGAAACAGTCCCTGAGAAATTGTTAGATACCTTATTATTAGTTGAAGATCGCGATTTTTATTTTCATCATGGGGTTTCTCCATTAGGTATATTAAGGGCATTAATTAATAATGTTCGGGCAGGGAGAACGGTGCAAGGAGGAAGTACTCTAACCCAGCAGCTCGTTAAAAATATGTACCTTACTCGAGAGCGCACTATCACCAGAAAAGTAAAAGAAGCGTTAATGGCGCTAATTCTTGAGTACCGTTATAGCAAAGATCAATTGCTTGAAGCCTATATCAATGAAGTATATCTAGGGCAGCATTATGCTAACGGTATTTATGGGTTTGGTCTTGCGAGTAAATTTTACTTTGGTAAAAACATTGCCCAACTGAACGTGCAGCAAATGGCGCTCTTAATTGGCCAAGTAAAGGGGCCGAGTTATTACGATCCTTGGCGTCATCCAGAGCGAGCCAAGCAGCGACGAGATTTAGTATTGCGATTAATGTTTGAGCAACACTTTTTATCGAGAAATGATTTTGAGCAAGCCGTAGAGTCAGGGCTGGGTATTAGAAAGTCTCGTCGGGTTGCTAAAAACAAATACCCTGCTTATTTGCAGCTAGTAACGAGTGAGGTGTCTCAATATATTTCAGATGTTGCTCAACAATCTGGAATTCGTGTTTTTACTGGGTTTTCACATCAAATACAGCAAAATCTTGAACAAACCGTGGCAGAACAAATTCCGCTGTTAGAAAAAACGCATCAACAAAGCCAGTTACAAGCGGCAATGATAGTAACAGATATTAAAAGTGGTGAAATTCGTGCCTTAGTGGGGGGCAAAGAAAAAGGGTATGCTGGATTCAACCGCGCATTATATGCACAACGACCTATTGGTTCGCTAATTAAACCGGCTATTTACTTGGCCGCTTTAGAGCGTTTTGAGCAATATAATTTCGCCACAGTTCTAGAAGATAAAGCGATCACTTTAACCAGTGACGCAGGTAAAAAATGGCAACCTAAAAATTATAATGGGCAATACCAAGGTCAGGTGCCATTAATCGATGGCTTAGTTTATTCGTTAAATGTTCCGACCGTTAACTTAGGAATGAAGTTAGGGTTAGATAATATTGCTAAAGCTATGCACTTACTAGGGTTTGATGAAGATATTACTACGCGTCCGTCAATGTTATTGGGGGCTGTTGATATGTCGCCTTTGCAAGTCAATCAACTGTATTTACCTATTGCAGCACAAGGTAACTATCAGCAACAACATGCTATTACAAGAGTGTTATCAGGGAGTGGTGAAGTACTATGGCAAAATAATAATATTGCAGAACAACGCCTTTCAACTAACGGGGCTTACTTACTTGATTATGCATTAACACAAGTGACTCAAACAGGAACAGCGCGTTCATTATCTTGGCGTTTATCAGACTCTCAAATAGCAGGTAAAACAGGAACAAGTAATGATTTACGCGATAGTTGGTTTGTTGGCTATGACAAACAACATTTAGTCACTACTTGGTTAGGCAGAGATGATAATAAGCCGACAAAGTTAACAGGAAGTAGCGGCGCACTGGTAATGTTTGCCGATTTTATGAAACGACAAGGGGTCACAAATAAAGAGGTAAACATGCCCAATGCGGTTGCGCTTACCTTATTTGAAAAAGAAAGTGGTAATGCGGTAACCGACAATTGCAGTCATACAATTGAGTATCCGGCAATTATCGCAGGTATAAAAGTGAGCGATGTTTGTTTGAAGCAACGAGAACGTTCATGGTTAGAACGACTGTTTGGTGGTTAACACAATCTACTATGAGGAAAGCATTATGAAAAAATGCGTTATATTGTCGATGGATGATTGCTCTGAATATGAAGTAAGTGATAACTTACTTATAGAGCCTTTAAATAATGCGGGTTGGCATTGCGATACGCTTTCATGGCGAGCTAAAGGAATATGTTGGGATGATTATCAATTAGTGATGGTGCGCTCTCCATGGGATTATCAACTTGATTGCCAAGCATTTTTACGCGTTCTAGAAAAAATTGACGACTCAAGTGCTCATTTAGACAACCCCTTAAATATTATTCAATGGAATATTGATAAAAAATACCTTCGTGCTTTACATAACGACGGTATTGAAATTGTACCAACCCTTTGGTGTAATGATATTAAGCAGGACGATATTACGGCTTATTTTTCTCAACTTAGTAGCCATGAAATTGTCATTAAGCCGTGTGTTAGTGCTGGCGCGTTTGACACATATCGATTGACGTTAGAGCAAGCGATTGAGCAAGAACAACTGCTATTGGCTAAGTTTCATCAACGAGATTTTATGGTACAACCTTTTATACCTGAAATTATCGAAGAAGGTGAATTTTCATTGTTTTATTTTGATGATCAATTCAGTCACGCTATTTTAAAAACACCTCAACAAAATGATTATCGTGTTCAAGAAGAATTCGGCGGTTTCATCCGAAAAGTAATGCCAGAGCCGGCATTAAAGTTACATGCCGAAAAAGTACTTAAAGTGATTAACACTTCATTACTGTACGCCCGTTTAGACTTTGTTCGTACCTGCAGTGGTTTTGCGTTAATGGAAGCTGAACTAATAGAGCCTTCGTTATATTTTAACCTTGATGAACAATCGCCCCAACGATTTGTTGATGCTATGGTACGCAGGATGAAGCGATTGAAGCTATAAAAACAGCTAACTTGTTAATTGTCTTAAGGAAAGGTATCTTAATATAGCAATTGTTTCATATCAGTAGTAACAATTGCTTAATTTTAGCCGTTAGCTTTTTTAAACTCCGAAAGCTTAATGCTACCCCTCAATGGAGTTATAATTAAAAGGAAGTACTCATGAAAGATATTTTTTTCTTTGATTCAATGCTAACCCCGAAAATAATCACTTTTGTTTATTGGCTCTTATTGATTGCCTCTCTAATTTCAGGGCTCAGTTCTATTTTTACTCAATACGGTGGTGGTATATTTGCTGGCTTAGGCATTATGATAGGTGGTGCTATTTTTGCGAGAATTTGGTGCGAATTATTAATCGTTTTATTTAAAATTCATGAAAATTTACAAAAAATAGCGAATAAATCTGAATAGTCTCAATTGAGGTTACTGTATGTATTTGAATATTTTATTTAGTCTTTTGTACAGTAACCTTTGTCTCGTTAATATGATTTAGCAAATCGAAATCGTTTATTTAACTAAACGAAGACCATCTTTTTCAATAGTAATTAAGCCCTTTTTCTTTAAATTACCTGCTGTAGACTTAAACGTTTTCTTACTAACGCCTAACATACGCTGAATTAATTCTGGGGCACTCTTGTCATTAAGCGGGCTGTGGCCATTGTTTTCGCTAATATGAGCAAGTAATTTTTCACTAAAATCCATTACTTTACGCTCGCCTGTGCGGGTTAATGATAGGTCAATACGTTCATCTTCGCGTATTTGCTTAATATATCCAGTCACCTTTTTACCGATCCGTAAGGGTTGAAATATCTCGTTATCGTATAACAATCCCCAGTGCTGATTATTAATAATCGCTTTAAAGCCTAAATCGGTTTTACTACCAATAATTAACTCTACTTTATCGCCTTTGTTATATTGTGCTGGCCAAATATCGATAAATTTATCTAGCTTACTCGAAGCGACTAAACGTTCAGTTTTTAAGTCTAGAAAAATACGAACAAGGTAATATTTTCCTTCTTCCATCGCACTATGTTGTTGATTAAAAGGGACTAATAAATCTTTTGGTAAACCCCAATCTAAAAAAGCACCCATTTTATTGGTTTGCACTACTTTAAGGGACACAAATTCATCCACTTGACCTAAAGGAGTTTGAGTAGTGGCAATAACACGATCAGCATTATCGACATATAAAAACACCTTAAGTACGTCTTTTACTTTACAGTTTTCAGGGATAAGTCGATTAGGCAGTAAAACTTCACCTAAGTCACCTGCATCTAAATAAGCGCCTGTGTCGGTAATTGCGATAACTTCAAGGGGGTTAAATTTGCCAAGTTTTGCCATGGAATGAATGCCGTAATAAATAAAATAACTAATGCGTTATTGTAACACCAAAAGAATACATAAGTATGATGATTTTATGCAATGTCAGTTTATACCAATCTCACTTACTATGTGCTTATTCCTATGGGGTAAAATAATACAGTTGTTGGTCATTTTTCTTGGATATAAGTCGTCATCTAATTAATGAAATTGGAATTGCGCCTATGTTAAGGGGTTGAATTTATCTTAACTTGTATATATTCACCATGATTAAGGTGTAATAGGTCGGAAATTCTGCGAATAATATGTTCTTCAATACTCGCCAGGTTGCCATCTGCGTAGGCTATTTCCCACAAAAGAGAGACCATTTCTTTGCGTTGTTCAAGATTATAATGTTGGTTAATATTGTTGGTGAATTGATAAAAGTCGGTAGAATTCTCACTCAAACTAGTTGCTGTATTTAGCACTTCAACGGCTTCGTTTTGAGACAAATGAAACTTGGTTTGCATAATGGTATTTAGCGTATTTTTTTCTTCTTGGGTGTATTCACCATCTGCACGAATCACTTCACATAAAAGTACAGCACAGGCCAACTCTAACGATAGTTCGTTATCCTCATCGGGTTGCTCTCCTGCTAGCGATTTTAGAAATAAAGAGATTTTAGATAACATAGAGTAGCCTCGCTTTTATTGATGTTTTTATTGATAATAATCAGTGGCATCAGATTTTTCACATTTAGCTGCTTATAAACGTTATTGCCGTGATAATTGTTAAGCGAATTAGCATAAGATTCAAGCAATTATATGTTACTAAATACAACAAATATTGGGAGTATGGTTGTTTTTTCTTAATTTTATCGGTTAAATGTGCTATTAAATTAGGCATCTGATTACAAAATAGTTACAAATCAACTGAAAACAAATGTGTCTTCTAATAAGGCTTATAGTGCTATGAAGTGTGTGGGCAAGTTTAATAAGAAGTTTATAAGTGGTTTTTTGCTACTTGGCACTCTTATGCTTTGTCGAAATGCGTTGGCTGCTAAATTGGCAATAGTCACAGAGCATTTAGCCCCTTTTCAGATTGTGAATGACGATAGTGTAGGGGGCCTTTCAACTGAAATTGTAGAAGCCGTACTAAAAGCTGCAGGTTACGAATACGTTATTGAGGCACACCCTTGGTCTTTATCTTTTAACCGAGCTAAACAGGAACCTAACACCTGTATATACTCACTTGCGTACATTCCTTCTCGCCAAAAAATGTTTCAATGGGTTGGTCATATTACCAAAAGTTCTATTTCTCTCTATAGTCTTGCGAGCAATCCATTAGTGATTAATAAACTCGATGATGCTAAACAATATAGTACTGCGGTTATTAGAGACGATGTTACTCATCATTTTTTATTGAACAATGGTTTTGTAGAAAATGAAAACATGTATGTGGTGAATAACTATGATTCATTATTAAAATTGCTTGATATACCGAGTCGCAATATAGATTTAGTGGTACTCAATAGTGATTTACTAAATAGCAGGTTAGCGAGTAGTAAGGCTGATGAAGATAAATATAAAAATGTGTTTGAACTTAAAGAGTTAACCCTTGATTTCAACTTTGCTTGTAGTCTACAAACTGATCCGGAAATAGTGGAAGTACTTAAAGACTCAATGGACAAGTTAGAACAACAAGGAGAGTTATTAAAAATTAGAGCAAAGTGGCAAAAAAACATGAAAAATTTACTGTAATTCAATGTAATTTACCACTGGGTTTATTTGGGCAAAACTATTTCTTTATTTAAAAACGATAACGAACACCAATGCCAGCATCAAGATTGAAATGCGTATCGCTATGTGCCCCATGATCAAAATCTAATTGTGGGTGAACTTGTAAATAAGCATCCCACTTAGAGTTAAATGCCATAGATACACCTAAAGGCAATCTTACGCCAGCTCCATGGTCCCAACCTAAAAATGCGCCACCGGCAACATACCAATTAAGTGGTACGTCATCACCAAAATTTCCGCGCTTGAAAACATAATCGACTGCAGCACCATCGTTACCAATAAACGCATTAATATTATTAAATTGTGCGGTAACACCAAAACCTTGATCGAAACCTAAACCTACTTTAACGGCAGAATAAGCAGGTGCTGTGGTTAATGCGGCAATCGCAGTAAGTGTTAAAATGTACTTTCTCATTATTTACAACCATAAAAAGATAAATTTGGTTGCGATAATACACGGATTACATTTTTTTTTGCGAACTTTTTTTAACTAATTGGGTGAAATTTGTAACAAGTGATATACTCCATAAAAAATCAATGACCTTTTACTGTGACCCAAAAAGATCCCCACGCTAAACGCGAAGCACAAAAATATGAAAAGCCTGTTGCCAGTCGAGAGTATTTATTAGAAATACTGCAAAAGTCTGACATGCCTTTAACGTTTAAAGCTTTCTGCAAAGCACTAAAATACGATGAAGAATACCAATTAATTGGTTTAAAACGTCGATTACGTGCCATGGAAAATAGCGGGCAACTTATTTTCAATAAGTTTAAACAATATGCAATCCCCCCGCAAAACAGCAAACTTACAGGTCGAGTCATTGGTCATCGTGATGGTTTTGGTTTTTTTGCACCAGATACGCCAGAAAATACTGGTGAGCCTGCCTCATCTCTTAAAAAAGGGAAAGATTATTATATTTCTTCTCATGAAATGCAGCGCGTATTTCATGGTGATATAGTTGAAGCTATTTTAGTTGACCGCACTGATCGTAAAGGTCGTAAAGAAATAAAAATATTAGACGTTATTGAACCTAGAAAAGCAGGAATTGTAGGGCGATATTATGTCGATCATCATATTTGTATGGTAATGCCTGACGACGCTCGTATTAAACAAGAAATACTCATAGATCCGGAGCAACGTTTAGGCGCCCGCCATGGGCAAATGGTCGTGGTAGATATTATTAAACGTCCAACTAAACGCACAAATGCGGTTGCTAGAATAGTTGAGGTTTTGGGTGACCATATGGCGCCGGGTATGGAAATTGAAATCGCGCTGCGAGAGCACGATTTACCACATCAATTTTCGCCAGAAGTCATCGCTGAAGTTGCAACAATTCCTGACGAAGTCGAAGAAGAAGCTAAAAAAGATAGAGTAGACTTACGTAATTTGCCGCTTGTGACAATTGATGGCGAAGATGCACGAGATTTTGATGACGCGGTTTATTGTCAACCGAAAAAGAGTGGCGGTTGGCGCTTATGGGTAGCAATAGCTGATGTTAGTTATTATGTACGCGGCTCTACCGCATTAGATGAAGAGGCGATTGCAAGAGGCAATTCAGTTTACTTCCCCAGCCAAGTCATACCCATGTTACCCGAAAAGCTCTCTAATGGCTTATGTTCACTAAACCCTGATGTTGAGCGTTTATGCATGGTTTGCGAAATGACAATTAGCGCGGCAGGGAAGTTATCAGGATCTACTTTTTATTCGGCGACGATGCGCTCACATGCACGCTTTACTTACACGAAAGTGGCAGCTATTTTAGATGGTGACGAAACCCTTCGCCAAGAATATCAACCCTTAGTCCCTGATCTAGAAAACCTCAATCAAATGTATCTTGCCTTATCTGCAGCAAGACAAAAACGTGGAGCGATCGCATTTGAAACAGAAGAATCTCGTTTTATTTTTAACGAAGATCGTAAAATTGAAACTATTGAACCCTTAATTCGCAATGATGCTCATAAAATTATTGAAGAATGTATGATTTTAGCCAATGTGGCGACGGCTAAATTTATTGAAAAGCATAAAAAACCTGGTTTGTTTAGAGTTCATGACAAACCGAGTGAAGACAAGTACAAAAATTTTGTCAGTTATTTAACTGAGTTAGGTATACATTTACCTTTCACGGGTAAAGAAAAAGAAGAGCCAGAGCCTTGTGATTACGGTTACATTCTAGAGGCTGTAGCAAATCGCCCCGATCAAGAGTTAATCCAAACCATGTTACTGCGCTCAATGCGCCAAGCAGTATATCAAAGTGATAATTTAGGGCACTTTGGTTTAGCTTTAGAATCGTACGCGCACTTTACATCGCCGATTAGGCGCTATCCAGATTTAGTGGTTCACCGCGTTATCAAAGAAATTCTCTACCAGCAAGCGCTT
Organism: Colwellia sp. SU-HH01217; assembly: GCF_057543495.1. Lineage (NCBI taxonomy): Bacteria > Pseudomonadati > Pseudomonadota > Gammaproteobacteria > Alteromonadales > Colwelliaceae > Colwellia > Colwellia sp. SU-HH01217. The sequence continues at coordinate 417,953 of NZ_BAAJLX010000001.1, read as the reverse complement.
AAAGTGAATGACACCAATGTCGGTAATGCTAATGATGGTCATTTTGACTATACGCCTGAAGCCGTTATTGAATTAGGTGAACATTGTTCTTTAACAGAGCGTCGTGCTGATGATGCTACTCGAGATGTCGCGGACTGGCTCAAGTGTGAGTTTATGCAAGATCACGTTGGTAATACATTTGAAGGGGTCATTTCAACGGTGACTAACTTTGGCTTGTTTGTGCGTTTATCTAAACTACACATTGAAGGGTTAGTTCATATTACATCGCTTGGGCGAGACTATTATCACTATGACGATGTTCGTATGTGTTTAACAGGTGAAAATACTGGCGCTAAGTTTCGAGTTGGTGATGTTGTTGAAGTGCAAGTGGCAGCGGTAAATTTAGATGATAAAAAAATAGATCTATCTTTGTCTGGTCAAGAGGCGGTAGTGAAACACGCTAAAGAACTAAAGCCAAACAAATCGAGCAAAGGCCGAAGAAAAAATAAGTCGGGTTCATCAGAGCCAACATCGGGCAAAAAAAAACCGTCGTCTCAATCCAAAGGTAAAGGGACTAAGGCTGATAAACCCAAAGCAGAAAAAAGAAAAGCACGTAAAAAACGTCCTGGAAAAAATGCTCGCAAATCTAAAAAAGCATAGGAACTGTTGATCTTTTAAAAAGATTTAATTGAAAATAAATTGTAATAAGTAACGAGTAAAAAATGGCAAAAAATGATGAAGTAGTGTTTGGGATTCATGCAGTTAATGCATTAATTGAAAGTGCTCCAGAACGTTTTATTGAGTTATGGCTCCTAAAAGGGCGTGATGATGAACGTTTACAACCTGTAATTAACTTATCTAAAAAACATGGTATTTCAGTACAACTAGTTCAACGCAAAGTGCTTGATGAAAAAAGTGACAATGAGCAACATCAAGGTGTTGTGGCTCGGGTTCAGGCAGGCAAAACGTTTAATGAAAATGATTTAGACGATATTATTACTCGTTCTTTGGACAAGGAAGAATCACCGTTTTTTCTTATTCTCGATGGTGTAACTGATCCACATAATCTAGGGGCGTGTTTACGTAACGCTGATGCAGCGGGAGTTCAGGCAATCATTGTGCCTAAAGATAATGCAGCCCGTTTAACTGGTACTGTGAGAAAAGTAGCGGTAGGCGCTGCTGAATCGGTGCCTTTAATTCAAGTGACCAATTTGTCGCGAACCATGAAGTCGCTGCAAGAACAAGGTGTGTGGATTATTGGTACGGCTGGAGAAACCGATACCTGCCTTTATGATGTAAAATTACCAGGTCCTATGGCGCTAGTTATGGGCGCTGAAGGTAAAGGTATGCGCCGTTTAACTCGAGAAAACTGCGACCAATTAGTCAAGCTTCCGATGCAAGGTAGTGTTTCTAGCTTAAATGTATCGGTGGCAACAGGTATTTGTTTATTTGAAATAGTACGCCAACGTTTATCGTAATATTTTACAGGCGTATCAGTAATTAACAGAGGCAATGATCGACAATATCACCAAAAAACGTTATATTTCTGATCGTTAAATTTACCTTTTTAAAATATTAGTTGGTTTAGCACCTACGTGATCATCAATGGAAAAATAATAAGGATAGGAACCCCATGAAAAAAATCGTTACCGCTCTTGGCATTGTTGTTGGAGCTGCATTAGTTTTACCTAAGTTTATTGGTTCAGTTGTCGAAACTGAGCATCAAGCGATGCTGGCAGAAATGAATAACAATGAGTCGTTCACTGTTAGCGCTAAAAGTTTTGAAGCTAACTGGTTTAATGGTAGTGCAACTACCGAAATGACTGTGCATTTACAAGAAGCAGAGCTAGAAGATATCACCTTTTCAATTGAAGAAAAACTGTTGTTTGGTCCAATAATATTTGCTGATGATGGCGTTCATTTCGCTTTAAGCCACTCAACGGCAACCTTTAATCTGAATGAATTAGGTGTTGATGAAGAAGTAGTTGATTTTATTCAAGATAAAATAAAAATCACTGGCTTACTTACTTTTTCAAAAGATGTTGTTTCACGTATTAATGTTGAAGAAATGTCTAAAGAAATTGATGGTAATAGCATGGTGTTTCATGCGGCATCAGGTGAAATTAGTATTGCTAACAAACGCCATTTAATTGGAGACTTCCAATGGGGAGGCATGGAAGTTAATAGTAGCGATGCTAATGTGGTTATTGGCCCGGTAACTATGGATATCGACCAAGAAGTGATTCGCGGCGATTATTACGCAGGTGATGCTATTTCGGTAGGTGATGCCAATTTTAAAATGACATCCGTTAAAGTTAACGATGAAACAGGTAATGAAGTTGTTAATGTTAATAACGTTTTAATGACAGCCGTAAGTTCTGTTGATAACGACCTAATGAATATTAACTTTGTATATCACATAGATGATATTCAATCGATGGGACAAAAATTTGAACATGCTAACCTTGAGTTTGTCTTTGAAAATCTAGATGTTAATGTAATGACTGAGTTAAACACAGTGTTTACAGAGTTATCATCATCAAACCCTGAAGAAGCGTTATCAGAAGAAAATATTCAAAAACTTAGTGCAATTGGTGCCAAGTTATTAGAAAAAGATCCTGTTATTAAAATTACAGACTTAAGTGTTGAAACACCTGAAGGAAAGGTTATCTCCGACTTACAAGTTAGCATGGATAAAAATAAATTTGATGCGGCAAACTTTATGACCGCTATGATGGCCTTACAAGCTAACGCTAAAGGAAATGCACCAGAGGCTTTATTTGCCAAGTTTGGTTTAACCCCAATGATCAATATGTATGTTGATCAAGGGCTACTAGTAAGAGAAGATAATAAATTATCATTTGCTGTTAGCTTTGTTCAAGGGCAACTACAAGTTAACGGACAAGTTATTCCAATGTAATTTTGTCAGCTTAAAGTAAGTTAAAACAAAACCGTTTTTCGTAAGAAAAACGGTTTTTTTATGGTTGTTGACCGTTACAAAAAACGTTTAGAAACAGGTGATTTAATGAATGCGATATTAATTGCAGGCGCTTCTCGTTTTAGACCGGTAATGTTAACAAGTTTAACAACCTTTATCGGATTAATGCCGTTATTGTTTGAAAAATCAACACAAGCTCAATTTTTAATCCCCATGGCTGTGTCGTTAGGTTTTGGCATTTTATTTGCGACCTTTATTACTTTATTATTAATTCCTGTTAACTATATGTTAGTTGAAGGAGTTAAAGAAAAGCTTAGGTAATAGTAGCTTATAGCGCTTTGCTTACTTTTGTATCGTTAAAAGCAGCAAAGTAACATTAGTTAAGCTAAGTGATTTAGCGCCATTTGAAGGGGGTTTTCGGTAAGAACAATTGCTGAAAAAACCCTTCGTTATCCTCGATAAAATTTCTTGCATTAACTGATTAATTTCCCTACAATACGCGTCCTTAATTCAGCCTGAACATATTTTTGTTCCTTGTCTCAACTGGTGTTGGGCTGAGCCAGTCTATGAGGCTACAACCGTAAGGAGCTCGTAATGCGTCATTACGAAATCGTATTTATGGTTCACCCTGATCAGAGTGAACAAGTAACTGGTATGATTCAGCGTTATACTGATATCATCACCGCTGCTGAAGGCAAAATCCACCGTCTAGAAGACTGGGGACGTCGTCAATTAGCATACCCAATCAATAAATTGCACAAAGCACATTATGTTCTTATGAACATTGAAGCGCCTCAAGCTGCTATTGATGAACTAGAAACGTCTTTCCGTTATAACGAAGTAATTATTCGTAATATGATTATGCGTACTAAAACTGCGGTAACTGAAGCATCGCCAATGGCTGCTGCTAAAGATGACCGTCGTGAAGAACGCCGCGAAGTGAAGAAAGATGTAGCCGAGCAAACAGAAGAAGTTGCAACTGAAGAAGCGTCAGCTGAAACAGTTAGCGAAGAAACTGCTAGCGAAGAATAGGCCATCTTGTTAGAGAATTGTTTGGTATTAGTTGGTGAGGTCGTTAAAACACCAAAAATTTCAACTAGCCCCGCAGGTATTGTTCATTGTCAGTTTTCTATGGATCATAAGTCCATACAAAATGAAGCTGGCATGAATCGACAAGCTTTTGTCAGAATACAAGTGGTGTCTACCGGCAAGCTTTCACAAAACTTAACTCGTGATTTAATTGCGGGCTGTAAAATTAAAGTGACTGGTTTTATTAACCGTCATGAATCTAGAAACGGAAATCCGTTACTAGTGTTGCATGCTCAGACGATTGAATTAATTAATTAAGGCGGTTACTGATTTAGTAATCACCTACTTTGGAGAAATTTATGTCTCGTTTTTTTAGACGTCGTAAGTTCTGCCGCTTCACAGCGGAAGGTGCTACCTCTATCGATTATAAAGATATTGCTACACTTAAAAACTACATCACTGAAAGTGGTAAAATCGTTCCTAGCCGTATCACTGGTACTGCTGCTAAATATCAACGCCAATTAGGTCGTGCTATCAAGCGCGCTCGCTACATGGCATTGTTACCATATACTGACTTACATAAGTAAGCTAATAAGGGGTTTCAAATGGAAGTAATTCTTCTAGATAAAATCGCCAAATTAGGCGGCCTTGGTGACAAGGTATCAGTTAAATCTGGTTATGCTCGTAACTACTTATTACCACAAGGTAAAGCAGTATTTGCATCAGATGCTAATGTTGAACACTTTGAAGCACGTCGTGCTGACATTGAGAAAAACTTAGCTGAAGTATTAAAAGTTGCTGAAGCTCGTGCAGCTAAAGTAGTTGAATTGGCTGAAGTTACAATCGCATCAAAAGCTGGTGACGAAGGTAAATTATTCGGTTCAATTGGTACTCGTGATATCGCTGACGCGATCACTGAAGCTGGCGTTGAAATTGCGAAAGCTGAAGTACGTTTACCATTAGGTACTATCCGCGAAACAGGTGAATTTGATATTGCTATTCATTTACATCACGATGTTGATACTAGCATCAAAGTGGTTGTTATCGCTGAAGCATAAGTAATGACTTAAAGTTGACTTGTTAACAAGCACTTTATCCATTATTCAATAAAACCGTAACTTTTAACGAAGTTGCGGTTTTATTTTTTTGGCACTTGTCTCGGATATCGCCAATGAATATTACTGAGCACATTTCGCTCTAATAGCCCTCCTAACCCTTGTAACCCTCCTGTGTGCAGCATAACAATACGATGGTTTTCAGGAAAATATCCAGCCTCGATTAAATCCAATAAAGCTAATACCATTTTTCCAGAATACACTGGCTCAAAATCAATTCCACAGTGTTGGCTAAAAGTTAATATTCGTTGACAGTCATGGTCATTAAATTTTGCATAACCGCCTCTGTGATAGTCAGAAAGTACTTGCCAATTGTTATACTTTCTAGCACAAGCAGGTAGTAAAGACGTCACTTCGTTGGTTAAGTAACCTGTTGTTGTATCAGATTCTTCTCTTTTAGGACTACTTTGCTTTAAAACCGCAATACCTAACAATTCATGCTGTCCTTTATCGCCATTGATAAGCCCTGCTAATGTACCGCCACTGCCTACTGGAGTCAGTAATGTGTCAAATTGAGTTTGTTGATTCAGTTCATCTATCACTTCGCCAACGCCTTCAATAGCAAAGTGATTACTGCCGCCTTCAGGAATAATTAAATACTCAGGGTATTGTTGTTGTAATTGCTCAAGGTATGTTTTGTTCGATCTTTGCCGATAGGTTGCCCTGTTGACAAATGTTAAACGCATTTGCCAATGTTGTGCCCAGCTTAAGGTAAAGTTGTTCGCATAGTGAGCTTCTCCTCGAATAATGCCAATGCAAGGTAAACCGGCTTGATAACAAGCAAAGGCTAGTGCATGAATATGGTTAGAGTAAGCGCCACCAAAGCTAATGATGCCTTTTTTACCGGTTTGTTTGGCATGTGTTATATTGTATTTTAGTTTACGCCATTTATTACCTGAAATAATGGGATGAATCGTATCATCGCGTTTGATCATAACGTTAACTTTGTGACGCTTAAAAAGCTCATGTTCAATACTTTGTAGCTGTGATGTTAATTGCGATGTATGTGACGACATAAATAAGCATTTTACTTGGTTAGGCAATGGATTAACTGAAAAAAGGCTTGCGCCTAGACGTTAATTCGGGATAATGGTTTTAAGGGCTTTTTTAATAGCGACTTTAACCTAATAATAACGAAATATACTGATAAATGTCATTAATTACTGCACTATCACAGCTATTTTCTAAATCAGAATCTAAACATCTATCAGGTGTTTCTATCGGTCAAACAGCAATTTCTCTTTGTGTAATGCCAGATAAGGCTGATAGTGAAAAAGTGAATTTCTTAAATAAACCGCTGTCGGTTAATTTAAGCCAAAACGGCCAACCAGATGTTGCAATAAATGCAGTAGCCGACACACTTAATCACTTAATCACTTCACAAGAAATAACTGGGCAATGCCAGGTTATAATTCCTTCGTCTCATTATCAAATTGTTCAAATAGATAAACCTAATGTACCAGATGCAGAAATCGTTGCGGCATTAAAGTGGCAAGTTAAAGATTTAGTGTCGATAAATGTAGATGACATGATTGTCGACTATTTTGATGGGCCAACCCTTGCTGGTGGCGCAACTAAACTGAATGTGGTTTGTGCTTCAAAATCTTTTCTAGCAGGCCTAGTAAATACAGCAGCCAAAAACGATTTACAGATTAAAATGATCAGCACCGAAGAATTTGCTTTTGCCAGTTTAGTAACCGTGCAAGATGAAGCTGTGTTATTAGTTTGTCAGCAACCTAATGAAGAAATAGTTTTGATGATTGTCAAACAAGGCAAATTGTATTTTCATCGTCGTTTAAGAGGGTTTGCTCAAATCGCCCAGCAAAGTGAACAACAATTAGCTTTAGGCACTGTCGATAGCTTAAGTTTAGAGATTCAGCGCTCCACTGATTACTTTGAGCGCCAATTAAAGCAGTCGCCTATTAAAGATATTCAAGTGATTGTTCCCATGGATAATGAGTTACTATTAGTCGAAAAATTAGCGGCTAATACTCATATTCCAGTACATTTAATGTCATTGCCTGTGGACAATGTGCAACAAAGGCAATATGCGGCTGCATTTGGGGCAACTCAATTAAGCAAAATGGAGAAATGCTATGATGAATAAAAATAGCATTAATTTATTACAAGCTGATTTATTTCCTAAAGAGGCATTGCTGACGCTAAAAAGAGTGGTAATAATTTGGCTGACAACGCTCGCTATTTTATTGTTAGTTGCTTTTGTTAGTCAATACTACGCGACATCGCAAGCTTCAACAGTGCAACTTTTGCAAGGTAACCAGGCAATAAAAAATAGTGAATTAGCAGAGTTAGAGGTAAAGGTTCGTCAAAATCAAGCGGATAGTCAATTAGTCGCTCAGCTAAGTACACTGAAATTACTGATAAAAAATAAACAAGCGCTGCATCAAGAGTTAACTAATTCTAATAGCACCTACGTAGCGGGTTTTGCCAAGGCGATGAATGACTTGTCTAATATGCATAGCGCTAACATTAGTTTAACTAAGGTGATGATTGAACATAACGATATGACACTCTCAGGAATGGCAAGAACCCCCGAAGCAGTGCCAGCTTGGCTTGCACTATTTGAGTCTTCAACGGTATTGTCAGGCAAAGTCTTTAGTCACTTTAAAATGAGTGAAAATGACAGTAATTTTACTGACTTTGTAGTAAGTACAACTACAAGCGAGGTGAATAAGTAATGAAGCAACAATGGCAAAGCTATGCTCAAAAATATGTCGCACTGTCTCCCCGCGAACAATATTTGATTTTAATCTCGGGACTTGTTGTTTTTATTATGGTTGTTTATACCTTTTTTATAGAGGGAAACCTTAATTTAATTGAAAAACAAAATCAGCAAGTTGCGCAATTAACTTCAGAAAATCAAACGTCAGACGCTTCTATCGCTATACTCAAAGAAGCGTTGAAAAAAGATCCTAATTTAGTGATAGCCAAACAAATTTCGCAGTATGAAAAAAAATTAGTCGGTGTTGATGCCGCACTATTAAAATTAACGTCTGGTTTAATTGATCCTATTCAAATGCGGTACGCATTGCTTGAGTTATTAAATTTACAAAAAGGCGTTACCTTAGTTTCATTTGAGGTAATGCCAGTTGTCCCACTATTAATGAACAATAAAGGCACTAAGGAAAGTGATAAAAGTGAGCCTTTGTTAAACAATAATGCTAAAGCTGACGAAAACACAGTTTCATTAGGTTTATATCGTCATAGCATTAAGTTAAAGCTGACAGGGCAATACTTTCACTTACGTGATTATTTAGCGCAGTTAGAAAATTTATCTTGGACATTTTTCTGGCAAAATTTTCAATATCAATTAGTGGATTACCCATTAAGTGAATTAGAAGTTGAAATTTATAGCTTAAGTACTGAACCAGAGTTTATCGGTATTTAGTACTGTTGGCAGTTTAATTGTTTTTATTAGAGTAAGGCGTAACCTAGTGTTTAAAAGTTTAGTAAAAAAGCTATGGAACAATAAAAGTAGCCAGTGCTTGCTAGTGCTAAGCAGCTGTTTGTTATTTAATAGCTTTAACGCTACTGCAAGTAATAACGGGGTAGATCCCACTAAGCCTTTATCAGGCTCAAAGCAATCTAAAGCAGTAAATTTAGGAAAAAAATTAGTATTAGAAAGTATTTTTCATGGCAGTAATGGTGGGAGCATGCATACTGCCATAATTAATGGTAAGCCACTTAAAGTTAATGACACGATTGGCGAATACACCTTAGTTGCAGTAAACGATAACAGTGTCGTGTTACGTTCATCAGAAAAACGCGTAAAGTTGTCTATTTTTGCCGATGTGGTTAAAAGCCAACAGTAATATTAATAAAATAAATAAAGCATAAAATTTGGTATCTATTTAATGAAAAAAATAAAAATTAGCCTTGTACTTAGCTCTTGTTTGGTAATGTTTGCTGGTTGTCAAACAGCGCCTAAATCTCCTGATAATATGAAAAAATCATTAGATGAAGCTATTGTGGATACCCAAGCGTTAAGTTCGCCTAAAGCTTTATCTTATGTGCCAGATGATATTCAGCAAGAATTGAGGCAGCAAAGTTTTTCTGAAGCAAAACAAGGCTTGTTAGCTGAAAAAAGACTAGAGATAGCGGCTAACAATGTTGCAGCTAAAGACTTTTTTGCTGCAATAGTTGAAGATTCACCTTACAGCATTGCTGTACATCCTGAAGTGGATGGCTTGATAACGCTAAACTTAAAAGAAGTGACTATTGATGAAGCGTTAAGTGTGGTTGAAGAGCTTTATGGTTATCAAATCAATAGACAAAACAAAGTTATTCAAGTGTACCCAGCGGGTATGCGTACAGAAACTATCGCATTAAATTATTTATTTATTAAACGTTTTGGTAACTCTACCACCAGTATTAATTCTGGTGGTGTTTCTGATAACGATCCAAATAATAACAATGGCAACAATTCGAACAACAATAATTTTAATAATGGTAATTATAACAACAACAGTAATAACAATAACAATAACGGTAACAACCAGAATAACCAAAATAATCAAAACAACAGTAATGGCATTAATATTCAAACCAACAATGAGTCTGATTTTTGGAAAGAATTAAAAGAGACGCTCGAAGCATTAGTTGGTAAAGATAAAGGGCGCCGAGTAATAGTTTCGCCACAAGCCGGTTTAGTTACCGTTCGTGCGCTACCACAAGAGATAAAGGCCGTTAAAAAGTTTATTCATGACACTCAGTCACATTTAAGACGTCAGGTGATTATTGAAGCAAAAATAATGGAAGTTACCCTTAACGATGATTATCAACAAGGGGTTAAGTGGGACAAAGTGTTAGGTCATGTTGGCAGTACCGATATTTCTTTCTCTACAGCAGGACAAATTGCAGGAAATGCTGTTTCATCATTATTAGGTGGCACCACAGCAATATCTTTTGCAAATAAAGATTTTAGCGGGGTTATTAATCTATTAGAAACCCAAGGTAATGTTCAGGTATTATCAAGCCCAAGAATTACTGTAACGAATAACCAAAAGGCGGTCATTAAAGTTGGGGAAGATGAATACTTTGTTACCGATGTTGCAAGTACAACCACCACAGGTACATCAACAACCACAACACCAGAGATTCAATTAACTCCATTTTTCTCGGGTATTGCGTTAGATGTTACGCCGCAAATAGATCCAAACGGGGCCGTTATTTTACATGTACACCCTTCAGTTACCGTTACCGACGAGCAAAATAAAACCATTCAACTAGGCAGTGACACCATCATCTTGCCTCTTGCGCAAAGTAGTGTGCGTGAGTCAGATACCATTATTAAAGCAAAATCAGGAGAAATTGTTGTTATTGGTGGTTTAATTGAAACTCGCAACATTGATCTTGATTCAAAAACTCCATTACTTGGCGATATTCCATTTCTTGGTGAGCTATTTAGAAGTAAAAGCCAGACAATGCGGAAAACTGAGTTAGTGATCATGTTAAAGCCTGTTGTTGTCGGGCAAGATACATGGAAGAGTCAATTACATGATGCTCGCCAATTACTTAAAGATTGGTTCCCAGAAGATGACAGCTTTGGTGAGCCCTCTAACGATAATGCGGTAAATAATGGTCATTAACCACTGTATTTAACATGGTATTGGGTAATTAAGTTATGTATTTGTATCATTTCGGTTTAAGGGAGCTACCATTTACCTTAACGCCAAATACAAACTTTTATTTAGGACTAGAGTCGCATAACGAAGCTTTAGCTGTATTACTTACTGCTCTTAAAACCGGTGAGGGGTTTATCAAAGTAATTGGTGAGGTTGGTACAGGAAAAACCTTATTATGCCGTAAATTGCTTAATGAGATCCCTGAACATTTTGTGACCGCCTATATCCCTAACCCTTACTTAAAACCTGATGAACTAAGGCGAGCGGTTGCTGTAGAGTTAGGGGTTAAACAAGCACAAAGAATGTCTACTCAATTATTAACGCAACGTATTCAAGAACGGTTATTAGCATTACATAGTAAAGGGCATTCAGTTGTATTGATTTTAGATGAAGCTCAGGCGTTACCTGAGGAAAGCCTAGAAGCGTTAAGGTTGTTTACTAATTTAGAAACAGAAACCAGAAAATTATTACAAGTGGTACTATTTTCTCAGCCTGAGCTCGATCAACGTTTAGCTGAGAAACAATTCAGACAATTAAGGCAGCGTATTACTTTTTCTTATCAGTTAAGACCGCTAACTGCCATTGAAGTGCATCATTATATTCAGCACAGATTGCAAGTGGCTGGTTATAAAGGCGCCACACTATTTTCTCCTACAATTACCCGAAAATTGACTAAAGTGAGTAAAGGTATTCCAAGATTGATTAATGTGTTATGTCATAAAATGATGATGCTTGCTTATGGTCAAGGGCACTTTGAGATAACACATAAGCATTTAAAAACTGCCATTGAAGATACTGAGGATACTAAAGAGTCTTATGGTAGCAGTATGCCTTTAACGTTTGCTTTTTTTAGTATGATATTCATTGCATTAGCTATTTACTTTGGTTTTGATCTTTCTTTGGAGCAGTGGTTTGAGCGTTATTAATCAAATGTTAAAAGATTTAGAGAAGCGTCAAGATGAGCACTCTTTGCCAAACGATAAGGTTATTGTACCTGTTAACACGAACAACGCTTCTTATAAAAATATTACCTTGATTGTTATCACCATTGTATTGACTTTATTGGCGGTGTATTTGTGGCAATTACAAGGTGAAAATCAGCGTCTTAAAAATCAAAAAATAGCACTTTCTAGTCAAGCTACGCCGGCATCTATATCAAAAACGCCTACACAAGAGAAAGTGACTATTAGTCAAAATAATGAAAATATTCGTAGTGAAAACTTAGCACCGACAACTAATTTTTCACAAGAGAAGCCGCCTAAGCCTAGTGTTGATGACGAACCCAGAGAACGTATAATTCAAGCTGAAAAAGTTGTTCAACATAGTTATGTGGAAGAAAGCTCTCTGCCAACATCTGCTGTTGAAATAAAAGGTGAGACTACTGCTAACATTAAAGAAACGCCGCAGAATGGTACTAAGCATAATGCTTCGGTGAAAGTTACTGCTTTAACGAAGAGTAAACCAATAAACGATTCAATATCAGATTTACCAACAGCGAATAAATCCAATCAAAACACTTCTTCAAGTATGGTTATTTCTCGGAAACAATTAACCCCCGAAGTTTTAGCAGCACAAAAAATGCGCCGGGCAAAAGAAGCGGTTGCAAATAATGATATTGGCAAAGCAGAAAAGTTATTTGAAGATGTTTTATTAGTATTACCCAGTGAAAAAGATGCACGTAAACAATTGGCTGCTTTGTGGTTTGGTCGTCAATCCTATCAAAGCGCAATTAATTTATTGGCTCAAGGGATCCGGCTCGACCCTTCAGATAAAGAACTACGTATATTACAAGCGCAAATATTTATTAAACAAAACCTGCATTTACCTGCATTTCAAGTGTTGCAATCATTACCGAATATAGCGACATTAAAAGATAATCGGTATCAGTCTATGTTGGCGACACAGGCGCAAGCCAGTAAACAATTTGCCTATGCGATTAGTGCTTATCAAAGGCTTACCGTTGCACAGCCAGAAATAGGGCGAGGGTGGTTAGGTTTGGCAATTGCTTACGACAGTAATAGCCAATTTCAACTGGCAAGTACAAACTATACCGCGGCATTAAGTAAAAGCGATTTATCAAGTAGTGCACGCGCTTTTGCAATAAATCGCTTACAAGAATTGGGAGAATAATAATGGCAGCACCAAAGTTAAAAATGCGCCTTGGTGATTTATTGGTTCACGAACATATTATTAGTAATGATCAATTAATGCAGGCGTTAAACAGCCAAAAAGTTTCGGGTCGAAAGCTTGGTGATGCCCTAATCGAGCTAGGTTATATTAGCGAAAGGCAATTACTTGAATTTTTAGCGCAACAACTCGACGTGCCTTTTTTAGATCTTGGGCAAGTGAGAATTCCTACCGAAATTGCAAGTTTGTTACCTGAAGTTCATGCGCGTCGATTAAGAGCTTTAGTGATTGAAGATCAAGGACAAAGTGTTTTAATTGGCATGAGCGATCCTGCTGATTTAAGCGGCTTAGATCAACTCGAAGTTATGTTGTCACCTAAAAAAGTGAAACTCGCCATAGTCATGGAGTCTCAACTTTACGAAGCATTTGACGGTTTGTATCGACGAACCGCAGATATTGAATCTTTTGCCAGCCAGTTAGAAGAAGAATATTCAGAAAGTAGTGATTTTAATTTAAGCGCAACTTTTATGGACGAAGGTGGCGATGCTACCGTTGGTAAACTATTGCAATCGGTGTTTGAAGATGCCGTGCAAATGCGAGCGTCTGATATTCATATAGAACCAGATGAAAATCAATTACGTATTCGTCAACGTATTGATGGCGTTCTACAAGAGAGTATTTTAAAAGAAAACAAAATTTCATCGGCCATGGCCTTGCGTTTAAAGTTAATGGCTGGTTTAGATATTTCTGAAAAGCGTTTACCTCAAGACGGGCGTTTTAATTTACAAATTAAAGGCCATAGTATTGATGTGCGTATGTCGACTATGCCAGTACAGTACGGTGAGTCGGTGGTTATGCGGTTACTCGACCAGTCTGCCGGTATTTTATCATTTGATGAAACCGGGATGCCCGAAGATATTATTAAGCGATTACGTCACCAAATTACTAGGCCTCATGGCATGGTATTGGTTACCGGACCTACAGGTAGTGGTAAAACAACCACATTGTATGCCGCACTTAGTGAGTTAAATAAATCCAGTAAAAAAATAATCACGGTTGAAGACCCGGTTGAATACCGTTTACCGCGCATTAACCAAGTACAAGTTAATAGCAAAATAAATTTAACTTTTTCAAGTGTTTTACGTACAGCTTTACGTCAAGATCCTGATATTTTAATGGTGGGTGAGATGCGTGATCACGAAACCGTTGAAATAGGTTTACGAGGCGCATTAACGGGGCATTTAGTGTTATCCACACTCCATACTAATGATGCAATAACCAGTGCCTTACGTTTACTTGATATGGGCGCTGCTGGCTTTTTAGTTGGTAGTTCTTTAAGAGCGATAGTAGCGCAGCGTTTAGTGAGACGTATTTGTGAACATTGCGATACTGATTATCAACCTAACGAACAAGAAAAATTATGGTTATCCCACCTTATTGGTAGCAATGTTGATGCTATTGCATTTAAACACGGTAAAGGCTGTCAATCTTGTCAATATACAGGTTATCGGGGACGAATTGGTGTATTTGAGTTGTTAGAAATGAATGAACCTATGATGGCCGCTTTAAAAAGAGACGACACAGAAGCCTTTACCCAACAGGCTAAAGCGCATCCTCAATTTAAACCGTTAGCACGAGCTGCTTTTGATTATGCTGCTAACGGCACGACGACTGTTGAGGAAGTTTTACGCTTAGTTGAAACCGTTGATGTTGACGGTAATAGTGAGCTAGGTTAACCCTATGGCAAAATTTAATTATCAAGGCAGAAACTCAAGTGGCGCTCAAGTCAATGGCTCGTTGGACAGTGCGAACATTAATTTAGCGGCAGAACAGTTAGCCCAACAGCAAATTATTGTCATCAAACTAGAAGCTGTTAGTGATAACGAGCAAAGTGGTTTTGATGCTAATAATATCAATATTGCCGATTTACTGGGATTTGATGCAGTTAAGCTTGATGATTTAATTATTCTATGTCGCCAGATGTATGCATTAATGCGCGCAGGTGTGCCAATTTTACGAGCGATTAATGGTTTGGCGGAGTCGAGTTCAGGAGAAAAGCTCAAGCAAGCGTTAGCTGAAGTTGGTACGCAATTAGAAGGAGGACATGCGCTTTCTTCTGCCCTTAATCAACACCCTAAAATATTTTCGCCATTATTTGTCTCCATTGTCCATGTAGGAGAAAATACTGGGCAACTCGATGGTTCTTTTCTTAAACTCGCAACATACTTTGAGCGTGAACAAGAAACCAGAAAAAGAATAAAAGCGGCCATGCGCTATCCTAGTTTTGTGATTGCAGCCATTATTGTTGCTATGGTTATTTTGAATATATTTGTTATTCCTACGTTTGCCAATATGTTTGCCAAATTAGGCTCAGATTTACCCTTTGCAACAAGAGTATTGATTGGTAGCTCTGATTTTTTCCTTAATTATTGGCCCCACCTCTTATTAGGCAGTTTATTTGTCTTTTTTGGTTTACGTTCGTATTTAAAAACAGAACCTGGGAAGTATCGTTGGGACAAGCGCAAATTAAAATTACCCATTGTGGGAAGTATTATTGAACGTTCAATATTATCCCGTTTTACGCATAGTTTCGCTATTGTGCTACGTGCAGGGGTGCCGATGACTTCTGGTTTGAGTTTAGTTGCCGACGCGGTGGATAACTTATATATGCGTGAAAAAATATTAACCATGAGAACAGGAATTGAAAGTGGAGAAAGTCTTCTTAGAACTTCGCTAAATAGTCAATTATTTACACCGCTTGTTTTACAAATGGTTGCTGTAGGTGAAGAATCAGGGAAAGTTGATGAGCTACTAGAAGAAGTAGGCGATTATTACGAACGTGAAGTTGATTATGACTTATCAACATTAACCGCAAAAATTGAGCCTTTATTATTAATGGTTGTCGCCGGTATGGTGCTAATTTTAGCGTTAGGTATATTTACGCCAATGTGGGACATGGCATCTGCTATGCAGGGAAAATAGTTAAATAAATACATAAAAGCGCATGCAAACACAGGTTAAAAAAGTGAGTACACAAGTGGTTAATTGGTTATGTCTGTAACAGCAAGAGTAAAGAAACGAGAACGCTCAATGGCAGAATTAATTGTTGTTATTGTGTTATTTTCTTTATTAATCACTATTTTTATTCAGCACTTTATCAGCCAGCAAAATCATATCAGTCAAGCTGGTTTTGAGCGCTTGGCTGATAACTTTTTAAGTAAAGCCAATGTTGTTCGTAGCCAATGGTTAATGGAAAAAAAACCTAAAACTGTTCTATTATCAATAATGGGGAGTTCAGAAAAAGAATCTGTTACAGTTAATCGTAATGGCTGGCTTGATATAAACGAAGACTCTGAGCGTTTAGCTTGTCAAAAAATATGGCAGCTAGCGCTTGATATACCGATGGAGTTTATGAAATCGCCTGTTTCAGCAGTTGAAATAAATTTAAATGAACAGCAAGGGCGCGTGTGTCGTTACAGCATTGATAGCGGACAATATTTTGAATACTACCGTTTAACTGGCAAAGTAGTGAAATAAAATTTAAGAAAGAAGTGCTCGATATTTGTGTAAAAATTAGTAATCGGTTGATGCTAGTGCTAGCTTGTCTGCTAAACTGTTGTTAGAATTAAATTAATAGAAAAATATAAGTAATGTACATTGGCAGCATGGTAGCTACTTATTGTTTAAGTGAAAATGGGGTAGATATGAGAAAACAATCTGGCTTTACACTAATCGAGATGGTTATTGTTGTCGTTATTATTGGTATTTTAGCGGTGACAGCAATCCCTAAATTTCTTGATTTAACGGAACAAGCTGAACAAGCAAATATTGAAGGGATGGCTGGTGGGTTTGCCACTGCAATTTCTTTAGCGCGGGCTCAATGGGAAGCTGAAGCAAGGCCTCGCGATGCTGCTAATAATAATTTTGTTAATTACGATGGCACTAATCTATCATTAACTAGTGAAGATGCGGCTAATGGCATTAGACCTGGTTATGCTTTAGGGTTAACTACCATTGCTTCAATTAATAATGTTAATTGCGCTGAAGTTTGGACAAATATTTTACAACAGCCGCCAACTATTAGCACAGTGATAACTGATGATAGTGATTACTTTGTTAGCACTGAAGCAGTAGCGAATGATCCTGTTTGTCATTATTATTTAAAATCTACACTGCCTAAAGATAATAATGGTGATTATGTGTCACCAGGTGTAGCAGAAAATACACCCGCAGCTGGTAATAACTTTACCTATCAACCGGCAAGTAGTTCAGTAATTGTTTATATTAATAATTAATCGTTTACGTTTTAACAGAAATATCAATTTCAATAAAAGTAGGTAGTAAAATATGAAAAAACTAAATATAAATAACGCCCAAAAAGGCTTTACCTTAATCGAACTCGTTGTAGTTATCGTTATTCTAGGTATTTTAGCGGCAACAGCTGCGCCTAAGTTTATCAATTTACAAGATGATGCACGTTCAGCGACGTTACAAGCAGTTAAAGCGTCGATGCAAAGCGCCTCAGCATTAACGCACAGTAAATCGCTAATTGATAGTACTGAGAATAATGCAACAGGCACAATTAACATTTCTACTGGTGTAGCAGCAAATATTGTTTATGGTTACCCTGAAGCTACTGTAGCTAACTTTGACATACTTTTAGATCTTGATGAAGATGCTTTTGACACAGTTGTTATAGCTAAATCTTACGTTGTTTATCAAAAAGGAGCTACTACACCTACAGCAATTACTGATGATTGTATCGCTTATTATACGGAAGCATCAGCAGCAGGAACTCCATTAGTGATAACTTTACCTGAAATCAAATCTAATGAATGTAAATAATAATACTGTTTTATTTTGGTAGACAATACAAACTAGAGTCGTAATAGTTTTAGGGCTATTACGATTTTTGTCTTATTAAATGGCGAGCTTTCATGGCAAACTTTATCTCTAAAGGGCTATTTAAAAAAAATACAGGCTTTACCCTCTTAGAAATGGTGATTGTTATCATCATTATCGGCATTATTTCTGTTACTGTACTTCCTAAGTTTTTTAATTCCTCTGGTTTTGAAGAGCACACTTACCGCGCTGAAGTTATTTCTGTTTTACGCGCAATTCAGCTAAGAGCGATGCAAAATACTGATGGCAGTTGCTATCAAGTGTTAATCAAAGCGAAGCAATTAGGCCGCCCAGATATCGGCGTATGTAACGGTAATTCACCACCTTCGCCACCAAGCTTTAGTAGCAGTTGGAATAGTAATAGCGACAGCAATACTTCTGTTGTCGTGAGTCATAATGATGTCTCGTTCCTCGTTGGTGGCTTCGGCTTATATTTTGAATTTGATGATCTAGGGCGATTTACCAACTGTAATTGCTCTGGCCCGTATATTGATATTGTTATTAAAGGCGAATCTAACCTAAAGGTTCGTATTGAACAAGAGGGCTATATTCATGCAATTTAAAAATGATGCGTCGTCTTCGGGTTTTACATTAATTGAAGTGATTGTTGGCATCGTTGCTTTGACGCTTTCATTGTCAATTATTACTAGTTTATTATTGCCATCAGCTGATCAAAGTGCCCAACAAATTCATCAAATAAGGGCGGCCGAATTAGGTCAGTCTTTAATGAATGAAATAACGGCTAAAGCCTTTGATGAAAATTCAGATATGGCCGGTGGCAAGGACAGGTGTGGTGAGTTTGACAGTCCCCAGCCAAGCTGTAGCAATATTGGCAATGATGGCGAAGGAAATGTCGCAGCGTTTAATGATGTTGATGACTATAACGGTATTACCGAAGCTGATTTATCCTTAAGTAATATCTATAAAAATTTCAAAGTTAATATTAGCGTATGTAACGATAGTAACTTTGATGGCAGCTGCACAGGAGATAATAAAACCGCTAAATTGATTACCATCACCATCAAAGACTCCTCAGAAAACCCGATAACGTTTGCCACGTATAAGGCAAATTACTAATGAGAACATGTAAATTAAAAGCAAGAGGTTTTACTTTAGTTGAACTAGTAACCGTTATCATGTTGCTTGGTATTGTTGCAGCAGGTGTCGGCAGTATTATTAAATTTTCTAGTCAAATTTATGTGGATGTAACCAGCCGAGATGAATTAATTGCCAGTGCTCGGTTTTCTGTTGAACGGCTAAACCGGGAAATTCGCTCAGCAGTACCAAATAGTGTACAGACATTAACTGTTGGCAGTGCAACGTGCCTTGAATATATGCCTATTGCCGTAAGTACCGTTTATACCGATATTCCTGTTTCTCCTGAGCCTGATGCCAATACAATCACCGTAGTAAAATTCGATGAAAGTTTATTTAATGCATCGCAGCATATTGTCGTATACCCGCTAAATAGTAATGAGATTTATGGAAATGCGAGCAGTAAACGTTATGCACTTGCTTCCCCTCAAACACTGAATACCGCTGGAAATGAATGGACGCTAAATTTAGCAAGCGCTAATACCTTTGCAGATGACTCTCCTACGCAACGTTTATTTTTAGTTAATCAACCCGTTGCTTATTGTGTTGAAGGAAGTGAATTATATCGTTATTCTAATTACGGTTATCAAAGTGATATCCTAGCAGGTAGCCAATCCTTAATGGCGCAAGGTATTGATCCTACTGGCACTTCATTTATAGTTAATCCTGCTACATTAGTTAGAAATTCTTTAGTAACGATTGAGCTGCAGTTTTTTCAAAATCAGGAAACCGTTCATTTTTTTAATGAAGTGCAGGTGAGAAATGTTCCCTAAACAAAACGGCAGTGCCTTAGTGATGGCAATATTTATTATCATTGTTGTTTTGCTACTAGCAACAGCGGTTAGTAGAGTGTTAAGTTCAAGTGCTACCACTATTGCTTATCAAGTAGTCGGTACGCGCGCATTTGCCGCAGCTAATTCAGGAGCCGAGTATCAACTGAGACAAATATTCCCTTTAAAAACATCAGCAACAGAGCCTCCCAATGTGTGCAATGATGTTATCGATAAAGTGTTGCTTAGCGATGGTTTAAAAAACTGTCGGTTTAGTGTTGTTTGCGAACCGTCATTCAGTTTTGACGGTGTTAACTATCTTCGATTTAAAAGCACGGGCACTTGTGAATTAGATAATGGTAACTACACCTCTAGAACAGTTGAAATACAGGCGAGGAGTTTATAATGCAACTTCTTCGTATGATGTTAGTTTTCTTGGGCTTATCTTTACAGAGTGTGTATGCAGCAGAGTGTTTATCGGTGTTTCCTGCAGGCAGGACGGTTCCCCCTATTACAGATCAGTTAATCAATTTTCCTACTAATAATGCTAATTCAATATTACCAGGTAATATTAACTTACCTCGTGGTAATAATTTCTATGGTTATTCAAATATAGATGGTCAAAGTATTGCTATAGGCCCTGTAACCCCCTCTGAAAAAACAGCAAGATTGTATATCAAAGGAAACGTAGATTGGCGAAACGTAAAGATTAATGAATTTGGTAACCCTGAAGATTTAATCATTGTTATTGATAGTAATCTTAGGATTTTGGGTAATAATACGGTAATTAATGCAATTATTTATGTGAAAGGTGCAACGGCTGTATATGATACTCCTGATTTAACTGGCGCTATTACCACACTTGGCAGTGCGACCAACTTTAATGTTAATTATGATGAAGATTACATTAGAAACGCTGATTTTAATGGCATGTGTGAGCCGCCTCTACCTCCTGCTACAATTTTAGCTGATTATCATTTTGATGAATGTGAATATATCGGCAATACGTTTGAAGTTATTGATGAAACAGGTAACTATCCAGCATCAAGCTTTGGTAATCTCGATACGACTGATTTAGGTCAAATCGAACGAGCGGCTGAGTTAAGCGATCCTAATCATCATATCGAAACGAGCATCCCACTTCCTACTACTTTTAGTGTATCTACTTGGTTTAAAAAACCAACTGCAACCAGTGGTAATCGTTATTTCATCTTAGGCTCTATGGCTTCAGGTGGTGATCTAATGTATATCGACCGTAATAATGGTTGGCGGTGGGGGGTATATAGTGTTTCCCCAGCAGCCTCTATTAATGGAAGCTACTCTTTTAATTCGTTAGATAATAATTGGCATCATTTAGTCTTAGTTTACAGTAATGGTCAAACGAAACTTTTTATCGATGGTCAATTAAAAGACACCATTAATTTATTACCCTCTGGAACACTTAAATATATCGGCACTTCTTATGATGGTGTTTCAGGGAGTAATGCTCAAAGCTTTAGATCACCATTAGATGAATTTATGGTCTTTGATGGTGCACTTACCAATACTGAAATTATTGATATATACAATAATCAACAGTCTAAAAATAATTATGATGGCAGTAGTAGAGTTGCACCAATTTGTGAGGGGGTTGTTCACTATTCGATGGACGAGCCATCTTGGTCAGGTACTCCAGGGGAGGTTATTGATCTTGAAGGGAATTTGAATGGCCGAGCGTTTAATGGAGCCAATACATCGTCTCTTAATTCTGCAATTCCAGGCACTCCTGGTACTTGCGCGTATGGCACCTTTGATGGGGTCGACGATTATGTGCAAATTGCTGACAATCCATTATTAGATCTTGAAAAAGAATTAACAATTGCCATTTGGATTAATATTGATAGTTTGCCAAACTCTGGTTTGAAATCAATAATGTCTAAAGATGAAAACTATGAATTTCATGTGAATTCTTCAGGCGGAATATTTTGGTGGTTCAGTAGTAATTCATTTGCAACACCCGGAGGAGTAATTACACCAGGTCAGTGGCATCATGTTGCTGTTACTTATAGAAGCGGCAGACAGGTCATTTATGTTGATGGTGTAGAAAGGGTATCGCGTAGTTTTACGGGCAATTTAATTTTAAATAATGACCCTTTGCAAATAGGTCAGGATCAAGGATTTGCAGGAAGGTATTTTAATGGAAAATTAGATGAATTAAAGATATATAAAAAAGAGTTGAATGCGGCTCAGGTTCTTAATGTCTATAACGAAACTAGACCTTGTACTGTAATGCTTGATCATTTTGAAATTGATACGCTCGATCAACAAGGCCTAACTTGCCAACCTGACAATATTGTTATTAAAGCTTGCGCCGACAATACATGTAGTAGGTTAGCAATGAATAACTTTAATGTTAACCTATTAATTAATGGTAATTTAAACCAAAATGTTGCGGTAACTAACGGCAGTGTGAATATTAATTACTCGTATACCAATGCTGGAATTGCCACTCTTAGCTTAGATCAAGCTTATGAATGTACCCAAACAGCCGGAAAACCATGTAATGTGGATTTTAGTGATACCGGGTTTGTTTTTGGCACGATACCCACGCAAATATCTGGTAAACCTTCTGATCAAGGCTTCAATCAAACTAATTTATTTTTACAAGCGGTCAAGAAAAGCGACTTATCGAATGCTTGTGTTGGTGCGTTCCCTGCAAACACTGATGTTGATGTTGATCTTTCGTACGATTGCGAAATAGGAATATGCAGCCAACCTATAGTATTAACGAACAATAATGTTGCCCATAATATTAACCAAACTAATAGCGCAACTAATTTAAGGTTTAGTGCAAATTCAATCGCAAACTTCTCTATTAACTACCCTAATGCTGGTCGATTAAGGTTAAATGCTAAAAAAATAATTGATGTAACAGACGATCAAGGCAATGTTTCTCAACTTAATTTTACTGGTCAGTCTAATGCTTTTGTCGAAAGGCCTTTCGCTTTTAAATTAGATTTTGATGCTAATACTTATCAGCCAAGTGAGGGCTATTCTGCTGCTAATCATTTAGGTACAAAATTTAGAAAAGCAGGTGAAAACTTTGTTATGACGGCAACGGCTATGCAGTGGAAATCAGGTTTAGATACTGACAACGATGGAGTACCGAACGATGCTGATTTCAACGTAATTAATTCACTAAATAACTCACCAAGTAATAAGGCTGAAAATTTGGCTAGCGAGAAACTTATAGTCTCGCCTAGTATGGTTTTGCCTAACTCCGCTACATTGGGCTTATTAACTCAAACATATAATAGTTTTAGTAATAGCAGTGTAAACAATACTTATACTTTTTCAGAAGTCGGCATTATTGCGCTTAGTGCTGGCTTACAAGACAGTGATTACTTAACGGCAGGCAATATCCTAGGAAAAATAACCAATGTCGGTCGATTCTACCCAGATCATTTTACCCTCGAAATGTCGACTGTCGAAAATGCGTGCAACAGCTTCACTTATATGGACGAGCCTAAATTAAAATTAACGTATAAAATAGAGGCGCGAAATAGCAGTCATGCGATAACTCAAAATTATGATACAGATTTTATTTTTTCAACCGTAAGTTTAGTGGCTGAAAATAACAATTCAGTAGACTTGTCATCAAGATTAATCGATTTTGACGGTGCTTGGACTCATGGTGTTTATGTGAGTGAGGAAGACATATTTCCAGATGAAGATTTAGGTATGTTTACCAAAGATACCACCGCAGACGGGCCTTATAATAACCTTTTTATTGGTATTAAAGTGGTTGATCCTGATTTATCTACATTATTAGATTTAGATATGAATGCACAAACACAAAATGATTGTATTGGGACAGCCGATTGCGATGCTAAAAAGCTAAGTCTAACAGAAAGTCAAATACGCTTTGGCCGTTGGGTAATGAGTAATGCTTACGGCCCTGAAACTCATGAAGTGAAAATGAATCATTTTATTGAGCAATTTAATGGCAGTGATTTTGAAATAAACCCTGATGAAAGTTGTATTATTCCATCAATAACCGCTAAAAAAATAATAGGTAATGTTCGCAGTGGGGGATTAGCTACCTTTAATTACAGACTCTTTGATTTAGACAATTTGGATAATTTAGAGAAGGTCGATACAGATGCTAGTACCGAAGTCAGTAGTTTTATTCATGGCCGATATAATGAGTTTGTTTTTTCAGCGCCAGGTATAACCAAACAAGGTGCTTTAGCCGTCGAATATGAAGTTCCACCGTGGCTAAAGTTTGATTGGAGTAATACCAACGGTTTGTTATTAGAAGGCCCGTTTACTGAAAATCCGTCATCGGTTGTTACCTTTGGCCGATACCGCGGCAACGATCGGATTATTTATTGGCGAGAAAAATAGTTTTTAAAGAGGATTTTTTCCTGTGAATAAGGCAAATTCCCCCCGACTTTACGTCAAATTCACTTCAAACAATAATTTTGCCAATTTTTTTACTATTAATTTAAAAAGAAGCAACACAATTCCCTTACTCTGGGGTATGATTGTTCGATCTAACAAAAATAATTTGTTTCTTTTGTGAACCTGCGACTTTTAAGGACGTTTCATCCTCATGTTTAAAAAAATACGCGGCATGTTTTCCAATGATTTATCAATCGATTTGGGCACAGCTAACACCCTGATTTATGTAAAAGACCAAGGTATTGTACTTAACGAACCTTCAGTTGTAGCCATTCGTCAAGATAGAGCCGGAGGTTCTAAAAGTGTGGCTGCCGTTGGTGTTGCTGCTAAAGCGATGTTAGGCCGTACACCAGGGAATATTGAAGCTATCCGCCCGATGAAAGATGGTGTAATTGCTAACTTCTTTGTTACAGAAAAAATGTTGCAGCATTTTATTAAGCAAGTACACAGTAATAATTTCTTACGCCCAAGCCCTCGTGTTTTAGTTTGTGTACCTTGTGGTTCTACTCAAGTTGAGCGACGTGCTATACGTGAATCAGCGATGGGGGCAGGTTCGCGTGAAGTTTATTTAATTGACGAACCTATGGCTGCAGCAATTGGTGCTGGAATGCCGGTATCTGAAGCTACAGGCTCTATGGTTGTTGATATTGGTGGCGGTACTACAGAAGTCGGTATTATTTCTTTAAATGGTGTGGTTTATTCCTCGTCAGTTCGTATTGGTGGCGACAAATTCGATGAAGCGATTATTAATTACGTACGCCGTAATTTTGGTAGTTTAATTGGCGAAGCCACAGCAGAACGTATTAAACACGAAATTGGTTCGGCATACCCAGGTGAAGAGTTAATAGAAATTGAAGTGCGCGGTCGTAATTTAGCGGAAGGTGTTCCTCGTAGTTTCACGCTTAATAGCAATGAGATTTTAGAAGCGTTACAAGAGCCATTAACGGGAATTGTTAGTGCAATTATGGTCGCTTTAGAGCAATCACCTCCAGAGCTTGCTTCAGATATTTCTGAGCGAGGCATGGTATTAACCGGTGGTGGTGCATTATTAAAAGATCTTGATCGTTTATTAATGGAAGAAACTGGTATTCCTGTTGTAGTCGCTGATGATCCTTTAACTTGTGTTGCTCGTGGTGGTGGTAAAGCCCTTGAAATGATTGATATGCACGGTGGCGACTTATTCTCTTACGAATAATGCTGTTGATTTAAGCGTAATTCATCATGAATCCTATCTTTAAAGAAGGCCCGTCTTCAGAACATCGACTTATCTTGGTGTTGATATTTTCTGGGGCCTTAATTTTCTTCGATCATAAAGTGGGCAGCTTTGAAGGCATTCGAGGTTCGTTGCAGTCATTAGTTAGCCCCTTGCAATATATGGCCAATACGCCTAAACAGTTAATGACCTGGGCGTCAGAAAATATTGTTACTAGGCGGCATCTTATGGATGAAAATGAAGCCTATAAAGTGAATGAACTAAGATTGCATGAACAGCTAATGCAATTAAATATTTTGAAACTTGAAAACGAACGTTTACGTTTATTACTTGCCTCGCCATTACGTTCTGAAGTGAAGAAAATGGTTGCCGAAATTTTATCAGTTGATAGCGATCCCTATACTCATCAAATTGTGATTAACAGAGGTGCTAATGATGGTGTTTATGAAGGACAACCAGTGCTTGATGAACAAGGTATTGTTGGTCAAATACTGCATGTAGGCACTACCACCAGCAGAGTTATTTTAATTACCGATGTCACCCATGCCGTGCCAGTACGAGTGGTACGCAATGGTATTCGATTGGTGGCCAATGGTGCAGGGCAAATAGACAGACTTAACCATAACCATGTTCCTCATAGTGCAGATATACGCAGTGGTGATTTACTGGTTACTTCTGGATTAGGAGGGAAATATCCAGAAGGTTATCCTGTCTCTAACGTCACGATAGTCTCAAAAGATTTATCTCGACCTTTTGCGCAAGTTTATAGTCACCCTGTCGCAAAAATTGATCGTTTACGCTATTTATTATTATTATGGCCAGAAAAAACCACAGAAGTGTTTGCACCTAAAAAGAAAGATGATTCAGCGCCTAAGGAAAAATTAAGTGCTAGCGAATAACGGTATTATTATTTTATTGACTTTATTGGTTGCTTTGCTAGCGACCATAATGCCTATGCCTATTAGTTTAGATGCATTTAGACCCGATTGGGTATTAGTCGTCTTGTTGTATTGGAGCTTGGCACTACCTACTAAAATTAATGTGATAACAGCATGGGTTATGGGGTTTATTTTAGATGTTTTGTTAGGTTCAACCTTAGGTATTCATGCGGCGGCAATGGCGCTTTCTGTTTATATTATTGTGGTTAACTTTCAGAAAGTGCGAAATTTTTCATTGTGGCAACAAGCTATGATTATCGGTGTGTCGGCAGCTTTATACCATTTAATTATTTTTTGGTTACAACACTTTTTATCTGATGTCGTTTTTTTGCCTAGCTATTTATACCCAGTATTTACCACGATTATTTTGTGGCCTTGGGCATTTTTATTATTGCGCAGAGTAAGAAGACACTTTCGCATTAAGTAACAGTCAATTTGTTATTTCCATTTTTATTTAATTATTTCTGAGCCGTTATGCAAAAAAAATTGATATTAGCTTCACAATCGCCACGTCGTAAAGAGCTGTTAACTCAATTAGGCTACCAATTTACCTGTCAAAGCGCTGATATAGATGAGTCTGTTTTTAGCGACGAATTGCCTTTAGTTTATGTTGAGCGAATGGCAAAGGAAAAAGCTCAAGTTATTGCTAATACGTTAGATAATTCGGCTGAAAATGTTGTTTTAGGTGCTGATACTTGTGTGGTTATAGACGGTAATATATTAGCAAAACCGACAGATTTAGCGGATTGCCACGTTATACTTACCCGCTTATCCGATAAACAACATCAAGTACATACAGCAATCGCTTTATCTTATCAGGGATGTGTTGTCAGTGAAGTAATTACAACTGATGTTTATTTTAAAGCACTAACGCCAAATGAAATAACCGCCTATTGGCAAACGGGCGAGCCCCAAGACAAAGCAGGCGCTTATGGAATTCAAGGCATTGGTGGACAATTTGTCAGTAGAATAGAGGGCAGTTATTACGCTGTTGTTGGACTTCCCTTATTTGAAACGGCTCAATTACTTGCTCGTTTTGGGCTTTATACAGCAATTCAACAATGCGATAACGTTAAGTAGGTCTATTAAAATGAAAGGCGAATTATTAATTAATGTCACCCCCAGTGAGACACGAGTTGCTTTAATAGAAAATGGGTTGCTACAAGAAGTACATATTGAACGCGAAGCTAAACGAGGTTTAGTCGGTAACATATATCTTGGAAAAGTGATTCGAGTGCTACCGGGCATGCAAGCTGCATTTGTTGACATAAATTTAGACAAGGCTGCTTTTTTACATGCCTCGGATATTAATTCTGAACTAATTATTGGTGACGATAAAAAAGCGAGTAAAGACGCATCAAGTAAAAATAATTCAACCGATGCTGTGCCTGACATCCGAACTTTAGTGCATGAAGGTCAGTATTTAATGGTGCAAGTGGTTAAAGATCCATTAGGTACAAAAGGCGCTAGATTAACTACAGATATAACTATTGCTGCCAGGTATTTAGTCTTAATGCCGTTTACCAGTCGCGCAGGTATTTCGCAACGTATAGAAGACGTTAAAGAAAAAAAACGATTAAAAAGTATTATTAGTCCATTTTGTGATGATGAACATGGCTTTATAGTGCGTACTGCTGCAGAAGGAGCTTGTGAAGTAGAGCTCAAGCATGACGCTGAATTTTTGCGTAAAGTCTGGCGTAAAGTCGTGGAGCGCAAAAAGAGGAAACAAACCAAAATCCCTCTTTACCAAGATTTATCACTTGCTTTGAGAATTATAAGAGACTCTGTTGGCGGATCACTCGAAGGAGTTAGAATTGATTCTAAGCTTAGTTACGACTTAGTTATGGAATTTGTTCAAGAGTTTATGCCTGAGCTTAGCGATAAAGTTGAGTACTACCCAGGTGAGCGGCCGATCTTTGATTCCTTTGATACTGAAGCGGAAATCCAACGCTCACTTCATCGTAAAATTGATCTAAAATCAGGCGGTTATTTGATTTTTGACCAAACAGAAGCAATGACAACTATCGATATTAATACAGGAGCTTTTGTTGGACATCGCAATTTAGAAGACACAATTTTTAGTACTAATATTGAAGCTACACAAGCGATAGCAAGACAATTACGGTTACGTAATTTAGGCGGGATTATAATTGTCGACTTTATTGATATGCACGATGCTGATCATAAACGTAGAGTCTTAAGTAGTCTTGATATGGCAATGTCTAAAGATAACGTAAAATATAGTATTCATGGATTTTCAGCGCTAGGTTTAGTTGAAATGACGCGAAAACGCACCAGAGAATCTCTTGAGCATGTATTGTGTAGTGAATGTCCTATGTGTACTGGTCGAGGGTATTTGAAAACTGTAGACACTATTTGCTTTGAAATACTAAGGGAAATTGTGCGGGTTAATCGGGCATATGATGCTGATAAGTTTATTGTTTATGCTTCTACTGCTGTGAGTGAGTTTTTAGTTAATGATGAATACCATAGCCTTGCGGAGGTGGAAGTTTTTATAGGTAAGTCAATTAAAGTGCAAACAGAGCCTATGTATAATCAAGAACAGTTTGATGTCGTGATGATGTAATCGCTGTTAACCTTTAAATAGCGCAACATGCTATTTAAGTGCAAACGTAGTAAAATAAGTTAATTGCCAAAAGTACAAAGCAGTCAATCAAGTAAGGTCAATAAATTTTGACGGTATCTAAGATCTCAAATCGCTGGTTAAACAGAGTCTATAAAAGCCTTGCGGTGTTTTTGGTACTTTTTGCTGTGTTAATTAGCGCATTACGCTTGCTGCTACCGTATGCACAAAACTATCGCCAAGATGTTGAAAACTATATTAATGAAACTTACGACAGCAACCTCTCAATTGGTACGCTATCAATGGGTTGGCACAAAATAGGCCCAGTTCTAATTGCCAATAATGTCCAAATGAAGGATGAAAACCCAGTCGATTTTCAAATTGAAAGCATCGAGGTAAGACTGGATTTTTGGCGCAGTTTACTCGCGCAACAACTAATAACTGACGAATTTATTCTCACGGGTGCATTACTAACTTTTGAGCGACATTTTTTATTAGGCAAAACTTCAGCGCAGCCCATCGCTCCCCAGATAACTGCCAATAATCAATCCAGTAACGATTTGGCCGCTTTATCGGAACTCGCCGATTTTTTCTATGAACAAATTGCCAAGTTTTCACTAATCGACAGTAAAGTCGTCATTAATAATGGCAGCCGTCAACGCACCTTTTTAATCAATGAGTTGAATTGGTTAAACATGGATAGCCACCATCTGGCTGAAGCTGATGTTATTGTTGATGGTTTAACGTCGAATAACTTAAAGTTACAGCTCGATGTAAAAGGGAATAATAGCCAAGACATTTCAGGCACCTTATTTTTACAGGGTAATAATTTAAACATTACCCCTTGGCTAGATAAAGTGTTTGTTATCGAAAATGAAAAAACGCATTCATCGATTAATTTTTCAGCATGGTTAACTGTTGAAAATGGGCTGGCTGAACAGCTTCAAGTAGCGTTTGATGACAGTGAAGTTAATTGGCAACATAACAATAAAAAACACAGCTTTGCGTTAAACAATGGCCAAGTGCTTTTTGCTAACCTTAACGATTGGAATCATTTTACTATTAATTCATCAGCGATTGAGTTTAGCGCTAATAACCAAGAATGGCAGCCATTATCAATTGAAGTTAATCGTGATCAAGAGCAAGTTTTTGCTTATTTATCGTATGTTGACTTATTTAGTTTAACCTGTTTATTTCCTTTGTTTTCTGCCGACGATAACATGAGAGCTATGGTAGAAGCGTTATCTCTAGAAGGAAGTATTAATGAATTATATTTTCAAAAAGTTAACGATAACTATCAAGTTGCAGCAGAATTTAATGATTTTTCGAATAAATTTTATCAAGGTATTCCTGGGCTTATAAATAGCTCTGGTGATCTTTTATTTGCTAATCAGCAGTTACAACTTAGTTTAACTGCTCAACAAGGCGCGTTGGATTTTCAGCATCATTTTGTTAAACCTATTCCATATCAACATCTAGAGACTAATTTAACGGTTAATTTTAGCGATCAAGGCTGGCATCTTAAGACACAAAAATTAGCGCTAGATTCTAAAGAACTAAACTTATCTGCACAGCTAGGTGTTGATGTGCCAACAGAAGGTTTGGCTACTATGTCTTTGTTAGCGAGTGTGACTAATGGACATGTTGAATTTGCACATCACTATTTTCCATTAACGTCGATGAGTGAAAGCTTGGTCAGATATTTGAAAAACGGTTTAGTCTCTGGTGATATCGATCAAGCATTAGTGATGTATAACGGCGCGTTTTCTCATTTCCCATTTGAGGATAAAAGCGGTATTTTCACCGTAGATGCAGAGCTAACTAACAGTCAGTTTAATTTTGATGATGACTGGGCAAACATCACTCAGTTAGACGCGAATTTAAATTTTACTAACAACAGCATGATGATTACTGCCCGAGGTGGTGAATTATCTGGTCTTGATATTAATACCGTGGAAGTAGGAATTGCCGATTTGTCAGGCGATCCGGTACTTACCGTTGATATTGCCTTAAAAGAAGTTAACCCTGCTAATGTTACTCAATTAATGAACCATAGCTCACTGGCCGACTCAGTTGGCAAAACGTTAGAACAACTGGTCATAAGTAAAAATATTAGTGGGCATTTTAACTTGTCATTACCGCTTAACAGAACTGATGAAGTTATTGCAGAAGGGATCATTAACTTTTCTGATAATTTATTAGCGCTTCAATCACCAAAGATGGATTTTAGCGCACTAAACGGTCAGTTAACCTTTAAAAACGATGTAATTAAAACCAACAAATTATCGGTGGTATGGCAAGGTATGCCATTAACACTGTCTGTTGATGCAAGTGATAAGCAAGGTTATTTTAAAACACAAATTGATATCAATGGCTATTGGCAACAAAAAGAGTGGTTAGCACATGTGCCTTCTGCTTTAAAACGTTATGCACAAGGAGATGTAAACTGGCAAGGAAATTTAGTGCTGAATTCACATCACGATGGCGGTTTTTCATATAATTTTGATGTGCAATCAAACTTTCAGGGATTAAATTTAGCTATACCTGCACCTTATCAAAAAGTTGCTGATGATAAAGTTGCTTTTAATGCCCATATTTCTGGTGCGTTAGATAGTTCAACTATTGAAGTGGCAATGGGAGAGCAATTAAGTTTTTACGGATTATTAAACCACCAAGCAACAACAGAACAAGCACAGTATGATCAAGCAACAGCGAGTGTTGAAAAAGGTAACAGCTCGCCAATTTATTTCTCTCGAGCACATTTGATTTTAGGTAATGAAAAAATGTTATTACCTATGGATGGTTTCCATATTACTTCTGCATTAGAAGAAGCAGATTTTGCCAGTTGGCAACCCTTTGTAATGGATATACTCGACAGTATTGATGAGAGCCAAGAAGATAATGACGTAGTGCAAACTGCTCAAACCGGTCAACAAACACTTAATCGGCCATCATTGGTTAAGCCGCTAATTGCTAAACCTGAACGTATTCGTGGCTCAATCAATAAATTGAATGTGTTAGGGCAAACGCTAACCGATGTATCGTTTAATGTGTTAGATAAAAACAATTGGTGGTTGTTACAACTTAATGCTAAAGAAGCGAGAACGGAAGTTAAATTTTACCCTTCGTGGTTAGCAGACGGTATAGCGGTAAATGCAGATTTTCTGCATCTTGCACACGATATGTCTGAAACAGCACAGTCAAGTGAAGTGTTAGGATTGAATGAGGCATTGGCTGAAAATAAAGCATTGTTTTCCAGTATTCCACCTATGTTGTTTATCTGTGGCAGTTGTCAATTTGGCAAGGTTGATTTTGGTCAATTAAGTTTTGAATTAAGTCGGCCTGAACCGACAAAAATAGTGTTAGATAAGTTTACTGCTAGTCGTGATAAAAGCCAATTATCCCTTAATGGTCAATGGCTATTTAATGAGAGTGTTGACGTTAATAAAACTGAAAAATGGTTGTCTAAAACCCAAATATCTGGACAGTTAGCAGTTAATGATATTGAGTTTGAAATGGAAAAACTTGGCTTTGCTTCTAGTGTTAAAGAAAGTGGTGCGGAGATTGATTTCTCGTTAAATTGGCAAGGTGGGCCACAAGACTTTCAGTTAAGCCAACTCAATGGCAAATTAAATACTGAATTGGATGATGGCGTATTATCTGATGTTGATGATAAAGGCGTTCGGGTTGCCTCTATTTTAAGCTTAGGATCGTTGGCGCGTAAGCTTAAATTAGATTTTCGAGATATTTTCAGTGATGGCATGTTTTATAGCAGCATTTCTGGTGATTTTGATATAAAAAATGGTGTTATGTATACCAAAAATACCGCGATGAAAGGTGCCGCAGGTGATTTAGCTGTTAAAGGTAATACTAATTTAGCTACGGGATTGCTTGATTATCGTATGAATTACAAGCCGAACTTAACCTCAAGTTTACCCACCATAGCTTGGATTGCGACATTAAATCCTGTGGTGTTTTTAACAGGGCTTGCTATTAATGAAATTATTACTGCAACGGTCATTTATGAAGTTGTCTTTGAAGTTACAGGAGATCTTGATAGTCCTGTAGTTCGTGAAGTTAACCGTAAGAACCAAGACGTTAGTGTTGGCAGCTCTCAGCCTCCAAAGTTAATTAATGATGTAACGCCGGCAGAAAAAAAGGTGCCACAAAATAAATTCAAAGAAAATAAAACTAGCGATCACTCTAAAGTGTTAGCTGCTCACAAGGATGAAATAGATGGTTAAGCTTTCTGCTATTCAATTATGCTCAGTGCCGAATGTTGAAGAGAACATCAAAGTTATTACTGAGCAGTTAAGCTTGTTGTGCGATCCAGACATAACACAAGATAATGAGCATATTGTAGTATTACCTGAGTGTTGTTTGTTTTTTGGTGGTAAAGATTCAGAGCAGTTAACGTTAGCAAAACAGACGCAACAGTCAAATCAACTCGTTAAGGCATTAGCCCAATTAGCCCAACAGTTTGGGATTACCTTAATTGCCGGCACAATTCCTTTATTGTCATCAAGTGGTGATAAATTTACTAATGCTAGTTGTGTTTTTTCACCGCAAGGCGAATTAATCGGGCAATATAATAAAATTCATTTGTTCGATGTTAATGTTAACGATAATGAAAAAAATTACCTTGAATCTAAGTATACGCAGGCGGGTACCTCCGTCGAAAATGTAAAATGTGGACCAGTAAATATTGGCTTGTCGGTTTGTTACGACGTGCGTTTTGCACAGTTATATCGACAGTTAAGCGTGCAAGGTGCAACTATTATTGTAGTTCCTAGTGCTTTTACCCGCGTCACCGGTAAAGCACACTGGCAAGCTTTGTTGCAAGCTAGAGCTATTGAAAACCAAGTCTATATCGTAGCTGCTGCTCAAGAAGGCGTACATTTAAACGGTCGGGAAACTTGGGGGCATAGTATGATAATCAGCCCTTGGGGAGAAATATTAGCTTGTAAGCCCTCAGGTGAAGGCTTTATTAGTAGTGAATACCGACAAGAAGAAATCAATCAAGTTCGTGCAGCAATTCCTGTGCATGAACATAACAAGTTTACAGTTGAGTTAAATTAATATGAGTAGTGGTATTGATCGCAGTGTTGAACAAGAGCTGATTAATGATAGTGGTTTAGACAGAGATTTTTTAAACCAAACCTTGAGTAGTATCTATCAAAATAAGATTGACTTAGCGGATTTATATTTTCAGTCGAGTCAACACGAATCTTGGATGCTTGAAGACGGTATCGTAAAAGAAGGCTCGTACAATATCGAGCGTGGTGTTGGCGTTAGAGCGATTTCTGGTGAAAAAACAGGTTTTTCCTACTCTGATGATATTTCTAATTTCTCGTTAACGAAAGCTGCTGAGGCTGCCAAGAGTATTGCTGATAGTGGTAATAGCGATCGAGTGCAAATTTTTGCACCGAAAAAAGGTATCAGTGCTTATCAATCAGTTGAGCCAATATCGAGCTTAACGCAAGAGCAAAAAATTACCTTAATGCATGAAGTGGAAGCCCATGCACGTGCTACCGATAAACGTGTACAACAAGTCATTGTAAGTTTAACAGGCGTATTTGAAAAAATTCTTGTGGCGGCGAGTGATGGCACTTACGCAACAGATATACGACCACTTATTCGATTAAATTGTTCTGTACTAGTAGAAGAAAACGGTAAACGTGAACGAGGCGGTTCAGGTGGTGGTGCACGTACTGATTACAGTTACTTTTTTGAAGTAGAAGGTGGTAAACCTCGTTATCAACATTACGCTGAAGAAGCTGTTCGCTTAGCCTTAGTGAACTTGGCGGCGATTGAATCTCCCGCTGGCGTTTTGCCGGTAGTATTAGGCGCAGGCTGGCCTGGTGTATTATTACATGAAGCGGTTGGTCACGGCTTAGAAGGCGATTTTAATCGTAAAGGTTCATCGGCATTCTCTGGAAAAGTTGGTCAGCAAGTGACATCTGAGCTTTGTACTATTGTTGATGATGGCACTATGGCTAATCGTCGAGGCTCGTTAAATATTGATGACGAAGGAACGCCAGGGCAGTACAACGTGTTAATTGAAAAAGGGATCTTGAAAGGGTATATGCAAGATAAACATAATGCCTCATTAATGGGAGTAAACCCGACAGGCAATGGTCGACGTGAATCGTATGCACATTTACCGATGCCGAGAATGACTAATACTTATATGTTAGCAGGTGAGAGTGATCCGCAAGATATTATAAAGTCAGTGAAAAAAGGTATTTATGCACCTAATTTTGCCGGTGGACAGGTAGATATTACTTCTGGAAAATTCGTTTTTACTTCATCAGAAGCGTATTTAATCGAAAATGGCGAAATAACTTCTCCTGTTAAAGGGGCGACTTTAATAGGCAGTGGCCCAGAGGCGATGAAGAATGTCTCTATGGTAGGTAACGATCTTAAGTTAGATGCAGGTGTAGGTGTGTGCGGAAAAGATGGTCAAAGTGTGCCTGTAGGAGTTGGTCAGCCGACATTAAAAGTTGATGAAATGACTATTGGTGGAACGCAATAACTCTTAAAGTTGTCGATAACATGAGCCGAAATTAGATTGAGGCTCATGAGTCAAGTAAGTACGGTGCTTTTTAATATGAACTCGGTTTGATATATGGTTAATACATTGAAAAATAGCTGCTAGAGAAATATTTGTGAGCTCAGCTTAGTTAAGCTTTAAACCCGCCCAAGCGCGTGTCAGCGCCCATATCGCGATGATAATAAAGGTGGTATGAACAAAGGTGAAGTAGGTAATCACATAAACCCAAGTCCATGCCGAATGAAAGCCACCCATTATCACCATTGCTATAGATACAATCCCTAATACGACAAAGGCAACAAGGTTAAGTTTAATACCTAGCATAATATGATAATGGGCGAGGCTTGAAGAAACCGATTGTTTTTTTACCAAAAGCAGCCAAATAAAAGCAAAACCGGGTAAAAAGGTCAGGTTAAGCAGTGAAGCTAATGCCGCGTTGGAGGCTAACTTATTTTGTGCTTTATCTGGGCTGCTCATTTTATGTTTTTTCGTCTAATAACAAAGATAGTTAAAGCAATAGCAAAGAGATTAAAATAAAGCCAATAAAAGTCTTAATGATTTTCTACATTGGTTTT
This sequence comes from Colwellia sp. SU-HH01217, assembly GCF_057543495.1. Classification (NCBI taxonomy): domain Bacteria; kingdom Pseudomonadati; phylum Pseudomonadota; class Gammaproteobacteria; order Alteromonadales; family Colwelliaceae; genus Colwellia; species Colwellia sp. SU-HH01217. The sequence continues at coordinate 382,047 of NZ_BAAJLX010000001.1, read as the reverse complement.
AAGGTAGTTAAATAACTCAAGTGTGTGCTTACCTATTTTTTCAGCTTTCTTTTCTTTTTTCGCTTGTCGAATGATCTGCTTGAACTTTTGACGTTCCATTTTATCGTTTTGTGCTAAAACGTCTTCAGCGGTTTGATTATCACCTTCAATTAATGCATCTCTTAAACCTTCTAAACGAACAAACTTAGCTGTTTCTTGCTGATGTTTGTTGTTCATCACATCTATTGCCTGATAAATAGGCTCAAGATCTGTTTCCATTAATACTTTTGCTATATGTCTTACATGGCGGCGAACAGCTTCATGTTTACCTTTGATTTTATCCGCTAATATCATGTCAGCGAGTAACTCGTCGGTTAATGGAATTTTGCTGCGTTGATGCTTAGACATATCGACTAACGACTGAGCAAAGTCCTGCATTTTATGCATTTCTCTTTTTATTTCTGATTTACTTTTTAATTCTTCTTCTAATTCGTCGATATCGGGTGCAGACTGGGGCATAATGTTGATCATCAATAGCAATATATAAATTATTGTCCTTAGTATAACTCAAACTAGCAAAGGCAATATAGCCATATTAGATCTCAAACCAGAAAATATGTAAAAAACTGGTAATTAACGCAGAGAAAATAATCAAAATGACAGAAAAAAACAGCCTTATTAACCAATTCGAACAAGTCAAAGAGCGTGTAACTAAAGTACTTGAATTAGCCGATTCTCTTGGGGCTGATGGTGCTGAAGTTGCCATGAGCCGTACGCAAGGACTTAGTGTTGGAACTCGTTTAGGTGAAGTTGAAAATGTTGAATTTACTAATGATGGCGCGTTAGGGATTACAGTTTATCAAGGCGGTAGAAAAGGTAGTGCCTCTACCGCTGATTTATCAGAAAGCGCATTAAAGAAAACCGTACAAGCAGCGGTTAATATTGCTAAATATACCTCTGTTGATGATTGTTCAGGATTAGCCGATAAACAGTTATTAGCGATGGATCCGCCTGATCTTGATTTATATCACCCTAAAGACCTTAGTACTCAAGAAGCGATTGAACTCGCTAAAGCTTGTGAAAATGAAGCGCTAGCTTTTGATAAGCGTATTACTAACTCTGACGGAGCCTCGTTAGATAGCTTCGAAGGTTTTAAGGTTTATGGGAACAGTCATGGTCAATTAGTTGGTTATCCTAGTTCACGTCATAGTTTAAGTTGTGTATCTATTGCCTCAGACGGCGATGAAATGCAGCGAGATTATGCTTATAGTGTCAATCGTGATTTTGATTTGCTCGACAGTGGTGCAAGCATTGGCCGTAAGGCAGCGAAAGAAGTTATTTCTCGATTAAATGCTCAAAAGTTACCGACTGGTAAAGTGCCTGTTATGTTTCGCTCTGACATCGCCAATACAATTTTTGGTCACTTAATTGCTGCTATCAGTGGTGGAAACCTTTATCGAAAATCTTCATTTCTAATGGACTCTCTTGGTCAACAAATTTTTCCATCGTTTTTATCTATCGAAGAAAAACCACATTTGAAAAAGGCACTAGCCAGTAGTGCTTTTGATAGTGAAGGGGTACAAACCCAAGATCGTAGTATTATTACAAGTGGTGAGTTAGATACCTATTTGTTAACAAGTTATTCAGCTCGTAAGTTAGGACTAACGACTACAGGTCATGCTGGCGGTATACACAATTGGTTGGTGTCTGCTAATGGTGGTGATTTTGAGGCGATGTTAAAAAAGCTAGGTACTGGTTTATTAGTCACTGAATTAATGGGACAAGGCGTAAATGTGTTAACAGGCGATTATTCGCGAGGAGCAGCAGGTTTTTGGGTTGAAAATGGCGAGATTGCCTACCCAGTTTCAGAGATCACAATCTCAGGTACTTTACAAAATATATTTAAAGGATTAGTTGCTGTGGGCAGTGATGTTGATATGCATGGAAGTATTAGAACTGGCTCGATAATTATTGAAGAAATGCAGGTTGCCGGCAATTAATGATGCGTTAAATACCATCACATCAGGTTAATTAGGTGAGCTACTTTATACGAAGAATAAATAACGAAGTACTGCATTATTTTAACCAGTAGAAATGACCACCTAGTTAGTGAGATTGGTATAATTATGGGGAAGCGTTGAAGCTTCCCCATTTTTTTGTGATTTTTCAGTTTTGATATTTAAGTTCAAAGACACAAGGTCGTTAGGTAAGCAGTAAAGTAGCGGTACCTAAAAAGGCAAATATACCAACCACATCGGTTATTGTGGTCAGTAATACAGTACCTGCAAGCGCTGGATCTATGTTCATACGCTTTAAGCCCAAGGGGATTAGTACGCCCGCGAGTCCTGCGGCGGTCATATTCATCAACATAGCAAAGGCAATGACTCCACCTAACATCATATCTTGCTTCCACAGTGCAACAACACTAGCAATTAATAAAGCCCAAATAACACCATTTAAAATGCCGATGGCGAGCTCTTTAGTTAATAAGGCGCGAGAGTTACTATCGCCAATATGGCCTAATGCCATTCCTCGGATAACTAAGGTTAAGGTTTGGTTGCCTGCCACCCCGCCCATGCTTGGCACAAGGGAGTTAAGTACGGCAAGAATGGCAAGTTGCTCAAATACCCCTTCAAATAAGCTGGTAACAGCAACGGCGAGTAACGCGGTAACTAAATTAATCCCCAGCCAAACGGATCGTTGTTGAGTACTTTTTACAACAGGAGCAAAGGTATCCGCCTCATCATCTAAACCTGCCATACTCATCATGGTATGTTCAGCGTCTTCACGGATTATATCGATAACATCATCAATTGTAATACGGCCTAATAATCGACCTTCATCATCAATGACAGGTGCTGATAACCAGTCGTAACGCTCAAAGAGTTGGGCAACGGCAGCTTCTTCCATATCCGCGGATACGGCTTGTATTTCTTTATCAATTAACGACGATATGCTGGTTTCAGGTTTTGCTGTGACTAATGAAGATAATGATACCGCGCCTTTAAAGACATCATCGCGATTAACCACATAAAAAGAGTCGGTTGCATCAGGTAGCTTACCTTTTAACCTTAAATACCTTAAAACAACATCAACAGACACATCAGGACGAAGCGTGATGGTGTCTGTATTCATAATACCACCAGCAGTGTCTTCACCAAAAGAAAGCGCGGCTTCAACCCTTGCTCTATCTTGACTGTCCATGCTGTTGAGCACTTCACGGTAAACTGCGTCAGGCAGGGTTCTTAAAACTTCGGCTAAATCATCAACGTCCATGCCTTCGGCAACAGCTGCCAGTTTTTCAGGCCGCATGCTTTTGAGGATGCCTTTACGAACCGATTCATTGAGCTCTTCGAGTACTTCACCATGATTGTCTGGATCGATTAACTGCCATAATACTGAGCGTGTTTTACCTGGGGAGGATTCAAGGATGAGTGCTATATCGTACGCAGGCATATTTTGAAGAAGTTTACGTACGGAAACAAACATACCGCTGCCGAGTGCTTCATTAACTTCTTGCAAGCGCTGTTGATTGATTTCTTCTGATATTTCTGGCATATATCAGCCTTAATTCATCTAAATTCTGGAAAGTAATGCTAAGTGAAAGGCTTACTCAATTTAACACAATAGATATAAGTTAATGGTTTAGGATGGTTGATTTAGTGTACTTGTAAGATTGCAATCAACGCTAATATTAACTTTTTACCCTGTTGGATAGTTAACGGTTTAAGTTTCACTTGATTTAGTAGGATAATGATAACGCTTGTTATTATTTATCGCCTTATAAGAGGTAAAGTTTATCGCAACTTTGTGTTTTTAGCAGCTTTTTTCTTATCATTGGCTCGATAAAAATAACAGATAGGATTATTCAGACTCGTCAAATTTGTTGGTAAATAATTGTGTGATACTGCTAAGGGCTGCTTGCGCATCTTCGCCTTGAGTAATTATTTTAACACTTTTTCCTTTTGCGCCAGCCAATAACATTAACGCCATTATACTACTGGCGTCTGCTTGTTTATTTTCTAATACTAGAGTTATTTTTGCTTGAAACTGCATACTCAATTGAGCAAGTTTTGTTGCTGCACGAGCATGTAGACCTAATTTATTGGTAATGATAACGTCACGTTCGAAGGTTTCCATAGTCTACGCTCTTTTTAAAGTCATAAGGTAATGTGAGCTGAATGCTCGAACTTATGGTAAATAATAATTAGCTACTCATCACTTCAATATCTCGATGGTGCGTCTGAATATCTTTACGCTCTTTTCTAAAGTTACTGGCTAACAACTCTGAAATGTAAACTGAACGATGTTTGCCACCTGTACAGCCAATGGCAATAGTTACATAGCTACGGTTATTGCGCTCTAAGTGAGGTAGCCAAGTCATCATAAAGCTGTTTATTTGCCAAATAAACTTAGTAATTATAGGCTGGCTAGCTAAAAAATCTTTTACAGGTTGATCTAACCCGGTCATGCCTTTGAGCTCTTTTTCCCAAAATGGATTAGGTAAAAAACGGGCATCAAAGACAAAATCTGCATCGATAGGGATGCCGTGTTTATAGCCAAATGACTCAAAAACTAAGACCATAGAACCTGACTTTTTACCTAACACACGCTCTCTTACTAAATCGGCAAGTTGATGCGGGCTTAATTCGCTGGTGTTGATGTATAAATCAGCGCGTGTTGATATGGGTTCTAATAATTTTTTTTCTAATGAAATGGCTTGATCAAGCGCGACATTTTGTTTAATTAACGGATGCAAGCGGCGTGTTTCACTAAAGCGCTTAATTAAATCATTATTATTGGCATCAAGATAAAGAATATTGAGCTCTACGGCATTGGGAAGATAATCAATGATTTCGGAAATATCATCAGGATCTTTTGGTAAATTCCGCACATCTAGACTGACGGCAACCGTTTCATAATCGTTAATAACCGTGTGAATAAGCGCAGGAAGTAAATTAACAGGAATATTATCAACGCAGTAATATCCTAAGTCTTCCAACACTCTAAGAGCCACTGACTTTCCTGAACCAGAGCGACCACTGACGATGATAAGTTTCATATTGTTACCTACAATTAAAAAGGGCGTAAAGGTTTATTAACTAACTGATTGTTTGGATAAAGTCGAAGAGTTGCTCGTTATCGCGGCATTTTCTTAATTGCTTACAGTTATTTTTATCACTAAAGAGTTGAGCGATGCTTTGCAGGGTACTTAAGTGTTCTTCACAACAATCCTCGGGAACAAAGAGTGCGATAAAAATATCGACTGGGCGATTATCTATGGCATCAAATTCAATAGGTTGTTCAGTGGTTATTAATACGGCCACTACTTTTTGGTCGCTTTGAATACGCCCGTGAGGGATCGCGATTCCATTACCAATGCCTGTGCTACCCATTCTTTCCCTGGTCATTAGGCTTTCAAGTAACTGGTGCTGATCTAAGCCGGAAATTTTATTAACCGCAATGGAGCAAACTTCTTCAAGAATACGTTTTTTACTATGGATACTCACTAAACAGTGGGTACAGTCTTTGGTTAGGATATCTTGCAACTTCATCATATATTTCTGCGGTTTATCAATATTCATTGGTACACCTTTTTAGTTACTGTCACTGGGTAGGATCAGCAAATAAAAAAGTGATTGTGAGCTTGTGCCAATCTAATGGTGATTGACTTTGCCTTTGTATTTTAAAATTTGTTTATCAAGTTTATCTATTAACAAGTCTATCGATTTATACATGTCTTCATTCGCTGATGAAGCAAAAACTTCACTACCTTTAAGGTGCAAGGTTGCCTCGGCACTTTGCTTGAGTTTTTCTACAGTGAGCACAATGTGGGCGTTATTGATTTGATCAAAATGACGCTCTAATTTAGAAAATTTGTTATTGACATACTCTCGTAGAGAACTCGTGATTTCAACATGGTGGCCAGTAAGATTAATTTGCATAAACGAGATCCTTATTAATTAAAAATTTCAAATAGTATTAAAGTAAACTTTTTCGTTGATTCGAAGGCGGAATAGTTAAAGATTCACGGTACTTAGCAATAGTTCTTCTAGCTACGTTGATCCCTTGATCTGCTAAAAGCTCTGCTATTTTGCTATCACTTAATGGTTTAGACGGTATTTCTGCGGCAATCAGCTTTTTAATTAAGGCTCTGATGGCCGTTGATGAACATTCGCCGCCATTTTCAGTGCTAACATGGCTAGAAAAGAAATATTTGAGTTCAAAAATTCCTCTAGGGGTATGCATATATTTTTGTGTGGTAACACGCGATATGGTTGATTCGTGCATATCAACAGCTTCGGCAATATCATTTAACACCATAGGGCGCATTGCTTCTGGCCCATGCTCAAAAAACCCTTGTTGCCGCTGCACGATACAGTTTGAGACTTTCAATAAGGTATCGTTGCGTTGCTCAAGTGACTTAATGAACCATTTAGCTTCTTGTAAGTTAGAACGAATAAATTGATTATCACTGGAAGATTTCATCGTCCGAGTTAATGCCGCATACTGCTGATTGATAGATAATTTAGGTGCGGTATCAGGATTGAGTTCAACCATCCAACGACCATTTTTCTTTTCTACAGAAACATCAGGAATGACATACTGATCATCACTTTTAATGACCGCATCGCCAGGACGAGGGTTAAGCGTTTGAATAAGACGAATAACTTCCCGAAGTTGATCTTCTTTTAACTTGGTTTTGCGCATTAGTTGGCGGTAATCACGGCTGCCAAGTAAGTCAATATGTTCACTGATAACTAATTTACACTCAGCTATCCAAGGTGTCGACGGTTCAAATTGGTTCAATTGAATCAATAAACAATCGGCAATTGAACGAGCAGCAACACCGATTGGGTCAAACATATTGATACGTTTCAATACCGCTTCAACTTCATCTAATTCGACATCCTCTTTGGCAATACTCTCAAGAATGTCTTCACAGCTTACGGTGAGGTATCCTGCATCATCAACAGCGTCAATTATTGCAGTTGCAATAGCTCTATCAGTGTCGCTAAAAGGAGTTAATTGCATTTGCCAATGTAAATGGTCTTGAATAGAGTCTTGAGTTTCACCTTGGTAGGTGTAATCTTCTGATGGTGCTGAGTTACTGACACCTGAGCTAGCTGTTCCTGCGCTATATGAATCATCCCAAGTTGTGTCCATATTTAACTCATCTGGAATGTCATTCTTTTCCATAGCTTCTGTTGTACTAATTTCATCGATAGTTGGGGTGGAGTCTTCACTACCGTCACTCGTTTTACTTTCATTAGCACTTGCAGAAGGGTTATGACCTTCTTCTATATGATCCGCTTTATTTTCGTTTGAAGCCGGTCCACTTTCATCCACTTCTAATAGTGGATTGCTTTCAAGCGCTTCTTGAATTTCTTGTTGGAGATCTAACGTTGATAACTGCAACAGCTTTATTGCTTGTTGCAGTTGTGGTGTCATGGTTAAATGTTGTCCAATACGGAGTTGTAATGTAGGGCGCATTTACCTTTATAAATTTCCTAGTTAGTTTAAATAAAGCATAGTTTACGTTATTGAGAAAAGGTGTCTTTTCTTAAAATAAATTTACTTATTTGTATTCCATCACTATAACGTGAATTGTTCACCTAGGTATACATCTCTTACGTGTTGATTCGCAAGTATTTGTTCTGCATTACCTTCGGCAATTAATTCACCATGACTTACAATATAAGCGTGTTCACAAACATCGAGAGTTTCTCTGACATTATGATCGGTAATAAGTATGCCAATACCACGCTCTTTTAAATGGATAATAATCTTTTTTATATCGCCTACTGAAATAGGATCAACACCTGCAAAAGGCTCATCTAGTAAGATAAACTTGGGATCGGCAGCTAATGCTCTTGCTATTTCTACCCGTCGGCGTTCACCACCAGATAAACTCATACCTAAATTATCTTTGATATGGCTGATATGAAACTCTTCTAATAAATGTGCGAGTTTTTCATCACGCTCAACCTCTGTTAGTTCTTTTCTAATTTGAAGTATCGCCATGATATTTTCGGTGACGGATAGTTTTCGAAAAATAGATGCTTCCTGAGGTAGATAGCCAATACCTTTGCGTGCTCTTTCATGCATCGGCGATAGAGTAACATCTTCATCGTTCAAGACAATGCTGCCACTGTCATTGGGAACTAAACCGACAATCATATAAAAAGACGTGGTTTTTCCTGCACCGTTTGGCCCTAATAACCCGACAATTTGGCCTGCTGCCACTTTTAAGCTGACATCCTTAACCACTAAACGTTTTTTGTAAGATTTAGCCAAACCATTGGCGATAAGTGTCGCAGTCATATACTAAGGAGTTACCTTTTTTTGAGGTTGTAATACGGTTGAGGTTTTCTCGTTTTGATTGCCAATGGCATCAAGTTTCTCGGTAAGAGTGTTATAAGTAATTTGGCTACCTTTAACTTCACTACCCGCTTGTTGAAGCAGGGCATTCCCCGAGATAACTAATGAATGTATTGCCGGTTCATAGGTAATCTCGTCTGCTTGGAGTGATATTTTACTACCATCAGCTAGGGTTTGCTCGAACCTTGCTGGGTTTCCTTTGGCAACATAAACTTCTTCATCAACTTTTGCTTGATAAATTTTAACTGAATCGGCTTTAATCGTTAAAGTACCTTGCTGAATAACAACGTCGCCAATATAGCTGGCAATTTTATTTTTCAAGTCACCAGCCTGACGATCCGCAGAAATCATAATTTCTTGTTCAAAATCTGGCTTTTCATTTGCCGAAATTACGAAAGTTGTCATCGCCGAGCTAAGCAAAAGTATACTAGCTGTTATCTTTTTTAAAAGTAGTTTTGTCATGTTCAGTTAGTGTCATCTGGGTTGTGTTTATATCAATAATTAGTCCGGTGCCATACATAGTAAAATTTTTGCCATAGACAATCACTTTTTGGTTGGAGCTAATAATATTAGTTGTTAAGTCGAGCTCTAAAGTTTTACCATGAACTTCTTGTATTAAAAAGTCTTTCTCTGTGCTGGTAATTCTTATGGTATTTTTTAAGACTACTCTATTGTTATTATATAGTGTCGCTTCTTTTGCACTAACTTGCCATGGTGAACCTGATTTTTTTGGATATAAGGTATAGTTAGGTAGTTCAAAATGGGTAAACTCTAATTCAGTATAGTGCTCCATGCGATCTGCTTCAATTTCGTGGGACAAGGTGCCCTCGGGATTATAAATCGCACTTTTTAACGACTCAGCAATAAAGTCTGGTGCTAAATCGCTGTCGATAGCATCTGTTGGTTTTTTATTGGCATTACGCCATTCAGTTAACCCGTAAAGGCACGCACCTAATAAAAATATGACTATAGCCCATCTGGACAGTAGACTCATACACTTGCACCTTTAGCGTCGGCTAATGTGCCTTGGGCAAGCATTATCATGTCACAAACTTCTCTAACTGCACCGAAACCGCCACGAATAAAGGTGATGTGATCAGCGTGTTTTAACACACTTGGGTGAGCGTCCATAACGGCAATTCCTAAACCTACGGCTTGTATACAAGCGAGATCTGGTACATCATCACCAATATAAGCAATTTCATTTAATTGGATATTTTGTTGTATGGCTAGAGCTTTAAGTGCAGGGAGTTTATCCTCTTCACCTTGAATAATATGATGGACATTAAGTGCTTGCATACGATTAGAGACAATTTTTGATTTTCTACCGGTAATAATCGCGATATCAACACCACTTGCGCCTAATGCTTTTATGCCAAAGCCATCTTTGGTATGAAAGGCCTTAAGTTCTTCACCGTCATTACCTAAGTAAATACGACCATCGGAGAATACGCCATCGACATCACACACGAGTAACTTTATTTGTTGGGATTTTTTTAAAATCTCAGGGTTAACAAAACCGTAAAGGGTATTACTACTTGATGAAGGGGCCATTATAAAACTCCTGATTTTAATAAGTCGTGCATATTCATCGCTCCGACAGGAATATTGTGTTCATCAACAATAATTAAGCCGTTAATTTTTTTATCTTCCATAATCTTTAAGGCTTGTGCAGCTAACATATCAGAATTTGCAGTCGTTGGGGAAGTTGTCATAACTGAAGTAATTAAGTCTTGATGAATATCGACTTTAGCATCGAGTATTCTTCGCAAATCACCGTCAGTAAACAGGCCGAGTAATTGATTGTTATCGTCAATAATGCCTGTCATACCTAAACCTTTTAACGACATTTCAACTAAAGCATCTTTAATGAGCGCGTTTTTAGAGACGAGCGGTAAGCGTTCTCCAACATGCATAATGTCATTTAATCGTAATAATAACTGTTGACCTAAACTGCCGCCGGGGTGAGAAAGAGCAAAGTCATTTGCAGTGAAGCCTCGGGCATTAAGTAAAGCTACAGCTAACGCATCACCCATAACTAAAGTGGCTGTAGTGCTTGACGTAGGAGCTAATCCTAAAGGACAAGCTTCTTGAGATACTTTTATACAAATATGAGTATCAGCAAGTTTAGCGAGTGTCGAAGCAGAATTTCCTGTCATAGATATAAGTTTAGCACCGATACGCTTAATAACAGGAATGATTGCTAGTACTTCACCTGTTTCGCCTGAGTTTGATATGGTTAATACAACATCGTCGCTGGTGATCATACCTAAATCTCCATGACTAGCTTCGCCCGGGTGTACAAAAAAAGCAGGTGTACCTGTGCTGGCTAAAGTGGCGGCAATTTTTCCACCAATATGTCCAGATTTACCCATACCAATAACAATTACGCGGCCTTTACAGTTAAACATTAACTGACAGGCGAGCTCAAAGTTATCGTCAATATACTGTAATAACTCGTTAATTGATTGCTGCTCAATTTCAATGACTTGAGTGGCGAGAGCTTTAAAATTTTTCATAGGGGTACTTATTGATATCAATTATTTAACTAAACAAAAGTGCTTGGTAGCCAAAGAAGCTTAAAAATAACAGCCCACCTTTGACACGTGTCATCCTAAAAGCGCCTGATTTACGACTAAAACATAATATAAAAAGTAATAAGGTCAGTGCAATCATAACCGGGACGTCTCGAGTTATGGCTTCAGGATTTACCGGACCAGGAGCGATTAACCCGGCAAAAGGTAATACTGCAAGAATATTAAAAATATTAGACCCAACTACATTACCTAATGCTAAATCATCTTCTTTTTTCAATACACTCGCCACACTTGCTGCTAGCTCTGGTAAGCTAGTACCCAATGCAACAATTGTTAAACCAATGACTAAGTCACTAATACCAAAATTTCTAGCAATAAACACCGCAGATTCTACTAAATAATGCGAACTCAATATTAACAATCCCATGCCAACGACCAGCCAAAAGATAGATTTTATTGTCGTAGTTCCTTCAGGTAACTCTTGTTCAGCCTCTAAAACCATAGGATCTTGTGGGCCATTATTTTTTCTTTGAATAATTGATTTAATTAACAGTGTCGCGATAAAAGCAAAGAAACCTATCATTAAAATTAAGCCTTCGCCAAAGGTAAAGATATTGTCGGATAACATCCAATAAGTCACTATGGTTAATAATAGTACGAAAGGCAATTCTTGTTTGATAATAGATGAAGAGACAACGATAGGTTTAATCAGCACTGTTAAGCCTAGTACTAAAGCAATATTGGTAATATTAGAGCCGATAGCATTACCAATTGCGGTATCAGGACTGCCTTGTAAAGAAGCGGAAGCTGCAACCATCATTTCTGGTGCAGAAGACCCCATTGCGACTATGGTCAAGCCAATAATCATAGGAGAAACACCAATGTTTCTTGCTAAAGATGAAGCCCCAATAACAAATTTGTCCGCACTCCAGACTAATACGACAAGAGCAATTAATAAAATTAAAACCTGAATAACCATTCATCCTCCATTATTTATATCTAAGCTGAATTGATTGAGGTAATACAACCGACAAAGATATCATGGCTAAATTGTCCCTTGTTGTAAGGCAAAACAAAAGTAATATTCGTCAATGAAGGCAAAAAAAACGCACCTTTTTATTTTTGAGCCAGTTTTTAGATAAAAGGATGCTAAAAATGGTCAGATTTTCAACAGTAGATCTCTTAAAAATAAGTAAAAGTGGGGGCTGTTATCGTGACATAGCTTAATGTAAAATAGGAATTCACAATTTTTTTACATTCTCTTACAATACTTTATCCATATTAGCGTTATATTATCGCTATTCGACATTATTTTTAATGAACAATTTCGTCTGCTAGGTTACTATTCGCGGACTTAAATAATTACATTGAGTTTGTCGTTTTACTTATTTATTAGGAAATCATGTCTGAAACTTTAGTTGAGATTAAAAACATCACGTTTAAAAGGGAAGAACGTGTTATTTATGATGACATTAGTTTGTCGATCCCTAAAGGTAAAGTCACGGCAATTATGGGGCCAAGCGGCATAGGTAAGACGACCTTACTTCGATTAATTGGCGGACAGCTAAAACCAGAGCAGGGCCAAATTCTGTTTGATGGTCAAGACATACCACAACTTTCTCGAAAATCTCTTTATCAAACGCGCAAGCGTATGAGTATGCTCTTTCAAAGTGGTGCACTGTTTTCTGAAATGTCTGTTTTTGACAACATTGCTTTTCCAATACGTGAGCATAGCCAACTTGATGAGAAAATTATTGAAAAAATTGTCTTAATGAAACTCGAAGCCGTAGGTTTACGTGGCGCTCGAGATTTATTCCCAAGTGAACTTTCCGGAGGTATGGCGCGAAGGGTTGCACTTGCTCGTGCAATAGCACTTGATCCAGAACTTATACTTTATGACGAACCTTTTGCGGGGCAAGATCCAATTTCGATGGGAGTTATTGTTCGATTAATTCGCTCATTAAGCGATGCGTTAGGTTTAACGTCGTTAGTTGTATCTCATGATGTCCCAGAAGTCATGAGTATTGCTGATTATATTTATATTATCGCAGAGCAAAAAATTATTGGTCATGGCACTCCAGAACAAATTTTACAAGCTTCATCGCCGCTCGTTCAACAGTTCGTAAAAGGTGAGGCTGATGGCCCCGTACCATTTCATTTTAATGCGCCTGATTATCAAAAAGAGCTACTTAATACTACGAATAAAGGGATCAGGTAATGGACGCAATTATTTCCCGATTGGAAGGATTAGGAAGAAAAACCCTTGCACTAATTAGTGGTCTAGGGCGAGCTGTCATTTTATTAACGTCAGCAATTTTTCACCTTCCTAATCCTAAAAAAGGTTTTCCTTTATTAATTCAGCAGCTTTATGCGGTTGGTTGGCTCTCATTAGTTATTATCGTTGTTTCGGGGACTTTTATTGGTATGGTGTTGGCCTTACAAGGCTACACTATCCTTGTCGGGTATGGCGCTGAAGCAAGTTTAGGTCCTATGGTTGCTCTGTCTTTATTAAGAGAGCTGGGGCCTGTAGTTGCAGCATTGCTGTTTGCTGGTCGAGCAGGATCTGCACTTACTGCTGAGATTGGATTAATGAAAGCCACTGAGCAGTTATCTAGTTTAGAAATGATGGCCATTGATCCTTTGCGTAGAGTAATAGCACCTCGTTTTTGGGCTGGGTTTATCAGTTTGCCTTTGTTAGCCGCTATTTTTTCAATGGTAGGAATATTAGGCGCACACCTTGTAGGTGTTGATTGGCTTGGTGTTGATAGCGGAACCTTTTGGTCGGTAATGCAAGACCAAGTAGATTTTCAGAAAGATATTTTAAATGGTATTATCAAAAGCGTGGTATTTGCTTTTGTTATTACTTGGATTGCTGTTTATAAAGGCTATGACTGTAACCCGACCTCTGAGGGGATTAGTCGGGCGACTACTTCAACAGTAGTGCAGTCGTCATTGTTAGTTTTAGGTTTAGATTTTATCCTAACTGCGTTAATGTTTGCGCGGTAATTTTAAAGGTTTGGTGAAAGACATGATGTCTAAAAAAGTAGAGTTATTGGTAGGAGTATTTGTGGCATTCGGTATTGCCGCATTATTAATGTTGTCATTAAAAGTGGCCAATAGCGGTATTTCAGGGAATAGTGATACTTACGTATTAAAAGCTAAATTTGACAATATTGGTGGCTTAAAAGTACGTTCACCGATTAAAGTCGGGGGAGTAGTTGTTGGTAGAGTTAGTGATATTTCACTGGATGAAGATGACTATACTCCCGTAGTGACACTCGATATTAACGTTAAGTACAACCGGTTTTCTGAGGCGACTTCTGTTGCTATTTTAACGGCAGGTTTACTAGGTGAACAATATATTGGCTTGCAGCCTGGCTTTATTGATGACTCTCTAGAGATGTTAGTTCCTGGCGACTTTATAGAAGATACAAAACCTGCTCTAGTATTAGAAGAATTAATTGGTCAATTTTTATTTGGTCAAGGAAGTGATGAATAATGATAATTAAATGGAAGAATAACTTGTTTCAGAATAAAAAAATATTACTGGCTTTTTTATGTGGGCTAAGCCTACACGGTATGGCAGAGGAGGCAAACTCATCGCCTCAATCGAGCCTTAGTTCAGCAAGTCAAAAAGTGGATAAGAAAAATCCTTATGAAATGATTGAACAAGTTTCACAAATCACCTTTAAACGCTTTGCCAATGAAAGCAGTGAAATTAAAAATAACCCTAATATTTTAAAAACAATAGTCCGTGAAGAGTTGATGCCTTATATCAACTATAAATACTCAGCGTTTAAAGTAATTGGTAGTCAGCTTAAAAAAACGACGAATGAAGAGCGTAATGCATTTGTTCCTGTTTTTCGTGAGTATTTAATTACTTCATATGCGCAAGTGTTTACATTGTACGATAACCAAGAGGTACAATTTTTCCCTGGCCAAGATCTAGAAGGTAAGACTATTGTCGCTGTTAATACTCGCGTGATTATGGAAGGTCGAGATAATATCGATATTGCCTTTAAAGTGCGGAAAAATAGAAAAACAGGTGACTGGAAAGCGTTTGATATGATAGCTGAGGGGGTGAGCTTACTTGATAGTAAACAAGCCGAATTAGGTAGTATTATCAGGCAAAAAGGTCTACCGTATGTGACTGAGCTTTTAAGAGAAAAAAGTCAACGTGATATAGTTTTCAAAGCATCGAAAGGCTAACGAGTGAGTAAAATTGTACTAACTAAAGTTGAGCAAACTTTAAGGCTTTCTGGTGAGTTAATTCGCCAAACGGTGCCATTAATCCCTAATAATGAAAGTAGGCAACTATTAAAAGAAAACAACGCTAATATTGACTTAGCTGAAGTCACTAAAGTCGATACCGCTGGTTTAGCTTGGTTACTTACTCAAGTTGAATATGCACAAGCAAACGATTGTCATTTATCATTGCTGCATATACCTTCAAATCTTATAAAATTAGCAGAGCTAAGCTCTGTACTAAGTTTTTTACCAATAAATACAAATTCGTAGGAGATAATTTTGGACGTTTCTGAAATTGAAAAATTAATTAATGATGCTATTTCACTAGATGAATTGCATGTCGCATTTGACGGCTCACAATGTAAAGTTATCGCAGTAGCCGATATTTTTGGAGAATTAAGTAGAGTGAAGAAGCATCAAGCTATTTCTGTACCTTTGGCAGATGTGATTAAAGCTGGCACTATTCATGCGCTTACAGTAAAAACATTTACTACAGAGCAATGGAAGCGTGACAAAATGTTTAACTTACCTCTTTAGCAAATCACATTTATCTTTTCAATTATTATCAATAAGTAGCAAATTTTGGACGCATTTAAAATTATTGGTGGGAATCCACTACGCGGTGAAGTGACTATATCCGGAGCTAAAAATGCGGCTTTGCCGATTTTGATGTCGGCACTTCTTTCTGAAACCCCTGTTGTATTTAATAACGTTCCTAAGTTAAATGATATTTTAACTACCGTGAAGTTATTATCACAATTAGGCGCAAAAATTCAGTGGTTATCAGAAGACAGTTTAGAAATTGATGCAAGTGTGATCGACCATTGCAAAGCTTCTTACGATTTAGTAAAAACAATGCGGGCTTCTATTTTAGTCTTAGGGCCTTTATTAGCTCGTTTTGGTCATGCTGAAGTGTCATTACCTGGCGGTTGCGCTATTGGCGCAAGACCTGTAAACCTTCATATACATGGGCTTAAATTGATGGGCGCTGAGGTTGATGTTGAAAATGGTTACATCAACGCTAAAAACAATGGCCGTTTGTCTGGCGCAACTATTTTTATGGATACCGTTAGTGTTACAGGCACAGAAAATCTATTAATGGCAGCAGCACTTGCTGATGGTATAACCGTCATTGAAAATGCAGCTCGAGAGCCTGAAATTGTTGATCTTGCTAATTGCTTGATTTCAATGGGCGCAAAAATTACTGGTGCAGGTACTGATACCTTAACCATTGAAGGTGTTGAGCGCTTACAGGGAAGCACATACAGTGTGATGCCTGATCGTATTGAAACTGGTACATTTTTAGTGGCAGCAGCAGTCACTCAAGGCAAAGTTAAATGTCTTAATACTGATCCTAAAGCACTTGATGCGGTATTAAACAAATTACAAGAAGCTGGAGCAGAAATAGCAACAGGCGATGATTGGATTGAACTAACCATGAACCAAGCTGCTAAGGCTGTTAATATTAGAACCGCACCGCATCCCGCTTTTCCTACCGATATGCAAGCGCAATTTGTTACCTTAAATGTTTTAGCACAAGGTACTGCAACAGTAACAGAAACTATATTTGAAAATCGCTTTATGCATGTGCCTGAGTTACAACGAATGGGCGCAGATATTTCATTAGAAGGAAACACAGCGATTGTAAAAGGGGTGAGTAGTTTAAACGGAGCACAGGTAATGGCTACTGATTTACGCGCCTCTGCTAGCTTAGTAATTGCTGGTTTAGTGGCAACAACCCAGACCCAAGTTGACCGCATATATCACATTGATCGTGGTTATTTACATATTGAAGATAAACTTAAAGCGCTTGGCGGCAATATCACACGTGTGAAAATGTAACCCTTAGGGTTTTGAAACACTAAAGCTAGCTATAACGAGTTATCGTTTTATATAATTTTAAAAGGATTAAAGTCACTTTAATCCTTTTTTTGTGTCTTGAGTTTAGGCGGTTTAATTTATTTAACCTGAACTCGGTTTAAGAGATGGTTAACAGTTTGAAAAATAGAAAATAATTATTGAGTTTGCTCTAGGATAGTCACAGGGATTTCCATAGGAGTGTTCTTTCTAAGTACTTTAAAAGTGATAGTTGTATTGGGTGAGGTTTCAGCGACAATATCTAATGCTTGAGTGACGCTTGTGATTTGGTGTTCACCAATTTGATAAATTAGATCTCCGGGTAGAATTCCTGCGATTTGTGCAGGGCTATTCGGAGCAATAGCATCAACAACAAACCCTTTATCTCCTCGGTACTCGGTATTCGTGATAATACCAAGCCAGCCGCGAACAACCCGTCCATTAGCAATAATTTTTTGCATCACTTTTGCGGCTAACTGATAAGGTACAGCTAAAAATATGCCTTGAATATTTATTTTATCATCTGTTACTTGTCGAGAGTTAATACCGACTAATTCGCCATGAGTATTAATTAACGCGCCTCCAGAATTTCCTTCGTTAATTGCCGCATCCATTTGTAAAAAGTCTAAATAACTTGTACTACTCATACCAACACGGCCAGTAGCACTGATAATGCCTTGAGTAACTGTTTGACCTAAGTTTAAAGGGTTTCCTATAGCAAGTACGACATCACCGGGCAGCGACGTTATATCGGCACGTTGGGGGATAACAGGAAGTTTAATTGCAGCATCAACTTTAAGCACTGCTAAATCTGTATAGCGATCAAAGCCAATAAGTTCGGCGGGATAAATTTGACCACTTTGTAAAACAACTTCAATTAAGTTGGTATTATGAACAACATGGAAATTCGTTAAAATATAGCCTAACGAATCCATGATAACGCCTGAGCCTAATCGAGAAGATTTTACTGTGTTGCGACCATATCTGGGATTACGTTGAATTTCAGAAGAATAAATATTAACAACCGCAGGCCCTGCAATACTTACTGCTTTGGCATATGAAACCGGGGGTTGTTGTTGTTGGTTAGGCTGAAAAAGTGCCAATATAGAATCATTATTTTGATAAGCAGGCACGATAAGTAAAACAGCGATGGCAAAAATAACGCCATAACTTGCAGCGGTAAAAATGTATTTAGCAATAGCGAAAATTGAATGAAATACTGTAGTAGCAGGGCGTGATGACAAAGTTGTTGTTATCCAGTTATTATTATAATTGATTAAGGCATGCTGATCTTTGGTTTGCACACTGCAGGTACGATTTGTTTTTTGCGGTGTATAAAGATTAACAACAAACAAATTTAAATTAACCATTTGTTAGGCTTAGTTTAGCGCAAGATAATCAAGAAGTGTGTAATAAAATAAAATTTTTAAAGTGGTTGCGAAAAAAAAGGGCTATTAATAGCCCTTTTTAGTTTATTTTTGTGGTCGTTTATTAGCGCACCATTAGATATAAATTTTGGTTGCCTCTGACTATTTTTAAAGCAAAAACCCCTTGCTGTTCTTTAAGTGATTTTCTTAACTCGGCAAGATTATTAATGCGTAAACGATTAATCCCGACAATGATATCATTGGGCTCTAGTCCAATCAGTAGTGCCGGACTGTTAGGAGCAACACTGGTTACCGTTACCCCAATACCTTGGGGGTTATTGACTAATTCACTGCCTTCAAGCATAGGGTGAATAGTCGAAGCGGCAACATTACTGCTGTCAGCGCGCTTGAGTTTTACCTTGAACACTTTCGGTCTATCATCGCCACGGACAATTGTTAATTTGATGCTTTTTCCTGCTCCTATTGAACCAATTTTTCCTCGTAGTTCACTAAAAGAGCGAATGTTTTTACCATTAATTTGTGTAATCACATCGCCGGCTTTTATACCTGCTTCGCTGGCGGCAGAGTTAGGGATAACTTGTTCAATAAAGCCACCTTGGGTAGCACTTAGTTCCATCGCTTTGGCAATTTCGCTATTAACACTTCTGCCAGAAACACCAAGTACGCCTCGGCGAATTTCACCAAACTCAATAATTTGATTAATTAAGTTTTTAACCATATTACTTGGAATAGCGAAACCGATGCCGACATTGCCACCACTGGGGCCTAAAATGGCAGTGTTTATGCCAATAAGTTCGCCTCTTAAATTAACTAAAGCACCACCTGAGTTGCCGCTATTAATGGCTGCATCGGTTTGAATAAAATCTTCATAATTCTCAATGTTTAATCCACTACGCCCAAGGGCACTGACAATACCAGATGTAACCGTTTGGCCTAAACCAAAAGGACTACCAATAGCGACAGAAAAGTCACCTACACGTAAGCTATCCGAGTCGGCAAATTTAATTTCTTTAAGATTATCAGCATCTATTTGTAAAAGTGCGATATCACTATCTTCGTCAGAACCAATTTTTTTAGCGGTATGTTGACGACCATCTTTTAAAGTAATTAAGATCTCGTCAGCTTCAGCAATAACATGGTTGTTTGTTACTATATAGCCTTCATCAGCATTAATAATTACCCCTGAGCCCAGCCCTCTAAATTGTCTTTCTTGAGAGGGATCTTGACGAGGGTTGCCAAAGAAAAATTTAAAGGCGTCAGGTATTTGTTGTTTAACTTCATGAGTACCTTTAACAGATATTAACACAACGGCTGGTGTCGCACTTTCTAGCATTGGTGCTAAGCTAGGCATTGCTTGGCCATTAAGTGATAAAGGGATAGCCCCGTGGCTTGGTAAACTGGTTAATGTAACGCTACCTGTAATTAATGCAGCACTGATTAAAAAAGATAATTTTTTCATACTTAAAAAGACTCCTTAAAAATAAGCATACTCAGTAACAGACCATCCTTATTTCTGTTAGTTCATCCAATCTTAGTTCGTAGTTGTAACACTTTGTTTCGAATCATCAAATAGACCACTAGGGTTGTTTGAATAATCAAGTGGCGGCTCTGTGACATCTTCACCTTCGTTGTCGATGCGCTTCTCATGACGAAGATTAACTGTTTGCGCTAGTTGCTCTTGTGTTTCCTTAGAAAAAAATGGCATAGCTTCGCCAGAAGGTGTCGCTTGTTGCAATAACTTAGTACTTTTTTCCATTTGTTTCATCGCAGACTGACAAGTACTGTTCATTTGATCTAACAGTTTCGTTGAGCTATCTAAGTGCTCTGCAACATCAATTTTATATTGCACTAATGCAGCTTCACTTTCGCTGACTTTTTTGGCTAGTTTTTGTTGCTCTTGACTCGATGCTGATAAGAAACGGTTAGCAAAAAATCCAGTTAAACTACCCACAATAAAAATAATTAATCCAGTGATAACATCCATACTTCAGTACCTCTAATTTGCCTATCAAAAATGGGAAACCTAAAAATCGAATATTTACGAGTTTTTTAACTTAACTACACATAAATGTGATTCGATAGGTATAATATAACGCGCCTTGGTAACTTTATACAAAGCTAACCTTAGTATATTTTAAAAAAATAATTGTTTCTCTATAGATTGTAAAAAAGAATGGTTCTTCAATGATTAAACTTTCTCCACTTGAGCAATACCAAAAAGATTTAACTCGCGATGATTTTCAATACGACGCTGCTCAAGAAAATGCAGTAAAGCACCTGCAGCGTTTATATGAAGATTTACAAAGTAAACCTGTAGCTGTTTCTGGCTTTAAAAAAGTCCTTAATCGTTGGAAAAAAGTCTATTCAAAACCTGAAGTAAGTCCAATTAAAGGACTTTATTTTTGGGGAGGCGTTGGACGGGGTAAAACTTATTTAGTTGACACTTTTTTCGACTGCTTGCCGTTTGAAAACAAAACACGCGTGCATTTTCACCGCTTTATGCATCGTGTTCATCAAGAATTGAAAACTCTAACTGGTCAGTCTGATCCCCTAAAAATCATTGCTAAACGATTTGCACAAGAAACCTGTATTATTTGTTTTGATGAGTTTTTTGTTTCAGATATAACAGATGCGATGATTTTAGGTACGTTATTTGAGGAGCTTTTTTCGCATAATGTCACGTTAGTGGCGACATCTAATATCATACCGGACGAATTATATCGAAACGGTTTACAGCGCGAACGTTTTTTACCTGCGATTAAATTAATTAACCAGCATACAGACATTGTTAATGTTGATAGCGGTGTTGATTACCGATTAAGAACATTACAGCAAGCTGAAATTTTTCATTATCCTTTAGATCAACAAGCGGATGATAACCTGCAAGATTACTTCGCTCGTCTTTCTACAGAGAAAGGTCAGCAAGGTGCCATTATTAAAGTTAACAATCGTGACTTACAAACCGTTGCAGTTGCCGATGGCATAGTGCATTTTGACTTTAGTATTTTGTGTGAAACCGCTCGTAGCCAAGGTGATTATATGGAATTAAGCCGTTTATATCACACCGTCTTACTTGCAAATGTGACGCAAATGGGCAGCGAAACAGATGACTCAACTAGACGCTTTATCGCCTTAGTTGATGAGTTTTATGAGCGCAATGTTAAATTAATTATCTCTGCAGAAGTTGCCTTAGAGGACTTATACAGTGGTGGGCGTTTAGCTTTTGAATTTAAACGTTGTTTATCTCGCTTGCAAGAAATGCAGTCTCATGACTATTTAGCGTCAGAGCATTTGCCATAATCATTTGCCATAATAAAGCGTAATACTGTGAAGTGCGGCAAGTAATTGCGAAATAAAAACACTTTGATTGAAAAATAGACGTGATCTTTAGCTTTAACTTCTGTACAATGCGCGTCCCTACGTTACTAACGTCTGATGTTTTTTCCAGAGCACAGACAGGGACTCGATACTCGAAGGGGTAATTGCGTAGTCTTTTTTAACCGATAGGTTGTTTTCTTTAATTTTAATTGGGTAAACAGTTTGTCAACTAGGTGTAACAATATTTAATTTGGGTTTTAAAATGAAAACTTTTGTAGCTAAACCAGAAAGCGTTGAACGCGAATGGTTCTTAGTGGACGCCGAAGATAAAACTTTAGGTCGTATCGCTACTGAAATTGCAACCCGTTTACGCGGTAAGCATAAACCAGAATACACTCCTCATGTTGATACAGGCGATTATATCGTTGTTGTTAATGCTGAGAAAGTAAAAGTAACTGGTAACAAAGCGAAGGGTAAAATTTACTATTCGCATACTGAATTCCCTGGTGGACTTAAGCAAATTAGCTTTGAAAAGTTAATTGAAAAAGCACCAGAGCGCGTACTTGAATTTGCAGTAAAAGGCATGTTACCTAAAGGTCCTTTAGGTCGTGATATGTTCCGCAAACTTAAAGTATTTGCCGGTCCTGAGCATGCTCATACCGCTCAACAACCACAACCTTTGGAGTTATAGACAATGGCTGATAATCAATATTACGGTACTGGTCGTCGCAAGAGCTCTACAGCTCGTGTGTTTTTAAAGGCTGGTAATGGCGCTATTACAATTAACAAACGTGACATTTCTGTGTACTTCGGTCGCGAAACAGCACGTATGGTTGTTCGTCAACCATTAGAGTTAGTTGAAATGTTAGAAAAATTTGACTTAAATATCTCTGTTGTAGGTGGTGGTATTTCAGGTCAAGCTGGCGCAATTCGTCACGGTATCACTCGTGCATTAATGGAGTTCGATGAAACTTTACGTAGCGATTTACGTAAAGCTGGTTTCGTAACTCGTGATGCTCGTAAAGTTGAACGTAAGAAAGTTGGCTTACACAAAGCGCGTAAGAAACCACAATTCTCGAAACGTTAAGATTTATTCTTATATCGAATCAAAAAACCGGCTTCTGCCGGTTTTTTTATATTCAGGGATGAATCATATGCCGTGGTGCCATGGATGGCAAAGAAAGGCGATGCCCAAGGATGGGCGTATGTCGTGATCACATGGATGTGAAAGAACGACGATGTAGAATAACTCAAGTACCAAGTTCGCTGTGAAAGAGCGACGATGTAGAATAACTCAAGTATCGAGTTAATTGTGAAAGAGCGACGATACAAACCAAGCACTAAAAACTTTTATCTGAATAATTCTTTACGAAAGTGAAAGTAGATTAATCATGCATGATTAAAGGCTCTTCTAAAACAAAGTAACACCAGCTACACACTCAAAATCAGTCAATTACCCGCTAAAATCACCAGTAAATGATAACTATTATCATTAAAAAATCATTCACTGTATTTTTTAACCTATATTTAGATATTCATCGCACTGAAACAGCAATTTACCTTGTAAAAAATAGGGCATTTCTTTATGATCATAAAAATTTTTTGTCGCTAGTTTAACTAAACACTAATAAAGTCATAAATCCCATTAATTAAAAACGGGATCATTGATACTAAATAGCAGGTTTGGTTTTAATTTTTAATTGGAGATTATGAATGAGCAATGCGCCCGTGATTAATGGCCGTCGACGCTTTTTAACAGCTGCTACTGCAGTTGTTGGTGGTGTTGGTGTTGCCGGAGTGGCTGTGCCTTTCATTGGTTCCTGGAATCCAAGTGCCCGTGCGAAAGCAGCAGGTGCTCCAGTAGAACTCAATGTAAGTAAAATAGAGCCAGGTCAACTTGTCCGTGCTGAATGGCGTGGTAAACCAGTTTATGTTGTACGTCGTACAGATAAAACGGTGAGTGATTTAGCTAAACATGACAGTAAGCTAAAAGATCCAAAGTCGGAAGAGCCTCAACAGCCAAGTTATGCGACGAATGAATTTCGTTCAATATCTCCTGAGTTCTTAGTTGCATTAGGTGTTTGTACTCATTTAGGGTGTGCACCAACTTATCACAAGGGTGACTTTGAAGAGCAAGTAGAAGGAGTTACCGATGGTTTCTTCTGCCCATGTCATGGTTCTAAATTTGATATGGCCGGTCGTGTTTTTCAAAGCGTTCCTGCGCCATTGAACCTTGTTATTCCTGAACACTCATTTCCAAAAGAAGGTACCTTGTTAATAGGTGTCGGACCAGGAGAAGCATAATGTTGATGAATTTATTTAATTCAGTAATGGGATGGATAGATCAACGTCTTCCAGTTACTGATGCTTACAATAAGCATGCTGCGCAATATCCAGCACCGAAGAACTTTAACTTTTGGTATGTATTTGGCATTTTAGCCAGTGTTGTTTTAGTTAACCAACTGCTTACGGGTATTTGGTTAACGATGAACTATGAGCCATCAGGTGCAGGTGCTTTTGCTTCAGTTGAATACATTATGCGTGATGTCGACTTTGGTTGGTTGCTACGTTACATGCATTCTACAGGGGCTTCTGCATTTTTCGTTGTGGTCTATTTACATATGATGCGTGGTCTTATCTACGGTTCATATCAAAAACCTCGTGAATTACTATGGATTTTCGGTATGTTAATCTTCTTAGTATTAATGGCTGAAGCTTTTATGGGCTACTTATTACCTTGGGGTAATATGTCGTATTGGGGCGCACAAGTTATTATTTCCCTCTTTGGTGCTATTCCAATTATTGGTGATGACTTAACCCTTTGGATCCGTGGTGATTATGTTATTTCAGGCGCAACATTAAACCGTTTCTTTGCTTTACATGTTGTTGCACTACCATTGGTATTAGTAGTTTTAGTCTTCCTACATATTTTAGCTTTGCACGAAGTTGGCTCTAATAACCCTGACGGCACGAATATTAAAAAGCCAAAGGGCAGTGTTAAACCTGAAGAATTAAGTAAGTTTACTTTCCACAAACAGTACTCAGAAAAATACGATATTGTTGACGCTATCCCTTTCCATCCTTATTACACTGTGAAGGATTTAGTCGCTGTTGTTATTTTCTTAATTCTATTTTCTTGGGTGATGTTTTTTGCACCTGAGGGGGGCGGTTACTTTATGGAAGCGCCTAACTTTGAACCTGCTAATGGTCTGAAAACACCTGAGCATATAGCACCCGTTTGGTATTTTGGTCCGTTCTATACCATTTTACGTGTGGTTCCTGATAAGTTATTAGGTGCAGTAGCGATGTTCGGTGCAATTGTTGCCTTGTTCCTATTACCTTGGTTCGATCGCGGTGTAGTGAAATCAGTAAGATATCGTAGCAAGTGGCACTTAGTTAACTTAATTCAGTTCGCGATTTGTTTTATTGTTTTAGGTGCTTTAGGTACATTACCAGCTACTCCTACAGCTAATATGATTGGTATTATTGCAAGCTTTGGTTATTTTGGTTTCTTTGTAGCACTTTGGTTCTATAGTAAGAATGAAAATTGCAAACCTGTTCCAGAGAGGGTGACAGACTAATGAAAAGATTATTAATTGCTTTAATTTCTCTTATTCCTGCTTTGGCATTAGCTGCGAGCGGTAACCTAAAACTTGATCATGCTAATAATGATTTAGCTGATAAAGAATCATTAAAACGTGGTTTTGACTCTTATGTTAATTACTGTTTAGGTTGTCACCAACTTCAGTATCAACGTTATAATCGTACGTTTACAGATTTAGGCATTAGTCCAGAAGAAGGTGCAGCTAAATACTTACTTAACGGACAAAAAGCCGGTGATCATATTAAAAATGCCATGCCTGCAAAAGAAGCAGCGAAATGGTTTGGTAGTGCGCCACCAGATTTAACATTGATTGCCCGTTTAAAGCCAGGTCCTGATTATATCTATACTTACTTACGTTCATTTTATGTTGATGAATCTCGTCCGTTTGGCGTAAATAACAAGGTATTTAAAGATGTGGGTATGCCGCATGTTCTACAAACATTACAAGGTGTGCGTACATTAGATGAACAGGGTAATTTGACCCCAGCAACTGGTGGTACAATGACGACTGAAGAGTATGATGACTTCGCTCGTGATTTAGCAAATTTCTTTGAATATGTAGGTGAGCCAAATAAATTAGAGCGTGAGAACTTAGGTTACTGGGTAATCGGCTTCTTATTTATTCTCTTATTTGTTTCTTATTTACTTAAGAAAGAATATTGGAGAGATGTTCATTAAGAACACTCTACATTAATCGTAAATTTGGGGTTGCCTACTTTTAATCAATTAGTGTAAGTGATTAAAAGTAGGCAACCCCTTTATTAGTTTTTGAGATATCACTTTTTGATATCAAAATTTGACGTTTTTATTGGAGGCATTATTTATGGCCGTAGCAGCAAACAAACGCTCTGTAATGAATTTATACTCGCATGCCGATGACATGTATAGTCATCAAACACGCATCGTTTTAGCAGAAAAAGGCGTTGGTGTAGATATACATCTAGTTGACTTGGCAAACTTGCCGGAAGACTTATTAGATTTAAACCCATATGGCACTATTCCAACGTTAATCGATAGAGAATTAGCGTTATATGAAGCTAGTATCATAATTGAATATTTAGATGAGCGTTTCCCTCACCCACCATTGATGCCAGTGTATCCGGTTTCACGTGGCCGTAGTCGTTTAATGATGTTTCGTATTGAAAATGATTGGTATAGCTTAGCTAAAACAATTTTAACTGGAAATGCTACGGATGCTGAAAAAGCACGTCAAGAGCTAAAAGAAAGCTTGTTAAGTGTTGCGCCTATCTTAAATGAAGCACCATACTTTATGAGTGAAGAATTTAGCTTAGTTGATTGTTACCTTGCTCCATTATTATGGCGATTGCCTGCTTTCGGTATTGAATTAGAAGGTCAAGGTTCTAAAGAACTGAAAACTTATATGCTTCGTTTATTTGAACGTGAATCATTCCAAGCTTCATTAACGGAAGAAGAACGTGAATTGCGCATGAGCTATACAGGCTAATGACCATTAAAATGACATCAAATAAGCCTTATCTTATTGGGGCTTTTTATGATTGGATATCTGATAACGAATTAAGTCCTTACATTGTTGTTGATGTAAGTGTTTATGGTGTTTTGGTTCCCATGTCTTATGTGAATGATGGTCAAATTACCTTAAATATCTCTTCGTCGGCACTAGGCAGTTTTGCTATGGGTGAACAGGCACTTGAGTTTAGTGCGAGATTTGGTGGTAAGCTTGAGAATATGGTTGTGCCTTATGGCGCAATAGCTGCCATTTACGCTAAAGAAAATGGCGCAGGTACTTCTTTTCCTATTGAACACCCAGAAGTAACAGAAGAAGAGACTAATAACACTGCAAGTACAGTTAAACCAACTAAAGCAGCCAAACTTACCAGTATTACTTCTGTACAATCTTCAGAGCGACCAAAAGACGCGACTAAAGAAAGTACCAAGAAAAAAAGTAAAGCAAGTTTGAAAGTTATTAAATAATGTAATGAGACAATTATTTATTAAAGCGATATAAGCCTTCTTATATCGCTTTTTTTATACGGTTATTA
The DNA here is from genome assembly GCF_057543495.1 of Colwellia sp. SU-HH01217. Classification (NCBI taxonomy): domain Bacteria; kingdom Pseudomonadati; phylum Pseudomonadota; class Gammaproteobacteria; order Alteromonadales; family Colwelliaceae; genus Colwellia; species Colwellia sp. SU-HH01217. The sequence continues at coordinate 354,713 of NZ_BAAJLX010000001.1, read as the reverse complement.
TAACCAGTAGAAATGATCACATAGTTATTGAAATTGGTCTTATAGGTACTCGAACGCCATAAACACCTTATTCACCCCACTTAGGTTACGTGTTATATCAACAGCTTCATCTGCTTCTTCTTTCGATACTAAACCCATTAGAAATACTTCACTGTTTTCTGTAATCACTTTAATATTGGTAGGGTTAAGCTTGTCACTGCTAAATAAGGCAGTTTTAACTTTAGAGGTAAGCCATACATCATGGCTACGGGTGGTTAAGGAAGTGACATTACTGATTCTAATTTGATCGTGTACTTTAGCCACGCCTTCTACATTGGAAACTTCTTTAATTGCCAAGTCTCTTAAATAGGTATTGGGCGCTTGTCCAATAACTAATACCGCACCATTAATACAGACTAAATGCAGGTTAGTTTGTTTCTCTAATATGACATTATCTGAAAGTGCGGTATTAGCATTAAATTCAACGGTTTGGTCGTCAATTTGCTTGCTTATTGTACGATGGTCAGTGGCAATACTAGCGCCACTAACAACAGCAACAGTTGCAACACCAACACAACCTTGAAGTGAGGCTAAAGCAATAATTAATGAAATTGTACGAATATTTGTGGAAATGGCCATGGTTGAATAAGTCTCTATATATTGATAAGCAGATTGCTGGTTTAGCTATCTTGAGGAAACAAGGTAGTATCGATAATTTCACACAAGGTATGAGCGACTAACAAGTGCACTTCATGGATTCTTGCCGTACGGGAGGAGGGGACACGTATTTCTACGTCGTTCTCTCCTAATAAGCCTGCTACATCACCACCATCACAACCCGTTAGAGCAATAATAGGGATGTCACGAGAAACCGCTGTTTCAATCGCCTTTATTACGTTTCTGGAGTTACCACTAGTTGATATTGCTAATAGCACATCGTTATTATTACCCAAAGCACGTAATTGTTTCGAAAATATTTCATCAAATTGATAATCGTTGGCAATTGCTGAAAGGGTCGATGTGTCAGTTGTTAATGCTACTGCGGGTAAACTTGGGCGCTCGGTTTCATAACGGTTTAATAACAAAGAAGCAAAATGCTGGGCATTACTAGCTGAACCACCATTGCCACAAGAGAGGATTTTATTACCTGATAATAAACATTGAACAATGACCATGCCAGCATGTTCAATTGATGCTGCTAGTAAATCACTTGCAGCAATTTGGGTTTGAATACTTTCGGTAAAATTACTTTTTATCCTTTCTAACATAAATTATTAGGCTCCATTAAAAGGCATTTTTTAGCCAGGTGACTTTAGGGTTAAATTGAACATTGTTGTTTAAGCTACCTTCTACAGCAACTACATCAAATCGACAAGGAGTATTATATTCATTTAAACCATGTTGTTGCAGATAATATGTTGCGCACTGCCTTATTTTTTGTTGTTTTTTGTAAGGAATTGCAGCAATAGCGCCACCAAAGTTATTGTTCTTACGGTACTTTACTTCAATAAAAACATAGGTGCTATTATCTCGCATAATCAGGTCTATCTCACCTTGGCGATTATGAAAATTTTTACCGATTAAGCATAAACCATTATTTAGCAGATATTGGCCAGCATAAGCCTCGGCTATTTCACCCACTTTTTTTGTTGTAAATTTTTCATTTGATAGCATTTTAAAACATCCTTGTTTTATCATTATTTGAGTTAGAACGCATCAATGCGCCATGGGGGTGGCTCTTAAAAGCCTAATCAATAGTCACTTCTTTAACTTTATTATTTCGGTAGCGGCCCCAGATCAAGCTACGGGTGAGAATATTATCTTGACCGAGTTTTAATACCCCTGTTTGACCATAATGGCGAATATAATTAGCTTTTTGCATTGCCGGTATTTTATTGACTAAAAATAAACTGTCGTATCCCATAGCAAAGATGCGTTGTAAACTATCGGTACGTTGTGGCCAAAGTGTTTGGCTTAACACGGCCAACTCTCTATTTTGTTGTGTTGAGTTTAATAACCAAGGAATTTCAGTAAACACTAAACCGGTTAAATCTCTATTATCACTTTTGTCATCGTTAATACTGTGACTTAAGGAACTAGCATAAACAGGAATAATAGAAGAAAAAGGGCTAGTATTCACATCAATGTAAGGTTTAAGTAGTTTAGTTTGTTGAGGGTTAGCGACTAGGTAAATCATATCTATATCTCGCCTGTTGCGTAACTCAACTTTTAACTTTTGCTTAAATTGTCTCTTTACGTCATTCACACGTTGCTGACTGTCTTTAATACCCAAGCTTGCTTTAAGATCGCCTTGCATAGCTTTACCACTATCAAAATAGACTATTTCAGGCGCTTGACCTCGAAGTTGTTGCCATTGCTTTGAAAAAGTTTCTGCGACTCTTTTGCTAATATTGGTTTTTGAGGAGAGTATCAATGGCTGCTGATAACTTTTTTGACTTAAACTCGAAGCTGCTTGTTTTGCTTCATCTTCACGTCTCATTGACAAGGCGACTTGATGAGGCTGTAATTCTGTATCGTCAGGTAAGTTCAATAAAAGTGTAGGGAGCGTTAGATCTTCTTGTGCAAGATATGTTTTTACCGTGTCTTTGAGCAATGGGCCGATGACAAAATTTATTTCTTTTTCAGTAAACAGTAAGTTTAATGAAGCAATATCAACCGTGTTTTCATCAATGAAGTGAATTTTAAGATCGGTGTTATTTTCATATGCGGCCAAAATGCCTTGTTGAGCGACTATGCCAGCAGCACTCTGTTTGCCTGACAAAGGTAGCAAAACAGCAATGTTTGTTAACTCAGAAATTTCATTTGTGTTTTGATCCAATAAGCTAGGGATAATAATGTTGCCAGCGTGGTTGGGGTACCTTTCTTGCCACTGATTAAGCGCTTGGTTAAATTTAACTGGCTGGTCTCCCCATTTGTTAGCAGCGGTTAACAATTGATGCCATGCTTTAAAATTTGGCGGTGTCATTCTTGATAATTGCTTAATTTGCCATGGCGATAATTGACTTAACGATTGCCACAATAAAAAAATCTCATCATCGATAATCGATTCGTGTAAATCAATTATTCTTAATTGGGCGTCGACCGAATTTAACGTTAAAGATTGGTGCTCTGCCATGACTTTAGCTTGTTTAAAATAAGCTAAATGCTGGGCGAATTGATAGTGTTCTTGAATGTCAGTAGCTATATCAAGTTGATTTTGAGCCAACGAGTAGTAACCCAAGAGGGATAAACTCTGAGATTTAACCAATGTTAAGCGATACCAAAGTGTAGCATTTACTTTTTGTTTATCAGTGCTTTCTGACGCTGCTACTTGTTGAAAATCTAACATCGGGGGGAGTAAAGCAGAGGTTTGATTCGCTAACCAAAGTGCTTGATGATTTTCGTTCTCTTGTAATAACTGTTCGCTGGCACTAACAAGCATCGGGATAGATTGTTCAACGGGTAAAGACTTTGCTTGTGAAAGGTAATATTGAGAACTGTGTAAGTTTTTTTCTTCTTGATTGATTACTTGAGTTTCTGTGTCTGTTTTGGCCTTAGTTTTATCTATTTTTGGCGCAGCACAGCTAGTGATTAAGCAGGTAATAAATACAGCAGAAAATAAAAGTTTAGATGAATTTTGAAAATTAGTTAGCATATCCTGCAAAATATCCGTGCATGTTAAGTTGAGTATCGGTTTATAATAAACGTCATTAACACAGGTCACAACAAAAGTAAGTTAAAATGACAGAAACTCAGGTGAATTCAGGCACTTTATATATCGTTGCCACGCCAATTGGCAATTTAGGCGATATTAGCCAGCGAGCGATTGATGTATTAACGCAGGTGGATGTTATTGCATGTGAAGATACCCGGCATACTCAGCGGCTTCTTTCTGCTTTTTCTATTAAAAATAAAACCATGTCAATGCATGATCATAATGAGCGTCAACGACAAGAACAAATTGCGGCTATGCTGCAAGAAGGGAAAAGTATAGCCTTAGTGTCGGATGCCGGTACGCCGCTAATTAGTGACCCAGGGTTTCATCTTGTACGTCATTGTCGTCAACTCGGTTTAATTGTCAGCCCTGTTCCTGGTGCTTGTGCAGCAATTGCTGCTTTATCGTGCGCTGGTTTACCTACCGATAGGTTTACTTTCGAAGGCTTTTTGCCTTCAAAATCAGGCGCAAGACAAGCAAAGCTAAACGAGCTTAGTGAAGAAACTCGCACTATGGTGTTTTATGATGCGCCTCGCCGAGCAATTGATACAGTAACAGATATTGTTAAAACCCTAGGTGGCCAGCGTTATATCGTTTTGGCACGAGAGTTGACTAAAACTTTTGAAACCATTCATTCAGACAGTGCAGAAAATTTACTTGAATGGTTATCTACTGATCCAAATCAGCTCAAAGGTGAAATGGTGTTAATTATTGAAGGTCATAAAGCTGTTGCAGACGAAATTCCCTCTCAAGTTATTGACACATTGACCCTGCTAGTGAAAGAACTTCCACCTAAGAAAGCTTGTGCAATTACCGCCAGTATTTATGGGGTGAAGAAAAATGCACTGTATGAAATAGCATTAAGTTTAAAAGACGCATAGTATGCGAAGTACAATCACCGATTATGCAAGCTGGCATGATAAGCCAAATAAATTGGCTGAAATTGACTTAGGCTGAATTTTTTGACTATGTTTATCATGTAGATATTACCGCTAAAGACAAAAAAGTTTCATCGATGGGGAAAATTATCCCAAGACTAAATTGTCATTTAAGTTGAATGATGCAGCTTTTCTTGGTCAAATGACGCCCTAAAAGCTAAATAGTAATTTAAAGTAGGCCATTTCTCAGTAAAATAAACTGAATTTAGATGAGCTGTAAACGAGAAAGTTAACCCCGATCCATGAAATATACCCGTGTTTATATAAATAGCCTAGCTTATGAGTTAGCTCCTGAAGTTGTCACTAGTAGTGCATTAGAGTCTCGTTTGGCTCCCTTGTACCAAAAGTACCGCATACCTATGGGGCAGCTTGCTGCACTAACAGGTATTGAAGAACGTCGTTGGTGGCCAAAAGGGCATATGCTGTCTGATGGTGCTTTAACCGCAGCAGAAAAAGCAATTAATGAAACGGGCATAAGCGTTGGTGATTTGGGTGCTGTTATTTATACTGGTGTTTGTCGTGATCAACACGAGCCAGCTACTGCTTGTCGCATTGCTGCCAAATTAGGGGTATCAACCGATACCGCAATTTACGATATTTCTAATGCGTGTTTAGGTGCTTTGTCTGGAATTTTAGATATTGCTAACCGCATTGAATTGGGTCAAATAAAAGCTGGGTTAGTCGTTTCTTGTGAGTCTGCCCGCCATATCGTTGATGTGACAATAGACGACATGTTAGCCGATCCGAGTATGCAAAATTACGCACAATCATTAGCAACACTAACTGGTGGTAGCGGTGCAGTTGCTATTTTGTTAACTGATGGTAGTTTAAACTTATCAACAGACCGTAATCATCAATTATTAGGTGCCAGTCACTTATCAGCACCAGAGCATAATAATTTGTGTCAATGGGGGCTAAAAGAAGTTGGGCCGCAATTGTTTAGAGAGTTTATGCGCACCGACGCTGTGACGTTACTCAAAGAAGGCGTGTCGTTAGCAAAAGATACATGGCAGCATTTTTTAGAGCAACGTGAATGGGTTATCGAGCAAGTAGATAAGGTGATCTGTCATCAAGTTGGTGCAGCCAATCAAAAACAAGTACTTACTGCATTGGAAATTCCTGCTGAAAAAGAATACCCCACCTTTAAATTGTTAGGCAATATGGGGACGGTTTCTTTACCGGTTACTGCTGCTATGGCGCATGATCAAGGCTTTTTAAAAACAGGCGATAACGTTAGTTTTTTAGGGATAGGTAGTGGTCTAAATTGTATGATGTTAGGACTTAAATGGTAAGTTGGTACTTACACTTTTATTGTAGCTTTCATCAATTATCGTATTTATTCATCACAAGGTAACTCCATGTCCGATAAAAATTTAGCGTCGCTATTTCCATTTAAACGTAACTTTATTGAAAGAAGCGGCCAGCAATATCATTACGTGAACGAAGGGCAAGGCGAACCTGTGGTTATGGTTCATGGTAATCCCAGTTGGTCATTCTACTATCGTAACTTAGTAAAAACCTTAAGTAGCAGTCATCAATGTATTGTGCCCGACCATATTGGCTGTGGCTTTTCAGATAAACCTGATGACGAAGATTACGATTACACGTTAAGCCAACGTATTGATGATCTCGAAGCGTTACTTGAGCATTTAGCAGTAGATAAAAATATTACTTTAGTTGTACACGATTGGGGCGGAATGATTGGTATGGGGTATGCTGCTCGATACCCTGAACGCATTAAAAAATTGGTAATATTAAATACCGCAGCATTTCATTTACCACAGAGTAAAAAATTCCCATTACCATTGGCTGTTGGTAGAAATACAACACTAGGAACAATTTTAGTTCGTGGTTTTAATGCTTTTTCAAGTATTGCCTCTTATATTGGTGTTAAACGCAAACCAATGAGTAAAGAAGTCCGCGAAGCTTATGTCGCGCCTTTTAATTCATGGAAAAACCGTATTTCTACTTTACGTTTTATTCAAGATATTCCGTTGAAACCTCACGATCGAAACTATCAATTGGTTACTGATATAGAAAATAGCTTGGCGCAATTTAAACAATTGCCTATGCTCATTTGCTGGGGATTGAAAGATTTTGTCTTTGATCGTCATTTTTTAACCGTTTGGCAAGATAAATTCCCACAAGCGGCAGTGCATTCGTTTGATGATTGTGGTCATTATATTTTAGAAGATGCGAGTGATGAAGTTGTACCATTGATCACTGAGTTTATTAACGCTGATTCACCAAGTGAAAAGTAGACATGATTAAGAGTAATGGCCAAACAAGTCGTAGTGAAAATACCGCTAATTTGTCTCGCCATTTACAACAAGCCGCCATTAATACACCCGATTTATTAGCGGTTGCCGTACAAAAATCTCACCGAAAATTATTGTCTTTATCCCCCAAGCGATTGAAAACTGATTCATTATTTCAATCGTTATTTCCGCTAACCCTGAGTTATCAAGAAATAAGCTTTAGTGAATTAGACAAAAGAAGTGACAAGCTCGCCTTTGCTCTTAATCAATTTGGTATTAAAGCAGGTATGAAGGCAGTATTAATGGTAACGCCAAGTCTCGATTTTTTTGCGTTAACTTTTGCACTTTTTAAAGCTGGTATCGTGCCTATTTTGGTTGATCCAGGAATGGGCGTGAAAAACCTTAAACAATGTTTTGCTGAATCCTCCCCTGACGCCTTTATTGGTATTGCAAAAGCGCATCTTGCTAGAAAATTATTTGGTTGGGGCAAAGAAAGCATTAAATTTTCAATCTCTGTTGGTGCGGCTAGTATCTTTGGCGCAACTAATTTAACTAAATTAGTAAAAAAATACCCTGTAAATAAATCAGTATACCCTATGGTAAGACTCGCAGAAGACGATATGGCGGCAATATTGTTTACTAGCGGCAGCACTGGTGTTCCCAAGGGCGTGGTTTATAGTCATAAAATGTTTGAAGCTCAGATTAGTGCTTTAAAAAATGATTATCAAATAACGTCTGGCGAACGAGATTTAGCTACCTTCCCTTTGTTTTCTTTATTTGGTCCAGCGCTAGGAATGGCTTCAATTGTTCCTGAAATGGATGCGAGTAAACCTATTACAGCAAATCCTGCATTTATTTTTGCAGCTATTGAAAAATATCAATGTAGTAACTTGTTTGCTAATCCTGCTTTAATTGAAGTGTTAGGACAAGCAGGAATAAATACAGCACATGCAACAACAATAAAATTACCGAGCTTAAAGCGAGTTATTTCAGCAGGAGCTCCAGCCACTTTGTCTTCAATTGAGCGTTTTAGTCAACTGCTTAATGAGGGTGTTGAGGTGCTAAATTCTTATGGCGCAACAGAGTCATTACCTTTGACTAAAATAGGCAGTACAGCCTTATTAACGACTAGTGAAATTACCGATAATGGTGGTGGTATTTGTGTCGGTAAACCGATAAACGGTGTTGACGTTAGAATAATCGCCATCACAGAGGAAAGTATTAGCCAATGGCACAACAACTTGTGCCTGCCAAACGGTACTATCGGAGAGATTGTTGTTAAAGGTGATATGGTCAGCCAAGCTTATTACCAGAGACCAAGTGCTACAGCACAAGCTAAGATTGCTGATTACACTAAAAGTAACAATGACATTGTTGTTCGACATCGAATGGGTGACTTAGGTTATCTTGATGATAGTGGAAATTTATGGATGTGTGGTCGTAAAGCTCATCGTGTTGAAACTGAAGGTCAAACATTGTTTTCAATTCCCTGTGAGCGTATTTTTAATACACACAAAGCGATTAAACGCAGTGCGTTAGTTGCTGTTACACACAATGGCATTGTTAAACCATTACTTTGTATTGAGCTTAATGATGCGATACAAGTAAATAATAAAACTGCGCGCTTACAATTATTTAAAGAGCTAGCATCGATAGGTGAGCAACACCAACAAACGAAATTGATTACAAACTTTTTAATCCATCCTCATTTCCCTGTAGATATTCGTCATAATGCCAAGATATTTAGAGAAAAATTAGCTGTATGGGCACAGCAACAAGTCGCAAGCCAAGCAACAAAAGGTAGTGAATAACCGTGTTAACTATTAACCATCCGCAACTTACTGATGCATTATCTATATTGTCAGAGAAGGTCGAACACGTATTTGTGACTGGCGCAGGAGGTTTTTTAGGCAAAACTATTTGCCGCATGCTGCGTGCTGCTGATATTAAAGTTACGGGTTTTGCCCGTAGCGAATACCCAGAGCTTAAGCAAATGGGTGTAAATATGATCCAGGGCGATATCACTGATAAAGCGATGCTAACAAAAGCAATGCAATCGTGCGATTTAGTTTTTCATGTTGCATCTAAGGCTGGCGTTTGGGGGAGTAAAACCGATTATTTTCAACCGAATGTTGATGGAGCGGCTAATATCATTGAAGTTTGTCAAACGTTAGGCATTAACTTTTTGATTTATACGAGTACCCCCAGTGTGACATTTGCAGGTGTTGATGAGTCCGGTATTGATGAGTCACAACCTTATGCTCACTCTTTTCTTAATTATTATGCTCATTCTAAAGCGATTGCAGAGCAAATGATGTTAGCAGCCAATAATGCGGCATTAAAAACAGTAGCACTTCGACCTCATTTAATTTGGGGGCCGGGAGATCCGCACTTAGTGCCTCGCGTTATTAACAGAGCTAAAGCAGGGCGTTTAAAGTTGTTGGGGCGAAAAGATAAACTTGTTGATACCATTTATGTAGACAACGCTGCTTACGCACATATCTTAGCGGCAGTAAAATTGATTGAGCCAGCATCAGTGTGCGCAGGAAAAAGTTATTTTATTAGTAATGATCAACCGATAACCATGGCTAATATGTTGAATAAAATATTAGCCTGTGCTGATTTGCCACCCGTAACTAAGCGTATCCCTACCGCGCTAGCTTATGGCGTGGGAACTGTACTGGAAAATATATATCGAATATTAGGTAAGCAACAAGAGCCAATGATGACACGTTTTGTTGCTCGCCAATTATCGACCAGCCATTATTTTAATATTGCTGCGGCTAAACGTGACCTTGGTTACCGACCGATAGTCACTATTGAACAAGGTATGAAAGCATTGCAAGAGTCGTTATTAACTCCATTAAGTAGACAAAAACATGAGTAAGATTTATCACCATCCTGTTCAGATTTATTATGAAGATACCGATCACTCTGGTGTAGTGTATCATCCTAATTTTCTTAAATATTTTGAGCGCGCAAGAGAGCATGTTATTGACAGTGATCGGCTAGCCACACTTTGGAATGAAAAAGGATTAGGCTTTGCTGTCTATAAAGCCAATATGACATTTCAAGATGGTGTAGAGTTTGCTGAAATTTGCGATATTCGTACTAGCTATCAACTCGATGGAAAGTATAAAACATTGTGGCGACAAGAAGTCTGGCGTCCTAACGCGAAAAAACCTGCGGTGATTGGAGACATTGAAATGGTGTGTTTAGATAAAGAAAAGCGACTCCAGCCTATTCCAGAAGAAATATTAGCGCCGATGCTTAAAGGTTAGCACTTTTAATCTTTTATGTTAAAGCAGTGTTCACTTGGTCACACTGCTTATGTTTTTATTATTATTTAGGGTGTCGTTCACTTCCGACGTAATAATAAACTGTCCATTCAGATTTAAATAATCCCGCAGTTGGCACCATATGGGCAGCAATCGCAATATCACTATCTTTATTGGTAAATTCGACTTTCATTCCATCGTTATTTTTTCGCGCTTGTTCATTCATATTCCAGCTATCAGCCAAACAGCCTTGTGTGACATTTTTAGCTTTGTCGAAGTAATTTTGTGCCGTTTCTTTATTAGGCGCCGTTAAACTGCAAGCATAAGTTGTACTATTAGTGCCCCATGCCCAGACTTGACAGCTATTACCAACTAAGTGGTATTTAGCTTGCCATATTTTGCTAATTCTATTATTAAGTGATTTAAGCTTAATACGCTCAAAGCTATTATCGTATTCTTTGATAAGTGCCTCAATTTTTTCACACGGTTGAGTCACCTTAGGTGGACTTATTTGTTGTGCGTAGCCTTGAGATTGATTTTGAGCTACACAAGAAGCAAGCGAGGATAAGCTAAGTAAAATACATGCTTTATAAAAGTTATTCATATTTAGGACCAGTTATATGCCAAATAAAATCTTAATAAATAATAATACAATGGCATTTATAATCAAAGCTTTACTCAATAAGTTGTCATTTGGTTTGGGTCTCTTGAACTTTTTCGGTTGATTTTTTATCTGAATTCTTCGGGCAGCGTTTGCTGGGTATTTTTCTCCGTTATCGCCTTTTCATGTGGAAAAACCACATGTCAAAGGCTCTGTCTTGTATAAATACCTGCAAAAATAATCTCGAAAGATCAACAGCCCCTATTAATTAGTATTTTATTAATTATCATTAAATAAGGAAAACAAAACTCATTAGTTAATTTTTAATTACTTTAGGGGTATACTTTCGCCTTAGAAATTTATTAGGGTTTTCTGTTGTTAGCTATTATTCGTATTATTTGTGTGACTCTTGCACTTGTTGTTATTTGTATTTTTTCTTGTACCTATAGCTTATTGCAGCCCTTTAGCCGTAATCGAGTCTATTACACCTCAAAATATTTAAGTTGGGTGGCTAAGTTATTAGGACTAACGGTTGAGGTTAGGCTTGATGAAGCAGCAAAAGATATTGGTCCTGTGGTTTATGTTGCTAATCATCAAAGTGGACTTGATATGTTTACTATCAGTGGTGCCGTTCAGAAAAATACGGTAACGGTGGGGAAAAAAAGTTTAAAATGGATCCCATTTTTTGGTCAAATGTATTGGTTAGCAGGCAATATTTTAATTGATAGGGCCAATACTAATAAAGCTATGGGGACAATTGCTCAAACTGTTACCAAAATTAAAGAAAAAAGCTTATCTGTTTGGTTATTTCCTGAGGGGACTCGTAGTAATGGTCGAGGCTTATTACGTTTTAAAACGGGCGCTTTTCGCACTGCTATTGAAGCGGGAGTTCCTATAGTGCCAGTATGTTCGAGTAACTTGCACAATGCGATTAAATGGAATAAATGGAATAATGGTAAAGTGATTATTGAAATTTTACCGCCTATTTACTTCACTGATGAAAGTAAAGACAACATTAGAGCCATTGCTAACGAAGTGCATGGATTAATGGCTGAAAAAATTGAACAGTTAAGTGTCGAAACAGGTACAGCACTTAATAACACAACAGCGAATAAATAGGATATAGATAATGACCAAAGATGAACAGTTAGCACATTGGTTAGCACATACCCAAAGCCTTATTAATGAATTAATTGAAGACGGCACAAATGAAGAGGTTCACCATACGATTGAACATCATTTTGCCAGTACTGATTTTGATTTATTAGAGCAAGCGGCTATCACAGCTTTTAAAATGGGTTATGAAGTCGAAGAGCCAGAAGAAGCTGAACTTGAAACAGGTGAAAAAGTATTTGCTTTTGATATTAGTACAGAGCAAGCACTTGATATCGATATTATTTTTGAAGAAACAAAAAAAATGTTAGCACTAGCAGAATCAACGAAAGTCGATTATGATGGCTGGGGTACATATTTTGAAGAGTAGTTATTAATTAATCATAGTTGTTAGCGAGTCATTCAATTTACTCGCTAATTTAAAAGGAAACTTACCATGGAATGGTTCAATCAATTACTTCGTCCAGAAGTCTTGTCCGTTATAATTCCTATTATTGTTATTATAGCTGTTTTTGCTATTACGGTAGTTAAAGCCAATAGAAAACATCAAAAACGTTTAGACAAAATTAGAAATGGTTTTAATCCTGATTTATAACAGTTCAACGATTACGAATACACAAAAAAGTGTATTCGATAGCTCAACCATCGCACACGTTTACTATAACCATCAACATTACAACTGATCTGTAGAGTCTCTAACCACTAATTCAGGCGTATACTGCGTCATAATGTTTTTAATCGATTGGTTTCTGGTTTGTCCAATTAATAAACTTGCAGCATCTTCAGCTATTTTTCTATTAGGTTGGTGAGCTGTTGTCAATTTTGGCCAAGTTTGACGAGAAAACGGACTATTCTCAAAACCTGCAATAGATAGGTCTTCAGGAATTGAAATACCCATTAACCTCGCTGAAAATAATGCACCAGCGGCTATTTCATCGTTACAGGAAAAAATAGCCGTAGGTCTAACATCTTCAGCCATTAACTGTTTAGCGCCATGTACCCCTGACTCAAATGAGTACTCACCTTCAATAATAAGGTTTTCATTAACGGTCATATTATTATTAGACAAGGCTTGTTTATAGCCTTGTAAACGTTCGATACTCGATTTATGCTCTGCACCACCAGCAATAAACCCAATGTTTTTATGCCCAAGATCGATCAAATGTTGAGTTATGCTTAATGCGGCATCATGATCGTTTATCATTATGCAGGGACTGAGATTATCTGGAGCTACATCACCCGACATAATTCGAACAACCTTGACGTCTAAATCTGTAATGCGTTTAACAAACTCTGGCATTTCAGAGAAGGGGGGAGTTAATACTAACCCCGCAATACGAGATTGCTTTACCATACTGATAATTTCTTCGGTAATATTTTCGCCTTTTGAATTACAAGGATGAATTAATAATTCAAACCCTTGTTTTTTACAGGCAGCTAAAATACCTTCTTGCATATCAATAACATAATAAGCGTTGGGGTTATCATACACATAAGCGATACTATATGACTTTGTACCGGCAAGGTTTCGGGCAGCTAAATTTGGTTGATAATTTAACTCAATAACAGCAGCCTGTACTTTTTCTCGAGTTGCTTGGCGCACTGAGGTTTCATTGTTCATAACTCGAGAAACAGTCTTAATTGAAACACCGGCATGTTTTGCAACATCATTTATTGTAGCTTTTATCACTGCTTTTAACCTTGTGTAGTTTTATTAGAAAATGTCAACATTTACGTTATTTTACTAACTTTATACTCGTTGCGAAACAAGAGTATTGCTTCTTATGCTTTGCGGCAATAGTTAATATGATAATTGACATAATTAATTAATAAACCTTGTGGTATTATTGATTGCTATTCTATTAAACAATAACGATTGACAGCGCTGTCATTTTTTAATATTGTTATTTAAAATTTAGACTTTCCATACGCATTATAGGAATAATTATGTCGGCTCGCCAAGAATTACCGAGTTGGAAAAAACTTAACCAACTTGCAAAAGATAAAAAATCTCAACACATGAATACCTTGTTTGCTGAGGATAGTCAACGATTTGATAAATTCTCTATTGAACTCCCTAGGCTACTTTTAGATTACTCAAAAAATTTAATCGACACTGAAACCATGGAAAGTTTATTAGCACTAGCTGATGAAACTGAAGTGGCACAATGGCGTAGTAAAATGTTCAGTGGTGAAAAAATTAATACTACAGAAAACAGAGCTGTACTGCATACCGCTTTGCGTCGTCAAGGCGGAGAAGACTTAATTGTTGATGGCGAAAACTTAACTGAACAAGTTAAGGGGCAGTTAGCCGATATGGAAGTGTTTGTTAACAAAGTACGTCAAGGTCATTGGTTAGGGTATTCAGGTAAACGGATCACCGACATTGTTAATATTGGTGTTGGCGGCTCTAATTTAGGGCCACAAATGGTGACAGAAGCATTAAAACATTACAGCGATAATAGCGTTAATGTTCACTATGTTTCGAATGTCGATGGCTCTCAAATTGTTGAAATTTTACGCCCACTTAATCCTGAAAAAGTATTGTTTATTGTTTCGTCAAAAACCTTTACAACCGCAGAAACAATGACCAACGCTAAAACAGCGATTAATTGGTTAAAATCTTCTTCTTTCGATTCTAAGTCGGTTGCGAAGCACTTTGTTGCAGTTACTGCTAATAAAGAAAATGCGATGAGTTTTGGTATTGCTGAAGAAAATATATTTGATATGTGGGACTGGGTTGGCGGCCGCTTTTCTCTTTGGTCAGGTATTGGCCTTCCTATTGCCCTAGATTTAGGGTTTGAGCAGTTTACCGCTTTACTTGAAGGCGCTAATGAAATGGACGAACATTTTCTTAATGCACCTTTAAAAGATAATATGCCTGTAATTATGGCGTTAATCAGTGTTTGGAATACAACATTTTTAGGTTCGCAGTCACAAGCTATTCTTCCGTACGATCAAACACTGCATATGCTGAGTGCTTATTTACAGCAAGCTGAAATGGAAAGTAATGGTAAGTCAGTTACTTGGGATGGGATAGAGGTTGATTACGCCACCGTACCAACCATTTGGGGAGAGGTTGGTATAAACGGTCAACATGCTTTTTATCAATACCTTCATCAAAGTAATAATGTTGTTCCTGCCGATTTTATTGGTTCGATTGCAAGTGTAACGCCAGTCGAAGGGCATCATGAAATATTAATGGCGAACTTTTTTGCTCAAACCCAAGCACTAATGTCGGGGGTTGACGAAGCACAAGTACGAGCTGATTTAAAAGCTAAAGGCAGAACGGACGCTTATATTGATACCGTTGCCCCGCATAAAGTTCATAAAGGTAATAGACCTACTAATACGATTTTATTAAAGCGTATTGATCCTGCAACACTTGGTTGTTTAATTGCAGCTTACGAACATAAAATCTTTGTCCAAGGGATCCTTCTACAAATCTGTTCATTTGATCAATGGGGCGTTGAGTTAGGAAAAGGCTTAGCCTCTAAAATTCAGTATGAAATGGAAAGCGGTGCGAATCTTGATAAACACGACTGCTCAACCAGTAACTTAATGCACTATTATAAAAGGGAAAGTAGTAATTATTCGTCGTCAAGTTAAGCTTTTCAACTACTTTAGCAATAGAACAACTACTGGCTTCTATCCATGCCTTGCCTCTATAGCTCTGAATTTCGCGGTTAAGGAATAAAGTATTGGAATTATTAATAAATTACTGAGAATACAAAAAAAGGAAGCTTAGCTTCCTTTTTTTTTGACATGAAGCTGGTAGGGCAAGGTGTTAATTAAAGGGCTTTTTTGAGCATTCTAAGTTTAATTAAATGAAGTTAATTGTCGAATTTCAGCACAACCTTTTAATAAATACTGAACAATTTAGCGTTACATTAATATTGTAAGGTAAAATTAACTCTTTTATATTTAAAGAGTTACAAAAAATATTAAGTTAATTTGTTATTTAATGTAGCCAAAACGAATTTTTATGTGTATGGTTTTAGTTAACTTAATGACAACGCTGTCATAGATTAAAGACAGCGCTGTCATAAATTAAGTAAAAAAGATAACAAATTATATTTTTATAAAAACGTGTGTAAGGGAAAGTCAATGTCATCTAAAACATTTAAAAAAGGTATGTTAGCAAGTTCAATTGCTATGATCCTCGCAGGCAGTGCATCATCAATGGCTATGGCCGCTGAAACAGCAACCGCTGAAAAAGAAACTGAAGTAATTGAAGTAACAGGTATTCGTGGCTCATTAAAAGCATCATTAAACGGTAAACGTTTTTCGGATGCGGTAGTTGATGTTGTATCAGCTGAAGATGTAGGTAAATTTCCTGATGGCGATGTTGGTGAATCACTAGCGCGTATTCCAGGTGTAAGTGTTTCTCGTCAGTTTGGTCAAGGTCAACAAGTATCTATTCGTGGTGCTTCTGCACAATTAACACGTACTCTACTAGACGGCCATTCAGTTGCTTCAACTTCTTGGTTTGATCAACAAGCAGTAGACCGTAGCTTTAACTACTCTTTATTACCTTCAGAATTAGTTGGTGGTTTAGAAGTGTATAAATCTTCACAAGCAGACCTTGTAGAAGGTGGTATTGGTGGTACGGTTATCGTGAAAACTCGTAAGCCATTAGATTTAGATTCAAACACTGTTTTTGCAAGTGTAAAAGGTGATTACGGTACTGTTTCTGAAAAAACAGATCCTGAATTTTCTGGATTATATAGCTGGAAAAATGAAGAGGAAACATTTGGTGTTTTAGTTTCAGGTGCAGTATCAGAAATTGAATATCAACGTAACGGTATTGAATCATCAGGTGGTTGGAGCGGTGGTATGGCACCAACGACTTTCCAACAAGAGCGTGATCGCACGGCAATTAATGTTGCAATGCAATATCGTCCAACAGATTCTTTAGAATTTGGTTTAAGCTTAATGTCTTTAGACCTAGGCGCTAATAACGCTAACTCTCAAGTTATTATTTTCCCTGGTGACGGTTCTTGTGAAGCGACTAATGCCTCTGGTAACTGTATCTCTCGTGATATAAATGGAACAGGTACGGGTTTCTTCCAAACATGGGCGCGTAAAGCAAGCATGGATTCGAAAACTGTTGATTTCGATTGGGAATATGAAGCAGACAGCTTCACCTTTACAGGTCGTGTTGGTAACACTAAAGCAGAAAGTGATGTAACAACAGCTAACTACGGTCAGTGGGTTACTAATAATGCTGATTTCAACGGTACTGTAGATATGACAGGCGACGAAACGGTTTATAACTTAGCTAACCAGTCGTATGATTCAAGTATTTTACCTGCATCATTTGGTCCTGAGACTTGGGCGCCAGAGTATAACCCTGATTCAGATGAAGAAACTTACTTAAACTTTGATTTTGAAATTCCAGTAGATATTGGTGTAATTACCAGTATTAAAACTGGTTTCCGCTATGCCGACCATAAAGTTGTGCAAGACGGTAACGGTGCAAATGTTAACGCTGCTTTACGTCCAATTAGAAGTGCTGCTGAATACTACCCTGGTACAATGACCGCTGGTGGTGGATTTACATTACCAGAGCCAGATATGGATCTATTAATCGCAGATTCACTTGCAATGACCGAAGGCTACACTCAACGACCTCAAGCATACGGTACTGTTGAAGAAGAAAATACAGCATTATATGTAATGGCTGGTTTCGATAATGATGGTATTCGCGGTAACGTGGGTTTACGCTATGTTTCTACAGATATCTCTTCAGATTATTATGACCTAAGTGACTCTGGTGTATACGACACAACATTAACAACAGATAGTGCTGATTATAGTGAAATATTACCAAGCATTAACATTGTAATGGATTTAGCTGATGATGTAATTTTACGTACTTCAGCAGCACAAGTTATTTCACGTCCTAACTATGCAGATTTATTTGCAACACGTAGTTTAGCGGGTTATACCGATAACAGACCAAATAACGAAGTACTTCAAACAGGTAACGTAGGCTTAAGTCCATTTAAAGCGTTCCAAGCCGATATCGGTGTTGAATGGTATTTCAGTGATGATGCTATGGTGAGCTTAACTTACTACACGAAAGATGTAAGTTCGTTTATCTCTACACAGCAAACAACTAATCAACAAATAGGTATAGATATTCCTGTTTATGACACTAACCCTGATGCAGGTGATTCACCTTGTGGTGCTGGTGTAAACGATTGTTGGACAGTAAGTTCTTCTACTAATGGTAGTGGTGGATCAATTGAAGGTATCGAAATTCAAATTCAAGATGCTTTTGATAATGGCTTCGGTTACTCAGCAAACTACACTTATGCTGATGCTGATGCTCCAGGATCAAACTACCCTGATAGAGTTGACGTATTCTCTGATTCATCAAAGCATACTTATAACTTAGTAGGTTTCTATGAAAACGAAGATTTCTCAGCCCGTTTAGCTTATAACTGGCGTTCAGAGTTTGTAATTCGTGAAGCACCAGGTTGGTATGGTAACCGTGAACACAAAGCATACGGTTCACTTGACTTCAGTGCAACATACTCGGTAACAGACTACTTAGATGTTACTGTTGAAGGGATTAACCTGACAAAATCAGATAGTATTCAACTTGGTAATAACGATGAATCAACAACATTACCAAACCCTGATTTGTTAAATAACTTCCCTGTATGGAGTTTCGAAGGTGAAGCACGTTATAAAGTAGGTTTCGCGGTTCGTTTCTAAACAACACAGCGTTTAATTATTGAAATAAAAACCCAGCATTTGCTGGGTTTTTTGTTGTTACGTTTGAAATTTTGTATTGATAAACTTTAAAAGGCTGCTATAAATCTAGTCGACAGGAAGGAAAATAAAAATGAAATAATGTCTAAAGTAATATGTTTTTACTTCTCAGCAAAACACATAAATGACGCAATAGATAAACGCCCTAAAGTAGCGCTGTCGGCTTGTTGGCTAAGCTTGGGAATATCGGCAGAGTGTAATAAATTACTTTTATATAAAATCAGTCGATTAATTTTAGCGGGGACTTGTCCTACTCGTTCAAATAAACTGGTATCACCATTTAGATAACCTTGATGATCTTCAGGTGAGCTTTTAGCTGCAGCAGTCATCTCGTTCATCGCCGCTATATAATTTTCTGTAATCTCAACATTTCCACTGGGCTTATAGCGATAAAGACTAGTACCACCAAAGCTTTCATCACACAAGTAATGGACCATGGCATAAACATTAGCATCGTTTGAGTCAACATGTGGAATCCGTTGCATTTCGTTAAGCTGTTCTGATGTTAAGGTTACCTTAGATAACTTGCAAACTGGCTCCATCGCAAATAGTTCTTTATTTGAGTAGTATTCTCTAGAGACAATTTTTTGTATTTCAGCTAACAAAGCTCGGCTATAGGGAGCAGGCATTAAGTCTCTAACACCTGGATAAAAAGAACCATCAGTACCAACAGCACTAAAATAGGCTCTATGCTGCGAATAATGTAGTAATTCTTGAGGGTTTATAAATAAGTCATCGATGACTATAATAAAATTACTGTCATCGAGGAGCTTAACCTTTTTAATGGAGTAATTAGGGTTAATGATAAATTGATAGTTCATAAGTTATTACTCCACATATATTTACAGGGCTTTATCGCTAGTAATTTACCGCATTATTGATTACGAACAAAGTGATTATGTTTTGCTGTTAAGCGAGATAATTGATGAACAGATGTTAAATGTGCATAAATAATAGTGAGTAATCCTTTTGAACGTAGCTCTTCAAAGTCTTGTGCTGAAAGTTTATTGAGTGCTTGCTCATCGATGAGAAAGATTCCTTCCATGGTAACAGGATTTTTTTCATCGTTTAAATTCACGGTTAATTGGCGGGATTTAAATAACTTTTTTTCGGCAAAATAATCTACAATTGCTTGAGTTTGTCGGCTATATTCAGCCACTTTTAAAAGAGAGTCACAACGATTTTTTAAGTATTGCGACTGTTCTCCAGAAGGGCTAAATAAGGCACTTCCTTCGCTATTGCTCAATAAATTGCTATTTTCATCAATACATACCACTAATTCATCTGTATCACTGTTTTTTCTTGCTAAAGAAAAAGGAGCATTAGTAAAGTTTAGTGGTGTAACTAATGGCTCCCAATCTGCTTGTTGGCAATATAAATTTAAGCCTTGTTTCAATCCCATCATTGCGACGGCAACAAATGATCCTGTTTCGGCGTTTTTCACAAATACAATGGGAAACTCCGTTGCTAATAAAGCAAAGTCTTGTACGACAACAGGAATAAGATTTTGAGATTTATATTGTAAGTAACCTTTTGGTTCTATTACGTTAAGTTTATTATGCTGTGTATCATTGAGTGGAATAAATTTAGTCATATCACTACCTAGGCTTACGCTAATCAAAATTAAATATGACTTAAGCATATTTAATTTTGACAGCGCTGTCAAAATTATGGATAGTATTAGCTGAGATTAAAAATCAACCCAGTTTTAAATAGTGAAAGCTAAAGTGAAATCACATGAGAAATTCAAATGAAAAATAAAATAGTTGTATCAATATTTATAGCTACTTGCTTATTAACCGCATGCGAAAAAGCTAACTTAAATGCTGAAAGCTCCGAAAAAATAGAGCAATTACAAACAGCACCTTTAACGAGCGTTACTCAGCAAGATATCGATAATATCGCTAACAAACTTGATATTAAATATCGCTTGATCACAAATGTGCCTTCTAAAGCTTGTGACGAAAATAAAACCGATGGTGCATGTTTTACTGTTGAATTAGCGCTTACGGCAAAAACAGCAATTAACGCTAACCAATGGACAATATATTTCAGCCATATTTTGCCGATTCAATCTTCAGAGCCTGGTGAGTTCAAGGTTGAGCATATCAATGGCGATTTACACCGTATTTCACTCAATGATAATTTTACTGGGTTTAAAGCAGGGGAAACGAAGAAGATAGTTTTTCGGGCAAACTTTTGGATGTTATCTGAAACAGATGCACTACCCAATTATATTGTCTCTGCTGAAAATAATAATAGCGAAATGCAAGCGAGAGTGATTGAGAGTACAAAAAGCTTTATTGATGAATCTTCTCGCTTAGAAGTATTACCTTTTGTTGTACCCTTTACTGATGAAGTTAATCAATTTAAACGTACTAGTACAGACAAAACTCAATGGTTAACAACGCAAAGTTTATTCGAAAGAAACCAATCACTTGTCACTAACATTGATGTTAGCCAAACGATTATCCCAACACCGAAATCTGTTATCTATGATGCAAACAAAGCGGTTGTTAGTATTGCTTCAGGCGTAAATGTAAAACTTAACAATGTCAATGTCGCAGACGTTCAAAGTGCTTTAGATCGAATTAAAACACTGGGTGTTACGACAAATGATAACGGTGTAGCACTTAACTTATCGGTAAGTGAAAATAGCAACAAAGCCATCGGTAGTTACCAGCTTGATGTAGCTAGTAATGGCATTACTATTGTAGGTGTTGATACTAACGGTGTGTTCAACGGATTACAGTCTCTAGCAAGCTTAATAACTGTTGGCTCGGACACGCTTCCTTTATTACAGGTGATTGACGAACCTCATTATGCTTTTCGTGGCATGTTAGTGGATGTAGCACGAAATTTTCATTCTAAAGCTTTTATTTTGAAATTGCTTGATCAAATGGCTGCGTATAAATTGAATAAATTGCACCTACATTTAGGAGATGATGAAGGCTGGCGTTTAGAAATTCCAAGTTTACCTGAATTAACTGACGTTGGAGCTCAACGCTGTTTTGATCCTCAAGAAGAAACGTGTCTTATCCCGCAACTTGGTGCCGGTGTTGACAGCGGTTCTAATGTTAATGGTTTTTATTCAGTTGCTGACTACCAAGAGATTTTGGCGGCAGCAACGGCGCGTCATATACAAGTTATTCCTTCTTTGGATATGCCGGGGCATTCAAGATCGTCAATCAAAGCAATGACAGCTCGTTATAAAAAGTACAAAGCTCTTGAAGATGATGAAAAAGCGACAGAATTCCTTTTACATGATATTGACGATACCACTGAATATTCATCGGTACAGTACTATAACGACAATACTATTAATGTTTGTATGGAGTCTGCTTACGCCTTTGTTGGTGAAGTAATGAAGCAGGTGAAAAAGATACATAGCGATGGTGGACAGCCACTGACCCGTTACCACATAGGAGCAGATGAAACCGCAGGCGCTTGGATTGAATCACCCGTATGTAAAGCCTTTGTTGAAAACAACGATTACGGTGTAACCGATATTAGTCAAGTAGGTGCTTACTTTATCGAGCGAGTGTCAAATATTCTTTCTGAACTTGATATAGAAACTGCTGGTTGGAGCGATGGCTTAAGTCATACTAATAAAGATAATATGCCTGCCATAGTACAAGCTAATGTTTGGGATGTTTTATCGTGGGCAGGACATACCAAAGTAAATGAGTTGGCAAATCGCGATTGGCAGATAGTCATCTCGACTCCAGACGCACTTTATTTCGATTTCCCTTATGAAGCAGATCCTAAAGAGCATGGTTATTATTGGGCTTCTCGACATACCAATACAGAAAAAATCTTTCAATTTATGCCTGATAACCTGCCTATTCATGCAGAGTTTTGGTTAGATAGAGAGGACAAGACTTTTACTGCCGACGATACATTGCAAAAAGATAAGGAAGGTAACGTTACTTCTGCTCCTATGGCAAAAGGTAAAAAATATTTAGGTATCCAAGGACAATTGTGGAGTGAAAACACCCGTACAGATGATCTTGTAGAGCATAAAATTTTTCCTCGTTTGTTAGCGTTAGCTGAACGTGCCTGGTATTTACCTCAATGGGCTGTACCATATAACTATCAAGGGTTTAAATATAGTCGAGATAGTCAGGTGTTTACTGAAGAAGCTCAGCAAGAACGCGATCGTCAATGGCAACTATTTGCTAATACTATTGGCAAGAAAGAATTAACTAAATTAGATCTCGCTGATGTTGATTATCGACTACCAACGGTTGGAGCAAAAATAGTAGATGGAAAGTTATTAGCTAACATTGCTTTTCCTGGTTTACTTATCGAGTACCAAATGCCTGGCCAACAGTGGAAAGTTTATCAACAGCCAGTTCCATTGAAAATTGAAACTGATAATAAAGAAAAAGCCGTTATTCACCTACGCTCTCGCAATGCTGGTAGTGCTAGAGTTAGCCGTGTAACGTCTATTAAGCTCAATTAAATAGAAAAATAATTGTTTATTTTAAAACTAGACCTACTGATTTTATAATGATTTATTTATTTAAATTCAGTAGGTTATCTTTTAATATAAGCACGAGTGTAAAAAAAGGTTTCAAATTGTACAAAAAACAAATGACAACGCTGTCATTTTTGATTAAGATAAAATTAACTTATCGTTTAAATCGCCTCTAGCATTAATAAAACAACGGATAAGTTGATAAATAAATGCAATATAAAGAGTCATGTATAAAGCAGCTTATAACTAATAAGCGTATGCGGGGAAGGAATGTCAAAAAGTAATACACAGCAATATTTTTTAGGTATCGATGGCGGCGGCAGCAAATGCAAAGCAGTTGTGGTATCAGAAGATAATACCATATTAGGTACTGGAATTGCAGGACCTGGAAACCCGTTACATGGTTTTGAACAAGCAACAAACTCAATCGCAACGTCAGCTATTTTAGCGTTAGAAGATGCTGGGTTAAGTGATGTTCCATTAAGTGATGTTGTTGCTGGTGTAGGTTTAGCAGGGGTAAACCTTCCTGTATTATTTGATCAAATGTCAGAATGGAATCATCCCTTTAAAGAAATGTTTCTAGCGACAGATTTACTCATTGCTTGTTTAGGTGCACACCAAGGAAGTGATGGTGCGGTAATGATTACCGGCACAGGATCATGTGGCTTTTCTTATATTGATGGTCATCCATTTATGATTGGTGCTCATGGCTTTCCTCATGGCGATAAAGGCAGTGGCGCATGGTTTGGTTTACAAGCCGCTAAACAAGTATTGCTCTCAATTGATGGTATAGTGCCGCACTCCATTATGACCGATGTATTGTTGAAAAAGTTAAACTGTAAAGATGATACGGCACTTGTTGAAGCTATTGCAGGCAAACCTGCAACTTATTATGCCCAATTGGCTAATTTGGTTTTTGATGCCGCAGAGCAGGGCGACACCGTTGCTCAATCTATTGTTGCCGAAGGTGCAGACTATATTGATAGTATTGCCAAAACGCTTTGGAGCAAAAACCCACCAAGAATGTCAATGATTGGCGGACTAACACCAAGACTTAAACCTTGGCTAAGCGAAGAAACTCGTAGCAAGCTTTCCGAGCCATTAAGCCCTCCAGAAATGGGCTCAGTATTATTTGCCAAAGAGCAATTAGCCCTTCAGTAAATTTTAACAATTAGTATAAAGGTAGCCCAGTTAAATGAGTCATTTTCGTTTACATGCACAACGACTATTTGATGGTCAAAACTATAGTGATAATCAAGTACTTACAATTAGCGATGGTAAAATTATCTCGATAGACCAAACACTAAAGAACATAGACCATTATGCAAAAGGTTTAGTTGCTCCAGGGTTTGTTGATTTACAAGTTAATGGTGGCGGTGGTGCATTATTAAACGATGCACCATCTGTAGCGAAGATCAAAACGATTATGGCGGCACACGCTAAGTTTGGCACTACAGGAATGATGCCAACGTTGATCACTGATAAAGTTGAAGTGATGTCACAAGCCGCAGAAGCAATCTCACAAGCGATAAAAGAAAATGTGTTAGGTATTTTGGGGATACACTTTGAGGGGCCTCATTTAAGTGTCGCTAAAAAAGGTGCTCATAGTGAAGAATTTATTCGTCCAATAACCGATGAAGAATGGCAAGTACTCGAACGCAAAGATATTGGTAAAATTATTGTTACCTTAGCTCCTGAAACAATTTCAACTGATGATATCGAGCGCATGATTTCTCTTGGAATTAAGGTGTGTTTGGGGCATACCAATGCTGACTATTTAACTGCACAAAATGCTATAGACAGTGGTGCAACAGGCTTTACTCATTTGTTTAATGCCATGTCGCCCCTCCAAGGTAGAGAACCTGGTGTTGTTGGCGCAGCATTATTAAATGATAAAACAAGTTGTGGGCTCATAGTTGATGGTCATCATGTTAATTATGCAACTTGTCAATTAGCAATAAAAACCAAGCCACAAGGCAAAATATTTTTAGTAACCGATGCTATGCCTCCTGTTGGCACCAATGATGATGAATTTGCATTTTTCAATCGCACAGTACATTTAGCTAATGGCAAGCTAACGTCTACCACAGGGGAGTTGGCTGGTTCGGTATTAGATATGGCCACCGCTGTAAGAAATTGTCATCAATGCTTAAACATGCCCTTAGATGAAGCAATAAGAATGGCCAGTAAATACCCATTAAACTATCTGCACGGTAATGAAAATAAAACAACCGAAAGCGAAATGCTAATGGCAGGCGCTAACGCTGATTTTGTTGTTATCGACGATAATATCCAAGTGCAAGAAACGTGGATAGCAGGACAACAAGTATTTAAACAAAGTAAATAAAAAAAACGTAAAAATAATAATAAAATAAACCCAGTAGTGAGGAAAGTATGGAGAGCACCATGAACAACGAAGACTCGAAAAACTCATCGCAAAGTAATGCATTGCCGATGATCATAGTAGCAGGCTTATTTTTTATCTTAGGCTTTGCTACTTGGCTAAATGGCTCTTTAATGCCTTACCTACAACAAGTGTTGCAGTTAAGCCCATTCGAAGCCTCTTTAATATTATTCTCTTTTTATATCGCAGTAACCTTTACTGCGCTTCCTTCTGCGGCTGTTATTCGTAAAGTAGGTTATAAAAATGGTATGGCATTAGGCATGGCCGCAATGATGGTGGCTGGTTTATTATTTATTCCTGCGGCCAAAACTCAAATTTTTGCTTTATTTTTATTTGCGCAACTAGTAATGGGATCTGGGATCACCTTATTACAAACTGCGGTAAATCCTTATGTTGTTCGCATTGGCCCTGAGGAGTCTGCAGCTGCGCGTATCAGTGTTATGGGCATATTAAATAAAGGGGCTGGTGTTGTTGCACCAATTGTATTTACTGCTTTAATTTTAAGTGGTTTTAAAGAAGTGACCGGTGAGTTAACGCCAGCACAAATAAACGATATGGCTGATTCTTTAGTAATGCCTTATTTAGGAATGGCTTTGTTTATTGGCTTACTCGCTATTGCTGTTAAAAAGTCGCCATTACCAGAACTTGCCAGTGAAGAAGATAGTGAAGAAATCAGTGCTAAGGGCCATACAAAAGAAGCTTTATCGCACCCTAATTTAGCTTTAGGTGTTTTAGCTTTATTCTTTTACGTTGCTGTAGAAGTAATCGCTGGCGATACTATTGGGACTTTTGCTTTATCATTAGGTGTTGAAGATTATAGCGTGATGACTTCGTACACTATGATTTTTATGGTTGTTGGTTATATTTTAGGTATCGCATTAATCCCTAAGTTTATCTCTCAAGAAAAAGCCTTAATGGTGTCAGCAATTCTCGGTTTATTATTAACTTTTGGCATAGTAACAGGTGATAACAATTCATTTGTCATTGCTAATGCGGTGTTCGTTCCTTTTGGAGGCGCACAACTACCAGATACCTTATTGATGATCGCATTTTTAGGTTTAGCAAATGCTATTGTTTGGCCTGCTGTTTTCCCACTAGCTTTGTCTGGCATGGGTAAGCTAACCAGTACAGGATCTGCATTATTGGTCATGGGAATTTCAGGTGGGGCATTCGGTCCATTATTTTGGGGCTTAGCAAGCTCAGGAGAGAGCTTAGGTCTGCAAGGCGGTTACTTAGTCATGTTCCCATGTTATTTATTTATTCTTTTCTATGCCGTAAAAGGGCACAAAATGAGAAGTTGGAAGTAGAATTTATCTATTGATTCTAAGGTGAGTGACTTTAGTTTCAAGGTATAAGGTCTCCATTGGTTTGTTGTTCTTCCCCTGGGAGAAAACAACAAACAGTTGAGGGTGCGTTGGACTATCATATTGGTCTACCTCGGGTTTCTTTATTAATTACGATTACGTGATTAAATAAAGGAGTTACCCGAGGTTTTTTTATGGTTAAAAATTAATTTAAGTGGTATTAGCTCAAAGTTTTGTAAACATGAGGAGTCACGAGAAACGAACCTAATAATATAAAATGACCAATATTTGGAAATATTACTTCTGAAATAGTTGTGCCAATGAAGGGGATCGTTAATAAACTAAATACAAACACCAATAGATATGATGTAAATATAGTTGCAACAATAAACTTAATATTCCACGCTAAATTTTTTTTAAAATACTTCATAATAAAACACCTTATTAAAATACAGTTTAAACATAGTTCTTAATAATTATTATCTAAAGATTTAAGTAATATCTACCTTAACTAAATTGATTAGGTAAGGCTAATTAGTGCCTTGGTGACCAATTTGATTACACTTATCTTTTCTGCAATCTATAATGGTCGTTTCAGTTAATACAGTATTATCTCCATAAGTTCCTAAATTCATTTGTAAACGTTGCAACTGACCAATAAAGTTCTCTAATGTCGTAACTCCTTGTGGTGTAGCGGTATTAAAGTAGTATTCCTTATTCTCAGCATCTGATTTTTTCTCAGGTATTTTGTTGCCATTTCTATCTTTTGCAGAATTTGGAATTAATTCCCATACAATCAAGCCACTAGAGTCTATTCCTGCAAACCTCATAGCAATGGTTGCACCATCAGAAAACTCAATGCTAATAGCAGAATTATAACCAACAATTTTTCCTGCAATTGCAATAGGTAATAATGAGTAAACACCTATTCGAGAAGCTATAGCGTCCCATTTTTGGACGGTAGAGACATAATCAGAGATAATTCCTTCAGAACGAGTATCGACTAAAGTATCAAACACTGAATCTTCAACGGCAACAGGTAACTGGACATAAGGGGCAGCTGTTATAAGTAAACTCTTTAAATCATTAATTTCAGCAATTAAGTTAGTATTCACTACACCCATTCTACTGCTTACATTATTTCTTTGATCTTCAGGTTCATAGACATGAGTGACGTATACTGATTTAACTAAAGTTAATTCAGGATTCACTATTTGATATATATCATGTTTCCGATTTAAATTTGAATAGTTGCTTAAATGGTATGATATTGCTTTTGCTCTAAATTGAGTGTCGGATATGCAACTTGTACAGCTAATTATTTCATCTGCTACAGTTGAGTTGCTAAATATTGTCGTGATGAAAATAAATAAACCCAAACTACTTCGATTAAACATTCTATATTCCTTTACATATTGAAAATTACATCAGACTTCCATAGTCTATATTTTATTAAGTATACTGTATATCATTTATGGTATCAATTAACATTAAATAGCCTTATTAATATTACCTTTACAGTAGCTTATGCTAATTAAGTGATACTGTCATATATTATAAAAATTTTTCTATTGATTTGGTTACACATCACTTTGAAAGTAGTTTAGAGTGATTTTTGTAACTCAATGACTATTTCTTAGTTATGTTAATTCTTGGTATAATTCCTAAGAAAAGCACAAAAAAATACGCAGTGTTGAGCTGCGTATTTTTTTGTGCTTACTCTCTTTAACCTTGGTTTAGTTTTGCTATTTTAACTAATAGCCACCGTGTTTTTCTTTCGCTGATTCTGCTAATTCTTTTGGCATATAGTTTTCATCATGTTTAGCTAACACTTCACTGGCATCAATAAGAAAACCGCTAGTCGAGTTATCTTTCACTAGCACGCCGTTAGCAACGATGCCTTGGCCTTCACGAAATAAGTCAGGGAGAATACCGTCATACTTAACGGTTATCATTAGATCATCGTCACTAAACTCTATAGGCATACGCATATCAGCAAGTTTAAAACTCACTTTAAGGCTATTTTCGTCGCGGTAAACACTACCAGGAACCACTAAGCCACCAATACGAATTCTTTGTCCTTCAATTGCTTTTACGCCAGAATCTTTTTTACCGTGGTGAATTTCAGTCGGTGTATAAAATAAATCAATGTTTTGACTTAACGCATATAGAACTAAACCAACAACAAAGCCTAAACCAATAACTACGGCAGCGACTATCGTTAGTCTTTTTTTACGGCGTGGATTCATGATAATACCTCGTTTGAATCGTTATCATTATTTGTGGGGGAAATAGATTGTGCGGATGCTTGTTGTTGTTTTTGCATAGCCGCAGCTTGACGTAATTTGTTTTCACGCTTTTGGCGGGTAATTATTTTATTGACCACCGACTTGTGTTGGCTTTTACTGAGCCAAATTAGCATCACTAATAAAAATGCTGTTACGCCGTAAGAGAGCCATACATAAAAGGCGTATCCACCCATATCGAGAAAAGCTTGTAGGCTATTAAATTGCATGGCTGTTATCTCCTTCAGGCTCAGAATTTTTAATATGAGCGGGCAATAATAAATCTTTCACCCAAGGACGCATCGAGTTACGAGCTAAAATTTCTGTTCTAAAACGTATACAAATAATAACAGTAATCAAACAAGCAAAACCGATAAAACAAGTTAGAAATGGCCAAAACATATCTGCAGACATTGACGGTTTGCCTAATTTACTCACTGTGGCGCCTTGGTGAAGCGTGTTCCACCACTCAACTGAGTATTTAATTATGGGTAAATTAATTACGCCAACCAGTGTTAATATACCTGCCGCTTTACCTGCTAAATTTTTATCTTCAAAAGCATTGTGCAGCGCCATAACACCTAAATATAAAAATAATAAAATAAGCTCAGAAGTTAAACGTGCATCCCAAACCCACCATGTACCCCACATTGGTTTTCCCCATGCGGCACCTGTAAATAATGCGATTGCGGTAAATGTTGCGCCGACAGGAGCCATGGCTGAAGCAGCGGCATCTGAAAGTTTAAATTGCCAAACAAGCGAACAAAAAGCGGCAATAGCCATTGCAAAATAAATGCTCATTGAAAAGATCGCAGCAGGAACATGTAAATAGAAAATTCGAAAACTTTCACCTTGTTGGTAGTCGGCTGGAGCAAAAAGTAATGCCCAAACCAAGCCAATTGCCAATAATAGTGCTGTAAAGGCACTAAACCAAGGAATGAGCTTCCCGGTGAAATGAAATGTCACTTCAGGGTTAGCGTAAGGGTGTAGCCATTTCCACATAATTAGTTAGTACTCACTTTTAATGCTGCGCTAACAGCGAATGGGGCTAAGGTTAAAGAACCAAAAAATAGCGCGGCAATTATAGCAAGTTGCCCGCTGTAAGGTAAGTTCATTGCCGCAGTATCAATGGCGCTTGTCGCAAAAATAAGCACAGGAATATATAAAGGTAAAACTAAAAGGCTTAATAAAACACCGCCTTTTTTGATGCCAACGGTTAAAGCAACGCCAATAGAGCCTAGTAAGCTAAGTACTGGTGTGCCTAGTAACAGGGTTAACATCAATGCGCCATAACTGTTCTCGTTTAAGTGCAGTAATACTGCAAGTATCGGGGCAATTAAAATGAGAGGCAAACCAGTGAGTAACCAATGAGCTATAATTTTACCTAGCACTAAGATAAATATAGGTTGAGGGCTAAGTAACATTTGTTCGAGAGAGCCATCACTATGATCTGATTTAAATAAACGATCTAAAGATAACAGTGTTGATAACAAAGCTGCTACCCAAATAATACCAGGAGCAATACGCGATAACGTAGTCGACTCTGGTCCAATTCCTAAAGGAAACAAAGTGACGACGATAACAAAAAATAATAACGGATTCAAAATGTCGTCGCGATGTCTAAAAGCGATAGTTAAATCACGCTTTATCACTAAAAAGAAAGCGGCTTTATATGAAAGCGATTGAGTGTTTATCATTATGCTCATTAATAAAATTGATACGATAAGGTGATCTTTTTGACGCGAGACGTATCAAAAGACAAATCTTGATGAGTTGTTAAAATAACACAACCACCATTGTTGGCATGGTTAATAAATAATTGTTCTAATTTTTGTACCCCCAGTTTATCTATTGCGGTAAATGGCTCATCTAAAATCCAAATGGGCGCTCGAGTTTGCCATAGCTTGGCCAGTGCAATACGGCGATGTTGTCCTGCACTTAAATGCGACGCTAATGCATCTTCAAACCCTAATAAATTTACCTCGCTCAAGGTTTGTTCGCTAAGGCTGTCATCAATACCATGTAAAGCTAAATTAAACGCGAGGTTTTCTTGTGCGGTCATTTCCCCTTTCACGCCAGGTAAATGACCAAGAAAAAACAAGTTTTGATGAAATAACTCTCTAACTTGTGTAATTTTTTTATTTTGAAAAAATACAGTCCCTTCAAAGGGTAAAGACAAGCCCGCTAAAATACGTAGTAAGCTGGTTTTTCCGCTGCCATTAGCTCCTTCAATTTGTACAATGTCACCTGAAGAAACATCAAGATTTAAGTGATCGAATAAGATACGTTCTTCTCGAATACAGGTTAGATTTTCAGCACTAAGTAATGAGGACGACACGGGCAATGAGTTCACTTAACATCAGTTTTTAAATTAGGATAATTTCAACGATGATAATAGTTGAAAAATGTTTGGTAATAGTTGATTCAGATCTAATTATTCAATTATTTGATATCATAATATATCAGCACATAAAGGCTAGTAAATTTTGTAACAATTTAATAAAGCTAACTCAATTTCTAGGATGTGATTTCGCCAATTATGATGCTAGAATCCTTGTGTTTTTGTAATTATCGTTAAACATTACCACGCCACTACCTAACTTTCATTTACTTGTATTGCAATAAATGACTGGAGATAAAAATGATACCAGAACTTGGCCATTTTGCACTTATCGTTGCAATGGCATTTGCCTTATGTTTGAGCATTGTCCCTATGGTAGGGGTTTTTACCAAGCAATATAACCTATTTACTTATGCTAAACCGCTTACCTGGGGTATGTTTGTCTTCACTACTATTAGTCTTATTATACTGGCTTATAGTTTTGTCATGGACGATTTTTCAGTCTTGTATATTGCTGGTCATTCAAATAGCCATTTGCCTTATTATTTTAAAATAAGTGCGGTGTGGGGTGGTCATGAAGGCTCGTTACTTTTATGGGTTTTTTCATTAACAGCTTGGACAATGGCCGTCGCTATTTTTAGTAAAGGCATTGATGATGCCTTTATGGCGAGAGTGCTAGCAGTTATGGGAATGGTAGCAGTCGGTTTTATGGCATTTACCTTATTAACTTCTAACCCGTTTGAACGTATATTTCCTAGCCCGCTGGAAGGGCGTGATTTAAACCCATTGCTGCAAGATATTGGCTTAATTATTCATCCTCCTATGCTTTACTTAGGCTATGTTGGCTTTGCTGTTGCCTTTGCTTTTGCTGTTGCGGCACTTATGTGTGGCAAGTTAGATGCAGCGTGGGCACGTTGGGCAAGACCTTGGGTGGTTGCTGCTTGGATATTTTTAACCGCAGGTATTGCACTCGGAAGTTGGTGGGCGTATTACGAACTCGGCTGGGGTGGTTGGTGGTTTTGGGACCCTGTTGAAAATGCTTCATTTATGCCATGGCTTGTAGGTACGGCACTTATTCATTCGTTAGCAGTAACAGAAAAACGCGGCACCTTTAAAAATTGGACAGTACTACTTTCAATATTCGCCTTTAGTTTAAGTTTATTAGGCACTTTTATTGTGCGTTCGGGGGTTTTAACTTCTGTTCACTCTTTTGCTGCCGATCCAACACGTGGCTCATTTATCTTATTTTTATTAGCGATCACGGTAGGCGGTTCATTAACCTTATATGCGTTTAGAGCAAACACAGTTGCCACTTTTAGTCGTTTTGCCTTTTACTCTCGTGAAACAGCGCTGCTTATTTGTAATATTATTTTGGTGATTGCCGCAACTACAGTATTACTAGGAACATTATACCCGTTATTAATTGATGCTATGGGATTAGGTAAAATTTCAGTAGGGCCTCCTTATTTTAATGCGGTGTTTGTACCTATTATGAGCTTATTATTTTTAGCTATGGGTGTTGGTCCTATGATCCGCTGGAAAAAAGCTAAAAAAGGTGAGTTGCGTAAATTTATTCCACAAACATCAGTCATTAGCATAATCGCTGGTATTGCGTTTCCATTTATCTACCATGGCGAATTTAATCTAATGGTTATGATGGGTATTGCTCTAGCACTTTGGGTGTTCTTAGTCGTCAGTAAGGATTTACTTAACCAAGCTAGACAAGCCAATGGTCAATGGTCTTTGAAAAAACTTAGCTTTAGCCAATTAGGTATGACGTTAGCACATACCGGTATTGCTGTTACAATCGTTGGTGTTACTTTAGTTTCAGCGTATGAAACAGAAAACAACGTTAAAATGTTTAAGGGCGATCGCATTAGTACCGCTGGCTATGAAATTGAATTTAATGGCACTAAACATGTTGAAGGCCCTAACTACAGTGCAGAGCAAGGACAGCTAGCACTTTATAAAAATAATGAATTCGTAAGTTTATTACAACCTGAACGTCGAACTTATAGAGTACAAACTATGGGGATGACAGAAGCGGCTATCGATCCAGGGTTATTTAGAGATGTTTATGTTGCACTTGGCGACCCTCTCGAAGATGGTGCTTGGGCGATTCGTGTACATTATAAACCTTTCGTTCGTTGGATCTGGTTAGGAGCGATATTTATGTCGTTAGGGGGATTATTAGCCATTTTTGATAAACGTTATCGTCGTCGAAAGGCAATAAAAGACAAACAAAACTCCGATATTGACTCTTTTGCAAACGCATAACTAAGTGATGATATAAAAATGAATAAATTGATCCGATTTTTACCTTTGATTTTAGTGGTTGCTTTAGGTGTTGTGCTTTATCGTGGCCTTTCTTTAAACCCACAATATATTCCGTCAGCATTGGTGGGTAAAGCTATGCCTGATTTTAGTTTAACCAAGCTGACAAACGAGTTACAAACGGTGACTAAGAGCGACTTAAAAGGCAAGGTTGTTTTATTAAATGTTTGGGGAACTTGGTGTGTGTATTGTAAATACGAACACCCTTATCTTGTTGATATCGCAAAAAGTGGTCGTGTTGCACTTTACGGGCTTAATTACAAAGATGATCGTGTGGCTGCAAATCAGTGGTTAAAAGACTATGAAGACCCTTATGTTTTTTCTATTTTTGATCCTTCAGGCCGTTTAGGTGTCGATTTAGGTGTAACAGCAGCTCCTGAAACTTTTGTTATCGATAGTAATGGCATGATCCGCATGAAGCACGTTGGTCCAATTGATGCGAACATTTGGAAAGATAAATTTCTTCCTATGATCACAACATTAGAAAACGAAACACTCGCGAATCAATCAACCGAAAGTACGTCAGTAAAAGGAAGTAACAATGGTTAATATAATAGCAAAAAGCATTGTCGTTTTTATTTTTTGCGCTTTAGTATCATCAACGAACACTTTTGCTAGTGCGATTGATACTTATGTTTTTCAAAACCCGGTCACAGAAAAACGCTTTAATGAATTAAATAAAGAATTACGTTGCCCTAAATGTCAAAACCAAAACCTTGCAGACTCTAATTCTCCTATTGCAGCGGACTTACGACGTGAAGTTTACGAATTACTAATGCAAGGCAAAGCAGATATTGAAATAATGAATTACATGGTTGAGCGATATGGTGATTTTGTTTTATATCGCCCGAAAGTAAATAGCTTAACGTATATTTTGTGGTTTGGCCCTGCCGTACTTATTTTGTTGGGGGTTATGGTCGTTGTTTATATACTTCGTCGAAAACCTATTGAGCGTAAAGAAATTGATTTATCAAAAGAACAACAAGACAAGTTACAAGCCTTGTTAAATAAAGATAAGCCTAAAAATTAAAGAACGAGTTAGTATATTTTGGTGATCAAACGCTAATCTCCTTCACCCATTTTATAGAAAATAAGAAGACTTATGATCGAATTATTAATTACTGTTGTTGTTTTTTTACTGCTAATTCTCATTGTTATTTGGGGGCATTATCTTAGAACGAATCAAACTAAAAGCGCGCCAGTAGAAAACTTACGTGACGAAACCAATGTTCGTCTTTATCACGAACACAAAGCAGAAATAGAAAAAGATTATCAAGAAGGTGGTATTGACGAAGAAAACTACCGCTATCTGTTAAGTGAACTTGAAAATGCTTTACTGCAAGACATTGAACAAAACAGTGAAGAAGAATTGCAATTTCAAAAAAATAAAAGTGCGCTTAAAAAACCTTTATCTATATTTTGGCCTATCTTCATCAGTTTATTTGTCTTCGCCTTTAGTTTTGGTTTTTATATAAAATCGGGTGGATACCAACAAATTACCAATAATGAAACGGCTAAAACTGAAGCTGCACACCAAAGTATGACCCAAGAGCAAGAGCTTAAAGTGAAAATCCAACAGCTGAAAGGGAAAATAGAGCAAAACCCAGCAGACGCAAATACTTGGTATGAACTTGGGCAGTTATTAGTAGGAGCTGGCGATTTTGATAACGCGATTAAAGCGTTCGATCGCGTAATAGAGATAGAAGGAGAACATGCAGATATATTAGGTGCCAAAGCTCAGGCGAATTACTATCGAAATGACCAACAAATAGATGACAATGTTCAGCAATTAATAGATCGAGCGTTAGCGTTAGATCCAGCAGATCCGTCAACTAATATTTTGCTAGGTATGCATAATTTCATCAATCAAAATTATCAGCATGCGATTGACTACTGGCAACGCGTGGTCGACTCGGGTCGAAAAACCGTTAATGTAACTGCACTTAAAGAAGCCATTGCAGAAGCGAAGAATCGATTGTCGCTTACAGGGACAGCTCCCATTGAAAGTTCAGTAGATGATAATACTCATGAAGGCCCGCAACTCGAGCTGCACGTGTCGTTAAGTGATGAAATTAACGAGAAGTTAAGCCAAGGTGAAGATAAAGTCGTGTTTGTTTACGCCGTACCTGCTGATGGTTCGCGTATGCCAGTTGCTGCGGTTAAAATTAAAGCCAGTGATTTACCAACCACAATTGTTTTAAACAACGCAAGAGCGATGAGTCCACAAGCGAATTTAAGCTCTGTGGACGCAGTAAATATTTATGCGGTTGTTTCTAAAACCGGTGGTGTGGGTATTAAAAGTGGCGACTTTAAAGCTGAAGTAAATCGTATTAATGTCGATACCACAACGCCGATTACATTAACTGTTGATACTATTGTTCCTTAACAACTGTGTACAATTGTTAAGGTGTTTTTGTTTAATGTTTGTTTGAATGTCTATTTAAAAAGGGAATAAAATGTCGCGGTATATAGGTCAAAAAGATCCTATTATTAATAATAAAACAACGGGTGTATTACTGACTAATTTAGGTACACCAGATGCGCCGACAGCAGCAGCTCTTCGCCCTTATTTAAAAGAGTTTTTATCTGATCCTCGTGTTGTTGAAATACCTAGATTGATCTGGTTGATAATCTTACACGTGATAATTTTACGCATCAGACCTGCTAAATCGGCTAAATTGTATCAACAAATTTGGACTAAAGAAGGCTCACCGTTAAGAGTAATAGCAGAGAAACAAAAGCAAAAAGTAGCCTTACAGCTCGCACAAAAATATGGTGATAATATCCATGTCTCACTGGCGATGCGTTATGGAAAACCAGAAATATCTAAAGCGTTGCAAGCGTTTAAAGATCAAGGTATTAATAATATTATAGTGCTGCCACTCTATCCTCAATATGCAGGCCCTACAACCGCTTCAACCTTTGATGCTGTCGTTAAAGAAGTTCAGCAATGGCGTTGGGTACCCAGTCTTACATTTATTAATGGTTATCACGATAACTCTCTTTATATTTCAGCACTTGCCAATAGTGTTAACGAGCATATTCAAGCCAATGGCGTGCCTGATAAATTAGTATTGTCTTATCATGGTATGCCTAAGTTATTTCACGACTGGGGTGATCCTTATTACGATTTTTGTAAAGAAACCACACAATTATTAGTAAAGAAACTTAATGAGCTTAATATAAACTTGCTTGAAAGCGATTGTTTAATGACCTTTCAATCTCGGTTTGGTAAGGCTGAATGGTTAATGCCATACACTGATAAAACCTTGGAAGAGTTGCCTAGTAAAGGCGATAAGCATATTGCAATTATTAGCCCTGCTTTTAGTGCCGATTGTTTAGAGACACTAGAAGAATTAGCGGTAGAAAACAAAGAAACATTTATCAATGCTGGCGGCGAGCATTACCACTATATCGCTGCTTTAAATGATCGAAAAGATCACATTGACGCTATCGTTGATGTTATTGACAAAGCTCTGCCATAAACGGGTTAAGAATAAGGCTTTATTTAATCAGGCAAAAACCTCAAGGTTGACTAAAATAATTAATATGTTGATTAATTATTAGGTGAATCTTGAGCCAGCACAAACAACGGAATGATAAATTAGAAGGCATTCTTCAAGCTTTCATTGCTCTTGATAAGTATTTCAATAAAGCAGATTCATTTGCAGACTACCTCTGTTTTGTTCATAAAACCTTAGCCAAGTTAATGTATGCTAAAAACTTATATTTAGCTTTATATGATCCTCTCGACGATACCATTAAATTTGCTTATGACGTAGACGAGCGTGATGATAAGGCCGATCCTAATAGAAAATTTCCGCTTGCCTCACCTGAGCAATCCCCTACCGCTTGGGTAATTAAACAGCAAAAAAAGCTATTTATGACGGCTAAAGATGATGATGAAAAGTGTGCTGAAAATCAGGATTGGGGAGCAGGAAATAGAGCAGAATATTGGTTAGGAGTTCCTTTAATCTCACAACAAGGTAAATGCTTAGGGGCATTTGTTATCCAAAGTTATGATGAGCACCAAACATACAGTGAAGAAGACCAAGAGATATTCCAAGTTATTTCTTCAGTGGTCAGTAACGCACTGGAAAAACATGAACAAACTAAACAGTTAGAAAGTACCATTTTAGAAAGAAACGATAACCTTGAAAGAAGATTATTAGAAAAAGAACGTGCAGAAAAGCTGCAACACGCACTATTTGAAATTGCTTCTGTTAAACATGGTGAAATGAAGCTTTCTGAGCTTTATAAAAAAATCCATCAAATTATTGATAAGTTACTTTACGCTAAGAATTTTTTAATAATGTTATTTGATGAGGATCACAGTGAGTTAACTTGTACCTATGCTGTAGATGAAAAAGATGGCGATAGCTTCCTTAATAAGATCATTCCTTCTGGCAGTAGCCTTAGCTCCTATGTATTACATACTCGAAAACCACAACGACTTACGCCTGATTTAATTAATGAGTTAATTGCTCAAGGCGAGCCTATTGCAACTTTCGGGGCAGATAACTTTACCTCTTGGTTAGGTGCTCCGATGATTTCTACTCATATGCTACATGGGTTAATTGTTGTTCAAAGTTATAATCCTAAAATTATTTATACCGACGACGATCTCAATATTCTTAACTTTTTTGCGCAACATGTCGCAGGTGCTATTGAAGGGACCATTAATACAGAGCAAAGAAGGGAGTCGCAAATAAAGCTTGCGAAAAATCATCGGCTTTTAGAGCAGCAAAATACTAAGCTTACTGATGCTTATAAAAATTTAAAATCAACTCAAAATGAGCTAATTCAAAAGGAGAAAATGGCTTCATTAGGTGGGTTAGTGGCCGGTATTGCTCATGAAATTAATACGCCTTTGGGGATCTGTGTCACAGGGGTTAGTCATCTACTGGAAGAAACCAAATTTTTTAAATGCTCAGTAGAAGATCAAACATTAACACAAAAAAAATTGCAAAACTTTATTGAAGAAGTGGAAGAAATTGGCCAGATATTAACGAGTAATACTCAAAGGGCTGCTAATTTAATTCATAGCTTTAAGCAAATTGCAGTTGATCAATCTTCTAATGAAATTAGGCGGTTTAATGTTAAAAGCTACTTAGACGAAATTGTATTATCGCTTAGGCCGACTTTAAAGCGGACGGATCACACTATAACGATTGAATGTAATGAAAGTTTATCTATCACTAATAATGCAGGTGCTTTAGCACAAATTATTAGCAACTTAATTTTAAACTCAGTAAAGCATGGTTTTGAAAAAATTGACGCTGGCATAATTAATATTGAGGTTTGGGAAAAGGGTCAAAGTGCCTACCTTAAGTTTAGTGATAATGGGTGTGGTTTAAATGAACAAGATATGAAAAAGCTTTTTGACCCATTTTTTACCACTAAAAGGGGAGCAGGAGGGAGTGGGTTAGGCACACATTTAGTATTTAATTTAGTCACAAGCTCTCTTAATGGCAAGTTAAAAGCAAACAGTGAGGTCGGCAGTGGCTTAACTTATCTTTTAGAATTTCCTAAAAAAGTAAATATTAAGTAACAGCATTAAAGTAGCAACTTTGAACGAGTAAATAAGCAAAGCTGTCGAGTTAACTGTCTTGATATTTGTTGTTAATTTTAACTGCTTCATCAACATTGTCTAATAACGCTTTCACCACGTCAGGATCTAAATGAGTCCCCGAAGCAGAAGATAAAAACTCTAGTACTTCTGATAAAGGCCAAGCTTTTTTATAACAGCGTTTATGAGTAAGGGCATCAAATACATCGGCAACAGCGGCAATTCTCGCAAAGATATGAATATCTTCACCAGAGGTACCATTTGGGTAGCCTGTACCGTCATATTTCTCATGATGCTGCTGCGATATTATTGCTGCTGCTTTAAGGATGGGTCGTTTAGAGCCTTCTAAAATACTATACCCGACGGTTGGGTGTTGTTTCATTATCTCCATTTCATCATCGAGAAGTTTTCCTGGCTTAAGCAGTACGGCGTCAGGTGTCGCTATTTTTCCTATGTCATGCATTGGTGCGGCTTGTCTTAGTAGTATTGCATCATCTTTACTCAAACCTAGTTTAAGCGCTAATAGATAGCAGACTTCAGCCATTCGCCTAACATGATTGCCAGCTTCATTAGAGCGTGATTCAACCACATCGCCTAACCGATAAATAAGCTCTTCTTGAGTGTCTATTATATCTTTATTGAGTAATAGATTATCAAACGCTAAGCTGACATTACCGGTGAAAATTTCGAGTAACTTTGTGTCTATAGAGTTCATGCGTTCAAGCCCATCAAGGTAGAGCAAGCTAACACTGTCTGTTTGACTGGGGAAATACCCAATGAAAGTACCGTTTTCAAATATGGATGATTGTTGAGTTCTGGCTTTATTAAAGTATTGGATAAGTTTGTCATCTATCGACTCACTAACTCCATTAGTTAATTGCTCATTGTTATTAATTTGCGCGATGATTTCATAATCGTTTTCTGAATAAACTGCACCAATAGCTTTTACTTTCACTAACATGCTTGAATGATCTAACTGTAGCAATGACATCACTTGTTGTAATAAGCCGGTAAAAAATTGCTTTAATGTACGCTTTTCTAAAACATTGCTGGTGGCGGTAATTACTCGCTCTAATCCGCTACGATATATCGCTTGATATTTTCGAGCTTCTTCTACTTCTATAATATCTCGATAAGCCCTAAGCGCAGTAAATACAGTGGTGAATAGTTTAGTGCGGTTTAATTCAGTTTTTTCTTTGTAGTCATTTATATCGTACTCAACAATGACTCTTTCTTCTGGTGCTTGTCCGGGTTGTCCTGTACGCAGCACAATACGAGAGAACTTATTTTTTAATTCTTGCCTAAGCCAACGTGCAAGCTCTAGACCTGCATCATCTGTTTCCATTACAACATCTAAAAAGATTAATGCGATATCCGATTCTTGTTGTAATACTTCTTTGGCTTCTTTAGCTGAATAGGCATGTAAAAAACTGAGTTTTTTATCATTTAATTCAAAGCGTTTTAAAGCCATTTTAGTGACAACATGGATATCCTCTTCATCATCAACAATAAGGACCTTCCATGGTGGTAAATCAGGCTCTACTGATTCGTTAAATAAAGAAAGAGGCATAAGTGGCTCATATAATGTGTAGATATACAATTTATAGTAAATAAATAGCAAAATAACAAAGCAGTGGGCACAGATATTTTAAGCAAAAAAAAATTTAGGGCGATAAATCATAAATTAATTTTTATAGCTTAAGAGTTTCGCTAAGCAAAACTTATGTAGAGCAGATTTAATTCAGTTGCTTATTGTTAAAGAGAGAAGCAGAAAATAGCAGTGAAAGAAGGGGAGAATAAAAAGTAACCAATAAAAAAGCGAAGAATAGTAAACTATCTCTTCGCTTTTATCAGAACAGTAAAATTGCTATTAAGAAGCAACAACGTTCTCAGCTTCAGGGCCTTTTTGACCTTGCTTAACGGTAAAAGATACTGCTTGACCGTCAGTTAGTGTACGGAAACCGTCACCTGTGATTGCGCTGAAGTGTACAAACACGTCAGGACCATTTTCTTGTTCGATGAAACCGAAACCTTTAGCTTCGTTAAAAAATTTTACTTTACCAGTTACTGTATCAGACATACTAACATTTTCCCGTAGTCATAAATTAATAAATATCGGTCAAAACGACCATTTCACGGAGTAAATGCCCCCCAACTGTTTCTTATATAAAGAA
This sequence comes from Colwellia sp. SU-HH01217, assembly GCF_057543495.1. Taxonomy (NCBI): domain Bacteria; kingdom Pseudomonadati; phylum Pseudomonadota; class Gammaproteobacteria; order Alteromonadales; family Colwelliaceae; genus Colwellia; species Colwellia sp. SU-HH01217. The sequence continues at coordinate 313,157 of NZ_BAAJLX010000001.1, read as the reverse complement.
AAAAGTAGAGGAAGGAACCAATAACAATAACGGTTTTTACAGAGGTAATTCATCTATAAAGTCCGATATAAAAACTTTTCCGCAACACAAAAACTCAACGCAAGCGTAGTCTAGCACAGTTATTTTTAAGATTCTTCAAAAAGTTCAATTTAGATCTGTACTTTTTTTATTCGTTTAAAAATAAAAAGCCAACAATTACGTTGGCTTATATTTTTACTGATTTACAACGCGATATTACATGGCTGCTATTTCAGCTTTTTGAGTAACTAATTTAGCTAAAGAAGATTCTGCTTCAGCTAATTTAGCTTTTTCTTTATTAATAACCGCTTCTGGAGCTTTACTGACGAACTTCTCATTGCCTAACTTTCCACGCGTTCTTGCTATATCTTGGTTGAGCTTATCAATTGATTTAGTTAAGCGCGCAATTTCTGCCGCTTTATCAATTAAACCCGCCATAGGAATTAACACGGTTAAGTCGCCAATAATTGCCGATGCAGATAAAGGTGCTTCTTCATCTTTTGCTAGCACCGTAATGGTTTCTAATTTAGCTAAAGCGCTTAAGAACTGCTGGTTTTCATTTAAACGACGTTGGTCATTCTCATTAATGTTTCTCAATAAAACGGGTAGTGCTTTTGCCGGTGAAATATCCATTTCGCCGCGAATATTACGAATAGCAACAATGAATTGCTTAACCCACTCTAAATCATCTATGGCCTGTTGGTCGTATTGGCTTTCATTAAACGTTGGAAAGCTTTGAACCATAATGCTATCGCCATGCTTGCTGCCATTTTCTTGCATAAAGTTGGTTAAAGGCACCACACGTTGCCAAATAGTTTCTGTAATATAAGGCATAATTGGGTGCATTAAACGTAGCAAGCCTTCTAAAACATTAACTAAGGTGTGGCGAGTAGCACGTTGTTGATTTTCTGTACCTTTAAAAAATACCGGCTTGGTCAATTCTAAATACCAATCGCAGAATTGGTTCCATGTAAATTCATATAAAGCTTGTGAAGCGAGATCGAAACGGAAGGTGTCAAAGGCATCGTGAACAGTTTTAACTGTTTGTTGAAATTGCCCTAAAATCCAACGATCGGCTAAAGAAAACTCAAGTTGGCTAGCGTCTTCATTTGATAAAGATGCGCCGCAGTCGTGTTCTTCGGTATTCATTAATACGTAACGACTGGCGTTCCATAATTTATTGGTGAAATTACGGTAACCTTCTAGACGTTTCATGTCCCAGCTAATATCACGACCCGTAGTTGCAACCGAAGTTAAGGTAAAACGCAATGCATCGGTGCCATGAGACTCAATGCCATTAGGAAATTCTTTTTTAGTGAGCTTAGCAATTTTAGCTGCCAGTTTAGGCTGCATCATATTACCAGTACGTTTTTCTAATAAATCTTCTAATGAAATACCATCGATCATGTCTAACGGATCAATAACATTACCTTTAGATTTACTCATCTTATCGCCATTTTCATCACGAATAAGACCTGTCATATAGATTTTTTTGAACGGTATTTGTGCTTTGCCATTTTCATCTTTATTAAAGTGCATCGTCATCATGATCATGCGAGCAACCCAGAAAAATATAATGTCAAAACCTGTGACTAAAACATCTGTTGGGTGGAAGTTTTTCAAGTCTTCGGTGTTGTTTGGCCAGCCCAAAGTTGAGAATGTCCAAAGGGCAGAGGAGAACCAAGTATCCAGCACATCATCATCTTGTTGTAGTGTCATGTCGTCGGCGATATTATTATTCGCACGAACTTCTGCTTCGGTACGACCAACATACACTTTGTTGTTTTCATCATACCAAGCTGGAATACGATGTCCCCACCATAGTTGGCGAGAAATACACCAATCTTGTATGTCTTTCATCCAAGAAAAATAAAGGTTTTCGTATTGTTTAGGAACAAATTCAATTTGCCCATCTTTAACTGCGTCAACGGCTGGTCCAGCAAGCTTTTCAACACGCACATACCACTGATCGGTTAACAATGGCTCAATAATAACCCCTGAACGATCGCCGTATGGTGCGACTAAATCATGCTCTTTAACTTCAACTAATAAGTCGAGTTCGTCAAATTTAGCCACAATAGCTTTACGGGCAACAAAACGATCCATACCGGAAAATTCACTAGGTAACTCGGTACTGTAGGCAGTAGATGCTTCACCTTTGTTATCATAAACTTCAGCAGCAGATAAAATAGCTGCGTCTTTATTAAAAATATTGATAAGGGGTAGGTTATGACGTTTACCTACTTCATTATCGTTAAAATCATGTGCTGGTGTTATTTTTACACAACCCGTGCCCTTTTCCATATCGGCATGATCATCACCAACAATCGGAATTAATCGATTAACTAAAGGTAACTGTACATGTTGGCCAATAAGGTGCTTGTAGCGATCATCATCAGGGTTAACTGCGATGCCGGTATCACCTAACATGGTTTCTGGACGAGTTGTAGCAACTACAATGTAATCAAGCCCTTCAGCGGTGGTTGCGCCATTTGCTAACGGATAACGCAAATGCCACATATGACCTTTTTTATCTTTGTTTTCTACTTCTAAATCAGAAATTGCGGTATGAAACTTTGGATCCCAATTAACCAGACGTTTGCCACGGTAAATTAAGTCGTCTTCGAATAAGCGAACGAAAACTTCCTGAACGGCTTCTGACATGCCGTCGTCCATGGTAAAGCGTTCACGCGACCAATCGATAGAATTACCTAATCGGCGCATTTGTTTACCAATCGTGCCACCAGACTCTTCTTTCCATTGCCACACTTTATCGATAAATGCTTCACGGCCATAATCATGGCGCGTTTTGTCTTCTTCGGCGGCAATTTTACGTTCAACGACCATTTGCGTTGCAATGCCCGCATGATCACAGCCTGTTTGCCATAAGGTGTTTTTACCTTGCATACGTTGATAACGAATTAAGGTATCCATAATGGTTTGCTGAAAAGCATGTCCCATATGAAGGCTACCGGTTACGTTTGGTGGCGGAATGGCAATACAGTAACCTTCACCTTCACCTGTTGGGCTAAAGTAACCTTTATCTTCCCAAGTTTGGTAAAGGGACTGTTCAATGTTAGTGGGGTTAAACGTTTTTTCCATCAGAGTTTCCGTAACTTTTCTTTATGTTAAATAGGATAATTAGAGCAAATACAATGATTTACTCTTTTATTTATGCGCTTTCAGACGCTGGAAAGGGTTGATTACCAACCTCGAAACCTAATTGTCGATAAGCTTTAAAGCGCTCTCTTGCTGACTGTTTGAGTACTTCATCACTTGGCACAAAATCTATAACTCGAGAGAACTGCCCCGAAAAATCAGGTGCAGTGTCTGTTAAGTTAATTAACACAGGGCGTCGCCCCGTTGGATTTTGCCAGCTAATTTCAACAGCAGAACCATAACTAGGTCCTTCGCCTTGAAGGTTATGAGGTACAAAACTGTTAGCATTAAACGTCCACAACATTTCATCAATGTCGTGCGCTTTGTCTTGATCTTTGGTGTAAATAAACACTTTTTGTTTTTGACGATAGAAATAGGCCGCTTGTAAACACGCACAATGAAATAACGAACCAATATCGTTAGCCGTTGCTAGATTTTCATCTTCAAGTAGGTAAAACATTACTTGAGTGTTTCTTGATTGCATTTATTTGTGCTCTACTTCTATCGTAATGACATAAGTCATTTAACTTATCATAAGTTCAGCAGGTTATTCACCTTGCTCTTGACCTGAGCGGTTTAATAAAAACTGCGTTAACATGCTAACAGGTCGACCGGTAGAGCCTTTATCTTTACCACCACTACGCCATGCTGTACCAGCAATATCAAGGTGTGCCCAATGATACTTCTTAGTAAAACGGGCTAAGAAACAGGCTGCTGTTATTGTGCCTGCACCCTTACCACCTAAATTAGTAAAGTCAGCAAAAGGACTCTCTAATTGTTCTTGGTATTCATCCCATAAAGGCAGACGCCATGCGCGGTCACCACTTTGATCTGAAGCATTGAGTAATTCATGCGCTAGTGGATTATGTGTACTTAATAAACCTGAAGCGTGCTTACCTAAAGCGACGATACAAGCTCCGGTTAAGGTAGCTACATCAATAACTAATTCAGGATCAAAGCGCTCAACATAAGTTAGAGCGTCGCATAATACTAAGCGTCCTTCAGCATCGGTGTTGAGTACTTCAACTGTTTGCCCAGACATGGTTGTTAAAATATCGCCAGGACGATAAGCATTGCTACCAGGCATATTCTCACAACCGGCTAAAACGCCAATAACATTTATAGGTAAATTAAGCTCAGCGATAGCATGCATAGTACCTAATACACTTGCGGCTCCACCCATATCATATTTCATTTCATCCATTGCTTCGCCAGGTTTAATGGAAATACCACCGGAGTCGAATGTGACGCCTTTACCGACTAAAACAATAGGTGCAGAATCATCGTTAGCGCCATTATAATTAATCACGCTCATCATAGATTCATTAGCCGAACCTCTACCTACTGCAAGATAAGAGCCCATGCCTAGTTCTTCCATTTCACTTTCACCCACAATGTGTGTGCTAACATTGTCGTAGTCGTTCTCAAGAATTTTGGCTTGCTCAGCTAAATAGGCAGGGTTACAAATGTTGGGGGGCATATTGCCAACATTTTTACAGGTACTGATACCTTCAGCTACCCCTAAACCATGAGCAATTGCTCGCTCACCAATAGGTAATTCGCGGCGAGTAGGTACATTAAAAATAATTTTACGAAGTGGGCGACGAGGCTCAGCGATACGCGTTTTTAAACTGTTAAAACTATATAAACAGTCTTGCGTTGCTTCAATTGCTTGACGAACTTTCCAATAAGTATCACGGCCTTTAACGTGTAGCTCTGATAGAAAGCAAACCGCTTCCATAGAGCCTGTTTCATTTAATGTATTAATCGTTTTACTGATAATCTGGCGGTACTGGCGTTCATCTAGTTCGCGCTCTTTACCACAGCCAACAAGTAGCACTCGTTCGCTTAAAATATTAGGTACTTGATGCAACAACAACATTTGACCAGACTTACCTTCTAAGTCGCCACGGCGAAGTAAATTACTAATGTAACCATCACTAATTTCATCAAGTTGTTCGGCAACGGCTGATAAACGACGAGGTTCAAATACGCCGACAACAATACATGCACTGCGTTGTTTTTCTGGGCTACCGCTTTTTACACTGAACTCCATGGAGTCTCCTTTTGCACTAAATGCACATCAATATGTTAAATTATCCAAGATAAATAAGAAAAAACTGCTGTAAATTGGCAACTTATTTCATTGGTAAAAAAGGCTAGAAACTATAATTATAGCCATATACACCGATTTTTTTGGAAATTTGATAAATATTTTACTTATAAAAACGACCAGTCTACTTAAAAATGGACAAAATGTCAGGGAAAAACTAAGTTTTCACCTTGGTTATTGACAATAAAGTGGTAGTTTTATCATAAAAGTAATTCATTTCTAACTTGTTGGGCTATCACATTGAAAATATGGTGGATCTGGGTCAAAATAGTAATAATGTATTTTTCCCTGAATCAATATACTTTGTCTTTGAGGCTCAATTGATTATTTTCCGATATTTGTTAAAAGAAGTGGCTAAAACGCAAGCTGCTGTTTTTATTGTGCTAATGACTATTTTTATTAGTCAGAAATTTGTTCGGGTACTCGATGACGCCTCCGAAGGGGGAATTCCTGGACAAATGGTGATGACGTTTATTGCCCTTAAAATACCTGATTTAGCCGGAATGCTTTTACCGCTAAGTTTATTTTTGGGCATTTTATTAGCGTATGGGCGAATTTATGCTGATAACGAAATGACTGTTTTGCACGCTTGCGGTGTAAGCGAATGGTACGTGGTGCGTGTTACTCTTATTTTGAGTTTAGTTACCGCGGTAGCTACAGGGGTATTCACCTTATATTTGGCGCCAATGGCCGCAGAATACGAAGAACAAGTAAAAGAGCAAATAGCTTCAGACTCTGGTTTGTCAGCATTAGTTGCTGGGCGTTTTCAAACTACAGGCAATGAAGATGCAGTGGTTTTTATTCATGACAAAAATAGAAAAGATAAAACCTTAGAGAAAGTGTTCGTTGCACAATTACCCGATCATAATAACAGTGAAGAAAGCGTGATTAATTCTAGCTTAGTTTATGCAAAAAAAGGCTGGGTAATCGAAGAAGACTCAGGTTCGCAAAAATTAGTGTTAGAAGATGGCATTCGTTATCAAAGCGATATTCAAAGCGAAGAATTTAGAACCGTTGAGTTTTCTAAGTATTATGTGCAAATCGAAGATCAAAAAATTGAGCAACGCCGAAGAAAACTTGGCGCAATACCTACCCAACAATTATTTGAAGAACAATTACCAGAATATAAAGCAGCGATCCAATGGCGTATTGCTTTCCCACTTGCGTGTATGATTTTAACTTTAGTGGCAGTACCGTTAAGTGTGGTAAATCCAAGACAAGGAAAGTTTGCCAAAATGCTACCAGCCTTACTCTTATTTTTAGGTTACTTTTTAGTATTAATTGCCATGCGCTCAGCGCTAGAGTCAGGTGTTTTTCCAAGTGTAGTCGGTTTATGGCCTATTCATATTGGGGCTTTATTAATGGGGGCTAGCTTGTTAATTAAAAGCCGAAGTAGCGGTTTAAAAATTAAAGCTAAAATCCCTAAAAGAAACCGTAAAAAAATTAGCCACAAGCAAGGAAACAACTAATGCGTATTCTTGATGCTTACATTGGCAGAATTTTAGCGTCTACCACTTTTATTACCTTAGTGGTCTTTGTCAGTGTGGGCGGTATCATTAAGTTTGTTGAACAAATGAAAGCCGTTGGCAGAGGAGATTACGACGTAGCTCATGCTGCTTTGTATGTTTTGTATGCTGTCCCTAGAGACATAGAAATATTTTTCCCGATGGCGACCTTAATTGGTGGCTTAATTGGTATTGGCATGTTGGCGAGTAATAGTGAATTAGTGGTAATGCAAGCTGCTGGTTTGTCTCGACTCGACATTATTAAATCAGTTATGAAAACGGCAGGCATTTTAATACTTATTAGTATGGCTATTGGCGAATGGCTTGCACCGCAAGGGGAGGTTGCTGCTAGACAAGTAAGAGCACAGGCGATTTCTGGTGGTAGTTTAATATCAGCGAAAAATGGTGTTTGGGCTAAAGACGGAGATAACTTTCTTCATATTGGTGAAGTGGAAGATCAAGGGACATTGAAAAATGTTCAGGTATATCGTTTTAATGATAATTTGCGATTAGACAGCTGGCTGTCGGCAGAATCAGCGTTATACATAGACGAGTCTTGGCAGCTTAATCAAGTGAAAGAAACCACCATTAATAATGACCAAATAACCACTGAAAAAATGGCTAAGAAAAACATTGTCTCTAGCTTAACCCCCGAAAAACTTGGGGTGGTTACCGTAAAGCCTGAATCATTATCTATTCGTGGATTACTCAATTATCTTGATTACTTAAGCGCTAATAACCAAGATGAAAGTCGTTATTTACTTGCGTTGTGGCGCAAAATAATTCAACCGCTTACCGTGGGGGTAATGCTACTAGTTGCTTTGTCTTTTATTTTTGGCCCATTAAGAACAGTATCAATGGGCGCACGAATTATGATGGGAGTATTTACCGGTATATTGTTTTATATCAGTAATCAGGTATTAGGATCTTTAAGTTTGGTTTATCAATTTCCTCCTTTTTTAGGGGCAATTTTACCAAGTGCTATTTTTGTGAGTATTGCGCTCTATTTGATGAAGAAAACAGATTAAGGTAAACGAATACCAAGTCACTTACGTTGTAGTCATTAGCGACTTGGTCATTGAGAGTTACTGCTAAAGTCGACCTCTATTTTCTTCTAAAGTTAACACCACGACTTCAGTATTAGTCGCTCTGTCTTGTAAACTTAATTTATTGTTTCTATCAAACAACACAGTTAAATTACCCAAACCTAATAGAGTTGGAAATAAACGTGCAATAGCTGTTGTTTTTGAAATACGCGTCCCATCTTGATTTTGCACACGTAAACGCCAAGCTTTCATCCCCAAAGTTTGTCCACTTCGTGACCAAAACCAGACAAAGAAAAATGCCACCCAAAAAATACTAAAGCCATCAACCAATAAACTGTAGAAAAGCGAGGATCTTTTTAAGTCAATCGCATGCTCAAACCCTGCCATTGAAATAATGCCTAGTTTAATCATTAAGTTAAATAATAAAAATGCTATTGCGCCTGCTACCATATAAACAGCAGCAGCAATTAAAACATCATAAACCCAAGAGCCAAAACGTCGTATAAAGCCAGCACGCGGAAAGTGATTAATAGAATGCGTAGTCATAAGTCTTACTCTGAAAAATTTTCGCTAGTCTAGCAAATAGAAATTAAAGTATATAGCGCTAAGCTATTTGAGATAAAAGAATTTAAAGCGTGATAATTAACAGGTCGCTCATTTTATTTTTAGTAACATGAGAGGTTTTGAATATTTAACAGACACTTAATACCAATAAGCTAAAAAAACGGTTGCCAATAACACTGGCTTTTGTATAATGCGTGCCTCTAACAGAGCTTGCGAAGCTCTTGGATAGCTAACAAAGAAATAAATTTTTTCATAATAAAATAGATTTCTTTGCAAGTTTGAAACTTGTAACACCTCTTTGCCGGAGTGGTGGAATTGGTAGACACGACGGATTCAAAATCCGTTGCTTTCGAGCGTGACGGTTCAAGTCCGTCCTCCGGTACCATTGATATTAAAGCCCTAATTCGAAAGAGTTGGGGCTTTTTTTTTCTTGTATCATTTATAATGTAATGGTTGATTTTAAAACAGAACTGACCCAATTTTATGTTTTGACACTGCTTACTTTACATATAAAGTAAGTATTTTAAATGAAACCTTTATAAAATAAACTAAATCTGTAAAGAGAATATTATGAACATATTAACGTTAGAACAACTGACGAAGTATCGCCGATTTATTGCCGTGCTTGCTATCGCGATATCTGCCTTGGCTTGGATGACAGAATTTACAGGCTTAGTCTATATCTGCCCTTATTGCCGTGTTCAGCGAACAGTTATTGGTATACTTGGCGTTATGTTACTTTTATTTATAAAACCCAATTGGTTAGTAAAGTATTTTGCCATTGTTGTAGGATTTTTAGGGGCCGTTGTTGCCGCTATGCAACACTTTAATGGTTGGAAAAAAATATCCTCAGGAGAATTCACATTTAATGAGAACATCTTTATTGATTCATTCTTATTATCAGGTGGTGCACTCTTTATTATTATTGGTCTAGTATGCTTGCTGCTCAATAATACTAATAAAAAATAGCATTGCAGCGGTTATTTTAATTGAAAGTTAATGATTAAATCACAACTATCATTGAGATTATTTTATGCTATATTGTCAAATAAAATACTAACAGAAAGAAATAAAGCAGATGAATAAAGTATTGTTAATTATAATGTTTTTTTATTCAACAATTGTACATTCAAACAATGTAATCGATATTACTTATTTTATTTCGGATAAGTCTTCTGCTCCTATTCAAATCCCTTCTGAAAACAGCGGTATAGTAACAGACGTTTTAAAAAAAATAGATATCCCTAATGTAAATCTAGTGTATAAAACATTGCCATTTAAGCGACTGCTTTTAACACTGGAGAAATCAACAACACCTTGGATTACTTACGGCTCTGCTAAATGGGATGATCCTCGAAAACTTAATTTGTCTGCCACCCCATTCATGACAGTTGAACATGTATTAATGACAACGCCAGAAACTCCTTATAAATCAGTAGCAAGTATCCTTGATAAAGGGTTAGTTTTAATTCGAGGGTTTCATTACCCTGGTTTAATAGAGTTTGTAAACAAAATGCCGGAAAAGGTTTTTTATGTTAAAACGCATGAGGCAGCTATAAAAATGGTACTCAAAGGTCGGGTAGCCGGATTCGTCGGAATGAAATCTAGACTTAACTATCAATTAAAAAAATTGAAAATTGACAGAGAAAGCATAGTTTTCCACCATTTTTCAGATATTATCCCTAATTACGATGTTAATTTAAGCTTTTCAAGCAACTTCCCAAAAACGCAAAGGGATTCAATTGAAAATCAGCTATATCAGCTAAAGCAAACAGGTCAACTTGAGGTTATATTACAAAAGTATAAATAAATGCTTTATTAATAATGTCCTATATTACGTTCAATTTAGCTTTAAACAGAATACTTACTTCGTCATTCATACCATTTAATTTAATTATCCTTTTATAGATATACAATAGCCGTAAACCTGAAAGGCTAATTTGTAAACAGGCCAGTAAGGCTCGCCTTAAAATAATTACAATTTATCGTTTAAATGCTGTACTTGTTCTATAGTTTCATAAAAGGGAATATTGTGAGTGGATATGTTAAAGAAAATTTTTGATGGTAGTTTTATGCCTCATGGCCATTGTCTATTATGGCGAGAAGATTTACTTTTTTTGACTTTAGTTGGTGACGGATTAACGGTAATTACCTACAGTATAATCCCGATAGCTCTTATCTATTTTATTAAAAAAAGAAAAGACTTAGAATTTGATAAAATATTTATATTATTTGCTGCATTTATTGCTTTTTGTGGAATGACTCACTTTATTTCCATGATTAATATTTGGCACGGATATTACTATATCCAAGGCATATTAAAATTCTCTACAGGATTAGTATCTATCACTACAGCGATAGTGCTTTGGCGTTTGATGCCAAAGATATTGGCTATTCCAAGTATGAAAATATTAAGTGATAAAAATGAAAAGTTACTGATTGCACAAGAAGAACTTGAACAAGCTAACCGTACCCTTGAAGACAAGGTGAAAGAACGCACGCAATTACTTCAAGAATTAGCAGATACCGACCAATTAACTCTCGTAAAAAGTCGACGAGCCATATTAACCGATTTAGAAAATGAGTTTCACCGGGTTAAACGTCACCCAGCCTCGCTTTCGTTATTGATGTTAGATGTCGACTACTTTAAAGCAATAAACGACGATTTTGGTCATTTAGAAGGTGATAAAGTATTAACGGCAATTGCAAAAGCTATTAATGACTCATGCCGTCAAACAGACTCTGTTGGTCGTTATGGCGGTGAAGAGTTTTTAATTATACTACCTGAAACGAATATTGATGCAGCAAAGGGATTAGCTGAAAGAATACGAGCAGCTGTAGCTGATTTAAAAGTAAGAGACGATGTAAAAGTCACTTGTAGTATTGGCATTGCCACTTTAAAAGAAGAAGAGTCAATTTTTGAGCTTATTCAAAAGTCTGACGAGCACGTATATCAAGCTAAAGAGCAGGGGCGAAATCAAGTCTATTTTGAAAGCTAAATTGTGTAATATACACAATTGGTGTCTCAGACAAACATTATGCACTTTAAGCATGTTTTACTTATAAAATATTATAGCGCCACTGTATTCCTAAACTAATAATGTTATTGACTTGCGAAGGTTGATTACTTTCATCTCTCATCCATTCGGTACGTAATATAAAATCGGGGTGTAATGCATTGTGCCAACTTACACTTAATCTGTTGGGTTCAAATCCGTTATTGTTTAATCCCACTTGTTCGATAAATGTTTGTGTTGTTTGATGAAATTGGTTTTGAGCACTTAATATTTCATATGCTAGATGTAGACTATGCTTTTTTCTTTCTAGAGACGTTGTAAAACGATAGGAGTTTTGAACAGAGTCCATTAACGCACTTTGTGTTGTTGTAAACACTTGACCATCTATTTGCGCTTGCATCCATTCAAATTCGTTATGCCACCGCCAGAGTCCGTATATCCACGTGGTATTTAAATACACGCCCGTACTGAGAGTGTCACCAGTAAAATACGACTCTGCATTATTATTAATGGTTACACCGTGACTATGTCCTTGACTGTAACGTAAATCTTTTCTTTGGTCTGCTTCACTGTACATTACCCAAAACTTACTCATTGTTTGAAAGTTTTGATATTGAAATTTTAAATGGGTGAAAGCTGAAACACTCCCTTCTCCAGAGGTCGCAGGGAAATTATCACCATTGAATAATTCAATGCCTAATTTATAGTCAAAATTATTTTTATGCTTTGCATTCGTTTTATTTAATGAATTAGTAAAAGCCAGTCTAGCGCCAATGTCGTTAAAATGACGACCAAATAATATATCTGCTGATAATGGTGCTTGGCTGAATGTATCTGTTGAGGAATGATAGTTGAGTGTATCTGTTACCTCTGTTGTCATTTTACCCGCTTCAAATTGAAGTTGTTGTTGGGCGATATGAAATTCGGTTCCAAACCACAAGTTTTCTAACTCAATGGTATTTTCGCCGCCGTGACTATGTCCACTAATTTTTGCTGCAACATAATAATCGTTATTTACGTTTAGGTAACCTTGGAGCTGTATATCATCTAAACTAGCTCCTTCTTCGTTCGGTACAGCCTCACCACCAACTAAGAAGCCTTGAGGTTGCCATACTTCGCCATTTTCAACTATTTGATTATTACGATACGTTGCAGCAGCTAATACTTTAATGGAATTTTTATCAAATAATGAGGCATTTTGATGCGCTATCGCCGGTTTGGCAGTCACTGTGAATAAAGTTAGTAACCAAATACATTTAAGAGATTTAGACATTAATTGCCCTTATGAGGATTAGAGAATTTTTCATCATTAATAAAGTCATAATCGGAAAGCGATTCCAAAAATGCTACAACAGCGTCAATTTCTTCATCAGTGGCAGTGAAGCCAGTAATTAACGCAGATTTATAAGGATTATTTCGACCATCGCCAGCATTACTGCCTGATGTAGTTAAGCTGCCGCCTCTGGCGTAATGTTTTACTACATCTCTTAATGTATCGATACTACCATCGTGCATATAGGGCGCGGTAAACTCTATATTGCGTAATGAAGGAGGTCTAAACTTTCCTTTATCGGCAGGATCTGACGAGAGATCATATATGCCCTGATCTTCTTGTGGATAACTACCGTCATTGCCAATGTTGTATAAGCCGTTATTAAAAAATGGAAAAAGTATTGAATCACTTATTGAGTTTGAGTCTTTATACGATACAGTAAAATTAATGCCTGTATGACAGTGAAAGCACTCAAATTTTTCACCATTAAATAAACTGAATCCTTGTTTTTGCTGTTCTGTTAACGCAGATTTATCGCCGTTTGTATACTGATCATAAGGACTGTTGGCACTGATCATCGTTCGTACAAAGCTCGCAAGTGCAAAAATAATTTTATTCATGGTTGCTTCAGAGGTGCTTTGTGGGAAAGCTGCTTTGAACATTTTTTGATAATTTTCATCATCATTAAATCGACTTAACACGGTATCAATTTCTGCGTCTGTTACTCCTAATTCAATTGGATCATCAGCACGAATAGGTACATTGAGTTGGTCTTCTAATTCGAAAAAAGTGTCATTACTCCAAGTAAATGTAGCATTATAAGCAACATTACTAAGCCCCTGGCTATTACGTACTAATTGATGCCCCGTTGATCCTGTTGGAGTAACAATACCATCTGCAAAGGCATTTATTTGAAAATGGCATGAGCCGCAAGACTGTGTTTGATTAGCGGACAATTGTGTGTCGTAAAATAGAAAACGCCCTAAAGTGATTTTTTCCTGGGTTAACGGGTTGAATTCAGGAATAGCGGGTAATGGCATATGCTCTGGTAATGCTAATAAGCTACGTAAATCTTGTTCACTTTCAGTTGAAACAACCGTTGTTGTGGAAGATACGTTACAAGCTGAAATAGAAAGTAGCATAACTAGCACCATTGCGTTTGGGGAGCGTTGGGTTCCACTGAGACACTTTAGTGCTAATAGTAAGATAATATTGCTCTGCATGTATTTATTCTTTAATAAATACAAGGTTTGCTTCTGCATCCGCACTACCTAATGCTAGGTCAAGACCAAAGTTTTCAAAAATAGCAGGGCAATCTGCTTGCATAGGGCTTGAATGACATGAAACGGTAGGCGTTGCTTCATCGCCTGTTGCCATAAAAGTGACATTTCGCAAAAGTGCATCTAAGTCAACAACAATGGTGTTATTGGCAGGATCAAAGTTACTTAGAGTAACTTTCGGTGTATTCACTGAATCACAAGTATCTTTTTCTTCTAGTGCAAGTAAACCATCACCACCACAATTTCTACTGCCTAAATGTACTAAACCTTTACCTGAAACTTCTGCGGTATTTTCAATAGTGAAGTTCATAACAAAGTGACGATAGCCACTTGCCCAAGACCAATACATTTCATTCAAAGGTGTCGGTGCATCTTCTTGCGCATTGGTCGCAATGACATCTTTCATAACCGACTGTGGTACGCCAACATCAAAGCTAACACTGGTAACTTTCTCACCTAACAATGTACCGCTAATACTGCTGTTGACTCTTTCTGTACCACCTAAGGCTTCATCTGAACAAGCGCCTGAGGTATTACTTGTTAAATCAATTAAACCGACAAAACCTTGTTCACTTTGGCGCTGGAAATCATTGGAAGCTAATTCAATACTAACTTCTTCATTGTTTTCGTTATAAAATTTAATGTTACTGACATAAAAGCGTAAATCGCTGATAGCAATAGCATGTAGTTCGTCAGTACCAAATTGATTATGGGAGTTATCACAAGTCACCGTTTCTCCTGCACTTTTCGCGATAAAGTTAAGTGAGAATGGCGTATTTTCTTGAACGCTACTTTCACTGTCAGAGCCACAACCCGCTAATAAAACCATTGATACTATCGTTATTGAAAAAGTATGTTTAAGAGAAAAATTTAAGTGTGTAAACATTAATGTATATCCCATCGAATTTTAATTAGCTTCCATTATATCGATGGAGGAGAGAATGCAGGTGTGACTAATTGTCGCGATTTTAATATAAATTACTGTTATTTAATTAATATTTACTGATTATTGGATAAGGCATTGTACGAATAGGTGTTTTAGAGCACACAGTACGTTATTAGCTCTACACCTTATAGAAAACTAAAAATACGAACACTCCTTCACTAAGTCTGTAATAAAGTGTCCGGCTCGGACACTTTATCTGTCCGCGGACGCTTTAAGAACGAATGAAAAATAATAATATTGATAATTATCAATAGGTTATTTTGTGGCATGATCTTAGCTTTAATAAGTTCATATTACTATTTTTAAGGTGTATGAATACAACTTTTCATCACCAGGAGAGTGTCACTTGTTAGCCATATATTTGTTATTATATCCGGTTTTCGTGTTAGCCATTGCTGGTATTGTGAGCCTAGTTGAAGCCCGAATTGGTGAGAAAAATCACTGGAGTTTGGATCATGATTAAGGATACCAGTGCTCAAGATACAGCGCTTGAATCAAAGCCCAATAGAATAAAGCTTACTTTCAGCGTTATCGTATTTTTCATTGTCATTGCTTTTATCGTTAAAGCGATTATGGGGAGTTCTTCAGTAACTCGTTCGTTTGATCGCGCCTCGGTACAAGTTGCTAGTGTTGAGTTGGGCGATCTTGTTCGTGATATCGTGTCCAATGGTCGTATTGTTGCGGCAAATGCACCAAAAATTTATAGCTCTGAACAAGGTTTTGTTTCGCTTAGAGTAAAAGCCGGTGATGAAGTCTCAATAGGCCAAATCGTTGCAACAGTGGACAGCCCTGAACTTGCCAATCAGCTTAAGCAACAAGTGTCAGAAATGGATCGGCTTAAAGGTGAACTGGCACGCCAAGAGTTAGATGCCCGCAGTCAAACATTACAGTTAACCAAACAACTGGATATTGCACATGTTGATTTAGAAGCTGCACTGCGTGAAAACCGACGTGCAAATGCCTCCATGAAGAATCACCTCATCAGTCAAATAGACTTTGAGAAAGCCGTTGATGATCTTGCCAGAGCAACCCTTACACAAAAGCATGCCAAAGAAGAAGTCGCCATTGCGAAAGATCGACTAGCCTTTGAACTGGAAAGCGCGAGAAGCACCGTATCTCGTCAAGCATTGGTACTTGAGGAACTAGAGCGCAAAATAAGTGAGTTAAATATACTTGCCACAGTGAATGGGGTGGTCGGTAATTTAATTGTACAACCTCGTGCATTAGTGAATAAAAATGATGTCCTAATGACGCTAGTAGATTTAAGTGCATATGAAGTTGAACTCAACGTAGCAGAAAGTTATGCCAACGATTTAGCCATTGGTATGCTAACCGAAATCACGATTGCTGGCACAACACTCATGGGGAAGTTATCTGCTATATCGCCTGAAGTGAAAGATCGTCAAGTAACCACACGTGTGCGTTTCGATCAACAACAACTCAGCGGCATCCGTCAGAACCAGCAAGTTTCAGCAAGAGTGTTACTTGAAAATAAATCCAATGTTATGAAAGTGCGCCGTGGAAGTTTTATGCAGTCAGGTGGTTTTTATGCTTTCAAACTTGAAGGTGATATCGCCACCAAAGTTAACATTCAAATAGGCGCAACAAGTATGCGCGAAGTAGAAATACTTTCAGGCCTAAAGCCAAACGATCAAATTATTATTTCCAACTATGACGAATACAGTAATACTGACACTTTCTTATTGAATTAGAGAGTTTACATATCAGTTCATAGCATAAGCCCAATAGATAACAAGCAAGGAAAACAACCATGTTAAGTATGAAGAATATTAGTAAAGTATATCAAACGGAAAAGGTACAAACCCATGCACTTCGGGACTTTAATCTAGAGGTTGAAGAAGGTGAATTCATCGCGGTTACCGGTCCTTCAGGCTCAGGTAAAACAACATTTTTGAATATTGCAGGCATGCTTGAACCTTTTTCTAGCGGTGATTATATGCTGGATGATGTGAACGTAGGCTCCTTAAGTGATAACAAACGAGCTGATTTGAGAAATCAAAAAATTGGTTTTATTTTTCAGGGGTTTAATCTTATTCCAGATTTGAATTTATACGAAAATATTGAAGTACCGCTACGCTACCGTGGTATTCAATCTTCAGAGCGTAAACGCCGGATCGAAGAGTGCTTAGAGAAAGTCGGTTTAGCCAGTAGAGCTAAACATTTACCGCAACAGTTATCCGGTGGGCAACAACAAAGGGTTGCTATTGCCAGAGCACTTGCAGGTAAACCACGTTTTTTACTGGCTGATGAGCCGACAGGCAACTTAGATAGTTTAATGGCGCGGCAAGTGATGGAGTTATTAGAAGATATTAACCATGAAGGCTCAACGATCATTATGGTTACTCATGATCAAGAGTTGGCTCGTCGTGCACCACGTAATATTCAAGTTGTTGATGGTCAATTAGCAGACTTCACCTTGTATCAAAACAAAACTATGGATGCATTTGCAGCACAAGCAGCCCAACCTGCAGTTGAGGTGTAAAATGTTTTTACATTATATAGATTTGAGTTGGCGTAGTTTGAAACGTACGCCATTAGTATCAACGCTAATGATACTGGCCATTGCAATTGGTATCGGCATAACTATGACAAGTTTGTCGGTTTATCACATGATGTCTATGGATCCCATTCCAAATAAAAGTGATCAATTATTTGCGGTTCAATTAAACACAACCGACGATGGCAACAGCTGGTGGACGCCAGATAACGTGCCACTGCAACTGACCTATAAAGACGCTATGTATTTACATAACGCTGAAACACCTGTGCGAAAAACGGCGTCAATTCGAACAGCCTTTACTGTGCATATGAACAACCAAACACTTAAACCGTCATTATCAGACGTTCGAGCTACGGGTAAGGACTTCTTTGCTATGTTCGATCTGGATTTCATCTACGGCTCAGCTTGGACTGTTGAACAAGAGAAAGCAGCCGAAGCAGTACTGGTTATTGATGAAACGCTTAATGACAAGCTTTTTGGTGGGGGAAATTCCGTTGGCAAACAAATTTACCTCGACGACACTATTTTTACTGTGGTTGGTGTTATTAAGAAATGGAAAATTCATACCAAGTATTACGATCTTAATAATGGTTCGTTTAATTCGCCTGAACCTATCTTTATTCCCATTACTTTGTGGGAGCCGATGCAGTTAGTAAGTCATGGCAATACGAACGGTTGGAAACATGAAGGAGTGACAACTTTTGAAGGTCAACTGCAATCTGAAATGTTTTGGGTGCAATTTTGGGCTGAGTTACCAACGACTAACGATGTACAAAAATATCACGCCTTTCTTTTTGCTTATTTAACAGAACAAGGAACTAAAGGTCGATATACGCGTGAAAATCCTGAATACAATTTAAAAGATGTGAACGAATGGATGGTTTACAACAAGGTTGTCTCAGAAGACAACAAAATACTTGTCGGTTTAAGTTTCATGTTTTTAGCTGTTTGCCTAGCTAATATCTTAGGGCTATTACTTGGAAAATTCCTGCGAAGGGCACCAGAAATAGGGGTTCGTAGAGCTTTAGGCGCAAGTAAACGTCAGATATTCCTACAACATATTGTTGAAGTATCAGTACTTGGTTTGCTTGGAGGACTTATCGGTATTGCTATAGCGCAGTTGGGATTATGGGGAGTGCGTGTCACTAGTAGCGAATTTACCGAGCTTGCAGATATGGACTTAAGTATGCTTTTAGCCGCTCCCACCATTGCCATTGGTGCTTGTATTCTCGCTGGTATTTACCCTGCTTGGTTAGTGTGTAAAACACAACCTGCTATCTACTTAAAAACGCAATAGGAGCTATTATGTTTGAAATTAAGCCAATATTTAATTCGTTGCTTCGCTCAAAAGCGGGGGCGATTATGTTACTTATTCAAATTGCTATAACAACCGCTATTGTGAGCAATGCTGCCTTTATTGCCAAGGACCGCATTGATTTTCTTTCGCAAGAAACGGGTTACCCTGAAGATGAAATATTTAGCTTCGTTACTATGACTTTTGACAAGGAGCTCGATATCATTCAGAAGTTTGAAGAAACGGAAACCATGATAAGAAACTTACCCGGCGTAAAAAATGCTAGTTTGTTCAATGCGGTACCCTTGTCTGGTAGTGGTTCGGCGAGCGGGTTAAGGTTAAAGCCAGCGACAGATATAGGACCAGATGTTCGAACCGCTTACTTTTCAGCGGATGAAAATGGGTTAGACACGTTAGGCATAAACCTCATTGAAGGAAGAAATTTCCGTGCAGATGAAGTTATTGTGTCAGCTAGCCGAGACATTTTTCCGAAAGTTATCATTATTACACAAGCTCTAGGTTTAGAGCTCTTCCCCAATGGAGATGCATTGGATAAGATCGTTTACTTTGGTGTTGCACCAATGAAAATTATCGGAATAACTGAGCCAATGAAGGGCCCTTGGCTTAAAGATAGTCGTCCGGATAATGTGTCAATTATGCCCTTTGTTAGCGCGTCTATGTTTCAAAAAATTATTGTGCGAACTGAGCCTGGTCAGCGTGCCGCAATTATGCGCCAAATAGAAGATTTAATGATTCAAGACCATAACAAACGAGTTATCATTCGCTTGCAAGGTATGGATGAAGCTAAACAAGAGCAAAACTCCCCAGACATATTAATGTTACGTATGCTCATTGTCTTGATCATAGTACTCGTTTTGATTACTGCGCTTGGCATCTTTGGCCTTACCGTGTTTAATATTAATAAACGCACTAAACAAATAGGTACACGACGTGCATTAGGGGCTAGAAAATCAGCCATAGTGCGGTACTTTTTAGTTGAAAATGGCATTATTTGCTTATTTGGTATTGCTTTAGGTTCCATTGCTGCGTTATTAATGGGTCAAGTATTATTGGAGAACTATTCTATGCCGGCCCTCGATCCAGTATATATTGTAATAACAACCGTATGTGTTTTTAGTGCAAGCTTGTTGTCGGTAGTTATGCCGGCATATAAAGCGGCAAACATCTCGCCTAGCATTGCTACTCGAAGTATTTAATCGATATAATTGGTAGGCTAATGCACTTGTTCTTGCAAGCAAAATACCGTAAGAACAAGTCAGTAAGCTGCAAAGGAATATACAAATAATGAGTGGACAATGGATAAGATATTAATCGTTGATGACACACCCGCAGTATTGCAAGCCTTGTCGTTGCTGCTTGAAATTCACGGTTATGAGGTTATCACTACCACGTCGCCTAGGCAGGCTTTGCAGTATGCGAATCAGCTACGCGTATCCCTTGTTATTCAAGATATGAACTTCACCAGGGATACAACTTCTGGTGAAGAAGGTAAAGAGCTATTTTACCAACTGCGCACCTTAGATCCGCATTTACCGATTATTCTGATCACAGCCTGGACTGATTTAGAGCAAGCAATTGAATTGGTAAAGGCCGGTGCTGTGGATTATATCGCCAAACCTTGGGATGACCAAAAATTAATCAACACTGTTGTTAACTTAGTTGCCTTAGGTAAAGCTAATCAAGCCAGTGATAAGTTACAACGACAACAAGCGGCCAGTGAAAGCACTAAGTCAGTTGCTAATAATGTTGGTCTTGTTTATGCCAGTGCAGCAATGCAACGTGTTGTCGATTTAGCTGTTCAGGTCGCAAAATCTGATATTTCAGTATTAATTACCGGTGCCAACGGTAGCGGTAAAGAAAAAATAGCAGAGGTCGTACAAGCTAACTCTCAATTAGCTGACGCGCCTTTCATCAAAGTCAATTGTGGGGCTTTGCCTGCTGATTTAATCGAAGCAGAATTATTTGGTGCTGAAGCTGGAGCCTATACAGGTGCAAACAAAAAGCGAATTGGCTTGTTCGAAGCTGCTGATGGCGGCACCCTGTTTTTAGATGAAATAGGTAACCTTCCATATTCTGGACAAACAAAATTATTGCGTGTTATCCAAACAGGCGAGTTTCAACGCCTCGGCTGTGTAAACACCATCAAAACAAAAGTCAGAGTTATTTCGGCGACAAATAGTAATCTTACTGATGCCATATCTAGCGGTGAATTCAGAGAAGATTTGTACTACAGACTCAATGTGATCGAACTGCAAGTGCCTGACATGGCAGATAGATTAGATGATATTATGCCTTTAGTTCACTACTTTCTACCCAACAGAGAGTTAAGCTTGTCTGCGGAAAATAAGCTTAAAAGCCATCATTGGCAAGGCAATGTAAGAGAGCTTGAAAACACCTGTAAAAGAGTTGCGGTATTAAAACCAAACGGTGTGATTGAAGCGGATGATTTCGCCTTTAGCGAGCGAGTAGATACAGTGTCTCAAGCGTTCATATCAAAGCCAGTAAATGTTGAACCCACCAAAGAAGAATTGGAAATTGCCATGCGAGAACAGCAAGGTGTTATTGCCCGCATCGCCCGTCATTTTGGTTTAAGTAGGCAAGCTTTATATCGACGTTTAGATAAATTTGAGATCCCATACTGATGCTTTCCAATGTACTACCTAGAATTATTGTCGTCGTTGCAGTTGTTAGCATTATATGCACAACTCCACTGTTTTATATGGACGGTTTGTCCTTAAACATAAAGCTGTTAAGTGCATTGAGTCTAGTCATTTTTACTATTTTATTCACTCGCTTTTTGTTACGGGATATTCGAGCAGGGTTATCTGCGCTGGAGCTTGGATTATTGAATTTAAAAGACGGTGAGTATTCCACAACCTTGGCTTATCAAAATGAAGATGAGCTTGGTAAGTTGTGTACTCTTTATAACACTACTGCGCTGCAACTACGTGAAGAGAAGCATTGGCTGTTTCAACGAGAGCTTCTGTTAGATAAAATTACGCAAAGCTCGCCTGAAGTTTTATTTCTTATCAATGATCAGCAACAAGTTATCTTTAGCAATATTGCGGCTAGGCGCTTCTTTAATTGCCCTAAAGGACTTGATGGTAAAAGGCTTTCCAGCTTATTAAAGTCGGCTCCCGAAGGAGCTGAAGTTGCTATTGAAGAAAAAAAAGAAGGTCTTTTCTCAATGGTTGTTGGTGCTGATGAGCCGCAAACATGGCATATGTCTACCGGTAATTTTTCATTAAATAATCAACCTCATACACTTTTCATTTTAAAACAAATGACACGAGAACTAAGTCGGCAAGAAGTCGCGGTTTGGAAAAAGGTTATTAGAGTCATTAGTCACGAGTTAAACAATTCATTAGGACCAATTTCATCCATGTTGCATAGTGGTAAAATACTTAGTGAAAATTTTAACGAAGCCCGTTTAGCGCGAGTTTTTTCTACCATTGATGAGCGCATCAAACATTTGAGTGATTTTGTACAGGGCTACGGAAAATTTGCAAAGCTGCCAGAGCCAAAAATTCAAGCAATTGATTGGAGTCAATTACTCACAACGCTTCAAGCGCAATGGCAGTTTGTTAATATGTCTGAATCTGGCCAAGTAGTCTATGCCGATCCAGTGCAGCTAGAGCAACTACTGATCAACTTATTAAAAAATGCGCACGAGTCTGGTTCAAAACCAGATGATGTGAGTATTACGCTAGAGCAACGTACAACTGAGTCTTGTATCTTGGTTATGGACAAAGGAAAGGGCATTTCCGATGTCGTCATGGCAAGCGCTTTAATTCCCTTTTACTCTACAAAAGCCAGTGGTAGCGGACTCGGTCTTGCATTGTGCCGAGAAATCACAGACGCACATCATGGTCAAATCGGTTTATTTAACCGAGATGAAGGCGGTTTAGCCGTAAGAGTAGTGTTACCTTTTCGCTAATCTAGTGTCTAATTTGAATATTGGCCTTCCCAATTAAGTGTTATTTTTTTCAAAATACCTAACAGTTAACTCCATCAATAAAAAATGAATAATAATAGGTAACACAATCCAATAGGAATATATCGCAAAAATCTCTTGAAAAAAGGTCAAAAAACTGGGAAACATAAAAGCGCAGGCAAATACAATACTGGGCAAAATATAGAGATTATCGATTTTTGAAGCCAGATAACCAAACGCTATACCTGAAATTGCGATGATTAGCATTCCTAGCATAATTTTTATTCCTTAAATTTATTCCTTAAATAAAGTATCAGATATCGATAGATTGAGTATCCAAAAAACGAATTTTGAGTATATACTGGATTAAATGTGAATTACAGTTGTGGATTATTCTTAATAATAGTGAGGTTTTTCAAGCATATTATGCTTAATTATTAAGAACAATTTAACAGTGTAAATAACGGTGTCATTACACCCATTTAATTAATTGGTATTCATTTGACTATTCCTGATCTCCCTAATTATCACGCCTTGGCCGTTTTATTAATTACCGCGTTTGCGCTTTATCTTTTCCGCCGTGAAGACACGCCTCTAGAAACCTCTTCTTTAGCTGTTATCGCTATACTGTGTTTAATGTTTGCTTTATTCCCTTTTTATATTGATGGCGAACATTTTGAGGCAAGTTCATTGTTTTCTGGTTTTGGGCATGAGGCTTTGGTCACTGTTTGTGCATTAATGATTATTGGGCAAGGTATTGTTCGAACAGGCGCTTTAGAGCCCATAGGACGCTACTTGGCAAAACTGTGGAAAATAAGTCCAACCTTGTCTTTATTATTAACGCTGATTCTTGCGGGCACATTAAGTGCCTTTATTAATAATACGCCAGTTGTCGTTTTATTATTGCCTATTTTAATCAGTGTTTCTTTGCGCAATAAAACTGACTCATCACCTTTGCTTTTACCAATGGGCTTAGCGACTTTAGTCGGCGGAATGACCACGACAATAGGCACTTCTACCAACCTTTTAGTTGTTAGTATTGCTAAAAATATGGGAGTGGCTGAGTTTGAAATGTTTGATTTTATCAAACCTGCGTTAATTGCTGCTGTAGTTGCCATCTTTTACTTATGGTTGATAGCGCCCAAGTTACTTCCTAGGCGCACTCCATCTATGCCTGACACTTCTCCACGTTTATTTAGCGCATATCTTAATATTAATGAAGAGAGTGACATAAACGAGAAAACAATTGCTGAAATAATCGCGTTAACCGATGGGCAGTTGAAAATAGACAGTATTCAGCGAGGCCCCGATAATCGAAATATTATGACGTTACCTGATACCGTATTGATTGCAGGTGACCGATTAAAAGTTCACGATTACCCTGATAGACTTGTGGAATATGCCACTATTTTAGGCGCGACTTTATTTTCAGGCTTACATAAAGTCGATGATGAACACCCATTAAAAGCTGAAAAACAAACCTTAGCTGAAATTGTCATAATTTCTGGCTCAGGTGTAGAAGGAAAAACTTTACAACAAGCTAATTTTATTCAAAAACATGCAATGACCGTAGTCGCTTTGCATCGTGCAGGTAAAGCCATGGAAATAGGGCGTCAAAGTATAGGCAATATTCGTTTGAGAATAGGCGATGTATTATTAGTACAAGGTGAAACAGAGCAATTTGCTTCATTAAAATCGAGAAAAGGCTTGTTAATTATCGATGGTGCAGAAGCGCTACCTCAAACCAGTAAAGCGCCTATTGCTTTGGGGACATTACTCGCTGTTGTTGTAACGTCAGCACTGGGTATTTTACCTATTGAAATTAGTACGATATGTGGCGTACTGGTATTGTTGTTTACTAACTGCTTAAATTGGCGCGAAGTTTCATCGGCGCTCAGTACACAGGTTATTTTAATTGTTGCCGCTTCTTTAGCATTAGGATCGGCAATGATGGTAACTGGCGGGGCTGAATACATTGCCCAAGTATTTGTCGCGTTCTCTCATGGATTACCACCGGGTGGTGTATTGTCAGCATTAATGTTGCTATTAGCTATTTTAACGAATATTGTTTCTAACAATGCCGCTGCTGTTATCGGAACACCTATCGCTATTTCTGTGGCGCATCAACTTAACCTGTCACCTGAACCTTTTATCCTAGCGGTATTATTTGGTGCTAATTTAAGTTATGCCACGCCGATGGCGTATAAAACTAATTTATTGGTGATGAACGCTGGGGGATATCATTTTTCTGACTTTATGAGAATTGGTATTCCACTTATTTTGCTGATGTGGATAACATTATCATTTGTTCTTAATTGGATGTATTTGTAGCTTAGTGGTCTGTGTGCTCTACATAACGAAACCGGAAAACTTTTCATTAACGATAAAAAAGCCGTAATGACATTCATAGTGTCATTACGGCTTCTTGAGTAATTACTGGGTATTTTTATCGTTATACAGATTTTTGCGCAAACCATAAACGCATAAAATCTGCCGTAAGTTTTTGCTCAATCTCCATTGCATTTTCTGTTGGACAAAAAATAGTAAAAAAGACCTGTGTTTCACCAATATCTGATGTAGCCACTTGAATATGCGGCTCTGGACCGGCGATGTTGATATCTAATCGATTTTCAATTAAATGATTATATCGAATCGCTACATCTTTAAAATCTTCACAATAAGAGTTTGCTTTTTCATGAAGCTCATCAAGAAACTCAAACGGGTTTACTGTGTTATCGCGCACAATAGTAAAATGATGCATTGCATAACGTTTTAAAAAGTTTAAGTTTTTAATCACAGAAGTAATC
The DNA here is from genome assembly GCF_057543495.1 of Colwellia sp. SU-HH01217. NCBI lineage: Bacteria > Pseudomonadati > Pseudomonadota > Gammaproteobacteria > Alteromonadales > Colwelliaceae > Colwellia > Colwellia sp. SU-HH01217. The sequence goes on along the minus strand of NZ_BAAJLX010000001.1, from coordinate 287,659 downwards.
ATTTGGCTGTTAGGCAAATATAACGTTTTCCCTGTGTATTGATAATCATCTTTATCAACTTCTAAAAGTGTGAGCTTAGCCCAATCTGTAGAATGTACTTCTCCCATATAGTTACCTACTTGAATCCAGTCACCGACACGAAAAGGCCTGCTTGATAATAGATATAAAAAGCCAATAAAGCACTGAATAAACTCGCGGGTTGCTAATACTATGGCGACAATAAAGGCAGCAATTGAAAAAGCAAATTTTTGAATTTCTACCGACCAAACATTAAAAATCATGATAATAATTAACATAGTAAAAATATTATTTACCATGTTAATTTGAATTCTTTTATCTTGCTTAGATTTACGCTTTATAATTTTTATAATTAAATGCTTGAACATAAAAAAGGCGAAAATGAGCAATAAAGTTACTACAATTTTATGCTCAAAAAGTAATTCACTTAAGCTAGATGAATTTAAATTAGTACTTAACCATTCCATGATAACGTTGTTGCCTATTGTTTGAGTGCAGACTCGTAAGTCTTAATGTATTTGCGTTGTATTCGCTTTGTTGTAACGTAGAGTGTTTTAAACGTTGCAGTAACGAATATTTTGGCAATTGTAAGTTAATCAAAGAAACTATCAAGTGCTAAAAACTACTTGGTTTAATCGAATAAAGTGATTAAACCAAGTATTTATATTCAATGAATACTATCGCAGAAGTTATATGATCTCAGGGAGCATGCCTTTTAGCCTGTTAGTACCGAATCAGAAAGCATAGTGAGTAATACATTAATAGCAACATTACCCCATAAAATTATTGCCAATAAGAAATTTGAGTCATCCCTAAGTTGTAGCACTTTTTTTGCTGCTTTATTCCCCTTTTTTACTCAACTTCTAAATGTAATCGACTAATAGAAAAAAGGCTAAATTTAATCCTGAAATATAGCAGATTGTGTAATATACAAAAGGCAATGGAACACCAAATAATGATGTCTGTAGACATGTAATACTCGCTAATAAGGCAACTAATGATTGATGTTTATTAATAAATATTACTTAATAGATAAACTTACTAATCAGCGAATTCACTTTTGTAACCGATGGGATAACTGTTCATGATAAAATGTATGTTAGTTTCACCTTCAAGCCCTGTAAAAATAGGCGGTGAAGAGCTGAAAAACGAATGGGAGCAAGATCAGAGTTCATTACTGTGGATTGATCTTGATAATACCGATAAAGCTGTAGAAAAAGAGGTCTTAACCCAGTTTGGTTGTCACCCGCTTGCTATTTTAGATGCGCAAAGAGACAGACACCCTCCTAAAGTAGAGTTATTTGATGATTATATTTTTCTGCTTTACCGAGGTTTTAGTGCTAAAGATGATAGTTTAGCTTTTGCACATTTACAAATTAGTATGTTTATTGGTAAACGCGTCTTAATTACCTGTCACAACGAAAGTTCTCTGGCTATTAATGCTTTATTTAACGAAAGCAATAGTAAACATTTATTAAAAAGCCCGATACATTTAGCATTGAAAATATTTCACAGTAGCTGCGGCTACTATCTTCAACAACTCTTTACCTTTGAATCAAAGCTTGAGCAGGTTGAAGATGAATTTCAACGCAGTGGCAATGATAATATGATGAGAGAAATTACGACTTATCGCTCGCAACTGGTTAAAATTAAACGTACTTTTAATTACCATGTCACTATTGGTAATGCGTTAAATATGTACCTTGAAGATGAAGAAACGTCGTTAATAACTGATAAAGAAATACATACGATTAATGATCTCATGGACCGATTAGATCGCTTACATAGCCTTTCTCAAATGTACTATGATATTTGTGGAGATTTAATTAATGGTTATATGTCTGTTACTTCGCATCAATTAAATTCAACTATGCGGATACTCACTGTAATTACTGCTTTATTTGTCCCATTAACCTTTTTAGCAGGAATCTACGGAATGAATTTTGAACATATTCCAGAGCTTAAATTCAAGTATGGTTATTTTACTTTGCTCGGTGTTATGTGTGTGATTTCAGTTGTGTTGATTGTGTTATTCAAAAGAAAACGCTGGTTGTAGAAAATAATATTGCTCTAATCAATCGTGAAGCAGCGCATACCTCATTAGAGGTATGCGCTGCTCTTACAGGTTTTTCTCTCTAATAGTAAGTACGTATAAATCTTAATAATTCCTTCCGTCAATCGACTGTTTATTATACTTTTTTGCTAAAATATAGTGTTACATACCTTTGTCTGATAAAAAAAAGTGATTAATAATGCGAAAATTTTTTGCTTTTCTCCTAATAAAAAACAACTCATTATCTAGCTGAAAACACAACATTGATTTTTCATAAGGTAAAAGAGATGGATATTGATACATACGACGATATAGATATTGATGACGATGATGAATTCGATACGGGCATTGCAGGTTTCGAAATTGCTTATGGCACAGGTAACAAAAAAGCCATTAGACGAACAGCAAAATACAGATATCATATTAAACAAAAACTTGATTCGCTTCACGAAAAGCGATTTATTAACAGACAAATTGACACATTGAGTGATTTTTGGGACAGATAATCCCCTTTAAAGAGAATAACGATGAAAAAAATAATTTTAGTTTTAACAATGTTAACGTTAACAACCGCTTTTGCAAGTAATGACGACAGCGAAGTCGAAATTATGATCGCGTCTGAAGACTATGTTATGAGTCTTGTTCAAGTATGCAAAGAATACGCTACTGAAGATGAAACTAGTCAAGATGAATTAAAGCGGTATTTGCTTGTTTGTATTAACGATGAACTAGAGTCTAGCTTTTATGCGCCAATAAAAACGTTACCGAAAATGGTAACGTTAGACGACTAAGTTTATTGTTAAATTTATAAGTAACTCAAATTAGTAAGAAAATATATTTGTTAATGTGATCTTATTTAGTTTGAGTTTACTTCACTTCACTTCACTTCACTTCACTTCACTTTAGTTATGCCATTAAACTGTCACATAAGGGAATAGGTGCAGTACATTTTCAATTAATTCTTTTTTTTGACTCTTTGCTAAATAAGCAGCAAAAATTTCTCGGGAATAAACGGGCGCTTCTTCAACAACAAAGAGTTGATTGTTTTTAATGTACTCGAATGTCATTTGTCTGGGCAAATAAGCACAACCCCCAGCATCTAATAAAAAGTTTAGCGCGATACGCGGCTGACTCATATAATGCCTAGCTGGCGGCGAATGCTGAAACTCTCGTAAGTGTTGTGCATTAACCGCCTCGCCATAATCCACCATAATATAATTTGTTAACGAACGCTCGCCGGTAATATCTTCAGGATCTGTTGTTACTAGATGTAAGGGCACACTCGCCACTTTTTCTGTAATTAAATCTTCAACAAAAGGGGGCTCGAATAAAAAAGCCAAATCAATTACTCGACTAAGTACGCTTTTCCTTAATTCTGTTTGTGAGTAATTACTGGTGAACAGGCTAACGTCTTCAAGGTTTCGATGAATTTTTGTTAACCAATCCTGTAACACTATGTCCCAAATCGACATCATAGAGCCAATCACTAACTGATGGGCATCACTGTCGGCTATACCTACATCTTGCTTGGTTTTCTGCCACATAAATAGTAATTCATTCGCATGCTTTATTAGTCTGTTGCCTTCAGGCGTTAGCTTTAAATGCTTTTGACTTCGGTCAAATAATAATACCCCTAAGTCATCTTCTAGTAATTTAATTCGAGCGCTTACAGCAGATTGCGTAATAAATAAGTTTTCAGAGGCTATTCTAAAGTGCAAAGTACGGCTCACCTCAAGAAAGGTCTTTAGTAACTCAATTTTCATATAATCAAAACCTCATCTAATCAATTTTTTTGATTGAACCTATCAAAATATAGCGTTTTATTGTTATGTGCTATAACTATACACTCAGTTTCAATTATTTCATCACTATTTATTACGTACTTATTTAGTACCAGTGAAAAACAAAAAAGGCTTTATTATGAAAATAGCTATTTTATCTAGAAACGAAAATCTTTATTCCACTCGCCGTTTAAAAGAAGCGGGTGAGGCCATGGGGCATCAAGTGGATATTATTGACACGCTACATTGCTACATGGATATTACCAGTACCCGATCAACAGTTCGTTATCACGGTAAAGAACTGCCAATGTACGATGCGATTATTCCACGTATTGGCGCATCTATTACATTTTATGGTACGGCAGTAGCAAGGCAATTTGAGATGATGGGAACATTTAATATTAACGAGTCGGTTGCTATCAGCCGCTCTCGCGATAAATTACGTTCTTTACAGTTACTATCTCGAAAAGGTATTGGTTTGCCACGTACCGGTTTTGCTTGCAAACCTGACAATATTAAAGATTTGATTAAAAATGTCGGCGGTGCTCCAGTGGTCATTAAATTGCTAGAAGGCACGCAAGGCATAGGTGTGGTATTGGCTGATACAGCAAAAGCGGCAGAATCTATTATTGAAGCCTTTATGGGCTTAAAGGCCAATATTTTGGTACAAGAATTTGTCAAAGAAGCAGGTGGTGCCGATATTCGTTGTTTAGTGATTGGCGGTAAAGTGGTTGCGGCTATGAAACGTCAAGGCGCTGAGGGTGAATTTCGTTCTAACTTGCATCGTGGTGGGTCTGCTGAGGTTGTAAAACTTTCAAAAGCAGAGCGCGAAACAGCGGTAAATGCAGCAAAAGCAATGGGCTTGAATATGTGCGGAGTCGATTTATTACGCTCACAAAATGGTCCTATGGTGATGGAAGTTAACTCATCGCCAGGTTTAGAAGGTATAGAGAAAGCAACAGGTAAAAATGTTGCTGGTATGGTGTTTGAATTTTTAGAGAAAAATGCAAAACCTAATAGCACAAAAACCCGTGGCAAAGGCTAAGTAGAGAAAATATTATGGAAGTATTACGTATAGGTGAATTCACCATTCTGCCGGGTGAACAACAAAAAATAGAATTACCTGTTGCTAAGTTATATACCGATGCAAATGTTTCTTTACCTGTTCATATTATTCGTGCCAAAAAGCCGGGCCCTACTATTTTTGTTAGTGCTGCGGTACATGGCGATGAATTAAATGGCATTGAAATAATACGTCGATTAATTAACCAAAATAAATTTAAAATTACCAAAGGAACGGTTATCGCCGTTCCTATGGTAAATGTTTATGGTGTTGTTAATCAAAGTCGTTATATGCCAGACAGAAGGGATTTAAATCGCTGCTTTCCGGGATCAGCTAAAGGATCTTTAGCTGGGCGCGTGGCACATATATTTTTGAATGAGATCGTTAAACATTGCGATTATGGCATTGATTTGCACACAGGAGCGATTCATCGATCGAATTTGCCACAAATTAGGGCCGATATGTCCGATGATGAAACTAAAGAATTGGCAGAAGTTTTTGGTGTACCTGTCGTGTTAAATTCAAATTTAGTCGATGGATCTTTAAGAGAATCTGCGGTAAAAAATGAAACCAAAATATTGCTCTATGAGGCAGGTGAGGCGCTTCGTTTTGATGAGTTTTCAATAAGAGCTGGTATGAAAGGGATTTTAAATGTACTTCAGCACCTTGGTATGACGCGTAAAGTTACGCGAGCGAAGAAAAAGCGAGTACCTTTTATTGCTAACGGCAGCCAATGGGTTAGAGCAAATGCCAGTGGTATTGTTCATAATCTTGTGGATTTAGGCGATCAAATTACTAAAGGGCAAGTGCTTGCTGAAATTGGTAGTCCTTACGGAGAAATTATTGATTATGTGAAAGCAAATCGCTCAGGAATTTTAATAGGTAAGCAAAATATTCCTTTAGTACAAGAAGGTGAAGCGATGTTTCATGTTGCATATTTTACCGAAAGTGATGAAGAAATCGCCGAGCAAATTGAAAATGTGCAAGAACAATTGTTACCAGAAAATACTGAAAATTAAGGATTATAATGAGTAAAAAAAATAAAACCCTTATTGGCCGTTTAGAGTCGATTGATCTCCCAGAGCTGGCTATAAAAGATTTACAGGTACGGGTAGACACCGGAGCAAAAACATCTTCATTACACGTTGATAATATCAAGAAAAAAGTTATTGATGGAGTACATAGTGTTGTATTTGATATTCACCCTGATGTCCATAATGTAGATACTATTGCGCAATGTAGTGCGCCAATAAGCGATATGCGAAAGGTTAAATCATCTAATGGCACATCTGAGCAACGTTATGTTATTCAAACGCTTGCTATACTCGGTGGTGAAACGTGGCCAATTGAAATAACATTAACCGACCGTTCTGATATGAATTATTTAATGTTATTTGGCCGAGAAGCGATTGGGACAAAATTTCTTGTTGATCCTTCTCGTGTGTTTTTAGGCGTAAAAGATATAAAAGTTAATTTATAAACATGAAGTTATAAAAGTAAGTTATAAAAATTAAGGTGTAAAAATGGATTTAGAGCAAATTAAAGCTATTTTATCGTTGAAGTTATTTACGTTTTCAGAACAAGCGATAACGTTAGGGGATATCTTGTTAATTCCTGTGATTATTGTTATTGGCTTGCTGTTAACCAAGTGGTTAGTAAAGTTTATCAGTAATCGCTTAACAACGACCAACACAGATCCAAACATTATTCATTTATTGCAACGTGTGCTTTATGTTATTGCAATAGCAATACTATTGGTTACAACGCTTGATTTGATTAATATACCTATTACCGCTTTTGCCTTTTTATCTGGTGCCATTGCAATTGGTTTTGGTTTTGGTGCCCAAAATATTATCAATAACTTTATTAGTGGCTGGATTTTAATGTGGGAACGTCCTATTAGAATTAGCGACTTTTTAGAAGTAGAAGGGGTAAAGGGTACTGTTGAACAAATCAATACACGCTCAACAAGGATAAGGCGCGTAGACGGTGTTCATTTATTAATCCCTAACAGTAAACTGATAGAAAACACTGTGGTAAATTGGACATTACGCGACAGCCTTGTCAGAACCAATGTGCGTGTTGGTGTTGCTTATGGTACACCCGCTAAAAAAGTGGCTGATCTCATATTAGAGGCGACTAAGGCACAAAAAGAAGTCTTAAGCGACCCTAAACCCATCGTTAGCTTTGAGGACTTTGGCGATAATGCGTTGATATTTGAAGTTAACTTTTGGATAAATTCAAATGTTGAAGGTGGTTTACGGATTACTCGAAGCAATATTCGCTTTACTTTGGATGAGTTATTTGAAGAGAATAATATTGTTGTTGCTTTTCCACAGCGAGATGTTCATCTTGATGGGTCGATTAACATCATTAACGAAAAATCTTAGTTTAGGTCTAAGTTTTTCCTGTAAAGCAACTTATGTAAAATAAGCATAAGTCGCTAAAAGTACTCAATAAATATTTCATTGATCACAGGAATAACAGACGCTACCAGTAATAAAGCCATAGCCCAATTAAATAATCGTTGGGAACTTGGCTTTTTTAATACCTTTTTTAAGGTTACTCCAAAAATTAGCCACATAGAAACACAAGGAAATGCAACGGCTAAAAAAGCAAAAGCGATAAACAAAACTTGTAGTACTATATCTGAAGTGTTTGTGGTGTATGCAGCAACAGCTCCCGTTGCCATTACCCATGCTTTAGGGTTTATCCATTGAAATAAAGCGGCTTTAAAAAAAGTGAAAGGCTTTATATTATCACCTGACAACGAAGTGGGCGCAGATCGCGCAATACACCACGACAAATAAAGCAAGTATAATACGCCAAGAATCTTAATCGCCTGATGAAAAATAGGGTAGCGCTCAAACACCACGCCAAAACCAAGCCCAACCAAAACAACCATGGCCGGAAAGCCAAAACATACACCCATTAAATGAGGAATACTTCTTTTGATACCAAAATTTAAACCTGAGGTGAGTATCATTATATTATTGGGGCCAGGTGTAATTGTGGCTGCTGTCGCAAATAAGAAAATAGCTAGATACAACTCCATTTAATAGATCTTATAGAAAGTGATAAAAATAAATATTACCACGCTTATTAGTACCTGTTAATATACTAGAGTCGATATAAATAGGGATGTTGGTACTAACTTTACGTAATATAAAAGCATTCACTATGACTATTTTGAAAAATCACTCAGGCTTCACTCTCATAGAATTAATTGTTGTTATTGTTATTTTAGGGATCTTAGCTACTACAGCTTTGCCTAAATTTATTAATTTACAAGATGATGCTCATGCATCAGTGGTGGCAACTACAGGAGGCGCATTTTCCTCAGCAGTTTCAATGGCACACAGTAAATGGATAGCTGGTGGTTATAGCGGCCCAGTAGATAATTTAGACTTATACGGCACAGGCACAAGTTTGATGGATATGAATTCAGAAGGGTGGCCAGCACAAAGTTGGCCACCTTTTGAATCGGCCCCCAAATTGAATAACACTAACGATTGTATGTCGGTTTGGAGAGCAATACTTGATGGAAATTCACCTACGGTTGCAACTAACAATTCTGAAGACTTTAAAGTAACTTATACAAATAACACCTGTACTTATACTTTTGTCACTTTACCGAGTTTATCAATATATTACGATTCTAAAAATGGTCAGGTTGAAGTCGACTCCACATTGTAAAATCCGATTAATTAAGTTGCTTATAAAGGGAAATATAATTTTCTAACAGACTCAGAGAAAACTGTTTTTATAATTAATAATTATTTTTCACACACTAATAGTCACTGCAAATCAATTCTTTACTTTAGATCTTAGCTTGGAATAAAGGTACAAACTTGCGTGATAGATTTCTGTTAAATAAGCGCTTAAGTGATTTATAGTTAAGCGCTTAAATTATTAAAACAATTGATAACAACTAGAAGTAATTTGTTTAATTTAGCTCAATAGTTTCATTTTGATACCCTGAAAAATGTACTGATTGGCAAACACCGTCAGTGTTAGTAACTACCCATTTATTGCCCGGATACCCTGTCAATGAAGCCGATTCGTTTTGAGCAAGGCTAGCATAGTGAATGCGTTCAGCGTCAGTGTATCTCAACCAATAAACGTTTACTGTATCAGTTCCATTATTGACAAAATTCAGTGCATAATATTCATTGTATGTTTCGGCAATAGATGCTGACTCTTCACTACAATTAGTTTCCTCATTTGCGATTTCAAGTAGGAGTGTATCAGAATATGGTTGTAGGTGAGGGATAGCTGCGACTGCTGTTATTGTGTGGGTACCTTGTGATAACTGCGTATTAATTTGGCTTCCATTACCCAAAGCACCATCTATATCAGAGTGCCACGAAAAATAGTTTGAAATATCATCCCCCATACGAATAGCAGAAACTTCTAACTCAACATTGTTACCATTTTGTTCATTGATATTGATATCGACACAAGTTGCAGGACCTGATGGTCCTCCATTATTTGATGGTTCGTTAAAACAGCTTTGTGCAAACCCTTGCTGACTCATTAAACATGCAGAAGCTACTATAAGTGAATTTAATAATTTATTTGACATAATCCATAACGCCTTAAGTTAATTATTTGAAAAAGTAATAAAATGTGTGTACTGAATATTGAGTACAACTTAATTTTCTACTTTAACTTATTAATAAACAATATAATTTCGCTTGAAAAAAAATAATAATAGAAAATAGATTTTCTAATGTATATTTTATACTTTAGTAATATTTAGTTCATATAAATGAGTTAAGACAAATTTTACATTCCTAAATAGGCTTAATACATAAGCTAAAAGTTATATGTTCGATATTTAATATGAGAATGTAAAAAGCGGGGTAAAACGAACAGCCATAATCGATAACTTTTCTATTTTTGAGCAATCAATTGATATGTTTAATTCGTTAACACGGTGCTAATAAGTCGTAGTTTTAACCCAGGAATATTTTGCAGGGGAGGAGTAGTGTTTTAAGGGAGATAACAAAATGAATGACTTTAATTATGCATGGTAAAGTCATTCATTGCAGTTTTATTTGTACCGGTTAGAGTAAACCGATTAGTTAAGTTGTGCTTCAAAAGTCAAAAATACACTGCCCATTTCTTTATCGGAAATAGAGGTGTTTGTCGACTTTTCTGCATGCTCTGCTACTAATAAGTATCTTCCTGCAGCTTTAGGTGTGAAGTTGATTTCACCTTTGGTATTAGAGGTTAGTTTAATCGTTTGTGGATCATTTCGGTAACGTACGCCATCAGCGGTTATTTCCACTTCAACCCCTTGTTGTACTTTGCCATTAAAAAGAAACTTAAAAGTCACTTGTTCATTTTCTGCTATATCAGAAGGGTGGGTAACAGGAACAAGTTCTAATAATTTACCGTCTGTTGCAAAGTTACTACTAGGTGAGTTCATGGTAATGTAGCTTTCTACTCTTGCAAAACGATAAGCGGTTTTAATGTCTTTCGCTTGCTTAGGAAGTAGATTTTCTAGTTCGGTTTTGTTTGCACGTACTCGTTTCTTTTTCCCATCAAGCGTATATGTGGTCATATAGCTAGCTTCACTGTTATTCGTTATTTTATAAGTACCTGAGTCTTTTATAAAATAATCGGCAACGCTTTTACGATGGCCTTTATAAGTTGAAGAAGGTCGCGTTTTTTTCCCTTTAGGTGTGATAATTTGGACTAAATCAGCTCCCATAGGTTTATCAACATTAAAAGTTTCGTTTGATGCCGTTACATCAATCATTACCCATTCGCCTTTTTCAGCGGATAAACTAAAGTGAGTAGGTAATACCCAACGAGAATGTGCCAATGCTTGTGTACTCATTACACAAGTTAGCGCGCCGGTGAGTGATAATGCGATAATGCTTTTCATATTCATTTGAGAAACTCCCTAATTATTTATATTGTCGTTGTCTACGTTAAAATTAATTGACCTTGGTTATTAACTGTTCATTAACTATGTTGATTACTGAGGGGTTACCGAGAAAATGATCTCATCAGTTTCATTGGTAGCAGCTAAAGTAAATGTTTCTTTCTTGCTGCCTAAATTAAAGGCTTGTCGAATCATGGCTCGACCACCATCTTCTCTGACCACTTCAATAAATAGCGTGTATTCACCGGTAGATAATGGTTTTTTGTTATCGTCAAGCGCGTTAAAAGTAAGTGGGTATTTTCCTGCCGCTCGGGTAGCAGAAGTCATCGCATCAACTAATTGCGCATCTCTTCTGCCAATTTTTCGCCACCACCTTCGAATATCCTTTAACCATTTAGCTTGCTCGCGCCAAAGTAACAGGGTGCGAACCGATTTTCCTTGTGAGTTTTCAATCCAGCTAGCAACATACGGGGGATGATATGTACCTTGTTGTTGTTTTAATGCTAACTCAATGTTTAATTCTGTAGGTTCAGCCGCAGTAGCAATTGAACTGCCAAGAATAATACCAAGTAGCACAATGCGCACTTTGGTAAAACCTAAACGATTAACTTTCATAAAATATCTCATGTAAATTCCTTTAAACTCGAAGCATATCCAAGTGAGTAAACTGTTAATTTGAGTGTTGTTTTAATAGGGTAAAAATCATTACGCCCATAGTGCTGATATAAAAATAATGGCAACAGTAACCCCTAAACTAAGGGATAACGTACGGTTAAATCGACGTTGTGGCATCGCTAAAATAAAGCCACTAATAGCAAACACGATACAAAGCACACTGGTGATATCAATAACCCAACTCCATAAAGTGCTGGTATTTCTTCCTTTGTGTAAATCGTTTACTAGCGCCCACCAGCCATAATCTGTGTGTTCTAAAAATAGTTCGCCGTTGGTTAAATCAAGCGTTATTGCTATGTTTTCGCCTGCTTTTTTAATACTGAAAAATAGTTCGTCACTCATGCTTTCAATGGCAGCATTGTTGAGTGATAGAGATAACTTTTGTTCAATCTCTTCCGTTACCTTAACAAGTTGTTTTGGTGACAGCGGAGGATTCTCGAGCATAGCTAACTCAATATCATACGTCGCTTCTTTAATATCAGCATGGTTATCACTGAACCATTCTGGATGATTAAGTGTGATACCTGTTACTGAAAAAAATAATAATAAGGTCAGTAGTGCCATCGACACATAAACATGAAGTAAACGGGCAAAACTGAGGGTGTTTTTATTGACTTGCATAATTTATAAGTACTGGAAAGCGCAAGCCGTTATAGTTATCTATTTTTGATAACAATAACGGCTACCTTAATGATTTAGAAGCTGATTTGTGCAGCTAAACGATAGTTAATACCGTCACCAGCTGTAGCGTTTGAAACACCGCCACCTGCGAGGTATTTAGTATCTAAAAGGTTTTCAACATTAAACCTAAGGTTAATATCTTGATTGTCTAACTCAATTTTATACGTTGCACCCACATCAACACGAGTATAAGCATCTTTAGTGATGGTGTTACCGCTATCAGCAAAGCGTTCACCTTCATAAAAAGCACCGGCATTAATAGCAAGTTGTTCGTTAAATTCATAACGTGACCAAAGAGAAGCAGACCATTTTGGTGCATCTACTGGCGTTTTTCCTTGGTAGTTTTCATCTTTTTCATATTTTGCATCAAGATTCATAACAGAAGCCATAACAAATAATTTATCCGTAACAGCACCTTGTGCGGCAACTTCAAAACCTTTATGGCGTTGTTCGCCTGCTTGGGTTGTTATTGTGTCAATGTTTGGAATGTTGAAGATGTCTTCTGAGATTAACTTGCCTGTTTTTGAGATGTCAAAAACAGCTGCTGTTAACAATAAACGTTCGTCCATTAATTGCCATTTTGTCCCTACTTCATATTGTGTAGAGGTCATGGCATCTAGTTCCATTCCATCATTTACGTCACGGTCATTATCCAGCGTGTCGCTGCCTTGTGGTTCAAAACCTTCTGTGTAGCTAGCGTAAAAAGTGGCTTGGCTATTCGGGTGAAATAAAAGCCCAGCTTTTGGTAAAAATGATTCGTTATTTGCACCTTCTTTATTTTGCTTGTCGTAACGACCACCAAGAGATAGCTGCCATTTTTCATTAACAGTGATTAAATCCTGTAAATAAACACCATAGTAATCGTATTCACTTTCATATAACGAATCATCAGTTTTGTAGCTAATGTCAGGACGAATAGGCTCTGGATTGCCAGCAGCATAATTAATTGTTGAGCCATTGGTTTTAAGTTGTCCATAGTAATAATCTAAAGCATTCATCCCAACTAATAATTGATGATTAATACCCGCTAATGAAAACTCACCTGTGAAATCAATAAAGGCGGTTTTAAATTGCCAGTCGTCGAAGCGATCATAAGGCTTAGAGCTATACTCTTCTCCTTCGTTAAATGACGAGGGCTTTTTAGGTGACGATTCAAAACGCTGGCGTTCAAAGTTTTGCTCGTTATAACCTACTTTAACTTGCCAATCACTGTTAAAGGCGTAATGGAAATCCACCCCGATATTTTCAACGGTAATATCAGTGAATGCCCACGACATATCACGAATAGTTTTACGATCGCCAATAATATCGCCATTGTCGTCTAACCAAGCACCCGTATCTAAGCCAGCTTTATCGTCTGTTCTATCGTAATGTACACGCACCATAGCATCTTCAGAAATATCGTAATCAAGCACTAAGGCGCCTAAAAAACGGTCACGCTCACGTTGGTCACCATTTAGCGTTTCGTTTTGATATTCGCGTTGGTAGGTAACATCTTGCTTAACAAGTACACCACGATAACGCAGGCTTTCGTCATCAGTTAGTGCACCACCTGCATCAAGTGTAAAGCGAGTAGATCCTTCTTGGTCTAGGTCTGCGCCCAATGAGAAAAGCGTTCTTGCCGTAGGTTTTTTCGTCACCATATTTACTAAGCCACCAGGCCCTGACTGACCATATAAAATGCTTGATGGACCCTTAATTACCTCAACACTTTCAAGTATTTCAATCGGTTGTTGATAATGAGACCAATGTTGGTGGCCATCTCTTAAGTAACCTGTAGATGAACTTAATTCAAAACCACGTAAGTTAAATACTTCACGGTTACGTTGTTTAGAACCAGCCGTTAAACTCGCGTCATTAGTTAGTACTTCACCAAGTGTAGTCGCAAGCTGTTCTGTAATGATAGTGTTAGGAATTACTGTTACCGATTGCGATGTTTCAAGTAATGAAACATCCGCGCGCATTGCGCCGTTGGCCTCATCCACTTTATAGTCATTAAAATAACTGCCTGTAACTTGAATAACTTCAACAGGAGAGGTGTTTGTTTCATCAGCGGTTGTTGATAAAGAGGTAAAACTAGCAAGAACAGCTAGGCATAACGGTGAAAACTTCATGGTACTTCCAAAGTAAATAAATTAGGGGGGTAAATATCTTAAAAGCAATGTTAATGATAATCGTTGTTATTTGCAAGATTATTATTATGTTGGTTTGACCTAAATCAACCAAACGCTATTAACTTGAAATTATTACCGTGAGAGTTTTATAGCAATTTCAAATAATACAGAGGGATATTGTAAGTTTTTCAATATACGCTTTTATTCATGAATATCTAAGGTATATTAAGATTGTATAAATAAGTGTAATAATCTATACAATAATGATTAAGCGATAGCGGTAGTTAAACCAAAGTATGAAGAATTTTTACTGGTTAGTATTGTTAGGAGGTCTTGCTTTCAGCGTTATTTTCTCAGCAGCTTCGAGTAGTGATGAAAAAATGACGATAACGTTAGCGACAACTGATTGGTGCCCTTATACCTGTATAGAACGTGGCGATGGGAGTAATATCATTGGTCAATATATTACCGACATTTTAGCCGATCATAATATTATCCTAGAAATAAGGAGCTTTCCTTGGTCAAGAGCTGTGAAATTAGCCGAGCAAGGTTTAGTGGATGGTTTACTTACCGCTACTCGAGTTGAAGCACCGACCTTATCTTTTACACAAACTCCCATTACCAATTTTAGTCTCTGCTTTTATACTTTAAACAATGAAAAGTGGCGTTACCACTCACCACTAGCTTTAGGTAATCTTTCTTTAGGTGTAATTAAAGGATATGGCTACAATGATGAAATTGATCAATACATTCAAAATAATCCAGCTAACTTGGTTGCGCTTACAGGAGATGAAGGTGTTTCAAGGCTATTAGCAATGTTAAAACGGCAACGGGTAGATGTTATTGTTGAAGACAAGAGAGTACTTAATTGGGAAATTAACCAAAATGGTTTAGATGTATCTAGTGTTAACAATGCAGGATGTACTACGCCTCAACCATTTTACTTGGCGATGAATCAATATAATCAGCAAAACTCTGCTGTTTTAACGTTATTAAATCAAGCGTTAGCCGAAAAAGTAAATCTTCAAAAATTGAGAGCGCTCTTTAAGAAATATGCACTATAATGAACGTTTTAATAGTTAACATTTTATTAATAAACGTTTAGCGTTGGTAAATATTAAGCGAATAAGTAGGGTGTTTACCTCAAATATTAGTGGCTTCATCCTAATTTCAAACAAGTGTTTAAAAAGTACTGTTCATACTTGATGAATTTTGATAACTTAGGCGATTATAATATTATATCTATAAAAGCAACTATAAACGTGAGGAAAAAGCTGTGGAAAAAGTTTGGTTAGAGAAAAGTTATCCCCCTGGTGTTCCTTACGAAATTGATGCAGATAAATATGCATCACTCACTGAAATGTTTAACAAGTATACGAAGAATTACAGTGATAAAACGGCTTTCATTAATATGGGCGCTGAAATTACTTATACTGAGTTAGCTGAACAGGCTCAAGCATTTGCTGCTTATTGTCAGCAAACCTTAGGCTTAGTCAAAGGTGATAAACTTGCAATCATGGTGCCTAATACCTTGCAATATCCTATTGCGTTATTTGGTGCATTACTTGCTGGTTTAACTGTGGTTAATGTTAATCCTTTATATACTTCTCGTGAATTAGAGCATCAGTTAAAAGATTCGGGCACTAAAGCCATTCTTATTATCGAAAACTTTGCCCATACTTTAGAAAGTGTGATCGATAATACACCTGTAGAGCATGTCATTATGACTTCGCTAGGTGATCGTTTAGGTTTTATTAAAGGTGCAATTGTTAACTCTGTTGTTAAGTATATTAAAAAAATGGTACCGGCGTTTCATCTAGAAAACACAGTTAGATTCAACACCGTATTATCAAAAGGCCAACAGTTAACTTTTTCTCCTGTTGCCATTAATGGTGATGATCTTGCCTTCTTGCAATATACTGGCGGCACAACAGGTGTCTCTAAAGGCGCTATGCTTTCTCACCGTAATATGGTGGGTAATTTAGAACAAGCTAAAGCGTCTATTAAGCCATTATTAAGAGATGGAGAAGAGTTAATTGTTACCGCACTACCCCTTTATCATATCTTCGCTTTAACAGCTAATTGCTTAACCTTTATGACACTGGGCGGCACTAATTTATTAATTACCAACCCACGTGATATGCCTGCATTTATTAAAGAGTTAGCTAAATATCCATTTACTGCGATTACTGGTGTTAACACGTTATTTAATGGCTTACTGAACACTCCTGGCTTTAAAGACTTAGACTTTAGTAAGTTAAGAATGGCACTTGGTGGCGGCATGGCAGTACAGCGCCCTGTAGCAGAGCGTTGGCAGCAAGTCACTAATACCCGATTGCTTGAGGGCTACGGCTTAACCGAATGTTCACCTATGGTGTCATTAAGCCCATACAACCAAGAAAGTTACAATGGTACTATCGGCTTGCCTGCTCCTTCTACAGATATTCGTATTGTAAAAGATGATGGTTCTGAAGCTGAAGTTGGTGAAGCAGGCGAAATGTGGGTAAAAGGCCCACAGGTGATGGTTGGCTATTACAATCGCCAAGATGCTACAGATGAAATACTCAAAGATGGTTGGCTAGCCACTGGTGATGTCGCAACCATGGACGAAAATGGTTACTTTAAAATTGTTGATCGTAAAAAAGACATGATTATCGTTTCAGGCTTTAATGTATTCCCTAATGAAATTGAAGAAGTGATCATGATGCATGAAGGTGTACTTGAAGCCGCTGCTATTGGTGTTCCCGATGAAGTTTGTGGTGAAATGGTTAAAATCTTTATTGTACGAAAAGATGAAAACTTAGATGAAAAATCAATCATTGATCATTGTCGTGATAATTTAACTAATTATAAAGTACCAAAAATTGTTGAGTTTAAAGACGAATTACCCAAAACGAATGTTGGTAAAATTTTACGTAGAGAACTACGTTAACATTTAATCACTTGCGATTGAAAAAGGCTGTAAAGTGAATAACTTTACAGCCTTTTTTTGTATTAATTTTACGTCCTAATATTCAATCAACAAGGTGATAACTCAAACTCTGTAGAAATCAGTTAAACCTTACGGCACTGCCTAGTTAACCTGAGATCGCCTTAATAAACATTTCTCTAGCCGCTATTTCTCCTTACTTCTTCGTTAAATTTCTTGCAATAGGCCAGCTATTGACGCGAAATTTGCCTTGAATTAAGAAAAACTATCGAGCTAGAGTGGAGTAAAATGATTATTTACTATTTTTCAAACTGTTAACCATCTCTTAAACCAAGTTTAGGTTAGTTAATCTTTGCTTCTTCTTGAGTAATTTTTATAGCTCGATTTTTTCGGGCTATTTCGCTGTTTAGTTTGTGTTCTGTGTAACGATTTATGGCTCGTTTTATGTTGGCTATGTTGTTTGGGCTGTGTTTTTGTTCTTATCGTTTTCTGATGAGCATTAAACGATGCGCCTGCCTTATGAGCCGATTGATGTTGAGCAAGCTTATGGCTTTTTTTGGGCGCTAAATTGACATACCTATCTTTAGTATGTTTCGTTTGATTAGGCTTATTATGACCTGGTACTTTGTTACTATGACTACTTCGCTTAGCGGTGCGATTAACCTGTTTGATATCGCGATAATCGCGCTTTTTATTTTGCTTTATATAGCTGCTCTTAGCTAAATGCTCACGTGTTTTTTGGTGTTTAGCACTAGCAATTGCTTGATGCGATTTATATCCTTTTCTTCTCGTTTGCTGAACCATTTTTTTGTGTTGCAATTGACGGTTTTTTTTAGCTTGCGAGGTACTAATTCGATTGCTTTTGAATCTATTTTTAACGTGGTTATTACTGTACGCCACACCTTTGCGATGATGCGGCTTGTGATGCCATCGCTTTGAGCCAACGCTACTTGCTATGCGATGTCTATTTTTATAGCGATGTGAGTTATGGTGATTAATAACTACTAAACGACGGCTTTGCCACTGAAATGCATTGAAAAAATAATTAAATGAAATGTGCACTCCAGAATGCCAATAATAAGGCTTATAACTAATGTAATGATGTGGTTGAACCCAGTAAACAGGCGGATAATATCCCCAAGACCAACTACCATAAATTGTTCGAGTATCATAATAAGGGACATATACAACTTCAGGTTGTCGTGGTTGAATAACGATATTGTTATCGTCATAACTAATGGCCACATTGTCCATTTTTTCTAAATTACCGGCTTCATCGGCTTGCAGTCTCAATTGTTGAATACTTGACAACACTTGTGCTTCATCATTTAAAAAAGCGTCGCCTAATTGATTAGTCCATGACAAGTCGTCATTTAAGCGTTTTAAAATATTAGGGAATGGCATCAATGCTTTCACACTAGGATCCCAATCTTTATTGACAATCCTGTTGGCGATTTCATCGTTAGATAGTTGGTCATGGCTGTCTAACCAGCGATGAGCTTCTATTACTTCAATCGGGTAAGTTGACGCTATTAAAATATGTGTTAATAAGGTATCAGGATATAAAGCAATCGGAGCGAGTAATTGTGCAAGTTCACCTTCACTTATCGAAGTTATTGGGTCTGTATTTGAATTTTTGGCTATAACAGGCGTTGATGACAGAATAAAAACGGCTAATAGTAAGCTCAATATATTAGGTTTCATCGATGGTCCAGACACTAAACAGTGAATTATTAGAGGATAAAATAAGTATAAGCGCTGGTAACTGAATGTAAGCTGAACAGGAAAAAATGATAAGTTAAACGTTAAAAGTGAGGGTAAATTCGGCACCACCTAATAACGCTGACTTCCTAATACTTAGCTCTCCTTGATAACTTTCCACCAAGTCCCGAACGATCGCTAAGCCAATCCCATGGCCTTGTTGATAAGTATCGCTGCGAACTCCTCGGTTTAAAATGCTAGCCTTCATTGTCTCTGTTATACCTACACCATCATCAGCAATGGTTATAGTTAACGCGTTGTCAGTTTGGCTCGCATTTATCTCTACTTGTTGTTTCGCTGCTTTGCAGGCGTTATCAATAAGGTTACCAAGTATTTCTAATAAATCTGCTTCATCGCCTTTAAAAATTAAATGCTCATTAACATTATTAACGAGAGAAAGTGAGCTGCTGTGATGTATTTTTTCCATACTCTTTAGAAGCTTATCAATAACCTTTTTGATACTAACACCAATATGCCATGATGATTCACCCGCACTTTGCGCCCGTTTCAATTGATGTTCAATAATTTGGTTGATAATAGTTAATTGCTCATGAGGATCATGATTAGTATTCGTTTGATTTTGATTTTGGCTTTGAAGTACTGCTAGTGGAGTTTTTAAGCTATGTGCTAAGTCTGACAAAGCATTTCTGTAACGCTTTCGTTGCTGTCTTTCCGTACGCAACAGTAAATTAAGTTGCTGGGTAACTTGTGTTAACTCTAATGGGTAGTTTGTTTTAATTTCCGTTAATTTACCTTGTTCTACCAACATCATTTCTGACTTTAAGGTTTTTAATGGCCTTAATGTCCAAATTAACCATAAACTTTGAATTAAAAATAATAGCCCCATTAAAATCAGCAACCATGTTGATAATTGTTGCTGAAATTGCTCAACCTGCGTATCAAAGTCATCGTAATTTTTAATTACATGAACCGTTAATGGAAAAGCATTTTTGTTCGATGTAAAACTTACGGTGAAGCTAAAAATAAAATGCGTACTATTATCAAGTTCTACACTAATAAAACGGGTACTACCAACAGAAGGGCTCGGTAAAATGTCAGGCGGTGTAATGCCTAGCATTGAATGTGAATGCCAAAGTACATTATTGCTATCGTTTTTAGCCGTTATAATGCCGTACAAACCTGATTGAATAATATTGAATTGATTTTCTAATAGCTGCTCTGGCATATAAAGAGCATTGCTTTCTACTTCTGCCACTGCTAATAAAGAGTAACTGTAGGCGGTTAATTCATTTTTTACCGATGTTTTAATATGTTGTTCGAATGCATCGCTTAAGGTAAAACCAATAATGGGGAGAATAATTAGCGTCATCAAAAGTGCACTAATAATAAAGCGAAACTTTAGTGAATGCAGCTGAGGATGTTTTAGAAAAAATGACGCCATATAATCAGTTAGCTCTTAATTATTCAGGCATGATCTTGAGTTGATAACCTAAACCTCGATGAGTTTCGATAAAGTCATATTGACCATCTGGATCAAGTTTTTTCCGTAACCGCCGAATAAATACCTCAATAACATTGGAATCTAAATCAAAGTCTTGATCATAAATATGTTCAGTTAGCACGGTTTTAGATTTAACTTCCCCTATGTGCATCATTAAAAATGCGAGTAGCTTATATTCAGAGCTGCTTAAATTAATCACATTACCATTGACACACACTTGAAAGTTGGTGGTATTTACGGTTAAAACTCCATTGGTAATTACAGGGTTGGTTTTCCCTGCAGAGCGCCTGATAAGTGCATTTAAGCGGGCAATTAGTTCTTCATTTTGAAAGGGTTTGGTTAAGTAGTCGTCTGCGCCTGCATCAAGGCCTGCCACTTTATCTTGCCAACTATCGCGAGCTGTTAATACTAAAATAGGGTAGTTTATGTTTTGTTTTCTTAAGGCTTTAATAACCGTTATGCCATCAACAATAGGTAAACCAATATCAATAATTGCTGCATCGTAGTTATATTCTTCGCCTTGGTAAAGTGCGTCTTGTCCGTCACTGGCAATATCAACGCTGTATTGTGCTTTAATCAAACATTCTTTGAGGTTTGTTTGTAATGATAAGTCGTCTTCAACCAGTAATAAACGCATAGTTACCGCCCTAATATTTGGCCACTATAAGCATCAACAAGTACGGAAATTACTTGTCCATTTCCTTTAAGTAACTTAACTCTATAGCCAGTGTTTCCGTTAACATTTTGCCTGACGACTTTTAATACTTTGCCACCATAACGGTTTTTAACAAGTTGTGCTGCTTGTTGCGAGCTGCGTATTTTCATCGAAACATTTTTGTTCGAATTACTGCCAACGAATACAGGGGCAAAACCTGAAGCATGAGCGCTGTAATTGGGCAGCCATGCTAGTGTTAACACAATCAATACGAATGAAAAAACTTTCACTTATAAATACCTATTATAACGATACAATTAACTACTTAGTGTAAACCCAAGTGGGTAGTAAATATATAGGGTCTGTTGAACTTTCGAACTTGATTTTAACATACCACTTGAAAGCTTAATTTATCTAAGCTGAATACTGGCTGAATGCGAAAATAAAATCAGTTTACCACTCGCTCAAGCAACCTTTAGTTAAAGGTTGAACATTGTTAAGTATATGTTCAGCCAGTGTTCAGTTTTACTCAGTTTAAATAGAGCCACTTATCATAGGTAAAGTTAGATAAAGCTAATTTTAATAGAGGAATGCATTATGTTTACTCAGCTCTTGAAATATTTCAGCCGAAAATCGCTTGTTAAAGCGTTAAGGTTAATCACATCTAGTTTTGTATTGCTCACCTCATGTTTTGCCTTGAGTGATGAAATTCGTCTGGCAAATAACAAGCAATTTCTATCTGTTTCTATCGGTTTAACTTCCTCTGATGGACAATCAGTAAATAGCTCACAAGATGAGCGTCGCCGACATAGTGCTTTAATGACACAAAATACAGCTCTGATACCTTTAGCGACGAGTTCTTCTGAAAATGCTAAGACGAAAACTCAACAACCAGCAAGCAGAATACGCCCACCAAAAAGCAATTACTCGCATCATAGTTTTAGTATTTATGATGCTTTTAGCTATTTATTAGAAGATATCGACTTAGATGGTTATTATCAGACCTTTAGTGTGATTTTTGATGCAGATCTACACAGTGGCTCTTCACTCGACTCGGCGGCAGTTTATGCGCAACTGTATTTAAGTCAAAATGGAGGGCCTTGGGTGCATTATTACACTACAGACAACTTTATGATTTATGGTGAGTCAGACAGTGATGAATTTGAGGTGATAACTACTCTTCATCAAGGATATAGTCCAGACAACTATGATGTGTTGATAGATCTTTATCAAGTGGGCTTTAATGAATTGGTTGCAACCTATAGCTCTGATGATAATAATGCTTTATACGCACTACCGCTTGAAAGTGTTGATTATGATCTTGAGTATGTCGTAGAGGTTAACGATGGTTACGTAACTCATGGCGGCAGCTCGTCAGCAATTTTTGTCTTTATATTATTAGTGTTGGTGTTTTTTAGAGAATTCGGGAAAGGCGTATGTAAAATCTGTTATCGATAATTTCTGACAAACGAGCTCAGGTTAACTACAGGCCAACCAAATTGCTACACCTATCATTAACGTGCCTGAGATTTTATTCAGACGTTTTACGTTATCGCTTTGGGTGAGTAATTTACCCAAAGTTTTTCCGCCTGTTGCGTATAACAGCATACAAATAAACTCTGACAATAAAATAACCACGATTAATACTGAAAGCTGCAAAGTAAATGGTAAGTTTGGATTAATAAAAGGCGGTAATAATGACACCATAAACGCCCAACCTTTTGGGTTAGCAATTGCAGTTACAAAACCTTGGTTAAATAATTGTTTTTTATTTACTACTATTGTTTGCACTGTATTGGAAATAGCGAGTTTCCCTTTAGAGCGCCACATATTGATACCCACATATAATAAATACGCCGCACCAATGAGTTTGAGGACATTAAAAACTTGAGGGAAACTGAGCATAATAGACGAAACACCCACTGCTGCTGAAATTGCGACAACAGCAACACCTAACATTTCTCCCCACATCATCCATAGTGTGTTACGTACGCCAATAGACATCCCTAGCGTCATTGCTAGTGTCATACACATACCTGGGGTAATGCTAACCAAGAAAAATGTCGGAATAAAAAGAGCAATTAAGGTGGTATCAATCAAAGTGTTTTGCTTATTTCGAAGTAAATCAAGCTAGCAATAATACTGAGTGCTTTGCTGACACACAATCATTATTGTATTAATTTATCGGGCAATTTTAAACAGGCTTCAACTAACCCTTTTTTACTAAAATGAAACTGAGAAACATAGGAGAACATATCCTCTTTGCCTAATAATTGGGTGCGAATTTGCTTCACAGGTAAGCCTTGATTCGCAAGAGTTTTTACTTTAGAAGCGAGTTCAATAATGAAGTCTCGCTTATTGGCTATATCCTCTTTACCACTTTTCATAATGCCGCGATGCGGACAAAACGCGGTATCAAAATCTAAAGCTAGCACCTTATCTAAACTATTTATTTGCTGAGTTAGGTTTTCGTCTTTATGAAGGTAACGGACTTTAGACGCAATATATAAATCGCCCGTAAAAAGAAATCCATTTGCTTTGTCATAAAAGCAGCTCATGTCGTCGGTATGTCCAGGTGTAAGTATAATATCTAATTCAAGGCCATTATTAGAAACAAACTTATCTGTTAATAGCTCAGTATCTACGGCTTTTGCCGTGCCCCAAATGAGTTTTTGAATAAACGGTAAAGTGTGAGTTTCTTGCAAGCTTTTTTGGCACAATGCATTGCTGTGAACCGATAATTGGCTATTGTTTTTAAGGTAAAAAGCATTTCCGCTATGATCTTCATGGTGATGTGTAATCAGTACATGATTAACCTTATGTTGTTTGATAAATGATTCAACAAATTGCCATTGGTTAATAGGTCCAGTATCAATGAGCACGTCTTGGTATTGATAAACGACAAATGTGGTATTAATACCTTTATTAAAACGCCCAACACGTACACCTGAAACAGGCCCTAATTTTACAGTTTCAATAACAGCCATTCATCACTCTTTAACCCTTAATTGTGGTAGGACCAGTTTAACGTGTTAGGTGTTAATTTGTAAACAAGGGCATCTAAAGGCAGTTGCTGCAATCTTTGCGATCAATTGCTTACAATTTTAGTGGCAATATTATGCTAAATAGATGCCATTTCAATGTTGATTTTGTGTAAAATTCAACATTAAAGTACAGGCTTATGTTTCCAAGGAAAAAATCAATGATTCGAATGCTTATTTTGCTGTTTTTGATACTGCCACTTGCAGTAACGGCAAAAGATAATATACAAACAATCAATACAGAATATGCACGTATTCATTTTCATAAAGATTATCAAAAATTTGCTGAGCAAGTTGCTGATAAACTTGATGACATTTACCTTGATGTCAGCAAAAGGGTTGGCTTTAAACAAAATGATAAAATTGATTTCTTAATCGCAGACGACATCCATCAAGCTAACGGGTATGCCGTACCTTTAGCGGCGGGTAAAATTGTTAAAATTTATACCAGCGCACCGAGTTCGGAACAAGCCTTAGGCTCATACGAAGACTGGCTAGATTTAGTGATTAGCCATGAATTAACCCATAAAATTCACATCTCTGAACCGAGTAGAAGTTGGCGTTCTTTGTTTGATAAAGCATTACTAAATGCCGATACCATTAATTTTACTCGATATCCGCGCTGGGTATCTGAAGGGTATGCTACGCTGATTGAAACAGAACATACTAAACAGGGGCGTTTAAATAGCGATTTTGTTAAAGCACTATTGCAACAATGGGCGGTAGAAGGACAATTGCCTAGTTACGAGACAATAAATGGTAATGACAGCTATGTTGGTAATCGCATGGCGTACTATCAAGGGGGAGCTTTTTTGTTTTGGTTACAAACCCATTATGGCAAAGATAAACTTTCTCAACTTTGGCATAGAAGTAGTGCAGCAAAGTATCGCGATTTTGATGAAGCTTTTACCGGCTTATTTTTAGAGTCACCTCAACGCCTTTATAAACAATTTGTTGCTGAACAAATTTATCTAGCAAAAAAACATGAATTAAAGCAAGAGCCTACGGGTAATATTTGGCAAGATAATAATTACCAAGTACTTAGTAGCGAACCTTCGATAGCGCAAAATAAAATATTACAACTGGAAAAAGATAAAAACGGTTTTATCACGCTTAATGTTTATGGCTTAAGTGCTAATGACAAAGCAAGGGATAAATTCGTAAAAGCGAATCAAAAATTACTGGTTAATGACGCTTTAGATGTGCCTGACACTCAGCCTGCTGTTTTTAATCGTAAAGCGGAATGGGTGGTAAAACCTAATCGTAAACATCAATGGCAACAAGCCCGCTGGTTAGATAACAATCATGCTTTGGTTTTACAGTACCTTATTGAAGACAATCATGAACTAGGGTTTGAGTTAGCTAAAGTTAATTTAAAGACAGGTTCGGTTGAAAAAATTACTGAAAAACTTCGTTTACATAGTTATTCGGTAATGCCTGACAAGCAATCAGTTATTGCTGTGTCACACTTTGCAGGGTTTAATCAACTCATTCAGTTGTCACTCAAAGATGGCAGTTATACAACTATTACTGATAAAAAGTTAAATGTTCAAATGGATAATTTAACCCTTTCTCCCGACGGGAAAAGTTTAGCTTTAATGGCGAATAACGATAAACACTGGAAAATTCACCTATTGAACCTTGAAAATAAAACATGGCAAATTGCTAAATTGTTTGCTGTTGATTATATGTTTGCTAGTGAAGAAGCGAGTCGTACTTTACTAGCCGGCAATTATTTATCTTATTTGCGTTGGCAAGATGACGGACTTTATTTTAGTCGCAGCACAGCAGAAAAAACGGGGCGTTCAGTCAATGTTTTTAAATTAAATTTTAAAACTTTTATGTGGCAGCAGCTTAGCGAAGGTTATCAGTTAACAACGCAAGCATTTACGATAAAACCCACTGAAGAAAATAAATTGTTATCTGAGCAATTGTTTTATTTAATGACTACCAGTCAAGGGCAAGACACTTATATTCAAAGTCGCGCTCATGAAAAAGGTAAAAATAGACCGCCAATAGTGACGCAAGGTCGTTTCGAGTTACACCCTATTGAAAAAAGCCAAGCCAAACCATTGGTGCATCAAGTTAAAGAAAGTCATGATTATGGGATCGGGCCACAAGCTTATACTATTGCATTAGGCGGTTATACGAGTAGCGATGAAGACAGTATTGAATTAGTTGCCAGAGGCGGCGATCCGTTAGGGAGATTAAGATGGCAAGGTGCCTATAACAATGGCGACATACAGCAAGAGGCGGCGTTAAACATAAAAAGCAACTGGTTTAATATGGCTTGGTATGGTGAGCTTGTTAACGCTCAAGGACAAGACAGTGATTATCGTTCTACGGCGGTGAATGGCGAATTAGCTTATAGCGCGCCACTTTCTTTTTATAGCTCATTGAAAATTGCTCTAGGTTTAGGCAGCGAAGATACTGAAAACGCAGCGCTAGACGATAAAATTAATCATTATCGACTACAGGGGCAATACCAGTTTGAAGATGCTATAGGCAAATTTAGCTATGGCTACGCACTAAAAGGTTTACTGATTGACTACAGCGGCGATTATCAAGATTGGCAACGTGTTGATTATGGAATAGACCTTGTTGTTGGTTATAACAATGCGCGTTTGAGCTATCAATACGTTAATAATGAACTTGATGATAACGCCCCTCTTTATCAGTTATTGACTTTGGGAGGGCAGATCAGCTCAGCAAATAGCCAAGTGGCGAATCATAAAATGTTAGATGCGAAACTACCGTTTGCTTGGCAAACCGGCTATGAGTTTGAGCAACATAACATAAATGTGAATGTGTCAGGTGTTGATTTATTTTATCTTAAGCATCAAGCTGACAATAACGAGGCATTGGCGGCCTATGGCGTACAAGTATCTTCCTCCACCTTAGATATATCACCTCTATTAGACGGTATTACTATTCAAGCTGGTTTTACTTGGTATGAAACTGCTATAAATAATAATAATCAACAATATCATTTATCAGCGACCTACCAATTTAAATAAAATTTGACCGTTTGAGCTAGGAATTGACTTTAATTGCTAGACAGTTAAGGTCAAATCACTTTAATATGAGTTTTCCGCAAAATTACCCCCCAACTTTTTGCTGACTTTTATTCACCTTTTTGGACGACTATCAGTTAATGTATATTTTAATCTCTGTATGTTTAATTGCTTTGTTTCTTTTTGGCGTATTTGTTGAGTACGTGTCGACAATGCGAGAACGTAGAAGTAACGATAAAAATCGAAAAATTCTTAAATTACAGCACGTGCTTGCTAGAAGCCAAAACCTGCTTAATGGCCGTACAATATTACCGTTAACGGTAACAAGCTCTATTGTTTGTTTAGAACGTTCGCATGCAGCTATCACTGGACTTATTGAAATAGAAAGCACCGAAAAACGCATAGAAGCCTTACAAGAAACCAATAAAAAATTACAAAACTTTAAAACCCTTGAACCTACGTTACCGTTTTTTTATGCCCGTCAACCAATGCCAGCCACATCGCCAGAGCAATCTCAGTTGTTAAAGCAAAGTATGATGTTAGTTATTTTACTTAAAGTGGAGCATGGAAAAGGGCGATTAAGTGTTGAAGAGTTAAATGGTGAAGTCACCCAATTAGAAATTTTAATCACGCGATTAAAGTCAGCGCTATATAGCGCGCAAGCCATGGAGCAGTTTGAATTAAAAGATTACCCTAAAGCACAAGCGCTCAGCGATAAAGCTATGGAATTATTACAAAAAGTTTTGTGTGAAGATCCTGAAGTTATTCAATTACTCGATAATGAAATGGCTAATATCAGCCTATTAAATGATGGCGTTTCTGGTGTTATAGATGAAAAAAGTCATACCTTTTACGACAAGTTTAAAGGTAATGAAAAAGTGAATGAGCCACCTAAAAAGAAAAGTGCATTATTTAAAGACGACAATGATGGTTTAGATAACGTGTTTGGTAAAAAGCGCAAATATTAAATCGACGACTGTGTCACTACTTTATTTAAACTGAGCACAAACACGTTATTTTACTCTTCCCGAAATGCCTCTGCGGTTAAGTGATGACGATTTAGCAGTTTGTAAAATTCAGTGCGGTTTCGTTGTGCTATTTTGGCTGCCTGAGAAACATTGCCTGCAGTGAGTTTAAGTAACTTAGCTAAGTAATTGCGTTCAAACTCATCTTTAGCTTGTGCGAAAGAAGGCAGTGGGCTGTTTTCGCCTCGTAGGGCATTTTTAACCAAATTAGCAACAATAATACTCTCTGTTGATAAGGCTACGCTTTGCTCAACAACGTTTTGTAACTGTCTAATATTTCCTGGCCAAGGTGCTGCAATTAGCACTTCCATGGCTTCTTGAGAAAACCCGTTAATCTCAAGCGAGGTTTGTTGGTTACTATTATTTAAGAAGTGTTGAGCAAGAAGTGGAATATCTTCACGGCGCTCGGCCAAAGGCGGCAACTCTAACTCCACTACATTTAAACGATAATAAAGATCTTCTCGAAAGGTTTTTTCTTTAATGGCACGTTGTAAATTTTTATGGGTGGCCGATATTATTCTAACGTCCACTTTCACCGGTTGAGTGCTACCGACAGGACGTACTTCTTTCTCTTGCAAAGCCCTTAATAGCTTTACTTGAAAACTCATTGGCATATCGCCAATTTCATCTAAAAATAATGTGCCACCGTTACTGGCTTGGAATAAGCCTTGATAGTTATTTTCTGCGCCAGTAAATGCACCTTTAACATGACCAAAAAGTTCAGACTCTAATAACTGTTCAGGGATTGCTGCACAATTAATTGCGGTAAATGGTTTTTTGGCTCTGTGACTGGCTTGGTGAATCGCCTGAGCCAATAACTCTTTACCTGTACCACTTTCACTATGAATTAATAAACTAAAGTCGCTCTGAGCAACTTGTTTGGTTTGTTGAAGTAGCGACTCCATTACCGCACTACGGCTGATTATTTTAGCGCGCCATAAATCTTGTTGGGCATTATTTTTAGCATGGGCGGGTTGCAGGCGAATAGCTTGTTCAACGGTTTCAAGTAACTGTTGGCTTTCAAAGGGTTTGGTTAAAAAGCTAAACACTCCTTGCTTAGTCGCACTAATCGCATCGGGTATGGTGCCGTGCGCGGTCATGATAATCACAGGTAAATTGGGTGATTGTTGACGAATTTGTTCAAACAATGCCATACCGTCCATACCATCCATCCGTAAATCACTGATCACTAACTGCGGGTGAAAACTTTTAAGCAAGCCAAGGGCTATTTTTGCATTGGCTGCCGATTGCACGCAGTAACCTGCCGCTGATAAACGAATTGCTAATAAACGTAATAAACTGGGATCATCATCCACGATTAGAATATTTTCTTGAAGAGGGTTAGCGCTTGCCTGTTTTGCTGATGTCATTGTTTTATTGTCCATGGCCACTAATCGCCTTTTCAATTGTTTTAAGTTGCGTAATTTGTTTGCTCAATTGAGTTACGGTGAGTTTGAGCGCAGCAATTTCATTTTGACGTTTTTTATTTTCAACACGGTTTTTAGCTGACAGAGCATCATTGGCAAGCTCTTGATTAATTACTTGTTGAAATAGGTAAAGCTGTTGATTAAGTTGATCTTTAAGTAAGGTAATAAAAGCCAAATCAGCGGGATTAAACTGATAATTTTTATGTGTTTTTAATTGTTCATTTAATTGCGACTTTGCTGAGTAGGCATTGTGAATTGGTGAATTAGGTAGGCTATGAAGTAACAACAAGTTAATTTCGGCTTCGATACTTCCTTGAGATTTTTTTAATTGTTGCTGAGCGATTTCAGTTTTAAGCTCATCAGATGATAGATTTTTTAAAGACAAATAATATTGGCCAAAATTTACTGTGTTCGTGGCGATTAACGCATTGCTAGGTTGTTGGTTATTGAGCTGACATGCAGACAATAATAGGGCAATTAGTAACATACTCAATGGTTTAATTGCGCTGTATGGTGTGTAGTTAGTCATTTGTCTTCTCTAATAAAAACATGATTTAAAGTCACAAGTAGTTGTGTTCCGCTAGGGGATTGCGTTTGGCTAATAAGGCGAATGCTTCCGTTTAATCGCATTAGTAATTCTTTAACTATTGTTAAGCCAAGCCCACTACTTTTAATATTATAATCTTTTGGTGGCGCACCTTGATAAAAAGCGTCAAACACTTTGTCTTGTTGCTCGTTGGCTATGCCATCACCTTGATCGCTAATCGAAAAATTAAGTTGATGATCAAGCAACTGTGCCTCTAAGCTAATAACGCCTTTATTGGGCGAATATTTAATAGCATTGGAAAGTAAATTATCAATTATAACCGTTAATTGTTTGGTATTACTTTGAATCATAATATCGGAATATTGCTTTTCAATAATGAGATTCTTTCGTTTTATTTCTAACGTTCGATCAAGAAGGACCTGTTCAATTAACTGAGATAAATCAATTGTTTCTTTATCTTGTAAACTTGTTGAGTCTAAAACGATATTGAAATCGAGCAACTCTTCAATTAATCGTTGTAAGCGCGTAGTACTGCTTCTAATAATTTTAGTAATCTCTTGTTGTTCGGTATTTAACAAGCCAACACTGTTATCGTAAATAAGCTCGGTACCTTCTCTAATGGCAGCCAGTGGTGTTTTTAATTCGTGGGAAATATGTCGGATAAAACTCGACTTTTGTAGCTCTAGTGCATGTAATCGAGCGCGCATTGTATCAAGGGCTTCGTTAATTTCAGTAATCTCGATAAAACCAGCAACAGGTCGTTGTTTATATGTAGGGGCTTGTTGAAAATTACCTTGTTGAAGCAGCTGAATTTTAACAATTAGCCGCTTTAATGGGTTAGCAATAAGCCTGCTAAAAAATATCGCAATTAAGAATGATAGAGGAATGATCAATAAACTTTTTAACAAGGTAAAACTTATTTGGTCAGTAGCACTTCTAATGGTTTCTGCTTGGTGATTTATTAATTCTCGGCTGCGTGCATCAATTTGTTCATTAATATAACTGAGTTGCTTAAAGTGCTTTTGCAATTTAGTTAACGAAATAGTCTCTGCTTGGCTATTACTTGTAATGATAATTCTTTGATGTGTTTGGTTAATGGCCTTAGAAAGCTTGGTAGTTAATTGGGCAATTTGAGTATCTTTATGTTGTGACAAGTCATTTACGGCTTCAATTAATATCTGCTGTTGTAAAAGGTAGTTTTCAATTAACTCTTTATCTTGTAAAACTAAATATTGGCTTGCATAGCGTTCCATTTTTTTTAAAGTGGCGTTGATATTTTGATTCGTGTTAATGAATTCTGCGACGGTAAATATTGCATTTGCCCCCTGTTTTGACAGTTGGTTTACTTGATAAGCACTGTACAAAAGCGCACAAATTAAAGGCAGAGCAACTAAAGAAAAGCCTAATAAGGTTAATCGTTTAATCGACATTGGCTTTAATAGGTTGAACTTACTATTTATCGTATGGGTGACTCTTTGTATCGCTGACACTTTATAGATCCTAGAATGAACTCACCGCCTTTTTAGGCCATTTTCCAAATTATTTCAATGATGTCTCAATTTAGAGACAAGGCGTTAAATATTTATTGATGTTGCTAGTTGTTGATTTATAACAAGTATTTTTAATATTTGTTTTTCTGTTGGTTCTTAAGTTTATCTAAATAAATAACTTGTTGCCATATGGCGACAGATCAAAGGGGGTGAAAGTTAATAAACACTTTAAAAACAACAGGTTAAAAAATTGGTATGGTGTGTGCTTTACTGGTTTGCGCACATAACATTGCCAGTAATTAAGGTTCAGTGATTATGTAATTAATAACATTCGCGAGCATTGCTCGAATAAGTATAAAAAAGGATCTCAAATGAAAAACATCAGTTTATTGAAAGTTACTGCTTTTGTCGTAACAGCAGCATTCGGTTCAAACTTTGTAAATGCAGATGACAAAGTTAATCAAGCAATTGAACAAGCTAACGCTGAAGCGCCAAAAGTTGAAGCGCCTGCCGTTGCTGAGCAACTACAATTTTCATCGTTATTAGAAAAGTTAGACAACGATAAAAATGACACGCTTAGTGTTTCTGAAGTATCAGCTAACCAAAGTAAACTGTTGCTTGAAGAGTTTACTAAAATGGATGTTAATCAAGATAAAGAAATAGATGAAACTGAATACAATAATTACCTAGCTATGGTATCAGATAAAGTGTCAACAGTCGTAAAAAGCACAATTTAACAAGTAATAAAGACCAGATTTATTGATATAGCTTTACCCCTTTTACCGACTGTCTCCCAACTAGCAGTCGGTTTTTTTTAATATGGCAATAAAGTCTTCTGTGACTAGTCGATTTTTTATTGTTGCATTTGTGTAAAAACTGTTATTTACTAAACTTTCTGCTAGCGCATGGATGTGCCCTAATTTGATTTACTAATCAATTAAATAAATGAGACCTCCATGAGCAAAACGATAGATCGTCATATACAAATCGATAACTGGATTTTTGAAGTTAAAATGGTAAGAGCGCTACGCGTTCAGAACTATGGTGAGCCCTATAGTGCTATTGCAAACATTACCTTAAATGGTGATAGCGCACATATTGATGGCCTTATGAACAAAGATGCTTCAGAGTTTGATCCGCAAGACATTAACACGCTCAAAGAATTTTGCCGCATGATGGACAGTAAACATGTTCAAGTAGAGCATTTAAATACTATAACTTCACCGTCTCGAACAGCAGATGTTAAACAATTAAAACAAGCTTAGTTAGCCCATGAGCAGCTACTTAATTAATACAGAAACTCCCAGTATATTGCTCTTGATAAACCATCTGCCGTTTTTAACTTAAAGCCTTGATGTCCGCAACTGGCTAATTAAAGTCAAAAATAAAGACATAAAAATTTATTAATGGTTATGTTTGTGTAACTGCACGCCTTGCTAATTCCAATTGCTCTTATCATCTGTATCAACAAATTTACACTTTCTGAAAAAATCATTGTGATACACTTATTGATGGTTTTTATTTCTCTGAGTATCATAAATTTAAGTTGCTTAGATTTAAGCACGTCAAAATTTTTAGGGAAGTCGCATTTATGCAAGCCATCAAAACTCATGACAGATTAACGCAAGAGCAGGAATTAGCTAAGTTTGAGCAAAAAATTGCTGATGAACAAAAGATAGAGCCTAGTGATTGGATGCCTGAAGCGTATCGTAAAAACGTAATTCGCCAAATGTCACAACACGCTCATTCAGAAGTTATTGGTATGCAGCCAGAAGGAAACTGGATCACGCGAGCCCCTACTTTACGTCGTAAAGCTATTTTGTTATCGAAAGTTCAGGACGAAGCCGGACATGGTTTATATCTTTATAGCGCGACAGAATCCCTTGGTATAACGCGTTCAGAAATGATTGCTGCCTTGCAATCAGGCGAAGCAAAATATGCTCAAATTTTCAATTATCCAACACTTTCATGGGCTGATATTGGTGCGATTGGTTGGTTAGTTGATGGCGCGGCAATTGTTAATCAAATAACTTTGCAGCGCACGTCTTACGGACCCTACGCACGAGCTATGGTAAGAATTTGCAAAGAAGAGAGCTTCCATCAGCGCCAAGGGTACGAAATTATGTATGAGCTTGCCCAAGGAACACCTGTGCAAAAGCAAATGGCGCAAGATGCATTAAATAGGGTGTGGTGGCCATCTTTGATGATGTTTGGTCCACACGATGCTGAATCTGCTCATTCTAGTCAATCTATGGCTTGGAAAATTAAACGTATGTCTAATGATGATCTTAGGCAGAAGTTTATTGATCAAACCGTTCCACAAATTGAAATACTAGGTTTAGAGATGCCCGATCCTGAGATTAAGTGGAATGAATCTCGCGGCCACTACGATAGTGGCGAAATTAATTGGCAAGAATTTAAAGAAGTGGTCAATGGCTCAGGCCCTTGTAACTACCAACGCATAAAACACCACAAAGCAGCGCACCATGAAGGTGAGTGGGTGAGAGAAGCGGTTCGCTCATATCGCTTAAAGCAAAAAAATAAAAAGCAAGTCGTTAATACATCAACAAAAACAGGAGAGTAATCATGGAACAAGAAAAATTAGCCGTTTATGAAGTGTTTATTCGCTCGAACCGTGGTTTGGATCATAAGCATGTAGGTAGCCTTCATGCTGAAAGCCCTGAACATGCTTTGATGTATGCAAGAGATTGTTATATTCGCCGCTCTGAAGGCGTTAGCATTTGGGTGGTCGAGTCTACCGATATTACTGCCTCTGAAGAAAGTGATATTGAAAGCTTTGTTGAGCCTATGGATGACAAGCCTTACCGCCATGCAACACATTATGTGTTACCTGATCAAGTGAGTAATATGTAATGGAGACTTTAGTTATGGATAGCTTGCAGGAAAAAAGCTCACCTAATCCAGAAACATTAAGTTTTGATATTGAGCAGCAGTCAGCACTTTCTCGCTTTGTACTTGGCTTAGCTGATGATGCTTTAGTGCTAAGTCATCGATTATCGCAATGGTGTTCAAATGCCCCCTATTTAGAAGAAGACATTGCACTTTCTAATGTTGCTTTAGATTATATCGGCCGCGCAAGAATGTTCTATCAATATGCTGCAGAGCTTGAAGGTAAAGGAAGATCAGAAGACGATTTTGCCTACCTAAGAAATGAGCGAGAGTATACTAATTTATTGATTCACGAACTGCCCAAAGGTGATTTTGCTTTTACTATGGTTCGCCAATATTTTATTGATGTCTTTAATTATTTATATTTAACGCAATTAATTCATTCTAAAGATGAAAGAATCGCTGCAGTGGCGGCCAAGTCGGTCAAAGAAAGTCGTTATCATTTAAAGCGAAGTGAACCTTGGATAACACAATTAGCACAGGGGAGTGATGAAAGTCGTCAACGAATATTACGCGCCCTTGATGAGTTAAAAGACTTTACTGGTGAATTGTTTGATATGCCTGAATGGGAGAAAACTTTAGTTGAAGCAGGTATCGCTGTTGAGCGCTCTATTTTGCAAGCTGAGTGGGACAAACAAGTTCAGCAACTGTTAAGCGAGTCGTCGATTGAATATTTAGACAGTCAATTACAAATACGTGGTGGCAGAAATGGCATTCACACTGAACATTTAGGGCATATGTTGTGCGAAATGCAATATTTGCAGCGCAGCTATCCTCAAATGGACTGGTAAATATATGCACCCAGACTCATTAAATTCTGTAGAAGTTATCCCGACACTTCATCCTATGTTTGCAGAGCGTGTTCGTGCACGTAAGAATTCACCATGTGGTGAGATTTGGCAGATTTTAGATTCGGTTTACGATCCTGAATTACCCGGATTAACACTTTGGGATTTAGGTGTTTTACAAGATGTGAAACACACGAACGATATTGTTAATGTTGTTATTACGCCAACGTACAGTGGTTGTCCTGCGGTAGATGCGATGAGCGAAGACGCGAAAAAAGCGCTTAACAGTGCAGGGTATCAGCAAGTAGAAGTAGAAGTGGTGTTAACCCCTGCATGGAATACCGACATGATATCTCCGGCAGGCAGACAACAATTAAAAGCTTTGCACATCGCACCACCTAGTAACAATGACACAATTAACTGTCCGGTTTGCCACAGTAATAAGACGCAAGTGCTCAGTGAATTTGGTTCAACCGCATGTAAAGCTATGTATCGCTGCGATCAATGCATGGAAGTATTCGATTATTTCAAGCCTTTGTAGCCATCATTTAAAAGCCGTCCCCCTTTAATCACAAGTTATTAATAAGTTGTAGCAGAGAATATTATGAGCACAGAATTTTTTCCTTTAACTATTTCAGCCATCGAGCAATTAACAAAAGATTCGGTAGCGATAAGTTTCGATTTGCCGCAATCACTGGCGTCAAAGTTCACTTATCGACAAGGCCAACATTTAACCCTAAAAGCTGATATTAACGGTGAAGATGTTCGTCGCTCGTATTCTATTTGTCAGTCTGTACTCGAGCAAAAACTACAAGTGGCAATAAAAAAAATAGACCAAGGGTTATTTTCCAATTTTGCTAACGAGCAATTAAAAGTGGGTATGACACTTGAAGTCATGCCGCCTCAAGGGCATTTTTATACCGAGCTAAATCCAGACAATAGTAACCATTATTTATTTTTAGCCGTTGGCAGCGGCATTACCCCTATTTTGTCACATATTCGCTCAATTTTAGCTGTAGAGCCTAAAGCAAAGGTAACCTTGGTGTATGGCAATAAATCCACGCCGTTAATGATGTTTAAAGAAAAAATTGCTTTCATTAAAAACGAATATCTTACCCGATTTGACTGGGTAAATTTATTTACTCGTGAAGAACACGAAGCTCCTTTGTTTAATGGCCGAATAAGCGCGCAAAAATTAATTGACTTAGATAAAGCAAATGTCATTCAAATTAGCGCCTTTAGTGATGTGTTTCTTTGTGGGCCTGAAGAAATGATAACAGATGTAGTTAACGCATTTAAATTTTGGCAGTTTAGTGATCATAATATTCATTATGAACTGTTTTATTCTGGTGCAGCGAATAATGAAGCAGCGAATAAAAAAGCCAAACGGGCAGCGCAATACGGTGAAGCGAAAAGCCAAGTTTCAGTGAAGGTTGCAGGTAGAAAAACCTTTATAGATTTAGCGATGGACGGTGACAACATATTAGACGCCGCGATGGAAAGTGGTGTCGACTTACCCTTTTCTTGTAAAGGTGGGGTGTGTGCAACTTGTAAAGCTAAAGTCGTTAAAGGAAAAGTGGAAATGGACATTAATCATTCGTTAACCGAACAAGAAGTTGCAGACGGTATGATTTTAACTTGCCAGGCGCATCCGGTAAGTAGCGATGTTGAAATAGACTTTGACGTATAACAAGAAAGAATTATGACCATATCACAATCGACAAGTCACATTTTAAATCCCTTAACAGACTTTACTCGCCAGCGATGTGAACAAGCTAACTTTAGCTGTAAATCCTATATAGTAACTATTTTTGGTGATGTACTGACGCAACATAACGATTGGCTTTGGTTGGGGTCATTAATTGAAGCCTTAGAGCCCCTTGGATATTCAGAGCGCTTGATCCGAACGTCTGTTTTTCGTTTGGTACAAGAAGATTGGCTACAAACTAAAAAAGTAGGGCGGCGCAGTTTTTATGCCTTTACCGACTCAGCAAAACGACATTATGAAAAAGCGGCGCGTCGAATTTATGCCGACAAACAAGAGCAGTGGCATGGTCATTGGCTAATTGTGTTACCTACCTTTGTGCCAGAAAATGCGCTAACTAATTTTAAAAAACAACTCAATTGGTTAGGATTTAGTAGTATTTCATCAGGGGTTTTCGCACATCCCTCTTTAAATCAATCGTCGCTGGAAGATACGTTAACTGAATTAAACCTGACCGATTCAGTGGTGGTATTTCAGAGTAAAACCATTGACGACTCATCTGCTAATGTACTTAAAAATTTGGTAGAAAAGCGTTGGAAATTGGCAGAATTAGGCGAGCAATACCAACAGTTTATTAATCGTTATCAGGCGTTTAATTCTCCAGAGCTATTGAAAAAAATCACCGATAAACAAAGCTTTGTACTGCGCACTTTGTTAATTCATGAATACCGACGGATCTTATTGAAAGATCATGAGCTACCTGAACAAATGTTACCTAAAAAGTGGCAAGGGTTTTTAGCGCACCAGTTGGTTAAATCGCTATATCTTGCGCTAGCAAAATCATCGCTAAAATATATTAATCATGCGCTAGAAAGTTCACATGGTCATTTACCAACTGAGCAAGCGAGCTTCTGGCAGCGTTTTAGTGGTTCTAATAATAGTATTTAAATAATTGCAAAAAAATAAATTAAATGAGAGTCAAATGACAACTAACCAGACAGCTCAAGTGGTCACCGTAGCGTTAAATGCAGGAATAGCCATTATTACCATCGATTATCCGCCAGTGAATGCATTATCTCAGCAAGTAAGAGTCGGTTTGATTAATGCTATTAATGAGTTGGAAAATAATCATGCCGTGAGCGTTATTATTCTTCGATGCCAAGGGAAAACCTTCATCGCAGGCGCCGACATTAAAGAATTTGGTAAACCAGCCACAGAACCCTATTTACCTGATGTAGTTAACCGTATAGAAAATTGTAGCAAACCTGTTATCGCTGCCATGTTTGGCACCTCTTTGGGAGGCGGCTTTGAAGTCGCGCTAAGTTGCCATTATCGCATTGCTTTAGCTAGTGCTAAAGTAGGTTTGCCCGAAGTAAATCTAGGATTAATTCCAGGCGCGGGAGGTACGCAGCGATTAATGCGCCTTGTTGGCCCTGAAAAAGCGTTAGAGATGATTACCTCTGGTCGTCACTATCAAGTTAATAGTTTTGTGAATACGCCTTTAATCGATGGTGTTGTTGATGATTTAACATTGAATAAACATCCAGATACTGAATCAGTGCTAGACAAATATACTGTTAACTTTGCTGAACAACTGATTAATGCCAATAAGCTATTACCACCGCGTGTCGGTGAAATAAAAGTAAATAGTGAGGACTTCGATTACTCGCTTGCCAAAAAACAAGTGATGAAAAAAGCGCGAGGACAAGCTGCGCCATTAATCGCATTTGACGTTTTAGACAAAACAAAAGCCATGTCCATTACCGATGGTATGGCATATGAGCGAGAACAATTTTTAGCACTAAGATCCTCAGCACAATCGGCTGCGTTAATTTATGCGTTTAGCGCAGAAAAAAAAGCGAATAAAATTAATTATTCAGCATCGCCACTTAAAGTGCAGCAGGTGGGAATTATTGGCGGCGGTAATATGGGATCAGGCATTGCGACCAGTTTTCTATCAGCTAACTTTTCAGTTCAACTCATTGAGCAATCTAGCCAAGCACTAGAGGCAGGCTTAGCACGCATAAAAAGTAATTTTGCACATAATGTTAGGCGCGGAGGTATTTCTCAGTTGGCTGCCGATAAATGTTTAGCAAAGCTATCAGGGAGTGTCGAATATCAAACATTAGCCGATTGTGATCTTGTGGTGGAAGCCGTTTTTGAAGATATTGAAGTTAAAAAACAATTATTTAAAAAGTTAACAACAATTTGTAAGCCTACGGCAATTTTGGCTACTAATACTTCTTATTTAGATATTAACGCCATTGCAGCAGCGACTCTTCGCCCAGAGCAAGTGGTTGGTATGCACTTTTTTAGCCCTGCTAATATTATGAAGCTACTTGAGGTTGTGCAAGCAGATAAAACCAGTGAACAAGTGATTGTCAGTGCGATGCATGTGGCTAAACAGCTAAAAAAAGTAGCGGTGCTAGTGAATGTTTGTTTCGGCTTTGCAGGTAATCGTATGTACACTCGATATGGTCGTGAAGTACAGCAAATGTTACTTGAAGGGGCGGAGATAGAGCAGATTGACAAGGCATTAACCCAATGGGGGTTTGCCATGGGCCCTCTTGCGGTGCAAGATTTATCTGGTATTGATATTGGCCATAATGCCCGTAGCGCAAGAGAATTCCCAAGCCATGATAAGGGATACTTTAGAGCAGCCGCCACTTTGGTTGGCGCTGATCGTTTAGGACGAAAAACTAGTGCAGGTTTTTACGATTATAATGAGCAAGGCAAACCAGAGCATTCAGCTAAAGCCGCCACATTGATTAAAGAAAAAGGTATGACTTTAGGCTTCGAACAACGATCATTCACTGATGAAGAAATTGTAACGCGCGCCTTATTGGCCTTAATTTCAGAAGGTTGTGCGTTAATGGCAGAAGGGATTGTGCAACGAATGTCGGATATTGATGTCATTTGGTTGCATGGTTATGGTTTTCCTCGATTTAAAGGAGGCCCTATGTTTCAAGCACAAATATTAGGCTATGCCAAAATTAAACAACAACTGACAGAAGTTAGAGCGGGATTAACAAAGGAAAATGCAGAACAGATTTGGCCGACTATTGATCTTAACTTTCTTAAGCTGAAGAGTTAATTGAGTTAATTGAGCTAATTTTTAATTAAATTATCGAATGTTTTTAATATCGAAGGTAAGAGTCAGCTAAGTTAATTACCAACAAGTGTAACCACACTTGTTGGTTTAGCTGTGAAGTTGCGTATTAATAATAGGTTTTATAAACCTCTCGGCCCCATGCAAGTAGTACATCATTAAGCTTAGCGGCTATTTTATCATCACATTTTTTTGAAAATACGATGGCGTCATTAGCGATATCGTAATTAACAAAACTTAAGCCTTCATCACTATTAACATTAGTTAATGCAAGGTTTAATCTAAGCTTATCCTGATCCGGCTTTACGATATGGGTCACGATAAAGGAAGCTGGCTTTTTACTGCAATGACCAACAATTCGTTTATTTTTAATCGTTAAACTACTGTTTTCTTCATCTAAAACAATTTGTGTGGGAGCTGTGACTCTTTTCGTTGTCGTTTTAGGTTTTGATTCTGTTTTTGATTTAGGTGTTGATTCGGTTTTGACTGCAGCTTTAGGCTTGGTCTCCTTTTTAGCTTTAACTTTAGCTTTAACTTCAACTTTAGGTGCAGTTTCTACTTCGGAGGCTGACTCCATTTTAGATTCTGGGGCTGGCTGTATTTTAATTTCTTTAGCGGGTTTGGCTTTAGGTTTGGTTTGGCTTTTAGTCTCTGGTACTAGAGCCTTTTCTACTTTAGGTTCTATTGTTGCAGGTTCAACTGTTGCTGGCTTCTCTATAATAGGAGATTTCTCTTCAACTTGAGCTGTTACTGCTACTTTCGCTTCTTCAGCGTTGTCTCGTTCTTCTTGGATATGTTTATTTTTTTCGATTTCATGAATAAGATCATGTGTAACCGTGTTGGCGTTTTCTACTTCATCAAGCATCGGATTGATAGGGGTGGGAGGTAAGTTACGTTTTACGGGGTCTGGTGCCTTTTCTACAGACTCAGCAGCTTTATTTTTACCAAAACCTAAACGTTTAAAAAAATTAATGATAAAAGACATATTTAACTGCATTTGATCCTCACCTACAAAAATAAACAAATCGTTTGAATAATGAACAAGTCTTTACATTACCAGTAAATTGTCTTGCGTAAAAGAGTGTAGTTTAAGTTTTTTCGTTTTTCGCTCAATTAAAAATTTCAAATAAAACAGAATGTTAATTTGAGCTTTTCTATCGACAATTGTCTATTTCAGATTTACATGCAGGTGCGCTTTAACGTTGTAGCTTGCGAGTAATTTATGAAGGAGGTGGGTAGGGCTAAAATAAAAATAAGGGCGCAATACCCTTATTTTTAGTAAGTTAACGATTTATTACTTTACCTTTCGGCGAGTACTTATTAATGCACAGCCTGCTAACATAAGTAAAGCAATAGACGTTGGCTCAGGGATCGCACTAACGTTAATCGAGTCGGTACCCGAAAAAGCAATATTATAATCACTAAATGCAGCAGGGTTCCAAAAGTCTGTTAATGAAAAACTAGTCAGCCCTTCAGAGTTGGCGATTAAGTTAAAACTGGCCAAAACGAAGTCACCTGCTGCAAAAGGTGATGCATCAGTAAAGAAGTCGAATGATGCACCAAAATCTTGTTCTAAAACCTCTAGGCCATTAAATTCACCTAAACTTGCATCAAATAAGACTAAGTCGCTATTTAACGATGTTTCATCATAGGACATGACTGTGCTATTAAAGTTTAAATCAAAATAAAACATATCGGTTTCATCAAAGTTTTCTGCGTTTATGGTAACAAGAACCGAGTCGCCAACAGAAACTTGCTCTGCTGAAAAATCGATAGTAAGTAGTCCCGCATTAGCGTTCATTGCGAAAACTAGTGTGAGTAAAGTGATAAATTTTTTCATTGTTTTTCCTTTTATTTTTAATTGTATGTGAGTTTTATTGAGCCACTGGGCGACAGCTTTGGGTGTCAAAATCAACAACGAGTGTTGCGTTTGTTGAGCCAACTACTTGTATGTAACTCCAGTAATTAAGACCCTCATCGATTTCAAGATAAATACATGCTTGATTATTTGCTTCAGTTGATGAAGCATCAAAAAGACCTGTCCCAATTTGAGGCCAGCCGGCATTTCGGTAATACAAGGCAACATCATTTTTACTGTGGGCGATGGTAATCGCGATACTGCTATGGTTGTTAACGTTGGGGATAGCAAAATTGCGACTTGATTGTTCACCTAAACAAATCACATTTCCTGCTTCAATGGTACCATCAGCAAATTCAACTTCATTTGCACAATGATCCGTTAATGCGCCATAGTTTACGTTAATAATAATAGTGTCTGAGGCTGTCATACCGTCGTTATCCGTTACGGTTAATACAACAGAGTATTGCCCAACAGTTTGATATGTATGGCTTGGATTTGCTTGATTACTACTTGTTCCATCACCAAAGTCCCAAGCGTAACTAACTATGCGGCCATAATTATCGTTTGAACCAGCACTACTAAATACAGCGGCGTTAAATTGTTCAACATTACTATCGCCTGAAGCTATTGCCGTTGGTGGTTCTGGTGGCGGTGCAATTGTGCTACAACGATCAAACGAACAAAGATTTCTCATTAACCGAACATCGCGTGAATTAATTCTACCATCGTCATTTAAATCAAATGATGGGTGTAGATTTTCACCGTGACGTATTGCGAGTGAAAAACTGCGAATATCATTACTGTCAACATCGCCATCGCCATCTACATCGCCAACAGGGTTTACAATAACTGTCGCATTTGCTGATGCAGTTGCTCCTTCGTTGTCGGTTACCGTTAAACTAATATTGTATTGTCCCGCTTGTACATATTGATGAATAGGTGTTGCTAAATTGCTGCTATTACCGTCTCCTAAATCCCAAAGGTAATGAACAATAGAGCCATCTTGATCAAATGAAGCTGAACTGTTCAAAGTTAATGGGCTATTTGTATAAGCGGTATAATTTCCGCCTGCATCTGCAATAGGTAGTTCATTAGGTAGAGAGTGATCGGCATCATCTCTGATATCGTAATAGGCTTTAAAAGTAACGTCGCTGTAATCTAAGAAGGGATCAATCATGACATTAAATATGCCACCTTCAGTAAATTGACAACTTTCTGCTGCACCAGGACCTTCCCAAGGACGACAACTGAATGATTCCATCGATACAGCCATATTTTGACTCACGTGTAGATCAGGGTCACCACTTGAACCTGCGACAATTTCAATAACTACTAAAGAAGCAGCATCAGGGACACTAAATTTATAAGTGCGCGGCTCACTGCCTTTTGTTGCCGATAAACCAATTTCTTCGGCGAGGTAGTAACGACTACAGTCTTGACAAAGGTCAGCATCGTTGGGGTTATAAAGTGTAATATCGACTGTGGTTGTCGTTGTACTGCTTTGACCCTGATTGTCA
The DNA here is from genome assembly GCF_057543495.1 of Colwellia sp. SU-HH01217. NCBI lineage: Bacteria > Pseudomonadati > Pseudomonadota > Gammaproteobacteria > Alteromonadales > Colwelliaceae > Colwellia > Colwellia sp. SU-HH01217. The sequence continues at coordinate 244,137 of NZ_BAAJLX010000001.1, read as the reverse complement.
GTTACGGTTAAGCTAGCATTATATTGCCCAAGCTGGTTATAAACATAAACTGGGTTTATTTCTGAACTGGTATCACCTGTGCCAAATTCCCAAAAATAGCTAACAATTTCTCCATCAACGTCGATAGACGAATCACCTTTAAAATGTACTTGATGGTCAACCATCGCTTGATAAGTTGGTTGCGTAACCGCAAATGGTGGCTGATTACTATCGTCTTTTGTTTCATAGTAGACATGAAGTTCAGCGTCCCAGTATTCAGCAAATGGGTCGATAAGAATATTAAACTCTCCGCCTTGGGCGAACTCACAGTACTCAGCTAATTTAGCCGCACTAAATGGTTTACAATCGGCTGTTTCTAAATCAACAGCTTTATTCTGACTAACGTACATATCAGGATCACCGCCATAAGCTCCCGCTAGGACGATTACAACTTTTTCTGCACTGTCAGGAATGGTAAATTGAAAGCTTTTCGGTTGAGCACCTGCAGGAGACCACAAGCCAGCTTGCTTAACGACGTGATAACGTTTACTGCCGTCAGTCAACAAAGGATCTTCTACAGATAAAATTTGCAAATTTGCATTATCATAAGCGCTAAATGCATGTATGGCTGCGTGATAACTAGTATTAGTTTTAGGACCTAAAATGCCAACAAATTCTGGTGTACCTGCGGCTTGAAAAGAGGTGAAGTCTGTTTGCCAGCTGCCGTCAGCAAATAATTGTGGTGCTTGGTTTGCTGCTACATACATATCGGGATCTTGGCTATAACCTGATAAGTAAAAAGCAACAGCTTCTGTGTTACTGGGTATATCAACAACAAAATTATCAATCTCGTCTTTTTGTGCAGATAAACCATCATAACTTGCTAAAATATCACCGGTAGGAAGCGTATCCACTCCAGAAACACCATCCCAAGGGTGATCAGCATTACTGGTAAACTCGCCTAAACCTGTGGCGATTAAATTCTCATTTGTCCAAAGAGATGCACGAGCGCTACCATGTAATGCTGCTGTCATGCGTGCCACCTGATCTTGAGTGAACATTGCATAGTTACTGGTATAGTGCATAAAGTTTTCAGTATTTGTAGGCTGGCCAAGACAGTTTAAAGCGTTGTCATAAAGGTCTGTCGATAAAGACATTTGAGGCGTATCACAGCTTCTATCTCCTGTTAAACCACAAAAAGTTTCATTTTCTAATGAACAAGTTTCATCAGAAAAAGTATGAGGTAAGTTTAACCAGTGACCAAATTCATGAGTTAACACAGATCTAAAATTTTCATCGGTGTTATCACCAACATACCAACCGTTGTAAACAACACGAGAAGTATTGGCTTGTGTCATAGTTAAATCTGGGTACCAAGCAACGCCTGAGTTGTTTGTTGAACCATCGTCATACAAGTCGTTCATAATATAAACGTTCATGTATTTAAAGTTATCCCAAGCATCTGCGGCAATTAATTCATCGGCGCCACTGCCATTACCATAACCTGCTTGATCACGTGCGTAGCGCACAATACCGTTGGTTGCTTCGCCACTTGGTGCTATTTTCGCTAAAACAAATTCAATATTTAAATTTTCACGAATTGCTTGGAATTGTGCGGCAATAGGACCATCTTGTGTATTAGTACCAAGGAAATCTTCATTTAACCGCTCAAGAGCATCAATGATTTTCTCATCAGTTAAACAACTTTCTTCTGGGTTATCACAAGTAAATTGTTCGCCATAGACATGAAAAACAACAGGGATGTAGTAACGACCATCAACGCCATTTAGTTCGCCTAGATCATTTTGCATCATAGCTGAGGCTAACGTTCGGTTACTTTTTGCTAATCGAGAAGGCTTCTTTTTTGCTCTTTCTTGGAGTTCACGGCTTAGTTTTTTTTGTAATGTCTTCCAGTTTTGGCCGTTTTCTTCAATGGCACACACTTGATTCACATTATCGATATTTAAAGGATTTATTGGCTTTTGGTGAGCAGAGTGCTTACTTACCTTTTTGCCTGATGTACTTTTATTGAGCTTATATTTACTCGATTTGGCTTTATTTTTTTCAGTAATTGACTTTGTTTTAGTAACTTTAATGGTTTTTTGTTGATTTAAGCCATTAGTGGGTGTTTGCTCACCTGCTTGCGATATTAATGGTGTAGTTAACAGTATTAACATCGACAGACTCATTATTTTTTTAGTGATGTGAGTCATCATGATTCCTATTTGATGTAAATTTTAGACAGTCATGCTTTCTTATTTCAAGTACTGCAATTCGAGGGAATAACTTAAATTTCAAGGCATAGCGTTGTTTTATAATGCAAAATTTTAGTGTTTTATAGCTGCTTAAAATTTGCACGTAAGAATGGTATTATAAATATTATCTATTGTATACACTTGTGGTGGTGTTAAATGTTTTTCAGTAATGATTGCTAAGAAAGGCGGAGTAAAAGGAAGGTATAAATTTAATGAATTAATCAGCGATAGCAATGTCTATCGCTGATTCAGGTTTTCTATAGCTAATTTTGTCGTTATTTAACTAATTTAGCAGCAAGCAATAATAATTGCTCATCTAAACGGACTTTATAGTTAGCATTTACATAGCTAAATTGCACTAAGCCTTTATCGTCAATCACATAAACAGCAGGTGCTGGCAATACTAATCGTTTTTCACCGGCTTGATTTTTTTGTAATGGGTTTGTCAGTTTCATCTTTTCTAGATATCGATCGGTGACTTTTTGTGAAGAGAAAAAAGCTAAACCAAATGCTTGGCTAACAGCAGAGTTATAATCTGAAAGTAACTGGTAAGGTAGTTTTTTATCTTTAATGCTAGCGTTTAAATCGTCAACAGAATCAGTAGAAATGCCAATAAGTTGAAATCCTAACTGGCTTAATTCGCCTTCAATCGCTTTTAGTTGTCCCATTTGTGTATTACAAAATGGACACCATCCACCACGGTAGAAAAAGAGGATTGTTTTTTTGTTATCCATTACTGAGAGTAAATCAACTTGTTCATTGTTAGCTGTTGTTGTGAGTACCGATGGCACTTGCTGACCATTAAGCAATGGCGTTACCTGATCGGCTGTTTCAGCTATTTGTTTAGCTTGTATTGTTAAAGACAGAAGTAAAGCTAAGGTAAAAGTAATTATCCGCATAAAATTTCCTAAGTTGTAAAATTGCATTTCGCTTATAAGACCGCAATTAAGGGATTTATATTCATTTATATTCAATTGTATAGTCAATAGCGAAAAATAATTAGAAGTGAGGTAAATATTTACTTCAACTTACTAGCAAAAGTTTGCTTAAACTTTTTTAATTTAGGTGATACAACCGCTTGGCAATATGGATTTTCAGGGTTTTGATTAAAGTAATCTTGATGAGAGCTTTCTCCTGAATAAAATTGGCTTTGCGCTTTGACTTCAGTAACAACAGGGTCTGGCCAAATTTCATCTTGGTTAATTTCGTCAATTATTGCTAAGGCTTGCTCATGTTGGCTTTCATTATGAAAAAATATTGCTGAACGATATTGGGTACCAACATCATTGCCTTGACGGTTAAGTTGCGTAGGATTGTGTAAGGAGAAAAATATTTCAAAAATCTCACGTGTATTAATGAGTGATTGATCATAAGTGAGTTGCACAACTTCAGCGTGTCCTGTCGTACCAGTACAAACTTCTTCATAAGTTGGCTCGTCAGTGCCCCCTCCCATATAACCTGAAACGGCACTAGTGATGCCTTTAACACTATTAAAAGCACTTTCAATGCACCAAAAGCAACCGCCAGCGAGGGTAATTTTTTGAATATTTGTTGTCATTGTTTAATGTCCAATGTTATTTAAGAGTGATAATAAGCGCACAATAAATTATAGACGTTTAGATGTCTATATGTTTTTTTGATTTTCATCAAAATTTTATCTGATACGACTAAATTTATGTCAGCAATACTATTAAAGTAGAGATATTCAAAATAAGATAGTTGAAATAAGATAGCTATTAGCATTATTACTTAAAAGTGAAGCCTTCATGCAACTGTTGTTAAAAAGAGTCAATCAAGTTTACTTAGTACTTATTCTTCGCAGCGTGGCTATTGCCATACAGTTAATCTTGATTTTGTTTGTTAATTTAATATTGGCTTATCAACTGCCGTGGACACCACTTTTTTCAATTATTATTGTTGAATTACTGTTTACTATAGCGAGCTACTTCTATTATCGTCGATCTGGCTTTTTAGTGAAAAACGTTGCCAGCCAAGTCTCAACTCATAACGAAAGAGTTGCGCCAGATAAAATTGCACTACTTTTGCAAATATGTGCTGATATTTTATTTCTTTCCTTGTTACTTTATTTTAGTGGTGGTGCCACCAATGCTTTTGTTTCGCTGTTATTAATTCCTATTGCGATTGCTGCAGTTACTTTAACCCCCGTATTTTTAGCGCTTGTTGCTGGCTTAGCTATTGCCGCTTACTCTGTTTTGTTATGGCTCATGCCAATGAGCGTAATGCATGGCAATATGGAAGGGCACTTTATTGGTATGTGGATTAATTTTTTGTTTTCTACCAGTGTAGTGGCCTTTGTAGTGGGTAAAATGGCGCGCACGATTAATCAACGGGAATTGGCTATCGCCTCTTACCGTGAAAACTTATTAAAACAAGAGCAAGTCATCGCGATTGGCGTGGCATCTGCTCAGGTTACTCATCAATTAGCAACGCCTATTGCGACAGTTCAATTATTGGCAGATGAGTTATCAGAAGATTTTCCTACTAATGCAGCGATAATCGATATGCAATCAGAACTAAAACGCTGTAAAGAAAGTTTGCAATCGTTTCGACAAATGACCTTTAACATTAAGGAACAAGTCATTGAGCAGGTTTCTTGTTCAACCGTTATGCAAGAAATAAGTGATCATATGGCGCTCAATTACCCTGATATAACGCTAAATACCATAATTAAAAACAATGAAAACAATCTAATTACCATTGACGACGCTCAGGTGTTAGCTGATGCATCTTTGTTGCCAGCGATATTAAATTTGTTGAATAATGCTGTTAGGGCTACAAAAGCAAATGCTAGTATGACTATTGAATTAACCAGCCAAATAATTGAAAATTCTTGGCAAATGGTCATTCGTGATTTTGGTACAGGGTTTACTTTATCGACACTTGCAGAGTTAGGAGTGAAGCCGGTTAACAGTGAACAAGGATTAGGTATGGCAGTATTTTTAAGTCATGCGAGTTTAGAAAGACTAGGTGGAAAGTTAGCACTAACTAATCATCAAGAAGGTGGCGCATTGGTTACTTTAAGCTTACCTTTAAAAAAATAAGAGATGAACATGAAATTATTATTAGTGGAAGATGATCTACCTTTTGCCAATACACTGAGCAGGCGATTAGAAAAAAGCGGATATCAATGTGTTCATATTGATAATGTAAACGATGCATTATTAGCGTGTCATCGCCATCAGCCTAGTTTTATATTACTTGATATGAAGCTTAATAAAGACAGTAGTTTGCCGTTAATAACACCAATTCGTCAGATATTGCCGTCGGCTAGAATTATTTTGTTAACGGGGTACGCGAGTATTTCTACTGCCGTTGATGCAATAAAGCTTGGTGCGGATGATTATTTGAGTAAACCTGTAGATACTCAAACATTACTCGCGGCGCTCAATAACTGCCATGTTAATGAAGTAAACAAATTAAATACGTTAAATAAAAATACCCAAAATCATGAGATACTGCCAGAAGTCACGTTATCTGCTGAACAAGTTGAATGGCAGCACATTCAACAGGTTTTAAAATATAACGACGGTAATATATCGGCAACAGCAAGACAGCTATCAATGCACAGAAGAACCTTGCAACGTAAATTACAAAAACGCCCAGCGCAGTAATAACAATAAACTCTGTTTAGAACGCTAGGCGGTATTGTAACCTAAAATGTTTAAGTAAAACTTACGATAAAACGTCATATGCGACATGTTGATGAAAACGTACAGTGACTTGATCTTTTTCTGGAGATAACTCTAGCTCAGTCGCCATTAAACGCATTGCTTGTTCAATATGGTTAAGAAAGCGTGCGTAATTGGTATCACCGTTTTCATTTTGATGGGCAACGAATATCACTTGTACTTGTTCTGCTAACTCATTGGCGTCCCATTTACTGATCATACCGCATTGAACATGATTGGGGTTATACCCTAGCATTTGTAGCTCACCGTCTTTTACTATGTTTTCATCTGCACGGTAACGCACAATCGGCACTAAGCCATTAGCGATTAATGTGCCATTATTTAAATTATAATGTTTACTTGCTAGTGCATAAGCGTCAGTAATCATGGTGTATAACGGGTTATAAGGATCGCTTGATTGGGGATCTATTTCAGCTAAATTTAGTAAAGCATTAGTTACCGGAATAGTGACAATGGCATACGTCATTTCATTATGGCTGCTAGGTAATGTTACTTGTTGGCTAGCATAGCGATTTTTTACTTGGCGTAGTTTATGGGCAACAGTTTGTGTCGAGCCTTTTTGTTTGGCAAATAAATCATAAGTTAAATGTTGATGATCGCGCAAACGTATCGCTAGGGAATCAAGCTCAATGGCACTTGAAAATTCCACTAGAAGTTGGTCAATTTTAGCGTGTAATCTTGCCGAATTTAATCGAATATCACTGCCTGATGCTAAAAAGAGTAAGTTTATCTTTTTTGCTCTGACATCACCGTCAAAGAAAGATTTAGTGAGTTGATGTACGCAAGGATTGTAATAAAATAGTATCTGCTGGTTGGTTTGCCATTGGTGCATTTCATTGCTGTATCGCACGCGAGGTAATTTATCGTTGGCAATGAATAAACCATTTTCTATTTCAAATTTGTGACACAGTTGAAAAAACATTTGAGATAACTGTTGATAACAAGCTAAATACTTTAGTGAACTTTGTTGCGTCCATTGAGGAGATATTTTATTAAGCAATTCGTCGCTTAGGTTAAATTGCGCGATAAGGTATTGATTATCTCTTGCATTGGCTGGGATATAAGATTTTTGTGCTGCACTTCGTTTTCTAATGATCGACATTGTGACTTCCTGTTTATTAAATCCATTTAAATTCGCTATTTGTTGAGAGTATAAGGTTTTTACATGACATTTTTATGTCATTAATGCAGCTGAATCAGTATGATAAAGAAAAATGTAGTCGAGGAAAAATTTCATGCTAGATGACCAACGTATGCTGGTTGAAGCCATTAATCAGACAATGCCTTTTGGTAAATATGCAGGGCGTAAGTTATTACAATTGCCTGAGCCTTACTTAGTTTGGTTTCACTCTAAGGGCTTTCCAGAAGGAAAGCTGGGCCAACAACTTGCTTTAATGTATGAAGTAAAATTAAATGGTTTAGAAAAAATATTACAGCCGCTGTTAAAATAGCATTGAGGTTATATCTTTGCATATAAGGTCAATGAAATTACTCTGTTATCGCATATTTTGCCTTTATAGAAAAATAGCCAGAATTAGGTGCGTAAGATTAGGCGGGTAAGATGGTAGGGTACTAAAGTAGCATTGCCTATTTATTAGGGTTTCAGTCAATATCAGCATACCATCCACTGATTGTATATCCACTATGTCATTAAAAATTAATACGACTCTTTATACTTTTCTTGCCAGTTTTATATGTTTTTCTGCCAGTGCTAATTTTCAGCCGTTAACGCAATTTGGTGACAACCCCGGCGAACTATCGGCCAGTTATTTTCAGTCAAGTAATACTAGCAATTCACTTATCGTGTTATTGCACGGTTGTGTGCAAAACGGTGAAGCGCTTGCGCTGCAAAGTGGTTTGATGGGCTTGGCTAAACAAAATAATCTCGCATTGTTAGTCCCACAGCAAAGTGGGAATAATAATGTAAAATCTTGTTTTAATTGGTTTTCTGAACAAGACAATCAAAAAGATCAAGGTGAGGTCTTATCGATCAAAAACATGATCTTGGCATTAAAAGAAAAAAAACAATTCAAGGATGTTTATATCGCAGGTCTTTCAGCCGGTGGTGCAATAACTAGCGCTTTGTTGGTTCATTACCCTGAATTATTTACCGCTGGTGCAGTTATCGCAGGTTTACCTTTTCCGTGTGCAAATGATTTAGCCAAAGCGATTTCTTGCATGAGAAACGGTCCTTCCCAATCAATAGATGAACTAGTCGCTAGCGCGAAAGTAGGCAATGAAAAGATTATTAAATGGCCTAATTTGCTGGTTATTACTGGTAACGATGATGCCATTGTAAACCCAAAAAACTCGAGAAGTTTAGCTTTGCAGTGGGCAACCTTGACAAAGAGCGGTGCTAACGAGGTTAAAAATTCCTTACCGAGTTATCAAAAAAGCCAATGGATAAATAACAATAAACAGGTAAAAGTTCAGTTAATCACCATTGATAATATTGGTCATGGTATTGCGGTAAACCCTGCGCTTAATCATGGCGGAACTAACTCAACCTTTTTACCAAAATCTAGCTTTGATTCAGTGACTACGATGTTAGATTTCTGGAATGTAAATGGTAAAGTTGTTAAAAATCAATAGTTAATATGTATACTACTATAGTACAAATTATTTTTTTAATTTTTTGTTATAGAGTTTTAACATCAGTAAAAAACATCAAGCAAGCTGATTAAATATAATTACAATAAGGCATCAATATGAAACGCTATAACAAAAAATTAAGCTATTTAACTTTAGCTATCGCTAGCGCATTAACCTCTCAAACTGTTTTGGCGGCTGAAGCTGAACAAGACAGCCAAGCTGAAAAAAACTCAGGACTTGAGCGCATAGAAGTTACTGCTCGTAAATCGTTAGAAACATTACAAAATGTTCCAGTAGCCATGACGTCTTTAGGCGCTGAAGATTTATCACAACACGGTATTAGCGTAGTAACCGAAATTCAACAGTTTTCTCCTAATACTACTTTACAAGCGAGTCGTGGCACAAACTCAACGTTAACGGCTTTTATTCGTGGCGTAGGCCAAGAAGATCCGTTGTGGGGATATGAGCAAGGCGTTGGTATTTATGTTGATGATGTTTATTTAGCACGTCCACAAGGTGCGGTACTTGATATCTTAGATGTTGAACGTATTGAAGTTTTGCGTGGCCCACAAGGGAGTTTGTACGGTAAAAATACTATCGGTGGTGCTATAAAATACGTCACTAAGAAAATGGCTGGCGATATGGAGTTTGATCTAGAAGGTACTTGGGGAAACTACGCCAGACAAGATTATAAAGTGGCGGGTAAAATCCCAGTGATTGATGACAAGCTTTATGTTGGTTTTGCCCTTGCAAGCTTAACGCGTGATGGCTACGGTACCTTTCTTGAAACGTCTTTACCGAATCAAGATTTAGAAAACTATAATAAAGATGTATTTGCTGGCCGAGTTACGGTTGAATTTACGCCTACAGATGATTGGTTTTTCCGTTTTAACTACGATAAAACACAAGATGATTCAAATGCTAAAGGTGGCTATCGTTTACTACCAAGTATATTAACGAATGCGCCAGTACCAGACAGTGTTTATGACTCATATACCAGCTTACCAACAGAGAACTCTGTTGAGAATGAAGGTTGGAGTTTAACCGCTGAATATTATATTAACGATTTTTGGTCAATTAAATCGGTAACAGCAGCCCGCGAAAACTACTCGCCAACCAACATCGATTTTGATAATACCCCATTACAAATCTTTGATGTTCCTGCGATTTATGACGATACCCAATTTTCACAAGAATTTCAGTTAAACTATTCAGGCGATAACTTAACGTTTGTTTCTGGTTTATATTATTTTGAAACGGAATCATGCGGTAAATATGATGCAATTATATTTCAAGCGTTAACCGCAGAAAAAAGTGGTTGTAATGATAGCGAAAGCTATTCTATTTATGGGCAAGGCTCATACAATGTTACAGAAAAGCTGTCTTTCACTTTAGGTGGACGTTATACCGAAGAAGAAAAGAAAGCCAATGTGAATAGTCAAACATATACTTCTATCGAATACCCTGACTCTGGTTGGATCCCAGGTTATGTACGCGGTGATTTACCCGAAACAGAAGTTTTAAATGGTACTGAAAGCTGGTCAACATTTAATCCTAAAGTTGGTGTTGAATATCAAATTAATTACGACATGATGGTGTACGCAAGTTATGCGCAAGGATTTAAATCTGGTGCATTTAATCCGCGTGCATCATCGAATGAACCTGCCGCCAACCCTGAAACTGTTGATTCTTTCGAAGTAGGGTTAAAAAGTGAGTGGTTTGATAAATTACGTGTTAACGCTACTGTATTTGCACTTGAACACAAAGATCGTCAATACACGAGCGTCGTAGCTAATCCAGATCCAACGATATTAGACACACGCTTAGGTAATATTGGTCAGTCATCTGGAACAGGTGTTGAGCTGGAAGTAGAGTTTGCAGCAACAGACTCATTAAGATTTAACTTTTCTTTGGGTTACATTGATACAGACTTTGATGAAGTTTTAACGTGGAATGGTACGGGGTATGATGATATTACCGACCTTTATACAATATCAAATACCCCTGATACTACCGCTAACTTTGGCGTAACTTATGATCTTGAAACGTCTGTTGGTTCATTTGTTGTTAATGGTAATTATTACTATCGTGGTGACTACGCATTAACTGAGTATAATAACTCTATTAATCAGGAAGCTTATGGTTTAGTTAACTTTGGCGTAAATTGGTATAGTAATGATGGTGACTGGACAGCAGCACTGCATTGGAAAAATATTACCGATGAGGAATATAAAGTGGGTGCTTATGACTTTACAGGCGGCCAAGACGCTAACGGAAATTGGTTGCCAGGTTTTGGTGGTGACACTACGCTAATCGCTTATTATGGTGACCCATCAACAGTCGCATTAACTGTTGGTTATAGTTTCTAATTAGTCAATTAGCTTGATAAAGAGCTGGCTTAGTCAGCTCTTTTTTTCATTATTTAACTGTTCATAAAACCAAAGTGATAAGATAACCCAAGTGATAAAAATTACATTTAAAATAGAGGTAGTATCAAATGGAGAGTTTACTAACGAGCCAAGCTAAAGTAGTGATTGCCGATGATCATCCTTTATTTAGAGCGGCCTTAAAACAAGCCGTTGTTGAAAGTTTTACTGCTACACAAATTCTAGAAACCGATAATTTTACCAGTTTGTTAATTGTTGTTGAGCAAACGCCTTCTTTAGAAATCATTTTTTTAGATCTTCATATGCCAGGTAATAATGGCTTTACAGGACTGAGTCAATTAAGAAATCATTATCCTGATTTAGTGGTGATTATGGTTTCTTCAGACGATAGCCCTGAAATTATGCGTAAGGCGATTGATTTAGGGGCTGCGGCTTTTATCCCTAAATCTGCTGATTTAGTTACTATATCAAGTGCGATTTCGTGTGTATTAGAAGGGGAGGAGTGGTTACCTGAAAATATGTCAGTTCAGAGCCATTCAATACAAGAAAACGATTACCAACGACTAGCCAAACAATTAGAGCAATTAACGCCACAGCAATTTATAGTGCTAACTTATATTGCTGACGGACAATTAAATAAGCAAATTGCTTACGACTTGGATATTAAAGAAACAACAGTCAAAAAACACGTATCTGCAATTTTAGCTAAATTAGAAGTTAATAACCGAACATTGGCAGGGTTAGCTTACCAACAACTACATTTAACCAGTGCTGAAAATACAACGGTCGTAGTTTAGTTCTCAGATTTAGTTATCAATAGCGATAAAAAAAGCACCTTATTTAAGGTGCTTTAATCATGAAACGAGCGGTTAACAATTATTTACTTGTTTTACGAGACGCTAATCCGAGCATAGCTAGAGCAAATATTGCTAAAGTCGTAGGCTCTGGAATTTCGTTTACTGCTAAATTTGTATTACTTACATTTAATCTATGACCACCACCGCCACCGACAACATAACCAAATTTTAAGATTGTAGGCTGGTCAAAAAAAGCTAATTCATTACGAGTAATCGATACTAGTTGATCAGTAAAACTATGCTCAGCTAGTAAACCAAAATCAATCCAGTTTTCGCCAGAAATACTATAATATAAACGTCCTTTTCTGTTACCCCAACCTTGATCGCCCCAGTTAAAAGATAAGTCAAAAGATTCAAATTGATTTGAAATTTCTACGTCAAACCAGTCTTGAACACTATTAGATGCATAAGATGAATTAATATCAGTTGGGTTGTAGCTAGTAATCAGGCTGGCTTGTGCGCTTGCCATAAAACCGAAACATAGAGTAAGTGGTAATAAAACCTTTAAAAAATTAAATTTCATGTAGAAGTCCTGTAATTATAAAACTTGATTAATGTACATTAATATTTATAAAGCATTAATTGGGCCAGTTATTTTATATTGTTATTATTCAATCGTTTAAGTTTTTAATAAACGTAAAATATTACCCTGTGTAAAGTAAACTGACATTTACATTCGTTATTGAACAAGTTTGTATTGCGTTGAACAATCGGACTTTTATGAGCTGCTAACTGCCATTTTTGCCATTTTCATTGTACTTTCAAATGACTTGGCACCGGCGATAAATAATCCATTATGACAAAACATTGCATCGCTTAACCCTGTGACTTCTTGAAGGGCGTCATCCGATAGACCTGCCCATTGTTCAGGTAAAGGCTTTCTGTCATCGAATGATCCAGGTTCAACCGGAACTGTTTGAACACGCCATTGACCTGTAGGTGAAGGGTAAAGTATGTATAAAGCTTCTTGTGATAAAGCATGAACTGTTCTTTTCCAAGGCGTATATTGTTCTAATACGATTATTCTTGGATCTGTAGCATCGTTAATGGCCTGTTCGACAATTGCTTTAGCGTTAATTCCACCAGTTGCGGTGGCGATAAAACGCTTTAGTACACGCGAAGCAAAATTTACTGCTTCTTCAAAGCAAGTATCAAAGTGGCTGTCTTCTTGCCATGTTGGGTTAAACATTGAGATTGTTTGGCTAAGGCTGATCCCTTGGTTTAAGTCTTTGGTTGTCCCTTGAACATACCCACAATCAATAGCATCAATGGTCGATACCAAATCTGCATCAAGCGAGTTGGCGACTTCTTGATTGCCTTGACATATTTGTAAGCCATATTTTTGCCAAATTAAGCCAAACGATGAAAACGGAATACCATTTTCTCGCGCGCCAGCCCCACCGCGTTGGTGATGATCAAAACGGCCATTATCAGGGTTATACTCACCGCCTACATCAAGAACGATATCTGCTTGATTGATAATATCTTTATCTCGGGTACGTATAAGCTTAGACGTTGGAAAAATGCTTTTAAGTGCTGCAACGCTGAAAACATCATCAGCATGAAAATTACCATTGTGCGTTACTATTGTTATATCAGTCATTTATTGAGTGTCGCTTTTGAAAGGAGGTGAATTGGCTATCAGTAAAATTTAAAGGTGGATTCTATAGCAACACGCGCAATAAAAGAAGTTGATTTAATTACTTTGAGGTAAGGTTAATTGGTATAAATGACTAAACTCGCCTACTATTACATTTTTTATAGTTTGAATGTATATAACTTAGGCCATTGTAAAATTGACTTAGTTTTAATTTAGCTGATATAAAAGTGTGAAATTTAATGGTGTAGTTAGGTTTTTCACATATTTTAGAATTATTTTAAATATCAAAATTATCTGAATTAGATTCGTTTCGTAATTAGTTATAGGTTAATCACACGGCTCCAGTATTTTAGTTTTTAGGAGGAATGCTTCTCGATAGTTGTGTAAGTGAGCTTCTACTAAATTATCTATTTTCTTTCTCAAACATTTTGTGTTTGCTTTATGTTCGATTAAGTAGAATTGATCCTTTTGATATTACACCATACTTTCGATATTGGAGTATGTGTCTCTGTAATCTACATCTCGATCTTTCTGATAATTAACTGTAGGTATAGATTTACAACTTGCTATCATTATAAGCGATAGACAAGCACAAATGACGCAAGTTTTATTATTGCTCATTAAAGCATATTCTTAATAAAGTGAGTGGTGCAGTGATATAAGGAATTATGCCACTGCATATTTAGATAATTTTAATTGATAAAAGCATTTAATCTTTCTAAATACTCATCCTTATCAACAGAAAATGTGTCACAATGACCACCGTTATCGACCAAAAACAATCTACTATCTGTATGGGTTGAAGCGTTAAAAATTGCTTTCCCCATACTTACGGGGATATTTTTATCTTGAGTACCGTGAATAACAAGTAGTGGTGTTTGGTGGCTTTTAATTAGCTTAGGTGTATCAAATTTAAGGTTTTCATCAAGTTCAACGGTAAATAAAGAGCCAAATGTTTTTCTAGACTTAAATAGGTCAATCATTTCATTTTGGTTTGTGATCCCACCTTCAATGATGACGCCTTTTACTCTCTTATCTGTCATAACTTCAGTTGCCATGACAGAACCAAGCGATAGGCCATAAACATAAACATCTTGATCATTAGGCACAATACTCAGTGTAGACAGTGCATCTTCTTTCATGTGGCTAAAACTTGCTTTTCCCTCACTCTCCCCAAACCCTCTATAATCAATAGCTAGAATATTAATGTTTAGTTCATTCAAAGTATTGAGTGTGCCAAACCAAGGCTGTAGGGTAAGATTCAAAGCATTACCATGAAATACAACAAGTGTTGTTTTGATGTTAGGGTTATATTTTTTTAGAGCGAAGAGTTTTGAACCATCCTTTGCGTATAGTTCAACAATGTTATATGCCTTAGATAAAACTTCAAGATTTTGGGAGTTGATATCTTTTGAAGGAGACGCGATCATGTCTTCATTAACAGTGACGGAGCATGCGGTAACACATAAAATAAAGATAATGGTTATAATTTTTTTCATCTAACTAGCCTTTGTGGTTGTAAGCTTGAGTTTCTGGGTTATTTTTTTGTAAATGCTGTTTAGCAGCATCCAAACTGAAATTGTGATCACTATATAATGAAATGCTACTAACACTGCCTTTAGATAGATCGAAAAATTACGACTTTGGTGATTAACTATTTCTGTAATTATTGATGGGCCTCTATTTATCACAAAATTAAACATTAGCAATATAGCAACTGTAAAAAATATTATGATTAAAGTGCCGTAGATAACATGTATGGTTTGAATATGCTTAAAGCTTTTAAGCCGTATCATTGTTTCTTTCAGCAAGTCTTCTTTTTTAAGTAAATCATTTAGAAGCCAGTATCCATCATTTCTAAAAAATGGGATGGAATTGAATAACATCCCAATCAAGTTAAGGACTATGTATTTTTCTATTTCAGGGAATATTGGAATTAGGAAAATAAGGCTAGTAGCTAATATTAACTGAAAGTAAACTCCAGATATAGCAATCGCAGCTTTTTGATTGCTAGATAATATGTGGACATTTGATACATTTGCGTAAAATACAGGTATAAAGAAATTCACACCAAAACCTATATCTCCAGCTTTTCCAGACAGTTTTTTGCAACAAGTTGCGTGACCTAATTCATGAAATAGAGAGGTAGTAATAGACAAGCAGAGAACAAAAATTATCTCTGAAGGTGTGTAAGAAAATATATATTCATAAGAAAACACATGAGAGTGTTGCTCAAAATACTTAAGGTTTATTAATAATGATGAAATGACAAAAGAACACACTACAAAAGGAGTAAACATCCACATAAAAAAACTACATATTTTAGTCACAAAAGAAGAACTAAATAATTCAACATGTAATGTTAATTTTGGCTTTTTAGGTAAGTAATTCTTTTTAGTACCTTGTAGCTGGTATAAGCCTTTAGGTAGTAATACATTATTAATGAATAGTTCAAGTTTATTTTCTTGATGCTCATCTACGACAATATTACTTTTAAGGGCATTTAATAAATCAATTGATTCATTACCGAACTTAAAAAAACGACCATCTATAGTTCTAATGATAAAATTACCATTTAACTCAGTAACTGACTCTATTAAAGAATCATATTGCTCGTTGAATGTTGAAATTAGTTTGTTCATTTATCTGTCTTTTATAGTGTTCGAATAGTTTATTGTTTGCTTTTTCAATAGTTTTTAAATCATATAATTTTTTATAAAATGTATCGTTAATCTTATGTACCTGATTACTGGATACATCTAGCGTAAAATATTCATTTTGCAACTTGAAAGGAATGTATATACCTTGTTCGATGGAGCTTTCATAAAATTTAAAAACATCCATCACTTTATCCCACATATAGGGATGTTTATCGACAAAAGAACTAAAAATGTTGAAGATGGAGTCAATATCATTTACTGAATAGCTATTTATAGGCACATTGTTCGTCTTGATATCTAGACTAGAAATTATAAAGCGAACAGGTAATTTTAATTTTTTGGCGATTTTCAACAAACCTGTTTTGACTTTAATATTTCCATTTAAGAATGGTAGCCATTGTTCATTTTTATCAGAAATCCCTAAAGGAATATCTATCAGTGATAAAAAGATCACGCCCTTCTTGTTAAGCCTAATGAGTCTTCTAAAAAACATTAGGGAATCGCCTACTTCGATATACTTGACATTTAAACTTAAAATTTTAGTTAGATGTGTAATGCCTTGAATTGATTTTTGTTTACCAACTAAACAAATAATTTCTCTTTCTGGGAATATATTTGATAGGTACTTAATGATTAGTGGGTACATACCAAAGTGAGCTGTAACGAAAAATCTATTTTCAATATCACAGCTTTCATCAGATGGTTCGAGGCTAAATTGGTTTATAGATTGAGTAGCTAAAATTCCTTGCAATTTTTTTTGATATTGTAGCCACTTTCTTAAATGAGAGTAAACCTCACTTGAAGAAGATGCCCCTAATCGAAGAAAATTAGATAAGACTGTTAATTTGATTGTTTTTTGCATGATTAAAAAGTAGTGACAGGTAACCTATCACTACGACCTTTTATTCTTAAAAGTGTACGGTGTATCGGCAAAGCCAAACCGTTTCATCATACTCATAACGTTGTTCTAACTCTTCAACATCGTTAATTGACTCTATAACTAATAACTCACAGTTTTCACATGAAATATCATTACTTTCCATAAGAGTTCCCTTATCTAGTGCCATTCATAATGACAAATAGTGATATTTGTATCGTATTCGAAGCGTTGTTCCAGCTCTACAACGTCATGAGTCGAAATTACCTCAAGGTTTTCAACACTACTTTCATTGGTGTCATATTCTTTTGAATGAATCAAATCCATTATTATTCTCCAATTTATTATTAATAAAATGCAGTTTTTTGAACTCAAGGGAATGGAATAAATTAAATGGTAGGAATCATCCTAGAGCAACTTTTCCATTCCTTTGGAATATTAAATAAAACAATATTTAATCTGCATCATTTACGCTACCATTGCCTATAAGGCGTTGTCAATATGTATGCGTTTAAGTTTATTCTATTTAAACCGAGACTTTCTTTAATAAATTTCCCATGTATACCTTGTTCGATAAATTTTTTGGCCTTACTTTTAAACATTTATGTGCGGTAAGACGGAGAAAATTAGCTTGCGGATAGGACTTTTCCTCAAACCCTAACCTGCCTTTAGTATCAGTTTCACAAGCAACTAAGAAGTCTTCAAATTCTTGTGGTTTTTGCTATACATCAAGTTGGTTGAATAAGGTTAAAATAGTGCTTGGTTTAAGCTCAAAAAATTTATGGCTATGTAAGTGAAATTGGCATACTTTTAATGGCAATTTTTTGTATTCATTGGAGACTTTAAAATGGTTGCAGGAGATTTCAACCAAAGGAAGCCCTTTTAGTTCGTGCTGTTTATGACTAGGTAGTTCGTATTTTGGAATGATACCTTACCAAGGTCATGACAAAGTGCTGCAACGCTGAAAACATCATCAGCATGAAAATTACCATTGTGCGTTACTATTGTTATATCAGTCATTTATTGAGTGTCGCTTTTGAAAGGAGGTGAATTGGCTATCAGTAAAATTTAAAGGTGGATTCTATAGCAACACGCGCAATAAAAGAAGTTGATTTAATTACTTTGAGGTAAGGTTAATTGGTATAAATGACTAAACTCGCCGTACATTTCGAGTGTACCTTTTAAGCTAAAGCCTAATTTTTCAAGTAAGCTTATTGAGCCAATATTACTCGGTAAAGTTGCCGCAAGTACAGTAGTTAAATGATGAGTTTTATGTGCGTAATCAAGTACTGCTATTGCTGCTTCTTTAGCATAGCCCTTAGACCAAAAGGCTTCTAATAGAGAGTAGCCTATGTCGGCATACTCAAAATCATCCCTTTTGAGAAAACCACACATGCCAATAGGAGTCTTAGTGTCTTTTAGTTGCACTAAATACAAGCCGTAACCATATTTTTGATAGCTGGCCATTGGCCCACTGCGAAGATAATTAATCGCATCGCTAGTGTTTCTTACTTGCTTATCGTTTATGTTTTGAATAAAGGCTTCTTCGTTTAAAAGTTCGAGGATAAATTCAGCGTCACTTTCTTTAAATTGCCTAATACTGAGCCTTTGGGTTTGACAAACGTCCATGTGTTCTCCGATAAAACTGCTAATTATGTAGTTGAATTAACTGTTAATGATCTTATCACTTATCGAACCAATACAACTATAAAATCCACGGCCCTTAGGTTAATTGTTTGATTAACCTTCTCAAGGCCAGTGGTTTAACTGGCTTGCGAATAAAACTAAACTTTGCGTTACTTGTGTGCTGGCGTACAGTTTCCGAAGGATCAGCTGAATTGATAATACAAGGAACAGCCCATTGCTTTTCTTTAACTATTTCAAGCACTAAATCAACACCGTTTACTTGATTATCTAGGTGGTAATCAGCAACAATGAGTAATGGCGCTTTGCTTAACGTTAATTGTTCAAAGGCGAGTTTATCGTTTACTCCTAGCACTTGATAATGCCAATTCTCCAACAAAGAAGTCATTGCTTTTAGTACTAAGGGATCGTTATCAATCACTAAAATCACGTCTTGATTATTGGTATTTTCATTGGCAGATTCAGCCATAGCGATATTTGGCTCAAGCAACTTATTAGTTTGCTCAATAATACTTTGAGCATCTTCTTTTGAACTTAAAGAAACATTAACTTGAAAACAGCTACCTTTATTAACAACTGATTGAAGGGCTATCGGGGTATTGATGAGCTGCGATATTTGTTGAGAAATTGCTAAACCTAACCCTAGTCCCGGTTGATCATGATTCACAGACAGGCGTTCAAATTCTTTAAAAATTAATTGTTGTTTATCTTGAGCAATACCGGGGCCTGTATCCCAAACCTCTACTGAAATACTCGTTTTATGTCGCCTAACTCCTAATAAAATCTTACCTTGTTGGCAATAATTAAACGCGTTACTGAGGAAGTTTTGAATAATACGGCGCAATAAATTTTTATCAGAATGCACAATGCAGTGTGACGTTTGGTAAGAAAATGCCACCTTTTTATTTAAAGCAATCGCGGTAAACTCTTGTGCTAAAGGAGCTAACAATTCATTAATATCAAATGAAGAGTGCTCAACGGGTTGTGAGCCACCATCTAGTTTTGATATTTCAACTAAATCAGACAAAAGTGCTTCTGCGGCGACTAAAGAATCACTGATATTGTTGGTAATTGCTTCTAAATTTGAGCCTTGTGCCTTTTGTTTAAGAACAGAAGTAAATAAACTTAACGCATTAAAAGGTTGCATTAAATCATGGCTGGCGGCAGCTAAAAACCGAGTTTTACTGCGATTGGCAGCTTCAGCTTCGGCTTTAGCAAGGGTTAATTCTAGCGTGCGCTCTTCGACTCTTTTTTCAAGTGTTTCATTGGTTTTTTGTAAATATTTTTCTGCTTCAATATGCGCGGTAATATCAGAAAATGTACTTACAAAACCACCCCCTGGCATGGCTTGACCACGTATCTCTAAGACAATGCCATTAGGCATTTGTCGCTGAAAATAATGATTATTACCCGCGCGCATATAATTGAGACGTCGCTCAATTAATGCATCAATATTATTATTTTCTTTGTTCGTCGCTATAACCCCTCGTTCAGTATTAAAGCGGATTAACTCAGCAATAGGAGTACCAACTGTAACCATCTCGCTAGGGTAATCAAGTAGGGTTACATAGCGGTTATTCCAAGCAACTAGGCGCATATCAGCATCAATTACGCTGATACCTTGCTCAATGTTTTCAACACCTGCTTGAAGTAATTCACGGTTAAACTGAAAGAGTTGGTTTGCTTCATCAACAATACTTACCACATCTTCTAAAGGCATAGCTTGTTGTTGAGTTGCTGCCTTCATAACCATACGTGTGGAAGCGGATCCTAATACACTGGAAAGCTGTAATCGTGTGGAATTAATTAATGACTGTTCAGCTGCTTGATTATTGATTTTTGCTAATGTTTTAGCGTTCGATTGATTATTATTGCGATGTAGAAACAATTGCTCTGCTGCTTCTTTATTAACAAAACGCTGAAGAAGCTGGTAGAGATCTTTATTGGTTAGGTTTTGTTCAAAAGCGTTTTGCTGTTTATTGATAAATAATTCTGTTTGAATTCTTTCGCCAACACTTCTGTGTGTCAGTAACGAGATGATGAAATAGCACGCGCAATTAACGAATAAGCTAAAAAATAAACCATGGGTAATATTATCAAGTGTCGTTACGCCAAACAGCGCGTCTGGTTTTAACCAGTTTATTTGAAAAGGACCTGTTGCAATCCAGTTAGCGTTAGGGATTAATGCGGGTAACAATAAGGTGTAAATCCAAAGTAAACTACCGGCAATTAAACTAATTAGTGCTGCTTTCGTGGTCGCTTTTCGCCAATAAAGTGCACCGATAAATAATGGTCCGAGTTGGGCGAGTAAAACAAAAGAGAGTAAACCAATGGTGGATAAATGATTTTGTTGGTCAATAATTCTTTCAAAAACAAAGGCTAATAATAAAAGTAGGGCAATAAAAATACGGCGAATATTTAACAGCACATGAGATATTTGAGTTTTTTGTTTACTGATAAATCCGTTGTAGTGCAGTAATAATGGGTTAACAATTTCAGTGGTTACCATAGTACTTAATACAATGGTTGCGACAATTACCATGCTCGTTGCTGCGGCTAACCCACCAATATAGGCAAAACCTGCTAGCCAAGATTGTTGAAAAAATAATGGAATAGTTAATACGTACGTATCGGCGTCAACGCTGCCACCTGGAAATAAATTTTGACCTGCCAAGGCAATGGGTAACACAAATAAATTGATTAAAATTAAATAGAAAGGGTATAACCAACGAGCGGTTTTCAGCTCATTCTCATGATGATTTTCTATCATCAACATATGATATTGCTGAGGTAAAATAAATACGGTAAACATACCTAGTAAAGCTTGGGATATGGCAAAGAAAATACTTGTTGTTTGTGATGTCGCTGTAATACTTTCGCTTTGAATGAACAGATCATTAAGACCGTCAAAAACAAAAAATGTGGCAAAAATTCCTATGGCAGTTAACGAAAATAATTTAATAATAGAGCTAAAAGCAATAGCCAAAACAAGGCCTTGGTTTTGCTTATTTACCGCGACTTGTCGAGCACCAAATAAAATACTAAAAACAGTAAGCACAATAGTAACAATAAATGTGGTACTAATGCCTGATTGATAAGAGCCGGTCAGTAAATCAAAGCTTTTACTAATGGCACGTAATTGTAAGGCAATATAAGGAATTGTGCCCAGTAAAGCGACAATGGTCACAGTAGTAGCAATAATAGGAGAGCGGTCATAACGACAAGCAATAAAGTCGGCAATTGAGGTTAAGTTTTGTTGTTTGGTGATGCGCAATATTCTTAGCATCATTGGCCAAGCAAGAACAAAGCATAAAATAGTGCCAATATAAAGCGGTGCCAACCAAGCACCTGTTGCTGCAGCTTGACCAACAGTGCCGTAAAAAGCCCAAGAGCTACAACTTACACCAATAGATAAGCCATATACCCAAGGGCGATTAAACCATTTCTTGTCGGCTTTTTCTTGTCCCCAATAAGCCACTACAAAAAGTAATAATAAGTACACGACTGAAAGTAGTGAAATTAACCATACATCTAAAGAAAGCCAAACTAACAAATTATAATCCAACCCTAGGTAAGTACATCAACACGCTTTAGCATATCACGAGGATAAATTAAACGCAGTGCACCAAGGTAGTACATCATTGTATTTTTCATTCGGTTAAGCTAAATAAATGGATTATCACAAGCTGAATTAACTTATATGAATGTATCGTCGACCAAGCTCCCTGCTATCAATAACAAATATCTAGTAGCTGTTATTGTTTTTATTAGTTACACCCTTTTTGCTATGGCTTGGGTGGGTGGCACCGCAAGTATGAATCAAATTATGTCAGCGATGGAAATTGACAGTTTAGCATCAGCGAGTTTCATCAGTGGGGCTGTTACTTTAGCTAAAATAGTGGGAACTTTTATCGCCGCGTGGTTAGCGTTAAAGTTAGGAATTAAATATGCTTTTTTCGTCTCTGGTTTACTTATTTCAATAGGCTTATTGACCCCTCTTTCGCCCAATTACGAGCTACTATTAGTGAGTCGTTTTTTGATGGGATTAGGAGGCGCTTTTATGATTGTCTACTTCAACCCCATTGTCATGGCGTGGTTTGAGCCTGACGAGCGGCCAACCGTTAATGGTATAAATGCCGTAGCATTTAATGTTGGTACCGGCATTATTTTGTGGCAAATGGCAAACTTTAATAGCTTAACGGGTAATTGGCAAAATACCTTAATTATTTTCTCTCTAGCAAGTGTTGCTTTTAGTTTTTCTTGGTTATTAGTTGTTAACAAAGAGAAATTATCAACAGCTAATGACCAAAATGCAAAACAGCAAAGCGCTATTGAAAAAGAGCAAGTACTTGATACGCATTATTCGTATCTTGATGGCTTAAAAGACAAATTTAATTGGGTGTACGCACTAACTTATTCTGGCATCCTAGCTTTTTATATATGCTTGTTTACTTTTTACCCTAAAGCAGGCATAAGTCAAAGTGCTTTGGTGATTGGTGCTGGTATTGTTGGCACAATTGCTGGCATTATTTATAGTAAAAAGATCCCTGCGCGTTTGCCTGTTATTCGTTGGTCAGGTTTATTGGTGACCGCTACGGTTGTAGGATTATCTTTTAGCTCTTCAACAGCATTGCAAACCGTTTCTGCGATGCTATTAGGCTTTTTTATATTTTTCCCAATTACTGCTTTAGTCACTATCCCCCATGAATTACCTAAAATGAACAGCCAACGAATTACCGTGATCTTTAGTTTGTTTTACTCAATAAGCTACCTTGTCGCTACAGCAGTATTATGGTTTTTTGGTAAGTTAGTTGACATCAATCAAGGGGATTTTTCTTTCGCATTTATACTTATTTGTATCGTCAGCAGTACGTTTTTCATTGGCAGTTTCTTTTTGCCTGAAACGGCAGCAACATTAGTGCAAAATAAACCTATTAAGGAAGTTGAACCATGCGAGGGGTAATATCTGAAAAACTTAAAGACTTTATTGAACAAGCAAATAAAGCTGGCGCAGAAGCGAAGAAAAATGGGGTAAAACTTACCCCACAATTAGTGCGAGGCAATCTTGATAAATTAGAAGCATTAATAGGAGAAGGGCCAGAGCTTAATTATGTTGAAGAAAAAATACTAACGGTTGAAAAAAGCAGTAGCTCGAATGTTACAGTGAGGGTTTATAGTCCAGCTCCAAGTGAAGAATTACCCGTTGTAGTACACTTACATGGCGGCGGACATATGTGTGGCAGTATCGCTTTATACGACACGATTAGTCGTAAAGTTGCCAAAGCAGGACACTGTATTGTTATTGCGGTTGAGTATCGTTTAGCGCCTGAATACCCTTATCCTATGGGGATTAACGACTGTCAGTTTGTTTTAGCGAATTATAAAAAATTATTAACAGAAGTGAAATACTCTAATCAGTTAATGACATTAGGAGATAGTGGTGGAGGAGCGCTTTGTACAACGTTAGCGAGTAATAACTTAACCAATGCTGATGTGAATATTAATAAACAAATTTTGATTTATCCTAGTGTTGATTACACTATGTGCAGCGCCTCAATCGATGAAAATGGCACGGGATTTTTGTTAGAGAAAGAGAAAATACGCTGGTATTTCGACAATTACTTTGGCCATGATTTTTATGCTAATAAATCTGTGGAAAACGTTTCACCGCTTTACATGCCAATGAATAATAACATGCCTGAAACCTTTATTATTACCGCAGGTTGTGACCCATTAAGAGACGAAGGACTTGCTTATAAAAGAGCACTGTTAAACTTGGGTGTACCTGTTGAACACCACAAATTTGATGGCATGATACACGCTTATATGTTGCTCGATAGTTTAGTTAAACAAGAGTGTGCAGAAACTTATCAACTTATTGGTAAATTTATTAAAAGTTAAAACGTAAGGTTATTATTTTTGTATTATTAAGGTAGCATTCTAGCTACCTTTTTTATGGGTGAATTAAACGGTTTTTATCTCTTATTTCCTATTCATAATCACTAGTCGTTGTTTCTTAATTGGCGGAGCGAGTGTTTCTGTATAGCGTGAATACATCAATACAATGGGCGGTGTTTTTACTAAACGAAAAGACCAACCAATTAAGCTTGCCCATGACGCATTATTGGATACTGAAATAGGTTAATGTAAAGTTGGCGTTTTGTGATAACTTGGAGTTCTGTAAATAACTGTACTGTTTACTAGTAATGTATGTACAACTTAAAAGCACGTGCCTTTGACAAGTAAATTAAAAAATATGTTATGAAGTGGTTTGTTTAATGTTAACCAGTTGAAAATAAAGCAATAAAATTAGATGTATGTACAATGATTAACTTGCTAATGTTGAAAGGTTATCAGATAATCTTAATATATTCATAAGGTTAAATTTTGGAGTCATGGATGACGGTTAATAACCATCTTCGTTCTGTATTTGTATCACTTTCGTTAAGCGTTTTAATTTCTTGTGGTGGAGGAGGTTCATCTGAGCCAACAACAAGCCCTCAACTGCCACCTCAAGCTACCACGCAAACATATTCTGTTACTGTTATCGATGGTTACTTACGATCAGCTACAGTTTGGTTAGACATAAATAATAATGGCATACAAGATTCAGATGAACCAACTACTGTTACTCAAGATAATGGGAAAGGAACTATTACTCTTTCTTCTGAAACTGATCCTACAAAATATAGTGTTCTCGTTTTTGCCGAAGCAGGAAAAACTTTTGATGAAAGTTTAAGTAACTTTGTTGAAAAAGATTTCATATTAGCTTCTCCTGAAGGTGAACAAATCATTACCCCTTTAACAACTCTTGTTTACTTAAAAAGTAGAAAAGTCTTTGATAAAGAAGGAGCAGCATCTCTAATAAGTATGAAATTAGACTTAATGTTTCAAAGCCTATTCGAAGACTTTATTGCCACTGGTAATACTGAACAGACAGCTTTAGCTGCAGATTTAGTCCGTCTTTCTTTAATGCCAGAATCCAAAGAAAAGCTTCTTAATTTGATTGATGATTCTCAGAGTGTTTTTGACAGTATTGATGAGTACTTAGCCTTAAGAACTAGAGGTGATAACCAAGTAAGAGTGATTAGAGATAGTAGTGGTAAATTATCAGGTGATACAGATCTTGACGGTATGGCTGATACAGAAGATCAAGATATAGATGGTGATAGCATCCTTAATAGTCAGGATGCTTTTCCTTATAACTCAACAGAATGGGAAGATTTAGATAATGATGGTATAGGAAATAACAGTGATCCTGATATAGATGGTGATAATGTAGAAAATAATATAGACATATTTCCACTTAACCCGACTGAATGGGAAGATCTCGATAATGACGGCATTGGTAACAATAGCGATCCTGACATAGACGGAGACGGCATTCTTAATGATATTGATGAAAGCCCATACTTAGCTGAATATAATACGATTCATAACCCAGGTATATTAAATATTTCACAAGTAATTGAAGGTAATGTTACTCGTGGCCAATGGCAATACTTTACCGTTGAGCCATCAGAGAATGCAATGCTGGATATTACATTATCTAACTTATCTGGTGATGCTGATTTATATATAAAACAGGGGGACTTCCCTACAAAATTTGATTATCAATGCCGTTCTAATTTAAGTAATAACCAAACAGAAAAGTGTGTAGAGCGTACACAGCAAATAACGACTTACTATATAGGAATATTAGCAAGGCAGGATTCAAGTTTTCATTTGTCAGCTACGGCAGAAGCTGTTGTATATAAAAAAGCTATTTTGTTATTACATGGTTTAGCCTCAAGCCCTGACACATGGAATTCTATGATTAATGATGACAGTTTCTTTAATGGTAAGTGCCAAATATTAACGGTTGATAATGATGAATTAACAGAGGTAGATGCTAATAGCGATGGCATTAGTTGCTTTAATTTGGAGTTCGGTGCTTTTGACCGAGGCACGAATTTTTCAGCATCTGGTTTAGATAATAAAGCATGTAATAATGTTTCAGGTTGTGATGGTGATTACACTACTTTTGAAGGTTTAGGATATGAAGTTGAAGCAGCTATAGAGCGCATTGTTGGGCATTTAGGACAAGATACAGAAATATTTATGTTTGGTCATAGTCGTGGAGGTTTAGCAGCACGTTTTTATTTACAAAATAATCAAACAACCAATAAATCATTTGTAAAAGGCTTTGCTACTACAGGCACACCACATCAAGGTTCACCGTTAGGGCGCTTCTATCAATACATGGATGATAACTGCATACCTAAAAGTGCTTATCGCCAAGATGGAAGTAAGTGCGAAGATAACTGGGAAGTTATTGAGATGCTATATGGAAGCAGAACATATTTTGGATTTGATATTGGGTTAGAATATCAAATGGATTTACAGGCACCTAGTGTTGATTATTTATCACCTGAGTCTTCATCGATACAAGGTTTAAATCTGAACTTGTTAAGCCTTAGCCAGTTAGTAATAGGTCAATTAACGTATGAAGGAACAAGTTTTGGTATATTAAGTAAAGATGCAGGCTTATCTGATTTTTATGACTTGTATGCATATAACACATGGTTTGCGGGGGATCACCCACACCCTGAAACGTTAAGGTATATTGAAAATGGTCAAACTAGAGCGTCATTTATTGGTGACGGTATAGTGCCAGTGTATAGTCAAAAATTAAGTTTGTTGTTGGAAAATGAAGGGGTAGGAGTAACCAAAAAAGGTACTCAAAATGCTCCTAATATATTGCACACTGAACAAACAAAACAAGTGTCAGATATTAATTGGTTATTTGAAGGCTTATACATAAACTTAGGATGGAAGTAAGTCCAATGAAAAAACTCACTCTTATTTCTGTTATTATTTTGGTCATCTTTGGTGTTTTTGTTTGGTTGTTTATACCTTCCCCTACACCATCGTCTGTTCGGTTAGAAACATCATCTGTAAACACAATTAAGTCTGTTACAGATGAGGTATTACGTACAAACGCTTCTCAAAAAGCTACAGTCAAAACATCAGCGTCTAAAATAGAAACTTCACTGATAGTCGAAGACAAAGGGATTAATGATAAAGTTGAGTTAAAAGTGCTTAAAGAAGGTGAAGCTCTACAAATAGCCGAAATGCTTTTAAGTAATATTTACAACAACCAAACAATAGATTTTTCAGCTGAAAAATCGTTATTAAATTACTTAAAAGAAACTAATAATGAACAAGTCTATCAATTCATTATTGAACAACTGCAAGTTGCTAATATTGGTAATGAGAGTGATGATAGGTTAATTGAATATAGTTTAAGTCTATTAGCGGCTGTAGATTCTTCAAGAGCAAGTGAAATATTCTTTGATTTTGTAGCAAAAGATAATTGGCAAGGATCTCATGCCATTTATTCTGTTAGAAAGTCTATCGAAAAATTAAATCGTAGTGGAAATTACACTGATTTAGCACAACAAACATTTACTCAATCCGAAGATGAAAACCCCTTTATAGGTGAATTAGCTGAAAGCATTGCTCATCATGCAAACGTCGAACAGGTTGATTATTTAATTAGCTATATTGATAGTGAGTCAAAAAATAAAAGTACAGTCGCAAGTGGTGCTATGACAAAAATTCAAACGGAATCTTTAGTACCTCATCTCACTAGTTATTTATCTAATAGCTCAACAAAAAATGTTCAAAACACGGTGCTTAGTACATTAGCTAATATGGGACAATATGAAGCAGCATCAGCCTTGATAAAATGGAGTTCAAAGCAACCGAAAGGTGCCACAGAACAGGTTGTTCAACTATTAAACGTTGCGATAAGTAGAAGCCCATCAACTAAAAGAGCAATAGAAAAAGAATTAGTATCTCTGGACTTTACTAGTGAAGAGCTAAAAGAGTTAATTAATAATATTTCAAAGAAAGGGTTATAAGATATATTTCATGTTAAAACCTAACGCATATATAGTGTCTACACATAGAGGTTCGTGGTAGCTACATGGTTGTTGTGTATGTGAAATTTAATGTTTAAAAATCAATAAGCTGCTTGGTGGATGGCGTTTATCAATTATATTTGTACTTATCAATGAATATTTGGATAGAATTCATAGGGAAAAATTGAATGAACTATTTTTATTTTTAGTGTTGTATCATACTTTCAAACAATCAGTATTCTTAATATAGCTATAACAGGTATAGATACTTACCTTGAAATAAATACTTAGCAGAAGAAATCTCTGAACAATCACAGCGCTAATCAAAAGATTCACCTACTAAGTGCTCAAGCAGTCACATTTAGTTTATTCGCCCCTCTATTTTGTAGCCTATTTGCTTATTGGATAGTATTTTTTTAGTTGGTTAATGTCGGTTTTGGAGGCTTTCCTGCCTGTCAGCAAGCAAGTGTTTTTTAAGTTACTTGCTACCTAATTCTTGTTGAGACAGGAAAATATTAAATAAGCGCTTCGGTACTCTTTGCTATTAACAAAGAATGCCGAAGCGTGATAATTCTAAGACTATGGACAACTACCCACTTCAAAGTAATTGGCTGATGTTTCAGCTAACGTAGACGTATAGAAAATATTATAAAAGCCCATACTCTCTCCTGAACCAACGGCAAATACATACGCGCCATTGGTGGTTGCTCTGTTGGCTTGCACGTGTGCGTAATTGCTCGATGTAGTTTCAGTACAACTAGTGACGGGATCTGGCGTGCTGTCACAAACATTACCTAAACCATCGTTATCATTATCAGCTTGATCGGCGTTTGCAATGCTTGGGCAGTTATCAACGCCGTCAGCGATACCATCACCATCAGTGTCAACAATTGTTCCGTCTGGCGTGCTGTCACAAACATTACCTAAACCATCATTATCATTGTCAGCTTGGTTAGCGTTCGCATCATTCGGACAGTTATCTATGCTGTCGGCAACACCGTCATTATCACTGTCTGGATCGCCGCTACCACCGCCAACACAAGATTGACTTAAGCCTGCACAACTTGGTTCACCGTCTGCAATCCATTGGCATTGATTGGTGCCAGAAGGGTATTCACGCATAGTGAAATCAGCCGTACCAAAAGCTAAATAACAAGCAGAATAACCATTACCCCAAGTAATATGACCTTCATTAATATGTAGGTTGTAGTCACCTGTTACGCCTGCATCAATGGAGAATTGTACGCTGTCAGTACTTGATAGCGAGGTTGCATCACTCGCGGTGACTGTTGCGTTATTATCGCCACCAGGTAAGTTACATTGCTCTGCAGAGTAGTGGTTAGCATTTACCGTGGCATTTACTGTGCCATTTGTAAAACTAACCGTAACCGTTGAAAGGTTTTGATTCGCATCAACAACAGTTCCTGTAATCGTGGCACATTGCCCTGAAATTGCTGCACTTATGCCAGATAATACTGGGGCAGTAGCAGGAGGCTCAGGGCCAACGCGGGTCGTTACCGAAACAGCATCACCGGCTTTATTTTCGTTATCTAATGCAAATACTGTCACTTGATATAAACCATCAGTTAATGTGCTTGAGTTAGCTGAATATGCGCCATCGCTAGCTGCTGCATTTGTATTGATTGTTTCAACGAGTATCGCTGAACCAGTATCAAGTGAAGAAATTGTTAACGTTACTGAGCTTACACTGCCTTCTTCGTCAACTGCATTACCTGAAATTGATAAACTGTTATTTATATCACTTGCTGCGTGATTACTAATAACAGGACCCGAATTACGGTCAACACGTTGATTGTTTTCGGTAAAAAACGTCCCTAAATAATCAGCGAAATTAATGCTGTTATCATCGATATAATCACCCGATGCGCCAGCTCCGCCCGACCATGAATGATCAAGGTTATCAAACCATAACATAGCAACTCTGTTGTCCGTCCAAAGTGTTTGAGCAGCGGTATGACCTGCGCTATCACTTAGGTTGGTTGTGCCTGACAGTTGATTAACGCCATAAACATTAGCAAAACCATCAGCATTTTGTTGGTTATAACAAGTGTTTACTGTGCTATCTGCTGTGCCGTGACCTATGGCAGCAATTTGGGTATTAAAGTGAGTTTTAGCTGAACCTGCATAACCTTCACAGCGCGATTTAAAGGTAGAGGTTGAAACTGTTTCACAAGTGGTGATTGCGCCACTTGAACTAGTGCCAATTGTCGGCCCAGCACTTGGGGCAACCCCTGCGAAAATATCAGGTGCTAAACAAGCGGTTTGTGCTGACATTGCAGCTCCTGAAGACAAGCCAGTAATGTAAACTTGTTTATCGTCGATGTTTCTATTGCTGTCGCCGCTCATGGTATTAGCTAAATTGATTAAATTTTTATAATCGCCAGAATTTCTAGAAATACTGCCTTGCCAATAAGACCAACAGCTATAACCTGCTTTATTCATAGCATCAGGCACGGCTATTACCATGCCATGGGCTTCTGCTGCGCTTTCTAATTGTGCCGTTAAGTAGTTATTAATTGGTTGAACGCAGCCATGTAAAACGATAAGTAATGACTTACCTGTACCGATGGCTGAATTACTGTCTGGAGTGTAAATGTGAACATTGTTAAAACCGCCAATGGAGACATTTTGTTGCCAACTACCTGCGCTGCTGTTTACTGAAAATAACAGTAAAAAGGCGCCAAGGTAAGTAGGAATGAGTTTTGAGTGTTGTTTTAACGCTTGTGTAAATAAAATATGTTTCATAAAAAGCCTATTTGTTATTTATTATATAATTTGACTTATCCTGAGTTGTACTTTCCATTTAGTGTTCAAAATTCGAACACATAAACAGTAGCTAATTAAAGGGGATAAATAAGTGGTTCTTTAGTAGCAGGAGGTAATGATTAGCTCATAAAGCCACGCTAAGCAGGCAACTTTGAAGTGTTTAACTATTTACTTGAAAGTAAAAAGAACTAATGTTTGAAATGCGGCGTAGAATTTCAATATCCTCATCGGTCCATTGCGTTTCTTTACCAATACTTTCACAACAAATGATGCCGATAGGTTCAAAATCTTTATGTAAAATAAAATCTAGTAAAGAGTAAATATTGAGGGGTTCAAAATAGGTTTCATTAAAGCACAGGGTAAATAAGTTTTCTCTGGCTTGTGGTGCATAAATAACATCTTTATTTAATATGGCATCAAAGTAATCGTTGTAGTCTTCACGCGTTAATTCATGACCCGAGGTAAAACTGCCAGAAGTTGAGTCGTAGCATAAAATAGATGTGATTTTGTTAAAGTCTTTGGAAAATACCCATAAACTTACTCGATCTGAGCCTTCAATTAATTGATGTGTGCGTTGGCAAATTTCAATTAACTTATCGTGAATTGAAATCTTAGGGTTGGTTAGTTTTGCAGTTAATGTGGTAATTGCATCCATAATAGTTTAACGGCGTTCTATACCTAGTTATTGATAGGGCTCATAATTAAATATAGTAAGTTATAATTTTTACGCTAGTTACAAAGTAAAATTATTTAAATAACATGTAAATAACCGCCTAATTGCTAGGCGGTTAACAGTTTTGTGTGAGTTAGCGTTTTAAGTACTTTGCATGAAAGCGCAGATGTTCTTCAATAAAAGAAGAAATAAAATAATAGCTATGATCATAGCCTTCATGAATAGTTAACGTTAACGGATAATTGTTCGCTATTGCTGCCGCTTCTAATGTTTCAGGTTTTAATTGCTCAGTTAAAAAATTATCGCCACCGCCTTGATCAACTTTAGCCGGCACAAATTGCGTTGCTTGTCGCATTAATTCACTGGCATCATGATTAGACCATGTCGCTATATTTTTACCTAAATAAGCAGTAAAGGCTTTTTTCCCCCAAGGAACATTTATTGGGTTACAAATAGGACTAAATGCAGACATTGAACAGTACTTCTCTGGATTTAACATCGCAATTGTTAAAGCGCCATGCCCACCCATTGAGTGACCACTAATGGCACGTTTTTCTGTCACAGGAAACATGCTTTCAATGATTTGTGGCAGTTCACTAACCACATAGTCGTACATTTGGTAGTGACGGTTCCAAGGAGCTTGTGTCGCATTAACATAAAAACCTGCGCCCTTGCCTAGATCGTAGTTGTCGTCATCTGCGACATCATCACCTCTAGGGCTAGTATCAGGTGCAACAATAGCAATACCTAACTCAGCTGCTATTCGCTGTGCTCCCGCTTTTTGCATGAAGTTTTCATCGGTGCAAGTTAAGCCTGACAACCAATACAAAACCGGCACCTTTTCGCCTTTTGATACCTGCGGAGGTAAATATATCGCAAATCGCATTGTACAGTTAAGCGATTTAGATTGGTGACTGTACTGTTTGTGCCAGCCTCCAAAGCTTTTGTTTACACTAAGATTTTCAATTAAATGGTTCATTGTTTAGCAACCTACTTTGTAACTCCCTTGATTCTTGAACGCTATATTTAAGAATAAAGGGAGGCTATAGTCTTGTTAAAAGTGAATGACAGTGCGAATACTTTCGCCTTTGTGCATTAATTCAAACGACTCATTAATGTCTTCAAGTGACATTGTGTGGGTAATAAAGTCACTTAATTTAAACTCACCTGCCAAATAGCGTTCAACGTAATCAGGCAATTCTGAACGACCTTTTACGCCGCCAAATGCACTGCCGCGCCATACTCGACCAGTCACTAGTTGGAATGGACGGGTCGATATTTCTTGTCCTGCGCCAGCAACACCAATAACTACAGATTCGCCCCAACCTTTATGGCAACACTCTAACGCCGAACGCATAAGGTTAACATTGCCCACACACTCAAAAGAGTAATCAACGCCGCCGTCGGTCAATTCAACAATGACATCTTGAATGGGTTTGTCGAAGTTTTTAGGATTAATACAGTCGGTTGCACCAAGTTTTTTGGCTAAATCGAATTTACTTTCGTTAATGTCGATAGCAATAATACGACTCGCTTTGGCCATGGCTGCACCAATAACTGCGGATAAACCAATGCCGCCAAGACCAAATATAGCGACCGTTGCCCCTTCTTCTACTTTTGCGGTATTCATTACTGCGCCCATACCTGTAGTTACACCACAGCCTAGTAAGCAGACTTCTTCTAAAGGCGCTTCTTTATTCACTTTCGCTAATGAAATTTCAGGTAATACTGTGTATTCAGAAAACGTTGAACAGCCCATGTAATGAAAAATTGGTTCGCCGTCTTTATAAAAACGTGTCGTGCCGTCAGGCATTAAGCCTTTACCTTGAGTTTCGCGAATTTTTTGGCAAAGGTTAGTTTTCCCAGAAAGGCAAAACTTACACTCACCACATTCTGGCGTGTACAACGGAATAACGTGATCGCCAACCTGAACACTTGTAACGCCTTCGCCTACTTGCTCAACTATACCACCGCCTTCATGGCCTAAAATAACAGGAAAAATACCTTCAGGATCTTCACCTGAAAGGGTAAAAGCATCGGTATGACAAACGCCGGAAGCAATAACTTTTACTAACACTTCTCCTTTGCGCGGAAGCATTACATCAACTTCTTCGATAGATAATGGCTGCTTAGGTCCCCAAGCAATGGCTGCTTTTGATTTAATAAATTGATCAGACATGGAATTTCTCACTTTCAGTAATGAATGTTATCGGTTTAACGTAAGTAACTTGTTATGACGTAAGTCTACACGAGTTAAGTAAATATGATAATGTGCTCGATAAGTAATTCACTTTTACATATAGGTAACAATCATGCAGTGGGATGGTATTAGCGAATTTGTCTATGTTGCAGAAAACGAGAGCTTTACATTGGCTTCAAAAAAATTGGCAATATCTACCGCTCAAGTAAGTCGTCAGATAACTGCCTTGGAAATACGGCTTAATATTAAGTTGTTTTACCGCACAACACGCAAAGTATCTTTAACCGAAGAAGGGCGTATTTTTTATCAACATTGTCGTAGTGTGCTCGACGGCTTAGATGCGGCAGAGCGCGCTATTACTAACTTACAATCTAAACCTCAAGGAAAAATTAAATTTACTGCGCCGGTAACCTATGGTGAAAAACAAATCTTACCCTTAGTGAATAATTTCATAAAAAAATATAGCGATGTTGAAGTGTCGGCATATTTAAGTAATCGAAATATTGATCTAGTCGAAGAGGGCTATGATTTAGCGATACGACTAGGTAAGTTAACAGACTCATCGATGATGGCTAAAAAGCTAGGTAAACGGATAAAATATGTATGTGCTTCTCCACAATACTTAGATAAATACGGTATTCCTCATGCAATTTCTGAGCTTACTGCTCATAGCTGTTTGTTAGGAACTCTCGATTATTGGCAGTTTAGTGAATCGGGTAAAGAAAGAAGCATACGGGTAACTGGTCGATTGCGGTACAACAATGGCTATAGCTTAACTGATGCGGCATTAAAAGGTTTAGGCATAGTTCAACTACCTGATTACTATGTGCAATCCTACATCGAAAGTGGGGAATTAGTCACTTTATTAGACACTTACCGCGCACCGGATGAAGGTATCTGGGCTGTTTATCCACATAATCGCCACTTATCACCTAAAATAAGGTTGTTGGTTGATTATTTTGCAGAACAATTGTTGTAGTTAATTTTAGCTATTAAAGGTAATAAGCGGTGTGTTTATCACTTAAAAGCACCGCTTAGCTTTTGATATGGTCTAAATATGGCCTAAGCTTAAAAGACTTCTTTAGCCGCCCTAAAAGCTTCTTGAGCAGCAGGCGCACCACAATATACTGCGCTGTGAAGTAACACTTCTTGAATTTCTTCTTTGGTTGCTCCGTTATTAAGTGCACCGCGAATATGGCCTTTTAATTCTTGAGGCGCTTTAAGTGCAGCTAACATGGCTATGGTAATAAGGCTACGGGTTTTAAGATCAATCCCCGTTCGCTGCCATGTAGATCCCCAGCCATGATCGTTAATAAAATCTTGCATTGGTTGAGTAAAATTATCGGCATTAGTTAATGCGCGATCAACAAACTCATCGCCCATTACTTGTCGTCTAATTTGTTCACCTTTATTTGTGTCATTCATAACTTTCTTATATCTCAATCGGGTTAATTACATAAGTTCTATCGCAATAGCAACTGCCTCACCACCACCAATACATAAAGAAGCTACACCTTTGCTTACTTGTTTCTGAGTTAATGTGTGGGTTAACGCATGAATAAGTGTAGTGACAATACGTGCGCCACTTGCTCCTAAGGGATGACCTAAAGCACAAGCTCCACCATGAATGTTGACCTTTTGTGGTGCTATGTTCAATTCATCTATTGCTAGCATAGTGACCATAGCAAATGCTTCATTAATTTCCCACAAGTCAACATCATCCACATGCCAATTTGCTTTTTGCAACAGCGATTTAATAGCGCCAATCGGTGCTAACGTAAAATCGCTCGGTGCTTGAGAACAGCTAGCATGTGCAACAATTTTTGCTAATGGCTTTAGGTCTTTTTTCTTTGCTGTTGACTGCTTCATTAATACCACTGCTGCCGCACCGTCAGAAATACAAGAGGCATTGGCCGCAGTTATCGAACCATTTTTAGCAAAAGCAGGACGTAATCTTGGGATTTTTTCTTGATGAATTGATGCCGGCGCTTCATCGGTCGTTATCGTGACTGATGCTTTACGATTTGGCACTATAACAGGCGTTATTTCATGACTAAAACTGCCGTTTTTAATAGCGGCGTTAGCTTTGGTTAACGAGTTAATGGCAAACTCATCCATAGCTTCACGGGTTAAATTTTTACTATCTGCGGTTGATTGTGCAAAGCAACCCATTGCTTTGTGTTCGTAGGCATCTTCAAGACCATCAATCATCATATGATCGTTAATGCTACCATGTCCCATACGGTAACCATCTCGTGCTTTTTCTAACATATATGGCGCGTTACTCATGCTTTCCATACCGCCTGCCACAGCAATGTTAATACTTCCTGCTTTAATTAAATCGTGAGCAAACATTATGGCTTTAATACCTGAACCACACACTTTGTTAATAGTAGTAGCTGATGTTTTCTGAGCTAGCCCAGCCTTTAATGCTGCTTGTCTTGCTGGTGCTTGTCCAAGACCTGCGGGGAGCACACAGCCAAAAATTACTTCGTCGATATCATTCACTTGTACATTAGCGCTTTCTACAACGGCTTTTATTGCACAAGCACCTAAATCGGTTGCGGTGAGGTTTTTAAAACCACCTAAAAAGCTGCCCATTGGGGTACGTTTTGCCCCAACAATTACCATTGGATCTTGAATTGTCATAATACTTGGTATCTTCTGTTTGAAAGTTTGTATTGATATTTAGTCTAACCTTTCATGCACAGTTGAAAGGTTAGAAAAAGTGGAGTGTCTGTTGATTATTGCGCGGTCCAAGCACCATCCATGGGTAAAGATGAACCAGTAATACTGCGAGCACTGTCACTGCATAGAAATAAAATAAACTCACCAATTTGTCTTGGGTCCATCATCTCTGGTAACGGCTGTTTAGCGGTAACTAAGTTATATTTAGCTTGTTCAAAGGCTACATTATCATTTTTAGCAATATCTGAGATCTGATCATTAATTAATGGCGTATCAACCCAGCCTGGACAAATAGAGTTGGCGGTTATTCCACGTTCAGCACACTCTAAAGCAACAACTTTGGTTAAACCTATAATGCCGTGTTTTGCTGCGCAATAAGCGGCTTTATTTTTTGAAGCGACTAAACCATGTACTGAAGCAATATTAATAATGCGACCCCATTTGTTTTTGGTCATGCTAGGTAGTGATTGTTGAATGGTGTGAAAGGCAGCGGATAAGTTAATGGCGATAATGGCATTCCATTTATTTAGAGGAAAGCTATCTACCGCTTCGGTATGCTGTATGCCTGCATTATTCACTAAAATATCGATTGAGCCGAACGAACCCAGTGCTTTAGCCATAAAAGTGTTTATCTCAGCTTCTTCCATCAAATTTGCATTGCTGAATAATGTGCTAATTTGATACTTTTTTGCAAAGTTTATGGCAAGTTCAGTGCCTTCTTCATCAGACATTAAACCATGCAATACGATATTAATGCCTTGCTCTGCAAGCACATGGGCGGTAGCTAAACCAATACCACTGGTTGAACCGGTAATTAATGCTGTTTTGCCTTTTAACATGAGTTGTCCTTCAAATTAGAGAGTTGAGTTTTTCGTTAGTCTGTAATGTTGACGTAACTTCCACCTAGGCTTTGTGTCGATATATTTTTATTGGCTAAAAAAATTCAGCATGTCCTTATGCTGATAAATTGGGTAGGAAGGCCCATTTACTTCGCACAGTAATCAAAATTAATGTGTTATACCTAGTTGGCTATGTATAATTTATTGCTTTAGCTTAAGCTAAATAAGAGGGGATTTAATTACTACCTTAGTGCCATTTATTGAGCTAAAAGAATCGATATGGGAAGAAAGTTGAATAAACTGATTACCTTTGACTACAAACAGGACAGTTGTTTTGCTTTTTCAAATTAAATTGTTGCCATTGGTTAGCTAAGCCATCAAATAAACTTAGTTGATTGAGTTGCACTTTATTTCCGGTTAATAATTTGATCGCTTGAAGTGATTGCATGCCAGCAACTATAGCTAAAACAGGACCAACAATACCTATGGTTTGACAGTTATTCGCTGGCGCTTTTTCACTGGCAGGAAATAAACATTGATAACACGCACTGGTTGGCTCTCTCGGGTCAACAACCAATTGCTGGCCGTCAAATCCAGTGGCGGCACCAACAACCAGTGGCACTTTATGTTCAATACACGATTGATTAATTAAATACCGTGTGGCGATATTGTCTGAGCAATCGAGTACGCAATCAACTTGGTTAACATAATAGTCGCATAATTCTTTATCGAGCATTTCATCGATTACTTCAATGGTAACTTCTGGGTTTTGCTGTTGCAGTTTTTCTGCGGCTACATCTGCTTTATTTAAATCAATATCTTTTTCGTTAAATAACACTTGTCGTTGTAAGTTGGTAATTTCTATATTGTCGCCATCAGCTAAATATAAAGTACCAACACCGGCCGCCGCTAAATACATACTGACAGGGTTACCTAAACCGCCAACTCCTACAATCAGCACTTTGGCTTCGGATAAAGATAATTGTCCTTGCTCACCTATATTGTTAAGCATAATTTGTCGGCTGTATCTGAGCTGTTCTTTGCTGGTGAGCATGTACTTTTCCTAGTCAATCTTAAGTGGGTTGTTATAAATTTATTGTTTAGTTAACTTTAATCCTAGTCAATTTAATTGCGTACGCACAGCGCTGGCTTTAAATTGTAAATATACTGATAAATCAACAGCTAACGATAGTTTTTCTAATGAATAAGATGAAATACTTATATAAAAGGGCTGTTGTTGACAAAGTACGGTAATTAAAACTTGGTGTTGGTATTGTTCAATAGCGCTTATTTTCCCAAAGAGTTGATTAACAATAGAGCTGTCTGTAGGCTCTGTTAAACAAATACTAATATCGGTAGCGAGTATAAAACAGCGAATAGTTTTGTGTTTACCTTGAGCGGCCATTTGAGCTGATAAGTATGTGCTGTGAGGCAAATGAATTGCTTGCTTATCGCCAAGTGATAAGGTGACTAATTGATGCTTTTCATCAATGCTTTTTATCGGGAGTGACAAACTGGTTTGTTGATAACTCGCTTGAAGAGCATTGGCCTGTTCAAGATGATTTAACCGATGAATCACCTGATGAATATCTCCCAAACTTATTACTTTTCCATTATCGAGCAATAATAAATTATCAGCAACTTGTTGGAGCTCTGCTAAGCTATGGCTGACATAAAAAATAGCTAAATTTAATTGCTGACTTATTTTATTTAATAAGAGTAATAATGCATTTTTACTTGTGTGATCGAGTGCGCTTAGCGGTTCGTCGAGTAACAAAAGTTTAGGTTCAAATAAAATAGCTCTGGCAAGTGCTACACGTTGTTGCTCTCCACCCGATAAAGCACTGACTGGGGTATTAATGAGTGGACTTATTTCAGTGAGCGTAATAATTTCTTCAAGGGTTAACTGGTGTGTTCGACGCCTTTTAAGGGCAAATTGTAAATTCTCTAAAACAGTTAAGTGCGGGAATAAACGACTATCTTGAAATACTAAGGCTATTTGACGTTGTTCAGTCTTAATAAAGCAATTGTCTTTTGTTGATAATAACGGGATTTCCCCAAATAATATTTGTCCTGTCGCTTGCGTATTTAAACCGGTGATTATGCGCAGTAATGTTGATTTTCCAGATCCTGAACGTCCATAAATTCCGGTAATACCGTTTAAGGGAAGTGTTTCCTTGATTGATAATTCAAAGGCATCGAGTTGACAATGTATATCGAGTGAAAGCGTCGTCATTATTTCACTCCTTTAGCGGTGGCAACATCATTATTGTTCAAGCGCTTTGTTAGAGTCGATTGCTTTTGTTTACTAGGATGGTTAAGTAAATATATTAATGACAGTAAAACCATAGAGGCAATTAATAAACTGGCCGCCAATATATGAGCTTGGTCATAATTAAACGCTTCAACATGATCAAAAAGTGCAACGGATAACACCCGTGTTTCACCTGGTATATTGCCACCAATCATTAAAACCACACCAAATTCGCCCACGGTATGGGCAAAGCCTAAACTTGCTGCAGTAATAAAACTAGCTTTAGTTAGCGGCAAAACAACATTGAAAAAACGATCAATGGGCCCAGCCCCTAAAACTGCGGCGGCTTCGGTTAAATTATCGCCTAACTGCTCGAAGGCTTTTTGCAGAGGTTGTACAACAAAAGGCAAAGAATAAAATATTGATCCTATGACGATAGCGCTAAAGCTAAAGGCGAGTTGTTGTCCTGTTGCTTGTTGCCACAATTGCCCCGGTAAATGTTGTGGCGAAAAAGCAATCAGTAAATAAAAACCTAAAACGGTTGGCGGTAAAATTAAAGGCAGAGCAACAAAGGCTTCTATAACTACTTTAAAACGGCTTTGCATTTTGGCCAACATCCAAGCTAAAGGAGTGCCAATAATTAATAACAAAACAGTGGTTAACCCTGCCATTTTTAATGTAGTCATTAGCGCGATTAAATCAGGATTAGTCGATATCATATTGCTGGCTCAGTAAGTGATGTTGCTATTGCCTGATAACCGTAATCTTGGATCTGTTTTTGGATAGGGGAACTTAATAAAAATTGACTTAACTTTTGCGCTTGGTTTATTTGACGGCTTGATTTTAAAATTACTAATTGTTGTTTAATTGGCTGATATAAGTGATGCGGGATAACTGTGCCATTAAGTTGATTTAAAACCAGCTGACTATTAGCGACAATACCGACAGGAACAGCTTGAGAGCGTATTTGTTGAAAGGTTTGATTGATGTTTATCCCTGTGACTAATTGACCTTGTACTTGTTGCCATAGGTTCAGAGAGAGCAATACTTCTTTCGCTGCTTTACCATAAGGAGCTGTGTCAGGATTGGCTATCGCAAAGCGTTGCTTATCAATAATATGAGCTAATGAGCTAATAGAAACTGTTTGGTTATTTGACCACAACGCGAGTTGCCCTAGCGCATACGTTTGTAAACTGTTGTCAGCTATTAACTGTTGCTCTGCAAGAGCTTGCGGTCTAACACTATCAGCGCTAAGAAAAATATCAAAAGGAGCACCGTGCTTTATTTGTAAAAACAAAGTGCCTGTTGAGCCACTAATTATTTGAACAGCAATATCATGCTTTTGGGTAAACTGGGGCAGTATCTGTTCGAGAATTGGGGCAAAATTTGCTGCAACCGCTACACGTATTGGTGTCTTGCTAGCCGACAATGCTTTGTGACTACTTAACATCGTTAAGAGAATCAACAAAAAGCAACGTAAAATAGACATTAAACGAGATGTTTTTAAAGTTATTTCCATTGCTCTGCTTTGTTACTATCACTGCTTTTAGCGTCTAGCCAATGCTCGCCATCTTCGGTTAGTTCTTTTTTCCAAAACGGGGCGTTAACTTTTAAATAATCCATAATAAACTCGTTGGCGGCAAACGCATCTTTACGATGTTTACTGGTAACCCCTACAAAGACAATTTGATCGCCTATGGCTAGTTTTCCTATTCGATGAATCACTTTTACACGGCCAATATCCCATCGTGTTTTTGCTTCAACAATAATCTTTTTTAACGACTTTTCTGTCATTCCTGGATAATGTTCCAAGGTAAGTGCGTTAACATTTAATCCTTCATTTTTATTGCGAACTCGCCCAGTAAAAGTAACAACAGCGCCATCAATGTCATTGTCTTGTTCTAATAAATTAACTTCATCAGCTAAATTAAAATCATCTTGTTGAATAATAACTTCTGGTTTCATTGGCTTAGCCACCTGTTACTGGAGGAAAAAAGGCAACTTCATCACCTGCCTTAATAGTGAACGCTTCATTTACCATTTCTTGATTAACCGCATAGAGTAATGTGCTATTTTCAAGGTGTGGTTGCCAACTTGGCTGCTCTGCGATTAATGCGGCTTTTAATTGCTTGATAGTACTAATGTTAACAGCTGATAAAGACAACTCATTACAAGAAAGTTGTTCCCGTAATGCAGCAAAAAATACAACTTTGATCATAAATAACTCCTATTTATAGTGCCAAGGTTAACACTTGTGTTGCCAATGGCCTGATTTACCGCCTTCTTTAGTTAATACTTTTATACCATGAATTTCCATAGCTGGATCTGCTGCTTTACACATATCAAACAAGGTTAAACAGGCAACAGACACCGCAGTAAGAGCTTCCATTTCTACACCTGTTTGCCCCGTTAACCGACATAAGCTAACAACTTTAACTTGGTTGTTTGCGTTATCTACTTCAAAATCAACCTGCACTTTACTCAGCATTAATGGATGACACAGTGGAATTAAATCACTGCATTTTTTGGCCGCTTGTATACCTGCAATACGTGCTACTGCAAACACATCCCCTTTTTTGTGCTTACCTGTGGTAATTAAGGCAAGCGTTTCGGCAGTCATCTTTATAAAGCCTTGAGCAGTAGCCGTGCGCGATGTCATGGCTTTTTCGGTTACATCAACCATATTGGCTTCACCTTGCTGATTAAGATGGCTTAACGATGGAGATGCTATTGTGGTTTGATCGCTCATTAGTTACGAGTCTCACATGCTTGTACGTCTGTATTGACAGAAGAAATATTTAAATGCGGCACAAAATTACAA
Source organism: Colwellia sp. SU-HH01217 (assembly GCF_057543495.1). NCBI lineage: Bacteria > Pseudomonadati > Pseudomonadota > Gammaproteobacteria > Alteromonadales > Colwelliaceae > Colwellia > Colwellia sp. SU-HH01217. The sequence goes on along the minus strand of NZ_BAAJLX010000001.1, from coordinate 201,409 downwards.
GGACGGTGACTTGCATCAAGTTGCTCTTTAATAACTTTATCCCAAGCAGTTTTACATGCATTGGTTGAGCCCGGTACGCATAGCACAACCGTTTTATTTGCTATGCCGGCAAAGGCACGTGATTGAATAGTTGAGGTGCCAATTTCATGCAGTGACACATGACGAAAAATTTCACCAAAACCTTCTACGGCCTTGTCAAACAGTGGCATTAAAGCTTCAGGAGTATTATCGCGCTCAGTAAAACCCGTGCCGCCAGTTGAAATAATCGCGTGAATATTATCATCAGCAATCCACTGTGAAACTATTGACCTAAGTTGATAAATATCATCTTTGGAAATAGCTTTAGCAGCTAAGTTATGACCCGATGCAAGTAAGCGTTCAGCTAACGCTTGACCTGATGTATCGTTTGATTCATCACGTGTATCTGAAACCGTTAATACGGCAATATTTAATGGGACGAAAATTTTTCCACCGTGACTCGACATTATTTTTCCTTAACTCATAATTGATATAAATATTTGTTTGCTAGGGTAAACCTCAGCACATTGTTTTAGCCTGTTCCCATTGCTCGGGGGTATTACTATTAAATAGCCAATGACTTTGTTGTGGCTTAATACTCATGTGAGGGGTTTGATTTAACAGCGCTTTAATAGAAGGCCCACTTTTTTTAGTATGACACTCGCTGGCGTTAAACTGACGAAATGCCTTTGATAAAAATAGTTCAAGGTAGCCGTTGTTTGGCAAATATAAAGGGATGTTATTATCTTCAAAAAAACACGCTTTTTGACTCATTTCACCTGTTAAGCGTAATTGTCTTAAACCACTGGGCTTCATTAAAGGTAAATCAACAGGTAATACTAAAATGGCAGACGGCTGATACTGCTCAATAACACTATAAATTCCGCCGACAGGACCTGCGTTTTTGACTTTGTCGGGGACTTGATAGTGATTGCCGCTAATTACGACATTGTTAATGCCGGAATCTAGCAATAATTGCTGACTAAAGTTGAGCATATCAGTATTTTTATAAGCTAACTTTGCCTTATCTTGCCCCATTCTTGTAGATAAACCACCTGCTAATACAACGCCTAAACATTCATTATTTAACATGGTTAACCTCCTAACATTGATAAATTAGTGGTAGCGCCACTTAATTTTTCATGAAGGTAATGTGTCGCTTGTTTATCGTCTAATAAGGACACGATTTGTTTTTTCAAAGGAGTGAGATCATCATTTTGTAAATGTTCTTTTAATGATAATCCTTGTTCGCCAAATAAACACAAATGTAACTTACCTAAAGAGCTTACTCGTAAACGGTTACAGGTATTACAAAAGTCTTTTGAATACGGCATGATCAAGCCGACTTTTCCTTGATAGTCAGGATGATAAAACTCTTGCGCTGGGCCTGCCGATTTATTTTGAATAACAGGCAACCAACCATCTAATATAAGGTTTTGTTTGATACGAGCGCCTTGGACATGCTGAGCATCAAAAAACGCTTGATTATCGCCCGTTTGCATTAATTCAATAAAACGTAAAGTGATAGGTGTGTCTTTAAGCCAATCCAAATAAGATTGAATATCGTAAGCGTTATATTCTCGCATTAATACGGTATTGACTTTTATCTTGGGGCGGCCGTCAGCTATCGCCATATCAATACCCTTTAAAATAGTATAGAGCTTATCGTGACCAGTAATCGCATGAAATTGCCTTGGATCTAAGCTATCAATACTAATGTTAATAGCATCAATACCCGCATCTAACCATTGGGGTAAATGTTGGGGCAATTTATAGCCATTGGTGGTAATCGCGACTTTTTTTATGCCGGGCGTTTGTTTGCATAAGCGAATAACTTCAGGCAGATCTTTTCTTAAAGAAGGTTCTCCTCCGGTAATTCGAATTTTTTCCGTACCCAAATCAGCAAAAGCACTAGCCACGCGCTTTATTTCAGCAAGTGATAAAAATTCACGATCGTTATTGCATTGATAACCATCAGGCAGGCAGTAATCGCAACTAAAGTTGCATACGTCAGTAATAGATAGGCGCAGATAATAAAACCTACGGCCAAAATTGTCAGTTAACATGTCACCTTTCCAAATGTCGGGAGGCTAACGTGTTTCCTTGTTAACCCTGGTAACACTAACCCTCATTGGTTAGTGTTACGGCTTAAAACAACGTGTCATTAAAGTCGTACTTTAATGAGTTAGCTGCAGTAGCTCGGTGTAATCTTTTAGTAGCGAGTTTTCGTTACTAAAATAAGTATATAGTATTTTAATGTAAATATTATAATTTAATATCTTGTAAGTAATTTTGATCTTAATCAAGGTGTTTTCTGTTAAAAAACTATTATTTATATCGTGATTTAAGTGATAATAACCCTATTAACTTATCTCATATTAAGCGAAATTTTTATGTCTGACTGTTGCTCTGCTCCTGGATTAATGCCTTTTGAACAAGCGTTATCAGCTATGTTGGCCCAAGTGACTCCTATCACTGAAACTATATCACTACCGATTGAACAAGCACTTTCTTATGTGTTAGCAACCGATATCCAAAGTCCACTTAATGTACCTCCCCACGATAATTCAGCGATGGATGGCTATGCCTTTGATGTTAAAAGTTTGGCAGAAAATAAAACATTAACCTTAGTAGGCCGGTCAATGGCAGGTGCACCTTTTCAAGGGCAATGTAAGCTAGGTGAATGTATTCGCATAATGACAGGTGCTAAAATACCTCAAGGGTGTAATAGCGTTGAAATGCAAGAAAATACTCAAGTAGATGAGCACAAAGTGACTTTTTCACAAGAGAAAACACTTGGTTCTCATGTTCGACTTGCCGGCGAAGATATTCAGAAAGGTCAGCAAGTATTAAAAAAAGGACATAGGCTTACCACGATAGATATAGGTGTTTTAGCATCGTTGGGTGTTGCACAAGTTGAGGTTTATCGCCAATTAACCGTTGCTTTAATTGCAACGGGTGATGAATTAAAATTACCGCACCAAACATTAACAGAGGGCGATATTTACGAGAGTAATAGTTTTGTGCTTTGTGCAATGCTAAAAAAACTGAATGTTAAGGTCATCGATTTTGGGGTGATTAACGATGACTACCAAGCGATTAAATCTGCATTTGAACAAGCTGACCAGCAAGCCGATGCTGTTATTTCGAGTGGCGGAGTGTCGGTAGGGGAAGCCGATTATACTAAAGATGTTTTAGATGAACTTGGCAAAATAGAGTTTTGGAAAATAGCCATTAAACCAGGTAAGCCATTTGCGTTTGGTCATCTACCTAATAGTCTATTTTTTGGATTACCGGGAAATCCTGTTTCTGCTTTAGTGACTTTTCATCAACTTGCTTTAGTGGCATTAACTCAACTTCAAAATGCAACTGCGCTTAATCGCACACTGTTAACGGTAAAAACAACAACTGAGTTACGAAAATCGCCGGGTCGTATGGATTTTCAGCGAGGAATTTTGTCAGTAAATGAACAAGGTGAAAACGTAGTTACTTCAACTGGTTCGCAAGGATCAGGGATATTATCGAGCTTAGCAAGCGCTAATTGTTATATTATTTTACCTGCAGAGCAGGGACGTGTAGCGAAAGGCGAGCATGTAAAAGTGCAGTTGTTTGATGAATATTTACGCTAATTATTGCTAAAACAAACAATGTACTGTTGTTGTGTACAGTGCCTTGTTTGTTGTGTTAAAGTGTAACCAGCAAATAATTATTTGCTGGTATATAACTAAATTTGATGAATTAAGGAAAACCAATGGCAGTTGAAAGTCGATTTGTCGTAATTAGACATGGGGTGGAGGCAAAAACATTTATGGATAAGAAATCAGCAGATGAATACGATAAAATGTTGGATATGGCTGATAACTTAGCTGAGGTCTTTGCTCAATCACCTGTTGAATTAACAGAAAGTATCTCAGAAGAGCTTTGTGTCTACTTAGCGCAAAATCGAGATGATGTTTTAGTTGCTTTATTAGCAAAAAAAGCCGCTAAACCTACTGTTAATAAAACTCCTAAGTTAGCTGATGTTAACGATATCGCCAAAGAAAAAGAAAATGCTGATGAAGTATCAGATAAACCTCTTAAAAAGGCTGTTAGTAAAACGACAAAGGCAAAAAAGAGTAAAGCAGTAGAAGATACTGTCAGCGAAGCTAGTTAGATACTGAGTTAATAAGTTTATGGTAAAATTTACGTTAAATGCTTGAATATCAACTGGTTCGTAGTGCTAAACGGAAAACTTTGGGGTTACAAGTTAAGCAAGGCGAAATTATTGTTCGAGCGCCTCACTTTTTAACTGAAAAGCAAATTCATCGTTTTGTTAATGAAAAGTCAGCTTGGTTATTGTCGAAAGTCGCCCAACAAAATTCAATACCCACTATCGAGCCGATGTCTTTTACATCGGGCAGTCTAATTTGGATTGGTGGTGAGAAAAAAAAACTGTCAGTTACATTTCAATCCGTCGCGCAAGTGATCAATCTCAAAGATGAAATTAAAGTTATCTTGCCGCTTAAAAAACGTAAAGCAGATAATGATGTTTCTTCTGCGCAATACCTTAAAGATGCAGTAAAAAAACAGTTAGAAAATTGGTTTAAAGTAGAAATAAACCATTATTTGACAACTCGTTTAGCTCAACTGAGTGCTAAAACACAGTTAGTGCCTAAATCATTTATCGTAAAACGATATAAAGCACGATGGGGGAGTTGTAACAGTCGTGGTGAGCTTAGTTTTAATTATTTGTTAATGATGGTGCCGAGTTGGGTGATTGATTACGTGATCGTGCATGAGCTTTGTCATCTTAAACATTTAGATCATTCAACAGCATTTTGGCGTTTAGTCACTTTGCACGATTCTAATGTTGAAAAGGCTAAATGTTGGCTAAAAACACATCAAAGTCAGTTGGTTTGGTAATCACTTTGACGCAATAAACTTACCATTATGGTTATTATTTAGTGAGTATTATTGATCATTATCAAGTATAACTAAGATAATTTTCGATATAACATGATTATGATTAACAAATACCTCAATTTAGGGTAAATTATCGCCATAATAATAAAAATTAAAGGATACCCCTCTTTATGAACCCATCGGTTCTCATTTGTGATGACTCTAATATGGCGCGTAAACAAGTATTACGAAGCCTTCCTGAAGAGTTGTCGCTAGATGTAACACTAGCAAAGAATGGTTTAGAAGCATTAGAAGTGTTAAATAATCAATCCATTGATATTATGTTTCTTGATTTAACCATGCCAGAACTTGATGGCGTTGGTGTACTCCAAAATTTGAAAGATAACAATAAACACAACTGCGCTGTTTTTGTTATTTCTGCTGATGTACAACCTGAAATGCAAAATAAAGTATTAGCGCTAGGTGCTAAAGCTTTTATGAGAAAACCAGTTCAAGTAGATGTGTTAATTAATAACTTAAAAGAACATGGATTTTTATAATGCCGTTTAGTTTAGATGAAGATCAACTTGATTGTTTACAAGAACTAATAAATGTTGCTATGGGACAAGCAAGTGATCAGCTGGCTCGTTATTTAGATACCTTTGTTTTTTTGCAAGTACCCAATATTGAATTGGTTAATGCGAAAAACTTCTCTCAATCTTTAACGGAAGACCAACTGTCTACTGCTGTTGTTAGCCAAGGATTTTTTGGTTATGAAGGCATCCGCGGTGAAGCTTTGTTGATGTATCAACATAAAGATTCTGATCATATTGCTGATTTATTGGGCTATGAGCCGGGTGAATTGTCTGATGAAGAACAATTAATCGATATTAGTTCGATCCTCACGACAACCTTTTTAAATGTGTTCGCTAGTCAGATAGAAAATCAAATGTCATATAATGCGCCTAAATTGCTTTCCAATGGTCAAGCATCTGTAAGTGAGTATTTAGATAACTTATCCTTTAATTGGGATATGGCACTAAAAGTTAATATTACTTATCAGGTAACTGACTATTCGTTTAATTGTGACATGATTTTATTAATTCCAGAGTCAGCAATTATTAATATTAAGACGGTTATTGATCGTATTTTAGAAGAATTGTAATTAATGCAAGAATTACCTAAATTAGATAACCTTTGCGCATCCATTACAGATAAATTGAATTCGGGCGTATTATTGCTTGATCTTGATTTGAATGTTGTCATGTGGAATCAGTTTTTAGATGTTCATGCGAATAGAAAGCTTGCTCAAGTATCGGGGCAATCAATTTTTACGGTATTTCCTGAATTACCTCAAAGATGGTTTGAACGTAAAGTTGCTGGAGTAGTCCAATTAGATACTCCATCATTTTGCTCTTGGGAGCAGCGACATCATTTATTTAAATTACCTCATACTCGCCCGATTACGACTGGTAGTGAGTATATGGCGCAAAACTGTACTTTTCTGCCCATTAAGCAAAATAATGAAATTAAGCATATTTGCATCTTGATAGAAGACGTAACCGACGTTTGCTATTACCAAACCATGTTAAAAGCAACGATGGAAGATTTGGCCTTGTCTAATCGTATTGATGGGTTAACTCAAATATACAACCGTAAACATTGGGAAGAATGTTTAAGCCAAGAGTTTGCAAGAGCACGACGCTATAAACATGATTTGTCGTTAATTATGTTCGATTTAGATCACTTTAAATCACTTAACGATACTTACGGTCATCAAGGTGGCGACCAAGTTCTTATTGAATTGGCTAAAAATATTACTAGCTTATTACGATTGGGCGATATATTTGGCCGTTATGGTGGTGAAGAGTTTGCCATTATTTTACCAGAAACAAACCTTGAAGGTGCTGCAGAGTTGGCCGAACGCTTAAGAACCTCAATTAATAATATGAATATTGAATTTCAAGATAAAATTATTAAGACTTCTGTCAGCATTGGTGTAGCACAACTAACTTTCGATGATAAGCGCTATGAAGATTTGATTACGACCACTGATCTTGCTTTGTATCAAGCAAAAACACTAGGGCGTAATCAGTTTTGTATTGCAGAAGGTAACTCTACTTCAATTAACTTGTAAAACGTCATGTTAAATTTTTATGCATAAATTATAACTTTTTATTCGTTAAGCTGCATAAATTAACGGTTGACAGTTCATCTGACATCAGGCATTTTATACCCCATGAATATATTAAACCTCGGCACCATTATTATTATTACCACTACCACCCGCACTGGGATGGTTGTCGCTGGCTGATATGTAAAAAAAGATTTTATCAAAGCCCGTGATTAACCCTCACGGGCTTTTTTGTTTTAAAGAGGAATAAAAAATGCGTGTATTAAAATTTGGTGGTTCATCATTAGCATCAGCAGAGCGGTTTGTTACCGTTGCTAATATCATCAAAGATCAAAGCAAAACAACTCAAGTTGCTGTTGTTGTTTCTGCGCCTCAAGGTGTAACAAATCACTTGGTGGCGATGGCTGAAAACATTAGCGATGAAGCAAAACTTGAAACTGATTTAGGACACTTTAAACACGCAATTGAAACCATTATTGATGATTTATCTGCCAGCTCTACAGATTTTAATCGCCAACATAGCGAACAAGTGCTGGCAAATTGCGAAGGACAATTAGCCCGTTATTTAAAAGGGGCAACTATGTTGTCTTATTGTCCTGAGCATATACGCGCACGAATTATTAGTATGGGTGAGCGTTTAAGTGTTGCATTACTTTCATCAGTATTAGCTACCAAAGGCGAGACAGTTACAGAGTTAGAGCCAGAAAAGTTTTTACATACTAGTGATGAATGGCTAAATGCTGTTGCAGATTTAGTTTTGTGTAAAGAAAACTTTCAAAATGTTTACAGCGATCTTAATCAAATATCACTCATGCCTGGCTTTATCGGTGTGAACTCAAATGACCAAGTAACAACATTAGGACGTAATGGCTCTGATTATTCAGCAGCAGTGCTAGCAGTTTGTGCTCAAGCACAATGTTGTGAAATTTGGACCGATGTTGATGGTATTTATAATGCGGATCCAAGAGTGATCAAAGATGCAACCTTACTCGATTACTTATCGTATCAAGAAGCAATGGAGTTATCGTATTTTGGTGCAAGTGTACTTCACCCTAAAACGATAGGGCCAATCGCTCAATACCATATTCCATGTTTGATCAAAAATACCGGTAATCCTTCAGCGCCAGGCACATTAATTGACAACGAAAACGATCAACAAAAACGTGTAAAAGCTATATCGAATCTCGATGATCTAACGATGGTTAATGTTTCAGGTCCAGGCATGAAAGGCATGGTTGGTATGGCAAGTCGTGTGTTTGCAACCATGAGTCGTGAAAGTGTTTCTATGGTGCTTATTAGTCAGTCTTCAAGCGAATATTGTATTAGTTTTTGTATATATTCTGCCGATGCCGAGCGTGCTGAACAAAGTTTAAAAGAAGAATTTGAACTTGAATTGTTAAATGGTTTATTAGAGCCAGTGTCATTGAAAAAAGAATTATCAATTGTTTCATTAGTTGGTGATGGTATGCACCATCAACAAGGTGTTGCAGCAAAATTCTTTAGTTCACTTGCTCAAGCTCGTGTCAATGTTGTTGCTATAGCACAAGACTCATCAGAGCGCAGTATTTCAGTGGTTATTGAACAAAGAAAATGTACAGACGCTCTAAAAGTGAGTCATCAAAATTTCTTCTCTCACAAGCCGACAATCGATGTGTTTTTAGTGGGATGTGGTGTTGTAGGAAGCGAATTAATCGCTCAAATAGCACGACAACAGCCTAGTTTGAAATCGCAAAATATTGATTTAAAAGTCTATGGATTAGCAAATTCAAAAGGTATGGTTTTTAATGCTGAAGGTATTGATTTAGACAATTGGCAACAAGCTCAGCAACAAGAGCCTGTTGAAGTAACCGTTGAAAATATCAAAGCTTTTGTTCGTGATAATCATTTAATCAATCCAGTATTGGTAGATTCTACTTCAAACGAAGATTTAGCGATGAGTTATGTTGGCTTTTTAGAGGAAGGTTTCCATGTGGTTACACCTAATAAAAAGGCTAATACAGATTCGTGGGAATATTATCAAGCATTACGAACTGCAGCACAAAAAACTAATCGTCGATTTTTATACGAAACAACTGTTGGTGCTGGTTTACCGGTAATCGATACACTTCAAAGCTTGATAAAAGCTGGAGATGAGTTACAGCGCTTTGAAGGAATATTATCTGGCTCGCTTTCTTACATTTTTGGTAAACTAGACGAAGGTATGCCTTTATCACAAGCTACTGCTATTGCTAAAGAGAATGGCTTTACAGAACCTGATCCTCGCGACGATCTTAGCGGAATGGATGTGGCTCGTAAGCTATTAATCATGGCACGTGAAGCTGGTATGCAGTTAGAGTTAACCGACATTACTATTGAATCTGTTTTACCTGCTGGATTCGATGATAGTGGCGATGTTGCAACATTTATGAAAAATATTGAAAGTATTGATCAAGCTTTTGGTCAACGTGTATCTGACGCTAAAGCCGAAGGTAAGGTTCTGCGATATATTGGCAACATTATTGACGGTAAGTGTCAGGTTTCTATTGAAGCAGTTGCTCAAGATCATCCTTTATACAGCATTAAAGATGGTGAAAATGCACTCGCTGTTCATAGTCGTTATTATCAGCCATTACCTTTCGTATTGCGTGGCTATGGCGCAGGTGCAGCGGTGACGGCTGCAGGGGTATTTGGTGATTTATTACGTACGCTTGCGTGGGAGCAACAACACTAATGACAAGTTCACATAAAGTATCGGTATTTGCACCAGCTTCAATTGGCAATGTAAGTGTTGGGTTTGATGTATTAGGCTTAGCGGTTAAACCTATAGATGGTACTTTGCTAGGCGATGTAGTGACTATTGAAAGTGCACAATGCGATATTATAGAAGTTATTGGAAAGTTTGCGCATAAACTGCCAAGCGATCCTAAAGACAATATTGTTTGGCATTGTCTACAGCTATTTAACAAGGCGTTAATTAAGGTAGGGGTTTGTGTAGAGCCAATTAAACTTTCTTTAGATAAAAAAATGCCTGTTGGCAGCGGCTTAGGCTCAAGCGCTTGCTCTGTTGTGGCTGCACTCGAAGCATTAAATGCCTATTATCAACAATCGCAAGGTCATTGTTTTAATGAAGAAACCATGCTGTTAATGATGGGGCAGATGGAAGCTCAAATAAGTGGTAGTTTACACTATGATAATGTTGCACCATGTTATTTAGGCGGGTTACAGTTAATGGTGCCTGATGCGCAAATTATTACCCGCAACTTACCTGTATTCGATGATTGTTATTATGTAATGGCGTATCCTGGTATTGAAGTTTCTACCAAAGCAGCACGCGATGTGTTGCCGAAAAGCTACACTCGGGCAGACTTAATTACTTACGGGCAAAATCTAGCTACGTTTGTCGACGCTTGTCACAGACAAGATAAACAGCAAGCTTTTAACGTATTAGAAGATGTGGTTGCCGAGTCTTACCGAGAGCATTTGTTACCCGGTTATAGCCAAGCTAAAAGCTATTTAATGGCACAAGGTAGTTTAGCGGTAGGTATTTCAGGCTCAGGCCCTACACTATTTTGTATTTGCGACAGTTTAGAGTTAGCTCAACAAAGTGCTCAATGGTTGCAAGATAATTATTTAAAAACGGTTAACAATGAAACTGACGGATTTGTTCATGTTTGCCAAGCTGATAACACAGGTGCAGGACTATTAGACTAAGTCCAATAACCTTGTTAAATACCAAAGAATTGATAGATAGGAAAATTTCGTGAAATTTTATAATTTAAAAGAAAATGATGAAGTCGTTAGTTTTGCTGATGCAGTCAAACAAGGCTTAGGAAAAAACCAAGGTTTGTTCTTTCCACAAAGCATGCCAAAGTTTGACAATATTGATGAACTTTTAGCATTACCATTGGTTGAGCGCAGCGTTAAAATCCTTCAACCCTTTGTGGAAGAAAGCTTGACCACTAAAGAGTTAACTGAAATTGTTACTGATGCATTTAATTTTCCAGCATTATTACAACCAATCAATAGCGAACGCGCTATTTTAGAATTATTTCATGGGCCTACCTTAGCGTTTAAAGATTTTGGCGCACGCTTTATGGCAAAATGTTTACAAGCTTTTTGTGCCAAAGATAGTAAAGAGTCGGGCGTAGAGAAAAAGCTAACCATTTTAACTGCAACATCGGGTGATACTGGTGCGGCGGTTGCGCATGCTTTTCATGGCATTGATAATATACGCGTTGTGATCATGTACCCTAAAGGTAAAATTAGCCTGTTACAGGAAAAAATGTTTACTACCTTAGGCGGGAACATTGAAACATTAGCTGTTGATGGTGATTTTGATGATTGTCAGGCACTTGTTAAACAATCTTTCGACGACAAAGAGCTTGCTAATACTATTGGCTTAAATTCAGCTAACTCGATTAATATTAGCCGTTTACTTGCACAAATTTGTTATTACTTTGAAGCCGTTGCGCAACTTTCTCGTGCAAAAACTGAGTTAGGTGAAGTGGTTTTTTCTATCCCAAGTGGTAATTTTGGTAATTTAACCGCAGGTTTATTTGCTAAAGCGATGGGGCTACCTATTAAGCGTTTTATTGCGGCTACCAATGAAAATGATACGGTACCGCGCTATTTAGCAACAGGTGAATGGTCACCAAATGATACGGTTGCAACCATTTCTAATGCGATGGATGTGAGTAATCCCAATAATTGGCCACGCGTTGAGCATATGCTTAAATCAGGCATTGTTGATAAAGATTGCGTTAGCTCAGTATCTATTGATGAAGAACAAACACAATCAACACTTATCGGTTTAAGCAAATTAGGCTACATAAGTGAACCGCATGCCGCTGTTGCTTATAAAGCTCTGCAGTACAGTGCAGAAGAAGGCGAATTTGGTGTATTCCTAGGTACAGCTCATCCAGCTAAGTTTAAAGATGTAGTTGAAAGTATTTTAGGTCAGATGATTAGTTTACCTAAAGAACTTGCTGATTGTGCTGGTGAACCCATTCTATCAAAAGATTTGGCGGCAGATTTTACTGAGTTACGTGCTTATTTGCTTGGTTAATTTATTCGATATATTGGTATAAATTGCACAATGCAGATCATATAATTTAAAGCTGATAGTATCTCTATCAGCTTTTTTTATGGCTGTTAAAGAACGGTTAAGCTTAGTTAGTTAAACACCAACCAAGGATATATATGTCTTTACCCCCTTTGTGGCAAGCATTGCTAAATCAAGAAAAAGCCAAACCCTATTTTCAAGCATTAACAAGCGAAATTGCTGAACAACGCAGTAGCGGAGAAGTTATATATCCGCCAGCAGAACAGGTTTTTAACGCATTTAACGGTGTTGATTTGAATGAGGTTAAAGTCGTTATTCTAGGACAAGATCCTTATCATGGTGAAGGACAAGCGCATGGCTTAGCTTTTTCAGTATTACCTGATGTCAAAGTGCCGCCTTCATTAGTTAATATTTATAAAGAATTATCGACTGATATTGACGGCTTCATTACGCCAAACCACGGCTTTCTTGAACCATGGGCGAAGCAGGGCGTATTACTACTTAATACGGTATTAACGGTTAAACAAGCTAGCGCGCATTCACATGCTAAGTTAGGTTGGGAAACCTTTACTGATGCTGTCATTGCTAAATTAAATGAAGACAATGAACATTGCGTATTTATTTTATGGGGGGCTCATGCACAAAAGAAAGGCAGGGATATCAACACAGATAAACATTTAGTGTTAGCTGGACCTCATCCTTCACCATTATCTTCGTATCGAGGGTTTTTCGGTAGTAAACCTTTTTCACAAGCTAACCAATGGTTAGCAAGTAAAAATGAAACTATTATTGATTGGCGTTTAGATAAATAATTAGGTGGGCTATCAACTGTGAGCTATGAAGTAGGGTTAGGTTGTGAAAATTACACGATTGCGGTTTATATCGAAAATCGTCCGCCTCTATACGAATACCAAGCATTGGAAGAAATAACGACTGTAACAACAGGTGAGATTAGCGCTATCGGTCAACAATGCGGTAATGGTTGGCGAAAAGTTTTTAATGTGTATGCCAAATTGTTATTCGCCTTAGACAAAGAGCAATTTGGATTTACGAAATTGGCCGCTACTTGGCAAGCCTATCGTGACCGCTTTTTATTACAGAAAAACTCAAACACGGCTTTATTGTTTAATGCGCCCTTGAATTGTTCTACCCATAATGCCATTCATATTATTATTGGCCGAACGTATGCAAAAAAGTTAGCTAATGCCAATCAGCTCAAAGGTGATTTAACTTGGCTTGATGAAGAGTTTGCTATTAACCATCAGCACCGAATGATTGTTTGTCCCTATTTCGATTATCGACAATTATCCAATATCAAAATTGAACGCTTAGCTAACCTGATGAAAGACTTTAACTAATCTAACCGCCAATAAAGTTAAGACCACACACTCTTACTGTTTGTCCTGACACACCATAGCTTGCCTTTTGTGAGAAGAAGGCAACCGCTTCGGCTACATCTTGTGGAGTACCGCCTTGAGAAAGGGCATTCATTCTTCGTCCCATTTCACGGGTCATAAAAGGAATTTGTTCGGTCATTTTTGTTTCAATAAAGCCGGGTGCAACGGCATTAATGGTGATATTACTCGAATGGCCGTCAGCATCTGTCTTGTTTAACTCTTGCGATAAACTTGAGACATAACCAATTAATCCTGCTTTAGAGGTCGCGTAATTCGTTTGCCCTACTTGTCCAGCAAAACCATTCATTGACGACATACAGACAATTCTGCCGTCAGTGTTTACTGCATTATTTTCAAGCAAACATTGGTTGATTTTTATGACCGACAGCAAGTTAATATTCAGAGTGCTTGTCCACCAATGCTCAGGCATTTTAGCGAGAGTTTTATCTCGAGTGATCCCTGCGTTATGCACGATAACATCAAATCCTGTAAAGTGATTATCGGTTAAATATTGAAGTAGTTGTTTTCCTGCATCGTCGCCACTAATATCAAGTGATATAGCATCACCTTCAATGTGTTTCATGTTTTTTATCAACTCATTTTCAGCTTGAGGAATATCAACACCAACGACTTTAAACCCATCTCGCGCTAAGGTTTTTGAAATGGCTAAGCCAATGCCTTGGGCAGCACCTGTAACTAACGCTATTTTTTGTGATTGATTGATATTGCACTGTTGTTTAATTGCTGAAACTTCAAAAGATTGACCACTAATGAACGTGGATTTTGAGGAGAGTAAAAAATTCAACGCTCCATCTAGCTCAAGTTCTACCTTGTTTTGCATATAAATAATATTAACGGTTGAACCTTTGCGTCCCACTTCTTTAGCAAGACTTTTAGTAAAACCAAGCAAGCTTCGACTAAACGCTTTCCCTTGGTGGGATTGGGCATCAGTATAAGATTGTGCAATTAATACAATACGAGCATTTGCTTGAAGTGATGGTAAGACTGGACTTATTTGATGATACAGATCATTAAAGCTATTCTCTTCGCTAAATTGACTGGCATCTATTACTAGCGCAGGAATTTTAGTTTCGCTTAATGGAGAAAACTCCCCCAATACTTTTACTGATAAACGTTTTAAACAATCGGTGATAACAGGTGAAATATCTGAACTAATTGATAGCGCTAAAACAGACTCAGGCAATAAATTAGTACCGTTAAACCGTAACAAATTAACAGGTTGAGGAAAGCCTAATAGTGAAAATATTTTATTGGTAATTGCTGTCATGGAAGTCGGTTTCTTATGTCTATGATGATAAAAGTACGGTTATCTGGCTACTATGAATTAGCTTGAGTGTTATTACTAGGTTTCTGCGATTATAGCGGCAATTAATAGGGTAAATGTTTATGTTTCTCTATTATTTGATTTTTTAAGCTATATAACAATTTGAGAATCTAGCGTTTTAGATTTAATGATAACAGTGATGCTATCGCTAAAAATAAACTAGAGATCCATAAACAGGCTTCTAAACCATAAATTTGATATACCCAGCCAGAAAGCATAGTGCCTATTAATCTGCCCATGGCATTTGCCATATAATAAAAGCCAACATCAAGTGATACGCCATCCTTACCAGCATAACTGACAATTAAATAACTGTGCAGTGATGAGTTAATGGCAAAAACAGCACCAAACAAAAGTAAACCAATGATGATTGACGGTTGAATGTGAAAATTAAAATGTAAAGCGAGCGCAATTAATAGCGGGATAAATGTCAGGTAGCTTGCCCAAAGCACTGCTGCTTGTCCTGTGGGCACTTTACCTTGTTTTTTACCTGTAAAGTAGGGAGCAAGCGATTGAACAACACCATAGCCAATCACCCAAGTTGCCATGAATGTGCCAACTCGCCAATGATCCCAATTAAAAGTTACTGCTAAAAAAACAGGTAAGGCGACAACAAACCAAACATCTCTAGCGCCGAATAAAAACATACGTGCAGCTGACAAAGTATTGATAGAGGAGCTTTTTGAAAAAATGTCCTTAAATTTTGGGGTGAATTTTGCCTTTCCTAAATCTTCCTTTAACATCATTAAACTAAACAGCCACACAAGTGTTAATAGCGAGGCCATTAATATTACAGCTCCTTTAAATTCTAGTAGGGTAAGTAATAAGCCACCAAGAAAAAAACCAACACCTTTTAAAGCGTTTTTCGAACCTGTTAAAATAGCTACCCATTGATAGAGTTTATTGTCAGCGTTATCGGGAACTAAGAGTTTTATCGAGCTTTTCGCACTCATTTTATTTAAATCTTTGGCAATACCTGATAGAGCTTGAACCGCCATAACATAAACTACGGTTAACATTTCTGCAGGGACAGCTAACATACTCAGCGCAATTATTTGCAGCGCTAAACCGATATTCATGGTTTTATTTAAACCAAGCTTTGTTCCTAGCCAACCGCCAACAAGGTTAGTAATAACACCAAAGACTTCATAAAAAACAAACAACATGGCAATGCTTAATGGGTTATAACCAAGCTGATGAAAATACAGTACAACTAACATACGCAATGCGCCGTCAGTTAAAGTAAATGCCCAATAGTTGCCTGTTATTACTAGATATTGTTTAACTTGTAATGACAAGCCAGATAAAATCGCCATTTATCACTATTCCTTGTCGGCTAAGCCAACCATACGGGCTAGCTCTGCGGTTCTGTTGGCATACCCCCATTCGTTGTCATACCAAACATATAACTTAATCTGAGTACCGTTAACCACCATAGTTGATAGCGCATCAATAATGCTAGAGCGCGGATCTGTTTTATAATCAATCGATACCAATGGTCTTTCTTCATAGCCCAGAATATTGTTTAGCTCGTTGTCAGCTGCTTGCTTAAGTAATTGATTCACTTCCTCAACACTTGTGCTGCGAGATACTTCAAATACACAGTCGGTAAGTGAAGCGTTAGCAAGAGGAACACGGATAGCATGACCATTTAATTTACCTTTAAGCTCAGGAAAAATATGAGTGATAGCGGTTGCCGAACCTGTGGTTGTTGGGATTAAACTCATACCGCAGGCGCGTGCTCTGCGTAAATCTTTATGGGGCGCATCTAATATTGTTTGGGTGTTAGTGATGTCATGAATCGTTGTCATTGAGCCATGTTTGATGCCTAATTTTTCATGAATAACTTTTACAACAGGAGCCAAGCAGTTGGTTGTACACGAAGCTGCGGTGACTATTGGGTGGATGCTTTTGTCGTATAGGTTTTCATTAACGCCCATAACCACATTTAATACACCGTCTTCTTTTACTGGTGCGGTAACGACCACTCGTTTAACACCTTGTTCTAAATACGCTTGCAATAACGCTTTCGTTTTAATTTTTCCTGACGCTTCAATTACCACATCACAGCCTGACCAATCTGTCTCATTGGTGGCTTTATTTTGTGTACATGGGATTACTTTGTCATTAATGACGATTGCATCACCTTGATGAGTTGCCTCATGGTGCCAGCGACCGTGTACTGAATCAAAAGTCATTAAATGAGCAAGTGTTTCTGCGTTGCCAGCCGGATCATTGATGTGAACAATCTCAACATCTTGCCAGTCGAATGCTGCACGCATAGATAATCGTCCCATACGGCCAAAGCCATTAATACCAATTTTAATCGTCATTATGTCGTCCTAAAAATATTATTGTTGGTGTTTGTTCGCACTACTGTTATAAGTTTTGCTGTAGTTGACGCTGTTTATAATTTATGAAATAAACTAATGACAACATCACAGGTACTTCTACTAATACGCCAACCACTGTTGCTAAGGCGGCGCCAGAATGTAAACCGAAAAGTGAGATAGCTACGGCAACAGCTAATTCAAAAAAATTTGATGTGCCAATTAAGCATGCAGGTGCTGCGATATTGCTAGGCAATTTCATCCACGTAGCTGCGAGGTAAGCGATAAGGAAAATACCATAAGTTTGTAGCATCAACGGAATAGCAATTAATACAATGGTTTGAGGATCTGCGATTATAGTATTGGCTTGAAAACCAAACAATAAAACAACAGTGGCCAGTAAGCCTATCATTGACCAAGGCTTTAATATCGTTAATAAATGGTTCAGTGTTTTTTCGTTATTATTGAGTAGCTTTCGGGTAATAATGCCGGCAACTAAGGGAAGTAACACATATAAAACCACAGAGGTAATTAATGTTTCCCAAGGAACGGTAATGTCGCTAACACCTAGTAAAAGGGCAGAAATAGGTGCAAAGGCAAAGATCATAATAACGTTATTTACAGAGACTTGAACTAAGGTGTAATTAGGATCCCCTTTGGTTAATTGTGACCAAACAAAAACCATGGCAGTACAAGGTGCAACGCCAAGTAAAATCATGCCTGCAATATATTCTTGTGCTGAAGACGGATCGACAAAATCAACAAACAAAGTATTAAAAAACAGCCAACCTAAAGCGGCCATAGTAAAAGGTTTAATTAACCAGTTAATGATGATTGTGAGCACTAAGCCTTTTGGATTTTTACCAACATCTTTGATTGCTGAAAAATCAATTTGTACCATCATTGGATAAATCATTACCCAAATAAATACAGCGACGGCAATGTTAACGTGAGCAATTTCAAAGTTGGCAATTGCTTGAAAAGCATTAGGTTGCCATAAGCCTAATGTTACCCCTAGCATGATGCTTAATGCTACCCAGAGTGATAAATAGCGTTCGAAAATTCCCATGACTTAATCCTTAATTGATTATTATTAATTAATTATTTGCAGAAGCTTTCTTTGTTAGGTCTGTTAGTCATCTCGTTTAAACGATGAAGCTCAGGTTCGATTAAACCAACATTATTTTCTGTGGTTTGAGCAATTACCGTTTTTGCCCATAAAGGAAGTTTAGGGTTAATGCGATAAAAAACCCATTGTCCATGTTTTCTGTCTGTTATAACTTGGGCTTTTTTTAACACGGCTAAATTACGAGATACTTTGGGCTGGCTATCTTCATCAAGGGCAATCATTAATTCACACACACATAACTCTCCATGATAATGAGCTAGGAGTAGCGTTTTTAATCGAATTTCATCTGAAAGGCTTTTATAAAAAGTAATAGGATCAATAATGCTGCTTGGTTCATTGTTTTTTCCAACAGGGTTAGTATTAGGTTTTGGGCTAGTATTAACAGTTCTACCTTCCACTAATAAAAACATAGATAAACGATTATTTAACTCGTTTAAAGTAATTGAAAAAGGATTATCACCTGCACGTGATTTAGGATCTGGAAAATCCCAAGCTAATTGTTTACCTGCGTTAGGGTAACTTCTACATTCTGCATTGGCTTTATCACAAAGTGTAATAACATAATCAAAGGATTGATTTTCAAAGACAGATACATTTTTAGCAATTAAGCTTTCAGTGCTTAAGCCAAATTTACTTAATGCTTTTATTGCTCTTTTATCAACAGCTTCTGGATGTGTTCCGGCACTGAAAACAGTGTATTGATCGCTCGCTTTGTGTCGCAATAAAGCTTCAGCCATTTGTGATCTAGCTGAGTTCCCTGTACAGAGAAAAAGTACGGTACTCTTTTTTGGGCTTTTCATAAATTGTCACTAAATGCATAAAAACGTATATATGAAATATTATATATACATAAAGTGATATGTAAATTGATTGTTATAGTTAAAGCTTAAATTGATTGACTAAGGTTAGCAATCAAAGTGAATTATCATTTCTGCTGCTTCACAATGGCAGTCGTGGCCACATAAAATACAGTTGTAACCTTCTTTACTCGCTTGGTTCCACTTGTCAGGATGAGAGGTTACTAATTTGCCGCCACATTTTGTGAAATACTTCACTGCGCTATTGCCTGGGCTTTGTTTCCATAAATGACTCACTCCCGCTAATGCCCCTTGTTTTTTCGCTGCATCAATAGATAGTTGTAACAATTGTCCACCAATACCGTGTCCGCGATAATTTTCATCTACGGTATTACATTTAAAGTAACAAACATTTTCGCTAGGTACTTGCCAAAGCTTAGGGCTGCACCATTGATCTATATCCCATTGACCTATAGCGTAAGTAATACGAAAACCTACCAATTTATCCTGATCATAAACAACAAAGCCGGCATTTATTTCATTAAAAATGCCTTTTAAATACCACTGCATAAGGTTTTCTGGAGTTAAATAACCATCACCATGAACAAAGTTTCCGAGCGCAATAACAGCTGAAAAATCAGCGGGGGTTAAATTTTGATAGTTGAAGTATTTTGACATAATAAGCGTTTAGTTTAGTTTCTCTGATGTAAGTTTAGCGCTTTAATGGCATAGTTTGCCAGTGTGTTAGTTGATGTTTTTTGGAGTAAATATGTACGATCCTTTGCACGATTCTTCACCGGGGTGTGGTGAAAAATACCCTGATAGCTATTGGGCCTCTATTTCTGGGGGGAATTCGGGTAAAAAACCTCAAGATGACGGTCAATTGATGCAAGATATTGACGTTGATGTTGCTATTATCGGGGCAGGTTACACAGGTTTGTCTACTGCACTGCATTTAGCTAAAGAGCATGGTATTAAAGCGCATGTTCTAGAAGCTAATCAAACCGCTTGGGGCTGTAGCGGTCGAAATGCAGGATTTATTTTAAAGTCATCTGGGCGTAAAGCTTATTCCACTATGCAAAAGCAATGGGGAGAAGAAGTAATGCGCGGTATTTATGCTGAAATGTGTGAAGGTGTTGATACGGTAAAAAGCTTAATTAGTGAAGGTATTGATTGTGATCAGCAAGAAGCGGGGTTTATAAAAGTTGCTCATAAACCTAACATGTTTAAACAATTAATTGCTCAAGCTAAGCTACAACAGCAAATGTTTGGTTATGATGTTCAGGTGTTAACTCAGCAAGAAGTTCGTCAGCAATATATGGATGATAGAAATGCCTATGGTGCGATACGCTATCAAGATGGTTTTGGCATTAACCCATTAAAACTTTCTTGGGGTTATCAAAAGCTTGCCCGCGAAGCTGGCGTTAAAATTCATACGTCTTCACCTGTTGAAAATTGGCGAGAAGAAGGAGGTTTTCAATTATTACAAACACCGAAAGGGCAAGTTAAAGCGAAGAAGGTAGTTATTGCCACTAACGGTTATACGCCAAAAGGTTTCCATGGTTTAATTAAAAATAGAACCTTACCTGTATTGTCTCAAATTATAGTGACTGAGCCATTAACAGAGCAGCAATTAGCCGAATGTAACTTTTTAACCAGTAACGTTGTTATGGACACTCGTGCGTTAAAATATTATTACCGAAAACTACCTGATAACCGCATTCTTTTTGGTGGTAGAGGAGCAATTACAGGTAAAGGCGCTGAAGACCCTTACTACGCTAATCGCTTGTTAGAAGTTTTAAAAACAAGCTTTCCTCCTTTAGCACAATTAAAATATACCTATGCATGGTCAGGCTGGATTTGCATGGCGCTAGATGATTTACCTCATGTTTATGAGAATGAAAAAAATTCCGTTTTTTATAGTATGGGCTATTGTGGTAGCGGCGTGTCTTTTTCAGTACAAGCAGGTAAAAGGCTCGCACAAAAAGTGGCAGGGCAATCAACGCCTAACTTGCCTTTATATCAAAAAGCGCTGCCAAAATTTCCTTTTGCACCATTAAGAAGAGTCGGGCAATGGGGCTATTTTCATTATGGGAAGATTAAAGATAGTTACTTTTAACTTTTTAATTAATTGAATTTATGGCATATTTAGCAATCAACAATAAAAAACTTGGATAGGGCATTAGTGAAAATCCCTATCAGTAAACTGTTAGCTAAATTCCATGCAAGGAAGCATAAGAATGCCATTAATTCCTCAGTCTATAAATGCTGTAACCATAAGATATGCAAACTCGGTAAATTTAAATGTCGAACAAACCCTTTTGACAGCATTGCAATATTGCATTAAAAAGGATATCGCCAAAGGGTATACGCTTTCACAAATTTATATTTCTTCTGCAAATGATTCTCATAAATTTCCTAGTCGTCATGTCCAAGGTAATGGAAAGGCTGTAGATATTTCAAGAATTAATGGAAAAAAGATGTCTGTAAATTACGGGACGGATAAAGAAGTAACAGCTATAGTTGATGCTATGCAGCAAAAATTTGAAACCGCTCCTGCTAGAAGAGAGAACTTTGGTCCTTTTACAAAGAAAAAACTTGGTGGGGCACACTCAGTCTCAGGACATAAAGATCACATACATTTTTCGGTAAATTAATAATGAAAATTTATTTATTACTTGTAGCCTTGATCCCCGGCTATTGCTTTTCTGAGACATTGAAAAGCTTACCAGTAGTGACAGGCATATCAAGCGAAGTATTTGCTCTTGGTAATATTTATGACCTGAATAAAAAAATTGTCACAAAATTTGATAAACAACATTGGATTAAATATATAGAAGCTGCTGATTATTCATCTACTTGTATTGCTGAAACTGATATTATTTGTAATTATGATTATTATTTTTCAATTTCAGGGCTTGATAATTCAGCTGACTACAATGTTTATAAAGTATCTAATCTTGGTGAAATTACTAAAGTAGAATGGTTAACCGAAAACATTTTAGAAAGTAAGTTACTTCTAACATTCAGAAGCTACAAAAAATCAAAAGCGATAACTTTAGTTAAAGAGCTATTAATAAAACCATCTGGCGCATATTTAGCTAACAAGTGACTATTATTTGACTTAACATTTTTTGATGCTTAACAATGGCTTTGATTATTTATTAAGTTGAATATTCTTTATTATAGCCCACATAACGCATTAATTTCAGACAATAAAAAGCCCTAAATCATCAAACTTAGGGCTTTTAAATAAGGCTTAAAAGTAAAGTCGTTATTCAAGCTCAATCGCTTTAAAGAAGGAAGTGATAATGCCAGATGGCGAGGTTATTGTGAAAGTTAAAAAGCCACTTTCTGCATCACCACCTACAGTGTTTTGAACCGTAAAATTCATACGAGTGGGTTCGTTCGTGTTTGGAATTGAACTACTGGTTACGCCAATTAAGTCACCCGCGGTTGTTGAAATCGACACGCTGGTTCCTGCTGGCATTGCCTGTCCTGCTAAATCCGCTACGGTAAATGTTAATGCTTGGCTGCCACCATCAACAATGACAGGGATGGCGGTTTCAATATTTTGAATACTGTCTTCAAAAACAGTTGCACCATTAAACAATACATAACTTGCCGATGAACTCGACATAATAAGGGTTAAAGATTTACGTACATGAATAGAGTTACTTGAGCTACATTTATCCCCTTGACACTGCGGACCATTAAACTTGTCATCTTCATGGGTAAATAATTGGTCGTTATCGAAGTCTAGAAATACTTCACCACTGTCATATAAGTTATTCTCATTATCGTCACGCCAAGCTTCAGACATATCAATAAAGCCAGACGCTTGAGCATTAAAACGACCACGACCTGAGGATACTTCTTGGCTAACAATCGCATCACCATCATTATCAAAGGTATTATTACCATTGGTATCAAAAAAGGTTTCATGGCCAACGGCTGTCGCTAAAATAGTGATGCGATGATCATCAACTCTTGGTTGTGCACTGGTCCAGGTTACCGTGCAATAACCTGCTGTTGTAATACAGCTTGGCTCAATAACACCACCTTCAGTGGTGAAGTTAACTGTGGTGCCATCGGGTACAGGGTTATTAAAGTTATCGGCTAGCCATACACTAATCTCAGAAGTTGTCCCGTTGAGGCTTGCTTCTGGATTTAACGGGTTGGCGGCGATAGTTAATGAGCGTTGTTCTGGTAAGCCAGTATTCACGGAAAGCAAGTCTGATTGTGTTTGAACACTGACTTCATTTCCATCAACTGTCATTAGAGCTTTTGCCGACACTCTTACAGCGGTAGGCACAGTACCTGCCGCTACTTGAGTGGTGATAAGTCCTTGGCTATTAGTGTGTCCACTAGTGCGACTTAGTGTAATACCACCGACAGTAGTATTTAAGATAAATTCTACTTCTTGATGAGTTAATAAGTTACCGAGGTCACTTTTCACCATAAACGTTAAGGTAGAAGTTTCTTGTCCGCCTGTTCCTTTTAAAACGATTGACTCAGGTTCAGCTGAAACAAATTCAATAGAACCCAGTTGCTCGCCAGAAATATTAATGTTTGCTGTGGCCGTATTTGTTAAGCCGTTAACAGTAATTGAAGCGATAATAATATCTTGTGTACCAGAAGTACCTGCACAAGCCACATCTTCATAAGTGGCTTTGGCACTACCTTTAATGCTATAGACGGTATCGTCGATATTGGCCTGATTACTTTGCACGCAGTTAGAACTAAAAGTAACTAAAGCAGGGCTATTAATTAAACTGTTAGTACTGTCAACTAAGTCAACACTCAGGCCTAATGTGCCACCAGCACTTATTGTGTTAGTGGGCAGGGATAACTGAATTTCACCTTCTATAAATTCGTTATCAGCATTGAAGTATCCTAATCTAATCTCGTCATTTATTGCTGAAGTATCGCTTGGTAATATTTCATAATTAAGGCGATTAATTATAGGTGTTGAGCTTGAATCGCTTGCTAGTGTTGCAGTAATGACCCCTGCACCGATATTATCATCATCGCTGGTTAATGTGGTATGAGCAATACCATTGATGGTCATTGCCGAAGCGGTTTTAAGGTTACCAATATCTGCAGTAAATGTGACAATTTCGCCATCAACTGGTTCGCCGTCGTTGTTTTTTATGGTGGTGCTGATAGTAACGAGTTGGTCTGACTTAAATTGATTAACTTCATTTCCGTTTACGAGAAGCTGTGTCGACATAGAGGTTAGTTGGCTATCATCGCTACTGCTAAGGTATTCATAGTCTTTTTCACTCATTAGCTCAGAAATGGTTGCTGTAGCAGTTGCCGCGCCCAGTGCTAAATCGCTATTTGTTACAGTAACTACTGCAACACCGTCAGCATTAGTTAATTTACTGCTAGGCGTTAAAGAGCCAATATCAACACTAAAGTTAACCGATTTGTTGCTAACGCGCCTACCATTTTCATCAAGCACTAATGCTGATAACGTTATAATATCATTAACATTAAAGCTTTGTTGAGTTTCTCCGTCAGCATTAATTATTGATAAACTAATGCTGTCTGGTGTTAAGTCCACACCAGTATCATTTTCACCTGAACTTCCATTACAGCCTGTTAACGCTAATAGAAAAACAAATACAAATGCGGTTAAAATTTTGTTCATTGGCGTAGGCCCTTAATGATAGTACAAAAACTAGCGTTCAATTATTTCAAGTCATTTAAGGATAAAAGTCTCGTAGCTAAATGTCCATGAATATCAAGCAGCTTTTAATTAATTCGATTTAAATTTTGCTTGTTTTGATAACTGGCAATATTGTCAGCTAATATATTGATCAGTTTTTGTTGAGCTTCAATGCTTGCCCAAGCGATATGAGCGGTAATTTTTAAGTTTGGTAACTGGTTAGCGATAAGTAAATGATCGGCAGGCGGAGGCTCTTGCTCTAATACATCTAAAACCGCATAAGCAATAACCTGTTGCTGCAAAGCATTATATAATGCTTGATTATCAATTAAAGCGCCTCTTGCGCTGTTAATCAGCATGGCATTGCTTTTCATCTTCGATAAAAATTGTTGGTCAACAAGTTTTTCTGTGTCATGAGTGAATGGGCAATGCAAGGTTATAATATCCGCTTGTTCAACTAACTGCTCAAAGGCAACTCGACCAGAGCGAATAACGGTTTCACCTTGTCTTTCAGCTATCAGCACTTTCATATCAAAAGCATAAGCAATTTTCGCTACGGCTTTACCTAAATCACCGTAACCAATAATCCCTAATGTTTTACCTGCTAACTCTGTAATGCCATTGCCGTGATAACAAAAAATAGGGCTTAACTGCCATAAACCTTGCGCAGTATTTTGTTGATGGTGATGTGTTTGAGAATAGTATTCACAAATTTGTGAAAACACATACTGTGACACTGAATTATTGGCGTAACCACTGACATTAGTAACGGCGATATTTAAACGAATAGCCGCCGTAATATCTATATTATTTGTACCTGTGGCGGCAATACAGACAAGTTTTAATTTAGGAAGTTGCTCCAAAATTTCAGCCGTTAATAATACTTTATTGGTAATAATTATCTCTGCATGAAGACAGCGGGTCACTATTTCTGCCGAAACTGTGGTTTGGTAACAAGTCAGTTGACTAACTTGCTCACCTATACATTGAAGTACAATATCTGCGCTAAAGGTTTGTTTATCAAGAAATACTGCGTTCATAGTTGATTTTTATTTGTCAATATTAGTTAGGTTACATTAGATATTGATACTACAGCAAGCTTAACCTAAAGGATGCTTTGCCAAAGCATCGATAGAAAACTGCCAAGGTCAACTGTATTAAATTGGTAGTAATAATATTATTTTTTAATCACGGTAATTAGTTATTAAAAACAACTAACCCAGAAATTATTTAAATAAAGGATCTTCACTACTAAAACTGTCGTTTGATAACTAATTGTTGTCAGTTAAAGACAGTAAATAGTTATCGATAGCCTATATGATAATCGAAAGATAGTAATAAAGGTAGAGGCGAAAAGGATGCAAAAATCATTGTTAAAAACGACATCTATAAAAGTGATGTTTGTATGGGTGTTGTTAATGTTAATTAGTATGTTATCAGCATGTCAGCCTCAGCTATTACCAATTGATAAAAGGTTAAATCAAAGTGAAAATATTACTTCTACAACTCAGCAAGTTCAACAAAGTGTAAGACAAAAATTAGATTTATCTAATAAAGTCGATTTTGAACAAGCGAACAAAGGCTTAATTGCCAAAGCTCCCATGGAAGCGATTTTAAACTCGGCAGGTGAAGTTATTTGGGATAATTCTGCTTATAGCTTCATTAAAGGTGACGCCCCTGACAGCGTAAATCCTAGCTTATGGAGACAAGAAAAATTAAATAATATTCGCGGCTTATTTAAAGTTAGCGATGGTGTTTATCAAGTCCGTGGTTTTGATTTTGCTAATATGTCGATTATTGAAAGTGACAACGGTTGGATAATAGTTGATCCGCTTACGGCAAAAGAAACAGCACAAGCTGCACTCAAATTTGCTCAGCAATATTTGGGGGTAAAGCCTATTAAAGCCGTTATTCTTACCCATGCGCATATGGATCATTTTGGAGGTGTTTTAGGTATTGTTTCTCCTGAAGAAGTAAAAGAACAGGGGATTCGGGTAATTGCACCTGAAGGGTTTATGGAAGCAGCGACCAGTGAAAATATCATTGCTGGTATTGCTATGGCACGTCGGTCTGCTTATATGTACGGAAAAAACTTACCAAGAAATAATGAGGGACATATAGGCTCAGGATTAGGAACAGGCCCTGCTTTTGGAACCTTTGGTATTATTACACCAACCGAACTCATTTCTGTAAACAACACGGTAAAAACAATTGACGGTATTGAGTTTATTTTTCAAAATGCTTCAGGTACTGAATCTATAGCAGAACTAACTTTTTATTTGCCAAAACTGAATATATTTTGTGGGGCAGAACTCGTTTCCCGCAATATGCATAATCTTTATACTTTACGGGGCGCTCAAGTGCGTAACGCTTTGGATTGGAGTAGCTCTATAGATCAAGCATTACAGATGTTTGGGGAGTCTAGAGTGTATTTTGGTAGCCATCATTGGCCAATTTGGGGCAACGAGAATGTAATAACTTTTTTAACTAATCAAAGAGATTTATATAAATATATACATGATCAAAGTGTACGTTTACTTAATCAGGGCTTAACGGCAGATGAAATTGCAGAACAAATGGCCTTACCAGAGTCTTTAGCTAATTATTTCTCTAATAGAGGTTATTACGGAAGTTTGTCACACAATGCTAAAGCAGTTTATCAATATTATATGGGATGGTTTGATGCTAATCCTGCTCATTTAAATCCTCTGCCAAAATCTCTGTCATCAAGTAAGTACATAGCTTTGATGGGAGGAGAGGATCATATACTTGTTCAAGCTAAAGTCTCTTTTGATAAAGGAGAATATCGTTGGGTAGCAGAGTTACTAAACCATGTGGTATTCGCAAATCCTGACAATAGTAAAGCTAGTGCTTTACTCGCCGACACCTATGAGCAATTAGGTTATCAATCTGAATCAGCGGCCTGGAGGAATTTCTATTTAATGGGAGCAATAGAATTAGAAAAAGGGGTGTCAAATAGAGGCATTGACTTAGCATCCATGGAAGAGATTTTAAAAAACACACCAGTGTCTAAATTCTTTGAATCTATGTCGGTCCGTTTAAACAGTGAAAAAGCAAAAGATGAAACTTTTAAAATAGTTTTGAATTTTACCGATATCAATGAAAGCTACTTATTAATACTAAACAATTCAGTTTTGCATCATTATAAAAGGGAGAAAGGTGCAAAACTAACAAAAGGTGAGGTTAGCGCAACCTTATCGCTGACACATAGCCTTTTTGTAAAAATTCTTATTGGTAAAGCAGGTATTAAAAATACCTTGTTTTCAAATGACCTTTCAGTTGACGGCAGTATTATAGATTTGATTAGCTTTTTTAGGTTGTTCGATACACCAAGTGGAAAATTTAATATTGTAACGTCTTAAAGAACACATTGAAAATTGTCACTTTAAACACAGCTTTTGTCATTTAATGAACAGTAAAGTTATTTCAGTAATGCCAAGATAAAGTTATTGGTAAATGAAAGGAAAATATATGTTTTTCATTAAAGTTGTGTTTTATAAAGTGTTAATGACTGGTCTTAAACTTGCCGTTAAATTTATTCCTCAGCCACCCCCTCTTATTTTTTCGGGAAAAGAGTCATCTTTAGAGCTCGTACAGTTAATAATAAACCAAAACTTTAAGCGTGTATTACTTGTTACTGATTCAGTACTTTATCAACTTGGTATCGCTGATGACATTTGTCAATTACTAAAAGAACATAATATTCAACTCTCTATTTATGACAAAGTTTTACCAGACCCTAATGAAATTATTGTAGAGAATGGAGTGAAATGGGCAAAAGAACATCATTGTGATGCTGTACTTGGCCTAGGCGGAGGCTCTTCTTTAGATGCTGCTAAAATGATCGCCGTGTTAGTAAATTCCTCTAAAGCGGTTAGTAATGTTGCTGGATTTTTAAAAATCAAGCAAAACGGTTTACCTTTGTTTTTATTACCAACTACATCAGGTACAGGGTCTGAAGTGACTATGGCTGCGGTAATAACTGACAGTGTTAATACGGAAAAGTTACTTGTTATTTCACCAAAAATTATGCCTTTAGCAACGGCACTTGATCCTGTATTAATGGTAGGTATGCCAGCTAAAATCACTGCGGATACTGGATTTGACGCATTAACTCATGCGATTGAAGCCTATTTATCAACGCATGCCAATGAACACACCAACCGTTATGCACTTACGGCTATTCAACTTATTTTTAAAAAATTACCTATTGCTTATCAACAAGGTGATGACTTTGAAGCTAGACAAGCATTAGCGTTAGCCTCTTGTTATGCAGGCTTGGCTTTTACAAAAGCGGGGTTGGGATATGTACATGCAATATCTCATCAAATAGGTGCTAAATACCATCTGCCTCATGGCATGACAAATGCGGCTGTGTTGCCATTAGTGCTCTCTTTTACAGCGAAGGCTTCAGAGCAACGTTTAGCTAATCTAGCCAAAGAGATAGGCTTATCTACGGCAGGGTTAACAACCAGTGAAATGGCTGAATTGTTTATAGAAGAGGTCAAGGAGTTGAGGAAAGTTGTCGCTATCGAAGAAACTTTACCTTCGATAATAAATGAAGATGTTACCACCTTAGCAAAAGCAGCGCTTAAAGAAGCTCATTATTTATATCCAGTACCTAAATACTTAACTTTATCAGGTTGTGAAAAACTGATTAGACAATTGATCCCTGTGAGCTAAAAAGTGGTCAATATTATTTCCATGAACAGGGTAAGAAATATTAAAAAACAATCCGCTAAGAAGGAGCAGAATATGTTTAAAGCAGTAACGTGTAACATAAAACCAATCGTAACTATGGTGTTATTTTCAAGTGTTTTCGCACTAAGTACTTCAGCCGTAGCTAATAATATACTTAAAGTTTTTAAAGTGAATAATAATCTGTCTATGGAGGCTATAAAGGCGGCAGATAATAAAGCAAAAGAAGAATGGGCATACAGTGTGGGGATTCAAGCTTTTATGTTTACTGTTCCAATGGTAATGCATGACGTGCAACGTGATATTCGAATGAATTTACCTTTGATTGAAAAAATTAAAGGTAAATGTCCTTGTGCACCAGTGGGGCAGTGGGGGCATTCAAGTAATTTAGCAACTGCTGATGATGTAATGCCATATACACCTAACAGAGATACTGTCTATTCTGGGCTTTCCGCTTCTTTAGCTAAAGAGCCTATTATTCTTGTAGTTCCACCAATCAAAGATAGATATTACTCGTTACAAATTGGTGATGCTTATATTATAAACCAACATTATATAGGAACAAGAGCTACAGGAAATAATGGGGGGAACTATGCCCTTGTTGGACCTACCTGGCAGGGTAAATTACCTGCGGGAGTGGTTGAGCTGAGAATGCCTAATGACTCTGCCTTAGTTGCCTTGCGTATTGCTACGTATACGGAGACTGATGAAGATGTTGCACTGATTAAAGAGTATCAGAAGCAATTTGATGCAGTGCCATTATCTCAGTGGGGCTTGCCTAAAGATAAGCGCACTTATGATTTACCTAAACTTGCTAACACTAGTATGGGGAAGGGAGATTTAGGGTATTTTATTTATGCGGCTGAACTATTGAAAGAGAATCCACCGGTTGGGGCTGATAGAGTGCTACTAAATACTTTTAAACATATTGGCTTATCTGATACTGAAGCTTTTAACCCTAAATCTTTAGACCCTGCTATCCAACGTGGTTTGGCTCGTTCTGTCCAAGCGGGTATTAACATTATTAAATGGAAAGTGAAGTTTCGAGGGACGCAAAGTGAAAACAAATGGAATGTCGACTTTATTGGCGGTGATTATGGTACAGATTATTTAGCGCGTGCTGAAGGTGCGGTCCAAGGTTTATTTGTTCATTCACCAGAAGAAGCGCTATATTTTCATAGTTATTCGGACAGTGAAAACGAACCATTAGTTGGTAATAGTAACTATAAGCTGCACTTTGATAAAGGAGAACTACCTAGCACTGCTGAATATGGTTTTTGGTCAATTACTATGTATGGTGATGATTATCAATTAGTCAGTAATGAACTAAACCGTTATTCCATCAGGAAAAGTACCCAGGGGTTAAAATTTAATGAAGATGGTTCACTTGACATATATATTCAAGCTGAACCGCCAGAAGGACTAGAATCAAACTGGCTACCAACCCCGAAAGAAGGTATTTTTAGACTCAATTATCGTGTTTATTTACCTAATCAGGAAGTTCGTCAGTGGGATACGGTAGAGCATTATTTACCTGGTATTGTTAAGCAAAAGTAAAAGAATCATACAAATAATTAATAAAAAACCTAGTAACCATATGAAGTTACTAGGTTTTTATGATTAATCAATGAGGAGTTTATGTCCATGTTGATCTCGGTAACTTTTGGGGCTGGTATTTGTCCAGCGTCGAAAAGCTCGAGTAAAGCCACTTTGATCGGAAAAACCTAACATGTAGGATATTTCAATTAAAGGTACTCGTTGTTCTGACAATAATTTAATGGCCATGTGATGTCGGCATTCATCCAGCAATTCATTAAAACTTTTACCTTCAGCTTTTAGTTTTCGCTGTAGAGTACGTAACCCTAAATTAAGCGAGCTGGCGATCTTGTCAAGCTCGATATCCCCCTTAAGAATATTGTCAAGAATATGAGCTTTTACCTTGGTTGATATTAAATCTTGGCTGAAACGATTTAAATGCTCATCAATCCACTTTTCTAATGTATTCGCAAGAGCTGGGTTTGCTAGCATTTGTGGTTGTTGAACATCAGCAAGAGAAAAGCTAATTTTATGATGGGATTGATTAAATAAAACCGGACACCTAAAAAACGTTTCATATGTTCTTTTATATTGTGCTTTATCGTGTTTAAAATGAACTTCTAGAGGACTAAAGTTTTCGGTGGTCATAACTCTAGAAAGAGAAACTAAAGTCGCCATAAAAGCTTCAATGGCCTCTGTTGAAACAGGTTCGTTTTCTTTAGGAATATCAATATGTAAAATGACTTGGTCGTCGTCTATTTCTAACGAATGCATAGCAGCATCGGTAGTCATTTTAAAATAACGAATACAATGTTTAAAGCCTTCTAGAATATTTCGACTTGAAGCAAAAGCTAATCCAACTGCGCTGTACGTATTTGGTTGAAAAAATTTGGTCAATCGTAAAGAAAAACATTGATCTTCTGTTTCTTTAACAGCGAGTTGCCATAACACAGCCATTTGTTTTACCGGTAAGCGAACTTCAGGATTATTTTGAATAGCAGTTAAATCAATATTACTTTGTGCAAATAAAGTGTGGCTATCAAGCCCATAGCTTTCAATCGCTTTAGCAATTAATAGTGCCCAACTTCCTATAGTTGTTGGGGTATTGGGAATTAAGGTGCTGCTGTTCATGGTTGTATAAGCACATGACTATTCAAGATAAATATGATTATATACTAGGTGAAAGTTTGTATTATGTCTACGCTATACAACGTGGATATATTTTTAACTGCGTAACTGTGTCCGTTAACTTAGTTACCTCACTTTTGATTGATTAATTGATAACATTTTAAGTTATTCATAAAAAAAACCTTAGGTTACGACAACCTAAGGTTTATTTAACCGAACGGTGATTATGGCTTAATAAAATGTGTAACTAAATTGCACTCCAATATTCCGTCCAGGTTCTACCATGTTAGCATAACCTCCTGTAGTAAAAGGTAAGTCAAAACTAAAATTCTTGGTTATCTCATTAGTTAAGTTTTTACCCACTAATGCAACTCTCCAGGTTTCCTCATAAGCTAAAGCAATACTAAGGTTTATTTTTGTATAGGCACTTTGTATCGTAAAAGGGTTCAAATCTGTTGAAGTATAAAACTCAGAACTGTGATTAACAGCTAAGTTAGTGATTAATTCAAAGTTATTGAAAATGAATGTGGCATGTTCAACACCTATATTTGCAGTGACTTTAGGAACTAAAGCATTTGTCTCTCCACTTAAATCACAAGAAGTACCAGTTTCATCGAGATCGTCAGAAACTGCAACATTACTTGTAAAGCATTTAGCTCCCTTGAATTCATCCCATTTAAAATCAAGTAAGCCAAGTCCCCCTGTTAGGGTTATTTCGTCTGCTACAGCCCAGCGCCCATCTAACTCTATGCCCGAAGTTGTTGCTTGACCAGCATTCTCGACACTATAACCCACTTGTCCATCAAAGACAGACGTTTGTAAATCATCAAATTTCATTTGAAATATTGCAATATTAAGTTCTGCTGCACCTTCATCTAATGTCATTTTGCTACCAAGTTCATATGAGAGAACTTCTTCGTCTTTAAACTCGAAGTTGCCTCCTAAATTAGATCTGGCATCAAAACCACCTGATTTAAAGCCTTGGGCACTTTTAGCGTAAAGCATAATATCATCGTCTAATTGATAGCTTAGAGTTAACGAAGGTGTCACACTTTTTTCTGTGATCGTACCCGAGATTAAATGTTCATCTATCGTCGCAAAAATAGGGTTGGGAATGTTTTGTGTTGGAGTACCTAATAATAAAGGATCCAAATATGGAAATTTATCCCCTAACATTAATGCATATGCATTACCTGGTAAGCCAGTTAAGCCAAAATTATTTAACGCAGGCATTAAAGCTGGCGGTTTCACTAAGACAGATTCTTGAATGCGTTGACCTGTTAAAGGGTCAATAATAACCATTTCTCTTTGACCTTTTTTTCGCTCCTCGGTATAACGAACTCCAAGTGAGACAGTAAATTCATCAGTAAATTTATAATCTAATTGGCTAAAAAGTGCCCATAAGTCAGAGTTTGTTTTAAATTCACGCTCTCCACGTATTGCTAATGGGTATACTTTTGAACTTTCAGAATACTCTAAATCGGAAGTTTGAAAGTAGGCGCCAATAATATAGTCAAGGGTTTCTCCGCCAGGCGATGTTAACCGAATTTCTTGACTAAACTGTTCATAGTTTTCGTTAAAGGCAGGGGAATAAATTAATGGGCGGGCAGTATTGTCTTGATCCTTTGCACCGTCTAAGTTGTAATTTTGCCAACCAGTAACTGAGTTAATTGTATGTTCTCCTAACTCATAAGAAACATTTAGCGTCGCATGATCAGCTGTAGATTTTTCAAATTGTTTCTCACCTAAGGCAGGGGTGGTATTTGCTGTCTTAAAATCTAAGTTATACTCTCTTAAGCTAGCTAGTAATGCATTTGTTTGAGGAGTGTTAGCTTCAATAAGATAAGGTTCAACGGTAACAACCGAATTTCGACCATTAATTTCATCACTATCATGTTGAATTTTTAGATTAGCATTTAATTTATCAGTGATATCCCAATCGAGAGTGAGTCTTGCTGCAATATTTTCTCTTTTTGGCTCATTGTCACCAGTGACTACATTTTGAATATAGCCGTCATCTTTCTCAGATTTGAGTGCGAGACGAGCACGCAAGTCATCAGTTAGACCTCCAGATACCGTGAATTCCATATCTTGTTTATTAAATTCAGGTACATAATATCCTTTTATTGTCGCTTCAAATTCATCGGTGGCATTTTTAGAGGTAATATTCAAGGCGCCAGCAGTGGTATTCATACCAAATAAAGTACCTTGTGGACCTCGAAGAACTTCAATCATATCAATATCTAAAAAAGCAGTGCGCATTAAAACTGCACGACCACGATAGATACCATCAACGTAAGTACCAACAGTTTGCTCAAAGCCTTGATTAGGGCCTGAGCCTAAACCGCGCATATAAACATTAAAGCTTTGTCCTGATTTTGTTACTGTAAAGTTAGGTACGTATTCAGACATTTCTTCAACTTGATTAATGCCTGCATTGTCTAATCTGTTACCATCTAAAGTTGTAATAGAGGCTGGAACATCCTGTAAACTTTGTACACGTTTTTGTGAGGTAACTTCTATCACCTCTAAAGCAGCGATTTTTTCTTTTTGTGCATTATCTTCATCTGCAGAAATGGCTGTTTGATGATTAAAGGCAGTTAACAAAGCGAGTGTAACTGCAGTTTTATTAAATTTTTTTGTAATATTCATAGAATCCCCATGTATTTTATACACTTAGTTTTACTTGTTATTCTCTAAACTACTGCAAGGCAGCTGGTTTATGAATAATTAGCTTATTATAGTAACTACAAACATACATAAGGGGGGGCAAGTGAAGCTTGAATATAAGCGTCAATTAGTATCCATGATACGACAGTGGTAAATAAGAACGATATGATTTTGTCTTGTACGATTAGTCTCTGAAGTTGTGCTTAAATTGATTTACTACAATAATGTAGTCGTATTGAATGATTTGCTCTAAGCTAGTGTTATTAGCGTGTTTTATAAATTTTTATTATAAATAGTTATTTTTGACAAAGTTGATGTAGTCTTGCTCTCCCACAAAACTAAATCCGCTATTTTCAAATTCTAGGCATTGTGCTTCAGTAGGAAAAGTAAAATATTCATCGCTCTTTATTTGAGGCGCTGCTTTGAGTAGTTTATTGTTATTTAACAATTTAATGGCATTGAGTATATCTAAAGCAACTTGTTTATAGAGTGCTAATACATGCCAAAGATAAGATTTACCAGGGTCAGCTTGCTGTTTAGAGATAGTGATAATTTGCCTCTTATCAATTGTGCCGTCTTCAATAGTATGTAATGTAGTGCCTATCTCGGAGTCATTATTTTTTAATGCCCAAAAAGTTGCCATTACGCCTTTATATTTAGGGAATATGCCAGAATGTAAGTTTATAACCCCTTTGCTAGGAATGTTAATAACAGGTGTTTTTAAAATTCCGCCATAATCAATTGATACGATTAAATCAGGAGAGAGTTCGTTTAATTACTCAATACTTTCTGGAGAGTTTACTTGATTAACTTCAATAGGCTTTGCCCTTAAAAAACAGCTTAAATCATCAAAGTTTTTAAAAGATTGGATTGACTGTTCGCTTGATTGAACATTGGATTGCTCGTTTGACAGAAGAGGGCTAATAAGTTGATTAAAGAGATTTTGTTCAAAAAATTTAAGCGTGGCGAGCTGTTTCGGTAATGTACTGTTATTGCCAACCTTAGCAGATAACCAAAGATAATTATCATGGTTTTTAAAAACCTGAGGGAGAATTTGATTGAGCGCAAAATTACTGGCGATATCTTTATTGGCCAAAAATAAAGTTTTCATTAATTTACCAGTGAAAGTTGGAGCTTTAAGGTTGAGCAAATATTAAGAAGTAGCGTTCACTTTTTAGTGTTATAAGTAAACGCTACTTCTTAACCTGGATGACCGTCTTTACGTGCTTTTAATAACATAGGGCCGTAGTTGAAAGCAAAAATACCAAAAGCAATTAGCCAACACATTGCACTAATATCGTAAAAAATAAAACTTTTAGCGGGCATTCCCCAAGGACCAAATACTCGGATCATAGCCGCAAGCGTTATCATAATAAAAGCGACATTCATCGATTTTGGCGGTGTTAGTGGGCGCCCAGTATGACCTAAAGATACCCGTGAAATCATCGCTAAAATTAAGCCGCCCATACCACCTATGGTTAATAAGTGCCAGATATGGTTACTTGGGATGGAAGGTATTAAATAGCTAATACCTAGCATAATTAAACCAAACCAAATAAATTTCAGCGCAATATGTAATGACCAAAGTAGCGGTACAGATAAAGTGATCCACGGGCGCCATCTTATCCAGCGCAAGACTTGTCCGATCCCAGCAATGATTAATAAAATGCCGAATAACTGTTCATTAAAGCCTATTACAGGGTGAAACAATAAAATAAACATAATCAATGCTAAGCTGCCATTGGTTAATTTTTCTAACCACGGAATGGGGAGCGCTTTTTGTGTTTGTGTACCGTTAGCGGTAAACATAGGAACTACGCGACCAGCCATAACCGACATTAAAAAGGTCACTAGCATTACACCCGCGTAACCACTAATTTTTAAAGAAAAAACATCAGGAAAAGCAACAGACAAATACATCTCAATGTTAGCCAAGGTAAATAGCACTAACAAAGGTACAAAAAATAAATTGCGGTATTGTTTAATCGCCAAAATGGGCTTCGCTAGGACAATAGCGACAACGGGTAGAAAACTAACATCAATAATGGCTGTTAACATAGGGCCTAATAATGTCGGCATTAGTAAAAGC
This sequence comes from Colwellia sp. SU-HH01217, assembly GCF_057543495.1. Lineage (NCBI taxonomy): Bacteria > Pseudomonadati > Pseudomonadota > Gammaproteobacteria > Alteromonadales > Colwelliaceae > Colwellia > Colwellia sp. SU-HH01217. The sequence continues at coordinate 164,521 of NZ_BAAJLX010000001.1, read as the reverse complement.
ACACGGCCAATTAGCCATAAAGCAAACAAGCCTATTAATACATTACCTTGTGCACCTTTTACGCCTGTCCAGTTTTGCACTGCAGTTAGAAGAAAACCGGCAATAATAGCGCTGGCAAAACCGAAGACCATTTCATGGATATGCCACCAATAACCACCGCCAAGCGGTGAAAAAGGCAGAGTCCCCCTTAATATAAGTAACCAAAGAATAATCGGTACTATGCTAAATAGCGCACCACCAAGGAAAAAAGGTCTAAAGCCTAAACGAAAGAAAGGAGGAATTTTTTGTTCTTTTTTTAGATCGGTAATTTGCATTACGATACCTATTTTTAATAAAAATAAAATCGAGTTTATTGTAAATAAAATAATGCCTTTATACCTGATTAAGATCAATAAATAGGCTTATATTTATCCATCAGGGCTATTTAGTTTTTTTTGTAAACAACTCTTACATATCAGCGCTAGTATTTTTCTTATTAACAATATACCGTAATGGGGTTTAACGCTGGTTTATAACCAGTGAGTTTATAAAAATTAAAAAGCCAGAGTAACCATTGAAAAGACGAATACAGTCTTATTACTCGCAGCTTGTGTAATCCAGACAGAGGAATAATTACATGAAACAAAAGAGTTTAATTTTAGCCGCAGTTACTTCAAGTATATTAATGGCCTGTAGTAATGGTAGTGACAGCCCAGCAAGTGGTATTAAAGCTATTGAAGAGCGACCGTCAGCACAACATATGAATGATGTTGAAAAATCAAAAGCCCAATTAATCGCTAAGTGGACAGGGCCTTATCAAGGAGTTCCTGCCTTTGACAAAGTGTCGTTAGATGGCTTGGTAGCAGCAATTGAAGAGGGGATGAAGCAAAACCTAGCAGAAGTAGAGGCTATTGCTAATAATCCAGCACCAGCTAATTTTGAAAATACTATTGTAGCAATGGAGCGTACAGGTGAAGTTTTAGATCGCGTATTCACTTACTGGGGAATATGGAGTTCGAATATGTCTTCGCCAGAATTTCGTAAAATTCAGGCTGAAATGGCACCTAAATTGGCAGACTTTAGTTCTAAGATTAGACAAAACACAAAATTGTTTGAGCGCGTATCAGCAGTTTATAACGGTGAAGAAGTCAAAACATTACGTGAAGACCAACAGCGTTTAGTGCTTTTAACTTACAATGGTTTTGCAAGAAATGGCGCAACACTTAAAGGTGAAGCTAAAGAACGTTATGCACAAATTAATAAACGTTTAGCCGAGCTACACACCGCATTTTCAAACAATGTGTTATCAGATGAAGAAAGCTACGTGCTTTATTTAACAAAAGAGCAATTAAACGGCTTACCGCAATCTGTAATTAACTCTGCAGCTTCTGCAGCAAAAGATCGTGATCATGACGGCAAGTATGCGATCACCAATACTCGTTCATCTATGGATCCGTTTTTAACTTATTCAACAGAGCGTAAACTGCGTAAACAAGTATGGGAAACATATTATAATCGTGGTGATAACGGCGACGAACATGATAATAACGCTATTATTGCAGAAATTTTAAAGCTGCGTCACGAGCGTGTTGGCTTATTAGGTTATAAAAACTATGCGTCTTGGCGTTTAGAAGATCGCATGGCAAAAGCGCCTGAAAATGCGATTAATTTAATGGAATCGGTATGGCCTGCAGCTATCGCTCGTGTCGACGAAGAAGTTAAAGATATGCTAGTTATCGCTAAAGCTGAAGATGGTTTAAAAGAAATTAAAGCTTGGGATTACCGCTTTTATGCTGAAAAAGTTAGAAAAGCAAAATATGACTTAAACTCAGATGAAGTAAAACAGTATTTACAATTAGATAAACTTAGAGAAGCCATGTTTTATGTCGCAGGGCGTTTATTTAACTTTGGGTTTACTGAAGTAACCGATGGCTCAGTACCTGTTTTTCAAGAAGATGTCAGAGTTTGGGAAGTTAAAGATAAAACTTCAGGAGAACACATTGGTTTATGGTACTTAGACCCATTTGCTCGTCAAGGTAAGCGTTCAGGTGCTTGGGCAACTATGTATCGCAGCCACACAACTTTTGATGGTAAAACTAATGTTTTATCGTCAAACAACTCTAACTTTAGTAAAGGTGCTCCGGGTGAACCTGCGCTAATTTCTTGGGATGATGCTGAAACTTACTTCCACGAATTTGGACATGCTTTACACTTTTTATCATCAAACGTTGTTTATCCAACACTTAACGGTGGCGTTCGTGATTACACTGAATTCCAATCTCAACTTTTAGAGCGTTGGTTATCCACTGATGAAGTAATCAATAATTACCTAGTACATTACAAAACAGGTAAACCTATGCCAGCAGATTTGGTGGCTAAAATAAAAGCAGCAGCGACTTTTAATGAAGGTTTTAAAACTACTGAATATCTAGCCTCTGCATTAATTGACATGAAACTTCATACTGTAGATCCTACTAATATTGATGCAGACAAGTTTGAACGTGAAACCTTAGCCGGGCTAAATATGCCAGAGCAAATTGTTATGCGTCATCGTACGCCGCATTTTGGTCATGTATTTAGTGGAGAAGGCTATTCTGCTAGCTATTACGGTTATATGTGGGCTGAAGTACTAACCTCTGATGCGGCTGAAGCCTTTGCTGAAGCGCCAGATGGTTTTTATGATGAAGAGGTTGCTAATAAATTAGTTGAACATTTATTTAGCGTTAGAAATGCGGTTGATCCAGCAAAAGCATATCGCGCCTTTAGAGGACGCGATGCGAAAGTTGAAGCATTAATGCGAGATCGTGGCTTTCCAATAAAATAATGTTAATAAATTCAATCTTTGAATTTAGTTATTAAAAGAGAATCCCTTGTAAGCAGTATCGTCTGACTACAGGGGATTTTTAATATTGCCACTTGTACTTAATAGTTATGGTTAATAGTTAATACCGCTACCTTGCCTTCACTGCCAGCAGCTAAAATATGAGTATTATCGCTAGCCAAAGTGTAAAACCCCTCATTCGCAAACACTTGCCAATTTTTGCCATTATCCATCGAAATATCACTACTTAATTTACCTGTACTTACACAAATATGCTTAGCACAACTTAATGCTGTTCTTAAGCCGTACTTACCGTTGTTTACTACTTGCCATCGGCTGTTTTTAAACGTAGTCAGATTGTTATAATGACCTTCTCGATTAAGGTAGTTACCACCAAGAGCAAATACTTGTTTGTGTGTATTTATCCCAAGAGCATACCCCCCTGAGGTTTCAGTGCTACTTTCAAGTGGAATGCTTGATTTACTCCACGACTGACCAAAATCTGGCGAGTAATAAATGCTGGCAGATAAGCCACCTGTAGTGAACCAAGCTTCCCCTATAGCGCCAGTTATTAAAGTATTACCACTGGCAGCAAACGCCGCCTCTTTATTAGTCATAGCAGGCAGTTTATTTATGGGAACTCGCTGCCAGCTTTGCCCTTGATCTTGAGTTACCTCCACCACAAAATGACCATCGACAGGATCGCCTAGTAGTATCCCGTTGTTTTCATCCCAAAAATCAATGGAGTCATAAAATCCTAAGGAATTTTTATTGGTTCTCAGTATTTGCCAGGTTTTCCCTTGGTTGTGTGTTATTTGTAAAGTCGACTCTTCTGCACTTCCTACAGACATAACAATTGCTGTTGTGTTATTAATTACTTCAATATCTCTGAAGTTGTAATCAATATTGTGATCGTATTTCGGTGATATATCTTGCCAGTTTTTGCCCTTATCAAGACTAATAAATACTGCACTTTTATCACCTGCTACCCATAGTGTATTTTGCCTAACAGCACTTGCACGTAACTCTGTTTTTATTGGCAGTTGGGTTTTATGCCACGCTAATGGTTTTATTTCGTTGGCATAAGTAACCAAGGTGGGAATAAAAGTAAGAAGTAAAGTTAAAAATAGTTTTTTCATTACAATGGAATTTATTTTGTTATCAAGGAGTCGTTAATATCTACATTCAAGATGAAAATAACAATAATTTTAGTCAATTTTCTTCTCGTTGATGTTTTTTTATAAAAAAACACAAATAATCGTGACTTATTTGAGAAACATAGTTTCATAAAACAGAGGTAAATCGAGATAAATTTTTATTTGGCTTGCGATAAATGTATTTAATGAGTATTTTGTTTTTAAATATTGTTAATTTTGAGTACAAGATGCACTTAAATGAGATTGATTTGCGACTTATTGCTATTTTGCAGCAAGATGCTAGTATCGCCGTTGAAGAACTCGCTAAGCAAGTAGGACTTACTAAAACTCCCTGTTGGCGTAGACTTCAAAAACTAGAAAAAAGCGGAATTATTAAGCGCAAAGTGGCGTTATTAGATGCTGCTATGCTTGATCTGAGTGTTTCTGTTTTTGTTCGTGTGAAAACTAGCCGACACGACAGTGCATGGTTAGCTGAATTTTCCACAACAGTTTCAGCGTTTCCTGAGGTTGTCGACTTTTATCGCATGAGTGGTGAATACGATTATTTACTTAGGGTCGTCGTGAAGGATATTGCTAGTTACGATGCTTTTTATAAACGATTTATCGACGCAACTAGCTTAACCGATGTCACTTCTAGTTTTGCCATGGAGGAGATCAAAAGTTCAACTGAACTGCCTCTTAAAGTTAATTTATCCTGATAAGGGCAATATGATATGTCTTCACTATTAGAACAACATTTTTTACCTTTTCGCCAACAAATTATTGGCCAAGGGTTAACACATAAAATAGCAGATAAAGTGCAAGACATTATTTACGCAGACTGGACAGCAAGCGGTCGACTTTATCAACCGATAGAAAATTACATTAGCCACACTCTCGGCCCTTATATTGCCAATACACATACTGAAACTAATTTAACCGGCAGTACTATGACCTTGGCTTATCATCAAGCACAAAAGCTCATTAAACATCATGTTAACGCTTGCGATAATGATATTTTAATTACCTCAGGCGCTGGAATGACGGATGTGGTGAATAAATTTCAGCGCATTTTAGGGCTTCGAATTCCAGAGCGTATGCAGGGACAAGTAAAGTTTGAAGAAGCAGAAAAGCCTGTAGTTTTTATCACTCATATGGAACACCACTCTAATCAAACTACTTGGTATGAATGTGATGTTACTCTAGAAATAGTTAACCCAGACGACAATGGTTTACCTTCGTTAGCTCACCTTGAAGAGTTACTAGTTAAATACCAAGATCGCCCACTTAAAATTGGCTCGTTTTCAGCGTGCTCAAATGTCACCGGCATAAAAACGCCGTATTATCAGTTAGCGGAAATTATGCACAAACATAATGGTGTTTGTTTTGTCGATTTTGCTTGTTCAGCACCTTATGTTGATATTGATATGCACCCAACAAATAAAGCGCAAACTCTGGATGCGATATTTTTCTCTCCACATAAGTTTTTAGGTGGCCCAGGCAGTTCAGGTGTATTGGTGTTTAATAAAACTTTATATAAAAATAAAGTGCCTGATCACCCAGGAGGAGGAACAGTTACTTGGACAAACCCTTGGGGAGAGCATAGTTTTTTCAATAATATTGAAGTGAGAGAAGATGGAGGAACTCCAGGATTTTTACAATGCATACGCACTGCCTTAGCGATTAAAGTTAAAGATGCCATGGGGGTTGAAAAAATTACCGCGAGGGAGAAAGAATTAACTTTATTAGTGATGAATGGTTTAAGTAAAAATAATCAAGTTAAGATATTAGAGCCCAATGTGACTGATCGTTTAAGTATAGTCTCGTTTTATATTGAAAGTGTGCATTACAATTTAGTGGTGCGTTTACTGAACGATAAGTTTGGCATTCAAACCCGAGGAGGCTGTTCTTGTGCCGGGACTTACGGCCATATTTTATTAAATGTAGATCAGGGTACATCTCAAAAAATAACCCAACAAATAGATGCTGGTGATTATTGTGAAAAACCCGGCTGGATACGTGCCTCTTTTCACCCAACGACAACTGACCAAGAAGCCCAGTTTGTCGTTGATGCTATCCATTCGATTACAGAAAATATTACTGAATGGGCAAAAGAGTATCGATTTAATCCTGCAACGGGAGATTTTGAGCACACAAGCTTGACAATAAATTATCTTGGCTTGGACGATTTTAAAGTGTTTAATGACGAGCAGCTTGATAACAATCCTATTGAGTCTAAAGGTTTATTAAGTAAAATTTTTGGTTAACTTATGTAGATTATTGCGCTTCGTGCGTAACTTGTTACTATAAATTTTACTTAAGTTAATTTGAACATTGGCCCTTGAAAAAGCTTATACGTCCTTGGTGGCAAACTCAGTGTCCGTATTGTCGAAAAATCCGGCTGTTACTGCTATGGTTAATTATCATGCTAGTGGCTGATTACTATTGGTTTCAGTTGTTGTTTTAAGCACGCAAACTAATTTTACGGCTTAGGGAACACCAATAAAGCCTATCGTAGCTTTGGAGAAAAACATGACTTTACGTTGGAGCGATTCATTAGAAATAGCGTTAGACTTAATTGAAGTGCATCCAGAAGTGGACCCTTTAAAAATAAGCTTTACTGATTTAAGGCAATGGATTTTAGACTTAGAAAGGTTTAGTGATGACCCTGCACATTGCGGTGAACGTGTATTGGAAGCAGTTCAATTAGCTTGGATTGATGAAATGGATTAATAACATTTTAGCCAAAATGGAGTTTTGCTTTGAAACAATCTAGTTTCGAATACGGTGTGATCGCCCGAGGTATTTTCACTGCCATGATTTGGTTGGTGGTTTTAATCACTTTTACTTCGCCCGTATTATTAATTATCTACATACCTTTTTTGCTGTTTGTTGGTCTAGGGTTAAAACCTTTGCTAATTAAAACAGGGTTAGCTAGCCACTATCAGGCATTTGCTGCTCGGCTTGCCGAACGCAAAAATAAACAATTAAGAAAAAGCTATTACGCACAAAATTCCCAAAAAGTGATTGTGCGTAAACAGCACCTTGAAAGCATGAGAAAAAAGATGCAACCTAAAGACTAATATTGAGTAAGACTCTAATAGTATGGTAGAAAGTGATAGTTAATCTACGTTCATGAATAAAATTTTGGAGATACAATGAATAATAAAATTATTGGTATTGTGCTAATTGTATTGGGTATCGCTTTAGCGCTGTGGGGTTACAATATTTATGACTCAGCAAGCTCTCAAGTAACTTTAGCGCTAAATGGTGATGCACCAATTGAAGCATGGGCTGGAATGGTGGGTGGTGCTATTGTCGCACTTATTGGTATTACTAAGCTAAAATAGGCACAAAATTACAGGTATATTAAAAGCTAAACATTCAATATAGCTGTTCTTTTTTCGCCTTTTGTTACTCGCTTGAGTTTTTATTTTTAGGTCTTTACGGCGGCGGTAAGCCCCTATGGTCGATGATATGTCACCAAATTTAAAATTAAACTATGTAGAATTCCCAGCTAAAAACATTACAGCAACTAAACATTTTTTTGAACAGGCTTTTGCTTGGACATTTGAAGATTATGGGCCTGAATATACAGCGTTTAGCGGTCAAGGTTTAGATGGGGGCTTTTACAAGTCTGACTTAACCTCTGTTGCCAGTAAAGGAGCTGCTTTATTGGTATTACTCAGTGAAGATTTAGAGAGTACACAAGCAATCGTTGAGCGCGCAGGTGGAGTAATATCAACGGCTATTTTTTCATTTCCCGGTGGGCGGCGATTTCACTTTGTCGAACCTAGCGGTAATGAATTTGCAGTGTGGTCATTAACAGGTGCTAACTAAATAAAATACAATGAACCTAGGGTCATGTATTAGTTTAATTTAGTCTGTTATCATTTATTTTAGTATGATGGTAATTTTAGGAATACTGCATGAAATAAGGCAGTTTATAAGGAAGTAGTGATATGTCATTCATTAAATTGTCAGTTGTCTTGTTAGTTATTTTGCTTTTTGGTTGTAGCTCAAAAAATGACAACAGATTACCGGGTTGCTCTCCTCATGGTCCGGGGGCGCTGTTATGTTTATCTTCAGTCGTAGTTGAGGCTGTTGATACCAGTCCGTCTCAGCAATGTTCTGATATGAGAGGCGAGAAAAAACAATCTTGTGATGCCCAAGTAGCTTCATTAAAAAAACATATTAGTGACGCAAGTCGCAAGTAGTCAATTGTTTATTAACCTCAACTTTCATAAGTTGCTGATGATAAAAATTCATTAGATAGGGATATCGGAAAGTGCTCGAAAATATCGCGGTCTATTCAGGAGTTATTGCAAGCCTTTGGATTTGTATTGGTGTTTATATCGCAAGTCTATTTTATACAGGTTACAGTCATTCTAAACAATTTTGCAGTGAATTGGGTGCTGCAGGTAGTCCAACAGAGAAACTGTCTCCGTTAATTAATAATTACCCTTTAGGTTTTTTCTTTTGTTTGTTCGGTTGGTATTTAGTTCAGCTTGCAGATGTTTCTTTTTTAGTGAACTTATCAGGTTGGTTAGTCATTATTCATGGAATAGGAACTTGGGTTGCTGGCTACTATCCTATGGATGCAGATCCACTTACCAAGGACCCTTCGCTAAACTGTAAAATACATTCGTGGGCAGGTTTTATTATGCTGCTTTCGCTTGTGATAGCGCCAATATTAATTGCGTTCACTCCAACGAGTGAGATAACACCCTTATCTTTTCGTGTATTTTCAGTGGTTTGTGTTATCACTGCATTATACTTTTTATACGCCATGGCAAAAGCAGTTAAAGCGCAAACTAACCCTGGTTTACATCAACGTGTTTCATACGCCATTCAGCTAGTTTGGCTTAGTGTGTTTTCGTTAACGTTAGCTTAAAAGTGTTAAACAGCCTTTAAACATTAATAAAAGACGCTGTCGACTAACTTTTTACTATAAATGTCACTTATTTTCATTATTTTTGATGGTGATGGGTTGTTGTTGTCACAGCTTAATTTATAATTCTAGCCAGACTTCTTTTAATCCTAGTTTAGCGACGCCAAATTATGCCATCAGATCACAAAAAACCACTTTATATTTCATACTCAGGTCCTACCTTATTAGAAACACCTTTACTTAATAAAGGCAGTGCTTTTACAGCCGAAGAACGAGGAAGTTTCAACTTAATGGGCTTACTGCCGCCACGCTATGAAAATATTGAAGAGCAAGTTGAGCGTGCTTATATGCAATATTGTAGTTTTAAAGGGAGTTTGAATAAGCATATTTATCTGCGTGCAATTCACGATAACAATGAAACGCTATTTTATAAATTAGTACAGGCACACTTAAGTGAAATGATGCCAATAATTTATACGCCGACCGTAGGGGATGCGTGTGAACAGTTTTCTGATATTTATCGCAGCTCACGTGGTTTATTTATTTCTTATGAAGAACGTCATAACATTGATGATATTTTACGCAATGCAACGAAAAACAAAGTTAAAGTTATTGTAGTTACTGATGGAGAGAGGATTTTAGGTTTAGGTGATCAGGGGATTGGCGGCATGGGGATCCCTATTGGTAAGTTGTCTTTATATACTGCTTGTGGGGGGATTAGCCCTGCTTACACCCTGCCAGTTATGTTAGATGTTGGCACAAATAATCAAAAACTATTAGACGATCCTATGTACATGGGATCGCGCCATAAACGTATAAACCAAGAAGAATATAACGAATTTGTTGATCTATTTATCAAGGCGATTAATCGCAGATGGCCACATGTTATGTTGCAATTTGAAGATTTTGCACAGCCTAATGCGATGCCTTTACTTAAACGCTATAAAGATGAAATTTGCTGTTTTAATGATGATATTCAAGGGACTGCATCTGTAACCGTAGGAACCTTACTTGCTGCTTGCCGAAGCCGTGGCGTTAAATTGTCGCAATTGAAAGTGGCTTTTGTAGGAGCAGGTTCAGCAGGTTGTGGTATTGCAGAGCAAATTATTACACAAATGATTAGCGAAGGTATTACGCCGTTACAAGCACGAAGCCAAGTGTTTATGGTTGACAGATTTGGTTTACTTACCCAAGGTATGAAAGGGTTGAGAGACTTTCAAGAAAACTTGGTGCAAAAAAAGCTATCTATCGCTGATTGGCAAATAGAAGGCGAATATGCTTCTTTATTAGAAGTTATGCACGGCGCTCAACCTGATATATTAATTGGGGTATCTGGACAAGCAGGCTTGTTTAGCGAGCAAGTTATTAAAGCAATGAAACAGCATTGCCGTAAGCCTATTATTTTTCCATTAAGTAACCCATCACGACAAGTTGAAGCTACTCCTGAAGATGTTATTAAATGGACAGATGGTGAAGTCGTTATCGCCACTGGTAGCCCATTTAAACCGGTAGAGTATCAAGGAAAAACTTACCCAATAGCGCAATGTAACAACAGTTATATTTTCCCTGGGATTGGTTTAGGTGTTGTTGCAGCGAATATTAATCGCATAACCGACGAAATGCTAATGGCTGCTAGTGCCACACTTGCTGCTGCATCACCGCTTGCTAATACCGGTAAGGGGGAGTTATTACCACCATTAACAGGAATTAGTGAATTAAGTAAAGAAATCGCCTTTAATGTGGCTAAAGTTGCTTATTCACAAGGTTTAGCTTTAGTGATTTCAGATGAAATGCTAAGAGAGAAGATAGAAAGAAATTTCTGGAAAGCTGAATATCGTCAATACCGTCGAATTAGCTACTAATTTGTGATTATTATTCGCGATAATCAGCTCAATTGTTGATTAACTTAATTGCTTAGTTGTCTAGCTAAGTTAACTCGTTTATAATGCGCCCAAAATTTATCCTGTGGTTTTTTTAATAAACGCTGCGGGATAGTCATTAACTTAATTTATTATTAACTTTTAGAGGGCTTATCATGGCTATCGAACGTACTTTTTCAATTTTAAAGCCTGATGCAGTAGCACAAAATGCAATTGGTCAAATCTATAACCGTTTTGAAACTGCTGGTTTTAAAATTGTTGCGTCTAAAATGGTTCACTTAAGCAAAGAAAAAGCTGAAGGTTTTTACGCTGAACATAGCGAACGTCCTTTCTTTGGTGCTTTAGTTGAATTCATGACTTCTGGTCCTGTAATGGTTCAAGTATTAGAAGGCGAAAACGCTGTTCTTAGACATCGTGAAATCATGGGTGCGACTAACCCAGCTGAAGCGTTAGCAGGTACTTTACGTGCTGATTACGCTACTTCAATTGATGAAAACGCATGTCACGGTAGCGATGCATTAGAATCTGCTGCTCGTGAAATTGCTTATTTCTTCTCTGATGACGAAATTTGCCCACGCACTCGTTAATTTGACTGCGTATAAAAATGTAAGTTAACCATTCATTTTATGAATGTTAGTTTTCAGCTTAAGGATTTTACTGAAAAGTCAGTAAAATCCTTTTGTATTTATAGCCAAGTAACTTTTAGCAAGAAAAATAAGGTTCTTTGGTTATAAATTCTATGTCAAATTGTCACTGATGATTAAAAAGTGTACAATTTATCCCCTTTGAAAATGTGTAGTTTGGAAAGCCCTATCATGAGTGAAGTCATCGTCGAGTCTGCAAAAAGTAGTGAAGTTAAACCGATAGAAAAGTCTAAAGGGAAAATTAACTTACTCAACTTTGATCATCAAATGATGCGTGAATACTTTGCTTCTATTGGAGAAAAGCCATTTCGCGCAGATCAAATTATGAAGTGGATTTACCACTTTGGTTATGATGATTTCGAGCAAATGACTAATTTAAATAAAAAATTGCGTGAAAAACTACAACGCAATTGTGAAATTAGTGCACCAACGATTGCCGAGAAACAAGTCTCTAGTGACGGTACGATAAAATACGCCTTGAAGCTTGAAGGTGGGCAAGAAGTTGAAACTGTTTGGATCCCTGAAAATGGCAGAGCGACTTTGTGCGTGTCGTCACAAGTGGGGTGTGCATTAGAATGTACGTTTTGTGCGACGGCTCAACAAGGCTTTAACCGTAATTTAAACATGTCTGAAATTATTGGCCAAGTATGGCGAGTAGCCAACGATATTGGCGCGACACGTATTGCTGGTACTCGACCTATTACTAATATTGTGATGATGGGAATGGGCGAACCGTTATTGAATATGAAAAACTTAATTCCAGCGCTAGATACTATGTTAAATGATTTAGGTTATGGATTATCAAAGCGTCGTGTAACGGTAAGTACTTCTGGTGTTGTCCCAGCATTAGACATGTTGAAGGAAAAAATTGATTGCGCATTAGCGATTTCAATTCATGCGCCCAACAACACTTTGCGCGACGAATTAGTGCCTATTAATAAAAAATATCCGCTAGAGGATTTTATTAAAGCATCAGCACGATACATCGACGGTTCAAAAGCGAATAAACAAGCGACTATTGAATACGTCATGTTAGATCACGTGAATGACAGCACGGAGCAAGCACACGAGTTAGCCATTGCGTTAAAAGACTTACCGAGTAAAATTAATTTAATTCCATTTAATCCTTACCCAGGCTCTCCTTATAAACGATCAAGTAACTCGCGTATTGATCGCTTTGATAAAGTATTACAAAGCTACGGTTTAACGGTTATTACTCGCCGCACCAGAGGTGATGATATCGATGCTGCTTGTGGTCAACTTGCCGGTGATGTTTTAGATAGAACTAAACGTAAATCTCAGCAAAATCCTAAAAAAGAGATGAAAGGTGAAGAGATTTCAGTAAAATTGGTCTGATTACGTTCATCTTATAAAAGAACGTGTTATAACAGATGGTGCAAAAAAGGATGCTGCCGATCTTCTGCTGTATTTTGATGGCTAAATTGGTTGTTCGGCAAATATTATAATAATTAAGTTAAGTGATTTCTGACTCTTATGGTTAAATTCGTTCAAAAAGTAGTTGTACTAACAACAGGCATTTTGCTTAGTGCGTGTGTTACCCAAAATTTTGATAAAGATACACCTGTTGTTGAACAGAATGCTTCTAATAAAGAACTCGCCATGACGCGTGTTTCATTAGGCTTGGGTTATTTAAAAATGGGCAACACGACTCAGGCTAAATTTAACCTAGAAAAAGCGAAGAAGTTTGGTCCGAATTTAGTGGCTGTTTATACGGCATTTGCTCATTATTATGAAACAGTTGATGAACCTGAATTAACGATTAAATCTTATGAAAAAGCGCTTTCTATTCAATCGGATGATGCCAATACACTGAACAACTATGGTGTATTTTTGTGTCGTCAAGAGCGTTACGAAGCTGCCGAAAAACAATTCTTAAAAGCTATCGCTATTCCAAGCTATTTGCTCGTATCAGAAAGCTATGAAAACCTAGCGTCCTGTCAATTAAAAGCAGATAATTTTGATAAAGCCGAACAGTACTTGTCAAAATCTATTACTCATAGCCCAAACAGAGGTTCGGCACTATTTCAAATGGTTCGCTTAGAGTACGCCATGGGAAATTATAAAAAAGCACGTCGTTACACTCAAAAATTTGAAAAAGTGACGCGCCGCTTTAAACCTGAATCTTTAGCACTTGCATTAAAAGTTTATGAACAACTAGGTAATCAGAAAACAGCAAGAAATTACGGCACGATGTTAGTTAACATGTACCCTGAATCGTGGGAAGCTAAACAGTATGTGCTTAATGGTTTAGATCGAATAGAAGCAGATGATCTTGCTGAGCAATATCGCGAAATTCAAAATAAAAACAATGGTAGTAAACCTAAAAAGCGTGTCATTGTATTATCACCAAATAAAGACTCGTCTATTCAAATGGCGCCATTAGTTAAGAAAGATGATGAACCTATTACAGCGCCTGTTTCTCAAACTGCACCAAAGCAAGTCACCACTTATACACCTGATGCGTCAACAGCCGTTATTGTTAACCCTGTTGCTGCTCAATCAACTATGGCGACACCTGTAGAAACTAAACCTGACAATAGCATTGAGGAAAATTATGCAGCGACAAGCGAAAATACCCCTTACGCTAATGTTGAATCAGCCGAACAATTGAGCGCATCAGCAGCACAGCTTGAAGCCGAAAAGTCTGCCGCCATTGCTGCTGAGGTTGCCGCAAGCGAGGCGATTGTCATTGCAAAAGACGATAATGAATTAATGACTGAAGTGCCAACCGCCAAGGAGAGTAAAGTACCAGCAGCTTACGACGATAATGATGTAAATACTGCTCAAAGCGATAATGAGCTGGTTAATCAAGCCTTGCCTGAAAATACTGAATTTGTTCCGGCAACCGAAATTATTGAGTCAACACCCGTAATAGCTCAAGCTGATTCGGTGGACCCTGATAGTGACTTTGAATCAACAGATATCACTCAAGAAGAGCCAAAAGAACAAGCTTTTCACGTCGTGGTAAAAGGCGATAACTTGTATGGAATTTCAGTGAAATATAATATTCAAATAAAAGCGTTGAGACGTTGGAATGCACTGGATGATAAAGCAAGTATCCGAATCGGCGACAAAATTTATATTGAAAAACCTGTAACGGAAATTAGCTCAGATGAGTAAAAAAGATACACCGTTTGATGGCTCTGAGTTATTTGAAGATATGGAAATTGTTGGCCCAGGCGAAATGCTGTCTCAAGCCCGAGAAAAGCTAGGACTTAGCCAACAAGATATCGCGACTAAACTGAATTTTCGTTTAGCTTTAGTAAAAAACATTGAAGCAGATATATTTGATGCTAACCTGCCTGAAACCTATAACCGTGGCTACCTTTGTAGTTACGCGAAATTGGTAGCGATTGACAGTAAAGATATTTTAAATAGCTATGAAACGCTTAGCACTGCAAAAATCCAGTGCGCTCAGATGCAAAGTTTTTCAAAAAGCACTCAAAAAGAAGCACAAAATAGTTTGTTAACATGGATTAGCTACCTTATTGTTGCCATTTTAATTGGCTCAACTGTAATGTGGTGGCTGCAAGATGTTAAAAGTAGCGAACAAACAATTAATAAATCAACTACACAAACAACAGGCTCTTCTTTAAATGAGGAGTCAACCTTAGATTCTGCTCTTGTCAAAGATAACACCGAAGCGGTTGTTACTGAGACTGTTGAGGTTGTAGAAAATGCGCCTATTGCACCTTTAAGTTTAAGCAGTGAAGGCAGTGTAAACAATCAAGCGAGCGATAAAGTTGATGAGACTGCGAATCAATTAGCAGCGCTTGTGGAAAATACAACAAAAGAGCAAAACGAGTTAACTGAAGTGCCTGAAATATCAACCGCTATCTTTACTTTTGCTGGTGATTGCTGGGTAAGTATTTACGACGCTACCGGTGAAAGAATTGCTTATGGCGTTAAAAAACCAGGTTATGTTATGACGATTACTGGTCAAGCGCCTTTTAAAGTAGATGTGGGTAGACCTGCATTAACAAGTATAGAATTTAATGGTGAAACCATTGATATGTCTCAATTTGATAAAGACAATATCGCTAAATTTACTTTGCCCATTGTCGTTGAATAAACCTCTTAATAGTGTGTTAAATTTTTATGTTTAAAGAATCTCCAATTATTCGTCGAATTTCTCGTCAAATTATGGTCGGTAATGTTCCTGTTGGCGGAGATGCCCCCATTACTGTGCAATCGATGACTAACACCTTAACGACAGATGTTGCTGCAACTGTCGCCCAAATTAAATCGTTGGAAGCTGTAGGTGCGGATATTGTTCGCGTAAGTGTTCCTACCATGGACGCTGCTGAGGCTTTTAAAGAAATAAAAAAACAAGTCAATGTACCTTTAGTGACAGATATTCATTTTGATTATCGCATTGCATTAAAAGTTGCTGAATATGGCGCAGACTGTTTACGTATTAATCCTGGCAATATTGGACGAGAAGATCGTGTTCGTGCTGTTGTAGAGTGTGCACGCGATAACAATATACCTATTCGTATTGGTGTTAATGGCGGCTCTTTAGAGAAAGACATTCAAGAAAAATATACCGAGCCAACACCTGAAGCTTTGCTTGAATCAGCAATGCGTCATGTTGATATTCTCGATCGTTTGAACTTTGACCAATTTAAAGTCAGCGTTAAAGCCTCTGATGTGTTTTTAGCCGTTGGAGCTTATCGCTTATTAGCTAAGCAAATCGATAACCCATTGCATTTAGGAATTACCGAAGCCGGCGGTTTACGTTCAGGCTCAGTTAAATCTTCAGTAGGTCTAGGTTTATTACTTTCAGAAGGTATTGGCGATACTTTACGTGTTTCTTTAGCGGCCGATCCGGTTGAAGAAATTAAAGTTGGTTTTGATATATTAAAATCCCTTAAATTGCGTAGTAGAGGGATTAATTTAATTGCATGCCCAAGTTGTTCTCGCCAAGAGTTTGATGTTATTGCAACCGTGAATGAGTTAGAGCAACGCTTAGAAGATATTATTACACCAATGGATGTATCAATTATTGGATGTATTGTTAACGGACCTGGTGAAGCGATGGTTTCCGACTTAGGGTTAACAGGTAGCAGTAAAAAAAGTGGTTATTATCTTGATGGCATACGTCAAAAAGAGCGTTTCGATAACACAAATTTAGTGGAACAGTTAGAACAACGTATTCGCGCCAAAGCAAAAATGATGGACAGTGAAAATAAAATCGATATTCAAGAAGTTTAATTGCATTTTATGATAACAAGGCAATTAAGTTTAAATTTGATGGCTATCAGCCTATAATGCGCGCTGCGTATTTTATCGCATTGTTTATATTAGATAGTTTATTACCCGTTTTTAGAAGATAGAGAGAATTACATTCGTGGCTAAAGCAAGTAAGGCACTTCAAGCAGTAAGAGGCATGAATGATTGCCTTCCAAGTGATACCAATATGTGGCAAATGGTAGAGTCAGTATTACGCCGAGTAGCGAGTAGTTACGGCTTTGCTGAAATTCGTATGCCTATTGTTGAGCCTACGGCACTCTTTAAACGCTCTATTGGTGAAGTTACCGATATTGTTGAAAAAGAAATGTACACTTTTGATGATCGAAATGGCGACAGTCTGACGTTGCGTCCAGAAGGCACTGCGAGTTGTATCCGAGCTGCTAATCAGCATGGTTTGTTGTATAACCAAGAACAACGACTTTGGTACATGGGACCGATGTTTCGTCATGAGCGTCCACAAAAAGGTCGTTATCGTCAATTTCACCAATTTGGCCTTGAAGCCTTTGGTATAGCGACTCCTGATATTGACGCAGAAATTATTATGCTTACTGCGCGTTTATGGCGGGAACTTGGCATTAAAGATGTTGTCACACTAGAGCTAAACTCATTAGGCTCTAATGAAGAGCGTGCTGCCTATCGTGATGCTTTGGTTGTTTATTTAACCGAACGTGAAGAGCAGCTTGATGATGACTCTAAACGTCGTATGCTAACGAACCCATTACGTGTATTAGATAGTAAAAACCCAGCGGTACAAGAAGCTTTGGTTGATGCGCCGAAGTTATCAGATTATTTTGGTGAAGAAACTCAAGACCATTTTAATCAGTTGTGTCGTCGTTTAGATGCTGCTGGTATTAAGTACGTTTTAAATGAACGTTTAGTACGTGGATTAGATTATTATAATCGCACCGTATTTGAATGGGTAACTGATAGCTTAGGTGCACAAGGTACTATTTGTGCCGGTGGTCGTTACGATGGTTTAGTTGAACAGTTAGGCGGAAAATCAACGCCGGGCTTTGGTTTTGCATTAGGTATTGAGCGTTTAGTGTTGATGTTAGAAAACTTGGCACAAGTTGATAATATTCGTCCTCAAGTCGATGCTTATATAATTGCTTTAGGAGACGAAGCTGAGCTTAAAGCCGCAATGCTTGCTGAGCAGTGGCGTGATGAAGAGCCTAATAGTCGAGTTCAATGTCACTGTGGCGGTGGCAACATGAAGAAACAAATGAAGCGTGCGGATAAATCAGGTGCGCAAATAGCAATAATTTTAGGTGAGAACGAACTTGCCGAACAAAAGGTTATGGTGAAATACCTCCGTGGCCAACAAGAACAGCAAAACTTGGCATTTGATCAAGTGGCAAGTTTATTAACAAGTTTAATTTAAGGGTATATTGTGGAAGTTTATCAAACAGAAGAACAACAGGTTGATGCGATTAAAGGCTACTGGAAAGAAAACGGTAGTATGATTATCACTGGTTTAGTGGTTGGTTTGGCAGGTTATGTCGGCTTTAACTTCTACAAAGACAGTCAATTTGCTGAAGAAGTTGCTCGTTCAGAAGCTTATCAAGTTGTTATGGAAAAAAGTGATAAAGAAGCTGAATTTACTCAAGCAGGCGAAACCTTTATTGCTGAAAATGCGCAAACTTCTTATGCCGCATTAACTGCTTTATCGTTGGCGAAAGAGTCGGCAAGCCATCAAGACTGGGCTCAAACAGCAACTTATTTAACAACCGCTATTGAAAACGCACCTAATGATGGTATTAAAGCGATTGCCAGTGTACGTTTAGCACGTGTGCAAATTCAATTATCAGAATTTGATAAAGCCCTTGCAACACTTAACAACCCTTTACCTGAGTCGTTTACATCATCTGTTGAAGAAACTAAAGGGGATGCTTACTTAAAACAAGGTAAAACAGACCTTGCTCGTAGTGCTTACCAGGCCGCTCTTGCCGTTGAAGGCGAAGCAGCTAATCCGGTACTGCAAATGAAATTAGATGACTTAGCTCAAGCTGTTAACTTACCCGGCGATGCTAAATAAACATTGCGACTAAGTGAGGTTTGATCGGATGATCTTTAATAAAAAATTATTTAGCACCAAATTATTGGTAGTTATTGCATTAACCACAGGTGTTTTTGCTTGTTCGTCAAGCGACGATGAAGATCCTCGTGAAGTTGTTGCTGAACTAATAGAGTTTGAACCACTATTTGAACCTGAAGTTATTTGGGATGCTAGTGTCGGATACGGGGTCGAGGACCACTTTTCTCGGATCAAGCCTGCTGTTGCCTATGGTAAAGTTTTTAGTGCAAGCCGAGAGGGTGATGTTATCGCCTTTGACCAAGCTTCTGGCGATGAACTTTGGGATGTTGATTTAAGCGATATTAACAACGAGCGTAGCTTTTTTGAAAGCCGAAAATCAGCACAGTTAGCTGGTGGAATGACGACAGGCATGAATAAAGTTTTCATAGGTAATGAAAACGGTAATATTTATGCACTCGATGCCGAAACTGGCGAGTTGGTTTGGCAAAATACCATTAAAGGTGAAATTATTAATGCGCCTGCAATGGACTCTGGCATTTTAGTTGTTAATAGTGCCTCAGGCGTTTTACAAGCATTTAACGCGACTACTGGTGAAAGCTTATGGAAAGTAGAACAAGATGTTCCAGCATTAACACTTCGTGGCATGAGCTCTCCTGTTATCGCTTCTGGCGGTGTTTTAATTGGTCAAGCTAACGGCGATGTGAGTGTTTATCTTTTAGATAAAGGTCAAAAGGGCTGGTCAACCACAATTGGTGAAGCAAGCGGCAGTACCGAGCTTCAACGTGTCATTGATGTTGATACTTCTCCTGTTGTTTTTGGTGATAAGGTTTACTCAGTGTCTTCTCGCGGCAATCTTGCAGCTATCGAGTTACGTACAGGTAATATATTATGGAAACGCCAATACTCTTCTTACCGTCAAATCTCTATAGATGGTAATAGCATTTTCTTTACTACGGACCGAGGTCATGTATTTTCTGTTAACCGTAACGATGGGCTGGAGCAATGGAGTAATTTAACAATGAGTAACCGTGGCGTCACCGGTCCTGTTATTTATAATGATTATATTGTTGTAGGCGATTTTGAAGGTTATTTACATTGGTTAAGCCAAGAAACGGGTGAAGTAGTTGCACGTCATCATGTTGATGGTAGTGGTATTCACAGTACACCAACGGTAGTAGACGGTGTCTTGTATAGCCAAGCAAGAGATGGTGAATTAGAAGCAATTCAATTACCTAAATAGCTTGTAGCTAAACTTAAAAGCTACTTTATTAAGTACACAGGTTTAAATTAAAATTATTACGGCCCCTCTGTTAATCACAGGTGGGCCGTTATTTGTTATTAAATATGAACTATTATTAAGTTATTAATTTTAGTTGTTCAATAAATATTGAGGTTTTCATGCTTCCAGTTGTTGCATTAGTTGGTCGTCCCAATGTAGGTAAATCAACACTTTTTAATCGTTTAACACGCTCTCGTAATGCATTGGTTGCCGATTACCCAGGCTTAACTCGTGATCGCCAATACGGCAAAGCACAAGTGGAAGAGCACCCGTTTATCGTTATCGATACCGGCGGTATTCATGGTGACGAAGAAGGTATTGATGCATTAATGGCTGAACAGTCGTTAATTGCAGTTGATGAAGCTGACGCAGTTTTATTTATGGTTGATGCACGTGCCGGATTAACATCAGCGGATCAAGGGCTTGCGAGTTACTTAAGAAAGCAAAATAAAAAAGTTTTCTTAGTGGCTAATAAGGTTGACGGTATCGATGCAGACAGCGCTATTGCAGAGTTTTATTCGTTAGGTTTAGAAGGTGACGTACATCAAATTGCAGCAGCTCATGGCCGTGGTGTTACTCAGTTACTTACTTTAGCGTTAACACCTCACATTGAAGCACTTTCACAGCCGACAGCACATGAAAATGATGAGTTCGATGGTGATTACTTTGAAGACTCGCTTTCTGATGAAGAACGAATTGCAGAAGCTCCAGTTGAAAACGACCGTATTAAACTTGCCATTATTGGTAAACCTAATGTAGGTAAGTCAACACTAACTAACCGTATATTGGGTGAAGACCGTGTTGTCGTTTTTGATGCCCCAGGAACCACTCGTGATAGTGTGTATATTCCAATGGAGCATGACGGTCGTGAATATACCTTAATAGACACTGCAGGTATTCGGCGTCGTAAAAATGTGACAGATGTTGTTGAGAAATACTCCGTTATTAAAACATTGCGTGCGATAGAAGATGCGAATGTTTGTTTATTAATAATAGATGCCCGTGAAGGCATAAGTGATCAAGATCTATCCTTACTCGGATTTATTCTAGAGGCAGGGCGCTCGTTAGTTTTAGCCGTAAATAAGTGGGATGGTTTAGAAGAGCATGCTAAAGATCGCATTAAAACTGAACTAGATAGACGTTTAGGGTTTATTGATTTTGCCCGAATTCACTTTATTTCTGCGCTTCATGGCACGGGTGTTGGTCATTTATACGAGTCAGTTGAAGAGGCATTTGTTTCTGCGACTAAGCGTATATCTACCTCAATGGTTACTAAAATTCTTGATATGGCAGTATTTGATCATCAACCACCAATGAGCAATGGCAGCCGCATTAAATTAAAATACGCGCATGCAGGGGGCTATAATCCACCAATTATTGTTATTCACGGGAATTTAGCCAAAAAGCTTCCTGTTTCTTACAAACGCTATTTAATGAATTACTATCGTAAATCTTTAAAAATAATGGGTACACCAATTCGCATCGAATTTAGAGAAACGAGTAATCCTTTTGCAGGCAAGAAAAAGCTTAACTTTACCCAACAGAAGAAATTGGCAAGAGCAACTCAAGGTTACAAAAAAGATTAGTCATTATTTAGTGTGTGGTTAATTACTTTTATTAATCACACATTAATCACACATTAATCACCAATTTTCTTTACTTTGGTCCCTCAAAAATACGTAAGAGAAATTATAATACAAAGATAAACTTAGGTGCTGTAAGGTAAACTTATAGCGACTATTTGCATATCCTTCTATACTTAGTTAATGTTAAATTACTCTCAGTTAATTATTCGTTGCTATGTCAAATAATTCATCAAGTATTGATATGAATAGTCGCCTCAAACGTAATTTAGGGTTATTACGGGCTGGAGCAACAGTTACCGTTGATATTTCTACTCCAGCGGGGCAGAAAAAAAAATTTAGAACCACCTTTATAGGCTATCTGTTAAAGCAATATGTCTTAATTCAATTTCCAGAATCTAATAAATTAGGGAACTTTTCACAGCATATTACCCAAGGCACCGGTGTTACTGTTCGTGGTTTAATTGAAGGTCATGAAGGTTCTGTGGTCGCATTTGTGAGTAATATTAAACAAACCATACAAATTCCTTCTCGTATTATGGTGTTAGATTTCCCTACATCGGTGAGCTTACAAAGCTTGCGGACATCAATACGTATTGATACTGAAATAAACGCTAAAGTTAAAATTGAAAAAGATTATTGGAAAGCAACGATTAATGACCTGTCGATAAACGGTTGCCACTTAACAATTAATGATGGCGAGTCTTTAGTTTTGGCCGATACCAAAATCGTTGAAGTGATTATTGAAAACTTTAAAGGCTTGCAAAATATAAAATTATCAGCAGCTATTTGTAACACGAAACAGCACAATACAGGGGTGTCTTTTGGTGTGAAATTTATGCCTGAAAGTAAAAAATCAGTCACTGAACTATTGCATCATGCCGTATCTTTTGAAGGGTAGTGCAGAACTTATTAATCTTTCACATGAGACTTTTCAATTACGCAAGTTGTGATTAAGCCATCATTTACTTGCAATGTAAGGTTTTGTCCTTTTGTAACTTGGCCAACCGTTTTAATGATTTTTGATCGTTCATCTCTTATAACACTATAACCACGAGCGATGGTAGCCAAAGGGCTAACCAAGTGTAGTTGGCTTATGGTGTGTGTAAACTTATCAGTGCTTTGTTGTTGAGACAGTTTAATCGATTTTACTAGTCTTGGTTTTAATTGCGCTAATGTCTCAATACTACGCTCTATATCCGTTATCGGCGATACACGTTGTAAACGTTGGTTGAGATGTTCGGGGCGAAGGGCGAAACGCTGTCTTTCTCGATTGATAGCTTGTTTTAGCCGAGCAGTTAGTTCGTCCGAGCGTTGTTGTTGATTTTGTAGATGTTGCTCAGGGTGTACTAAAGATAAACGATGCACCAAGTACGCTAAACCTTGTTTATTTTCTCGCAACTCTTGTTTTGCTGCATGAACGAGTCTTTGCTTACCGGTAATTATTTTATCAATTAGTTCGCGGTTATCTACTGAGACAAGCTCTGCTGCTGCAGAGGGGGTTGCTGCGCGTAAGTCAGCCACATAATCACTTAGAGTCGTGTCAATTTCATGACCAACAGCGCTGATTACTGGAATTGCGCAGTGATAAATAGCTCTAACTACTGCTTCTTCGTTAAAGTTCCATAGATCCTCTAATGAACCACCACCGCGGCCAACGATTAATACCTGACACTCATCTCTTTTATTCGCAGTATTTATGGCACTTACAATACTTTGAGTGCCTTGTTGACCCTGTACAAGTGCAGGGTAAATTATCACGTTAATATGAGGGTTTCGTCGTTTAAGCACAGTTAAAATGTCTTTAACTGCCGCACCTGTTGGTGAAGTAATAACACCTATAGTAGTTATATGGGGCGGTATGTTTTTTTTTCCTAATTGAGTAAACAGTCCTTCAGCATTAAGCTGCTGTTTTAATTGCTCATATTTTTGACGAAGTAAACCTTCGCCAGCATCTTCCATTTGCTCAATAATTAATTGAAAATCACCACGAGGTTCATACAAAGACACTTTCGCTCTGACTAAAACTTGCTGACCATTTCGAGGTGTTAAGCGGACATTGCGATTTGCCCCTTTAAACATTGCGCAGCGTATTTGTGATTTACTGTCTTTTAATGATAAATACCAATGTCCAGAACTGGCCGCAACAAAGTTTGAAATTTCACCACATAACCACACTCGATTAATCTCGTTTTCTAAAATAAAACGAACTTTTTTAGTGAGCTCACTTACTTGTAAAATATGTTGTTGTTGCATAAACGGTTGAGGTTGCTTTTTTATATAGGGAAAATCAAGGGCTATTATTTAATGATTCGATTGGCGATTCAATCCATTTTATTACTTTAAGAATAATTAACCGTATTTAACGACAATTAACGTAAAAAATAGGTTTACCTAAAACAATAAAACGGTTAAAATTCTGCCGCAATATTACTTCCAATCCTTAACCGAATCCCGAACTAAGGTAACATATTGCGATGCTTAGAATTGCCCAAGAAGCTTTAACTTTTGATGATGTACTATTAGTACCTGCTCACTCAGAAGTACTACCACACACAGCTGATTTAAAAACTAAATTAACACGTAAAATTGATTTAAATGTGCCAATGATTTCTGCATCTATGGATACAGTGACAGAATCACGTCTAGCTATTACCCTTGCTCAAGAAGGCGGTCTAGGGTTTATCCACAAAAACATGACTATCGCTGAACAAGCGAATAATGTTGCTCAAGTTAAAAACTATGAATCTGGCATTGTATCTTTTCCTAAAACGGTACGTGCAACAGATACGCTTGAACAAATTATGCAAAAAGCTGACGACATGGGCTTTTCTGGTTTTCCTGTTGTTGATGCCGATAATAATTTAGTGGGCATTATTACTGGTCGAGATTTACGTTTTGAAAATGATTTAAGTCAACCTGCTTCTGCGTTAATGACCAAAAAAGAAAACTTGATCACAGTAAAAGAAGGCGCAGCTCGTGAAGAAATTTTAGGATTAATGCATGAAAACCGCATTGAAAAAATCCTAGTTGTTGATGATGCTTTTAAATTATGTGGCTTGATTACAGCTAAAGATTATCAAAAGGCAGAAAGCAAACCTAATGCATGTAAGGATGAATTAGGTCGTTTACGAGTTGGTGCTGCTGTTGGTGTTGGTGCAGGAACTGATGAGCGTATTGATGCTTTAGTGCTTGCTGGTGTTGATGTATTGCTTATTGATACGTCCCATGGTCACTCACAAGGCGTTTTAGATAGAGTAAAAGAAACACGTAACAAATACCCTGATTTACAAATTGTTGCAGGTAATGTAGCGACAGGTGCTGGCGCAAAAGCTTTAGCTGATGCGGGCGTTGATGCAGTAAAGGTGGGGATTGGCCCAGGCTCAATTTGTACTACTCGTATTGTAACAGGTGTGGGTGTTCCTCAATTAACTGCTATTTCAAATGCAGTTGAAGCATTAAAAGGTACTGGAATCCCAGTGATTGCTGATGGCGGTATTCGTTTCTCAGGCGATATTGCAAAAGCCTTAGTTGCTGGCGCACATTGCGTCATGGTAGGCAGCATGTTAGCAGGTACAGAAGAGTCTCCTGGTGAAGTAGAGTTGTATCAAGGACGTTATTATAAATCGTACCGTGGTATGGGCTCATTAGGCGCAATGAACCAAAAAGAAGGCTCAAGCGATCGTTACTTCCAAAAAACAGATGGCGAAGCCGATAAATTAGTACCAGAAGGTATTGAAGGTCGTGTTGCTTATAAAGGTCCTGTTGCGGCGATTATTCATCAGCAAATGGGCGGTTTACGTTCATCAATGGGGCTAACTGGTTCAAAAGATATTGAAACAATGCGAACTAAACCTGAGTTTATGAAAATAACGTCAGCAGGCATGGGTGAGTCGCATGTACATGATGTGACCATCACAAAAGAAGCCCCTAATTATAGAATGGGATAAACTCGGTTGAGTTATTTTAGCTCAATTTCGGCGTTGCAAGTGCTCACCTAGTAAATTAGGCTCCGCGCTAGCGCCTTGAACCAGCACTAAAATATTCTCAAGTTGATGTAACGAGAAACATTCTTAGTTACTTCTAATAAAAGATAAAAATTCAAACACCCTGTGTTAATTAACAGCCCAGGGTGTTGTTATTTATAACTAGACCTTTAAGTGACACCTTTTAGGTAATAAAGTAGGAAAACAACCATGAGTAAAGACATTCATGATCACCGCATACTGATATTAGATTTTGGTTCTCAATATACGCAACTTATTGCACGTCGTGTACGTGAAATTGGCGTTTACTGTGAACTTTGGTCTTGGGATGTAACTCAAGACCAAATTAAAGACTTTAACCCGACAGGGATTATTCTTGCTGGCGGGCCAGAATCAGTTACTGAAGAAAACTCTCCACGTGCTCCTGAGTATGTATTTAATGCTGGCGTTCCTGTATTAGGTATTTGTTACGGTATGCAAACCATGGCTGAACAACTTGGTGGTGGCGTTGAAAGTTCTGATCATAAAGAATTTGGTTATGCCTCGGTTGAACTAATTGCCCAAGCTTCGTTATTTAACAAAGTAGAAGATAGTATTAGCGCAAATGGTAATGCATTGCTTGATGTTTGGATGAGTCATGGTGATAAGGTATCTGCTATTCCTGACGGTTTTGTTACTGTTGCACAAACACCAAGTTGTGCGTATGCAGCTATGGCAAATGAAGAGAAAAAATTCTACGGAGTGCAATTTCATCCAGAAGTTACTCACACTAAGCAAGGCTTACGTATTTTAGAGAACTTTGTCATAGATATTTGTCAATGTGAGAAGTTATGGACTTCAGCGTCTATTATTGAAGATGCTATTGCTAAAATGAAAGAACAAGTTGGTGACGATGAAGTTATTCTAGGGCTTTCTGGTGGTGTCGATTCTTCTGTTGTTGCTATGCTATTACATCGCGCTATTGGCAGTAAATTAACCTGTGTTTTTGTTGATAACGGCTTACTTCGTTTAAACGAAGGTCAGCAAGTTATGGAGATGTTTGGCGATCACTTTGGTTTAAATATTATTAAAATTGATGCCGAAGCAAGGTTTCTTGATCGCTTAGCGGGTGAGAGTGAGCCAGAAGCTAAGCGTAAAATTATCGGTAATGTGTTTATCGATGTTTTTGAAGAAGAATCTAACAAACTTGAAAATGCAAAATGGTTAGCACAAGGGACTATTTACCCTGATGTTATTGAATCTGCAGCTTCGGCAACAGGCAAGGCACATGTTATTAAGTCACACCATAATGTTGGCGGTTTACCTGATTACATGAAATTAGGTTTAGTTGAACCTTTACGTGAACTATTTAAAGATGAAGTCCGTAAAATTGGTTTAGAACTTGGTTTACCTTACGACATGCTTTATCGCCACCCGTTCCCTGGACCTGGTTTAGGTGTACGTATTTTAGGTGAAGTGAAAAAAGAATATGCCGACTTATTACGTCGTGCAGATGCAATTTTTATCGAAGAATTACATAAACATGATTTATACACTAAAGTAAGCCAAGCGTTTACCGTGTTTTTACCTGTACGTTCAGTTGGTGTTATGGGGGATGCACGTAAATACGATTGGGTTGTGTCACTACGTTGTGTTGAAACGATTGATTTTATGACTGCTCGATGGTCACACCTACCGTACGACTTCTTAGGTTTAGTCTCTAATCGTATCATCAACGAAATTGATGGTATTTCTCGTGTTGTTTACGATATTTCAGGTAAACCACCAGCGACAATTGAGTGGGAGTAATTACCACTAATGTGAATTACTGTTAATTTTTAAGGCCTTACAACTCTGTTGTAAGGCTTTTTTTTGTCAGATATTTTTACAACTTATTATGTACGTTGAATTTTGTTAAGTTTGTCTTTTTTAAGTTACTGTTTTTAAAGTGTTATATTTAATTTTTATTTTGGCTTGATATTTGCCTTTAGCGGTTGAAATATAATATTACTTTACAAATAAAAAGGATTTACTATGCATTTTAAAAACTTACTGCTTGCGACAACGTTAACGTTGGGCTCTTTTGCTTCATCTGCAACTATGTTAACTAATGGTTTAGGCGGTAGTGTTGGTTTTGGTGAAAACTCACTATCAGCCAATGACGATGCTTCAACAGCTTTTCTAGACTTATCAAGTGTCTTTACTGGCGGTTTGGATTTTTTTGGCACTAATTACACAGGTTTATATTTAAATAATAATGGTAATGTAACATTCGTTGATGAATTGAGTGCTTTTACTCCGTACTCGTTAATTGATGCGACTTCTAACCCAATTATCGCGCCATTTTTTGCTGATGTTGATACAAGAGGGGGTGCGGTAGCAGCATCTCCTGGTGGCAACTCAACTGGTAGCAATTTAGTTTATTGGGATCTTGATACAACAAATAATATCTTTACTGCTACTTGGGATGATGTTGGTTATTATGATAGTGAGTCAGACTTATTAAACAGCTTTCAATTAGCCTTAATTGATCAAGGTAATGGAGACTTTGATATTGAATTTCGTTATGAAGATTTAAATTGGACCACAGGTGAAGCGAGTGATGGAGTAGGTGGCTTGGGTGGAACAATTGCTCGTGCCGGTTGGAATTCGGGTAATGGCAGTAATTTTTCAGAGCTAAGTGCTGCTGGTAATCAATCAGCAATGTTAGGTTTAACTAACACATCAAACGTTGGTGTTGATGGCTTATACCGTTTTAGTGTACGTAATGGTGAAGTTGTCAGTGATATCCCAGAGCCAACTACAGTGGCTTTATTTGGTTTAGCACTTGTTGGTTTTGCAGCGAGACGTAAAAAATAACCGAACTAGCTAATTGTAAATTAGTTATACTAAGAAACCTTTTAGTGTGAGCTAAAAGGTTTTTTTATGTGCTGAATAAAGGTAGTTGAGCAAAATGACAATAGAAAGAATTGAAACCAAAACACGTATGAGTCGAATTGTTAAGCACAATGGTACGATTTATTTGTGCGGACAAGTGTGCAAAGACGCCACTAAGGGAATTCGCGAGCAAACTAGTTCGATGCTCGAAAAAGTTGATGAACTTTTAATTAGTGCAGGCAGCGATCGTAAGCACATTTTATCCGCCACTATTTATGTGAAAGATATGAGTTATTTTAGTGAAATGAACGAAGTTTGGGATCATTGGGTGCCAGAAGGTTATGCGCCAGCAAGAGCCTGCGTAGCAGCCCCTATGGCAAGAGATGTTTTATTAGTTGAAATCAGTGTTGTTGCCGCAGAAATTTCTTCATAGATTAACGGTAAACTCTTTACAATAAATTGAATAACCTTTACCGTTCAGGTAATTATATTGTTTAACCATAATACGTTGATCAAAATTCACGTTATTGGAAATATAGCGCTTTAAGGAAGATAAATGATTAAGTTATGTGGTTTTGGACAAGCACTAGGTGTACCTGATGCTAGCCCCTTTGTGGTAAAGGTTGATCTTTTTCTGCGAATAACTCAGCTTGAATTTGTCAGTAACTCGAACCCTAATAACCTAAAAAGATCCCCCAAAGGCAAGCTCCCTTTTATTGTTGATAATTCAAATAATAAAGAAGTCACTATTGCTGATTCTGAAAGTATTATTGACTATTTAACAGAAACTTATCAGCTTACGATTGATGATAAGTTAACTGAAGAACAAAAAGCTCAAGCACATTTAATCACCAAATCTTTAGATGAAAATCTTTATTGGTGTTTAGTGTATTCACGTTGGGTATTAGAAGATACTTGGCCATTAATGAATCAAAGTTTCTTTGGTGACATGCCATTCCCTTTTAAAACATTTATCCCTAAACTTATTCGTAAAAGTGTTCTTAAAAACTTACATGGCCAAGGCACGGGTCGCCATTCAACTTATGAAATAAAAGCAATTGCCGAGAAGAGCTTCTCAGCTTTGTCTGTACTTTTAGCTGATAAAGACTACATTTTCGGTTCAAGTATCTGCCGTTTAGACGCTGCTATATATGCGCATTTATGTGAATTTATTTTAGTTAATTACGATAATGAGTTTAATGTACTTGCCAGAAAATATGAGAATTTAGTTGCTTATTGCCAGCGGATCCAACAGCGCTACTATGATTAAATATTTATATACTAACGTTAGTGTTTTTTTACTTTTTACATAAAATTGGGAAGTCATATTTCTTTAAATAACACGTTAAAGCAACGTTTTGGTTTTGACTCTTTTCGACAAGGGCAAGAGCAAACCGTGAGTCAATTGTTAAGCGGTCATTCCTCATTAGCTATTTTTCCTACTGGCTCTGGTAAGTCGTTATGTTACCAGTTTACAGCCTTACATTTACCACATGTCACTTTAGTGGTTTCACCTTTGTTGGCGTTAATGAAAGATCAGTTAGCTTTTCTAAGTAAAAAAGGGATCCCCGCAGCCAGTATTGATTCAACGTTAAAAGGTCATCAAGTTCAAGAGATAATGACAAAGGTAAGAAATGGTCATATTAAAATATTAATGGTGTCAGTAGAGCGTTTTAAAAATGAGCGCTTTCGTCACTTTATTCAGTCGATTACTGTGTCCATGTTAGTGGTAGATGAAGCACATTGTATTTCTGAATGGGGGCATAATTTTCGTCCTGATTACTTAAAGCTACCGAAATACCGTCAAGAGCTAAATATTCCCTTGGTGCTGTTGTTAACCGCCACAGCAACCAAACAAGTGAAGCTTGATATGGCAGCAAAATTTGCTATTGAGTTGCCACATATCGTACAAACAGGATTTTACCGAAAAAACCTCGATTTATCGGTAAAACCGATCAGTAGCGCTGATAAGAACGAACAATTACTGTCCCTTATTAGAGCACAATCTGGCGCAGGTATAGTTTATGTTACTTTGCAACAAACGGCTGAACAAGTTGCTCAATATTTATTAGCGCAAAATATTAATGCACAAGCCTATCATGCAGGATTTGATAGTGATAAACGTGAGCATACTCAAGAAAGTTTTATGCAAGGCGAAGTGCAAGTTATTGTCGCGACTATTGCTTTTGGTATGGGAATTGATAAAGCGGATATCCGCTTTGTTATCCACTATGACTTACCGAAATCGATTGAAAACTATAGTCAAGAAATTGGACGTGCAGGACGAGACGGGCTTTCTTCCGCTTGTTTTACTTTAGCTAATTTAGATGGCTTAAATACTGTTGAAAATTTTGTGTATGGTGATACGCCTGAATTAACTGGTATAGAAACAGTTATAAACACGATTAAACTTGAGTCACAGCATCATCAAAATCAGCATCGCTGGGAATTACAAGGCAATCAATTAGCCAATGTAAGTAACATCAGACAATTACCACTTAAAACTTTACTCGTACAACTTGAAATTTATGGCGTTATTGAGCCGTTATATACTTATTTTGCTGATTTTAAAATTAAGTTGTTACAGCCCCAAGAAAAAATTATCGCGGGCTTTAACGTTGACCGACAAAACTTTTTAACTTCCGTTTTCAAGCATATAGCTTTTAAAAAAGTGTGGGGCAGCTTGAATTTTGAAAGTCTTGTGGCGGACAACATAGATCGTTCTCGTGTTATTGCTGCATTAGAATATTTACATGAACAGCAACTTATAGTACTGGAAACTAAAGGGATGACAGAAGTCTTTAATGTTGATTTGTTAAAGTTAGCTGAACCTCAATTAGCTGTACGTTTAGGACAATACTTCACAGAGAAAGAAGAGAAAGAAATTAAGCGAATTGCTGCATTAATTAGTTTTTTTGAGTCAGCAGGTTGTTTAACAGCTAACTTAGCTAACTACTTTGATGATCCTTACTTTGAAAATCAAGCAGGTGAAAATCATTGTGGCCACTGCTCTGTGTGTCGTGGCTTTTCTGCGACGCTTGAATATTCAGTAACCCCGACATGGCCAAGTGATGAACAATTAGTGCAAGTGTTAGCTACTTTTATTGAAAAACTTACAGAAAAGACTAATCAAGCAATCAGTGTAGAAACTTGCTGTCGTTTTCTTAGTGGTATGAGCTTGCCAATTTTTGCACGTAATAAAGTGCGACAAATGGCAGGTTTCGCTTTATGTGAACAACTTAGGTATGCAGACATTCGAAATAAAATTCAGTCACTTATAGAGACTGAACAAATAAACATACCTTAGTGTTATTACGTCACCGAGTAAGAAAAATCATCATGACAAAGAAAGCGATAATCACACTATTAAAAATTAAAATATAAACAAAGCCTTTCATCCCTTCTTTAAGGGTATAGCCTTTAATGTCGAGGTATTTCCACCAAATGAAAGACATGATGATAGGTAAAAGAAAGAAAAATTTAATCATTAATATTTTAATCTAATTAATATGGTTATCAATATGATAGGTTAAAAGCTAGTAAAGTGCCATTAGTTAATGCTTTCCTAGGATTTCGTTTTATCACTATCTTGTTTGTCTATTAAAATGGTTAAGGGCTTTCGTATTGAGTATAAAAATAACAAGCTAGGTATAACCATTAATGAAGTAGCAATAAAAAATAACGACCAGTCACCATTTAGCCAATCGACTATAATGCCAGAATACGAGCCTAACATTACCCGACCAAAAGTACCGAGCGAGGCCATTAAGGCGTATTGACTTGCCGTAAACGTTTGATTGCAAAGCACTGACAGTAGGGCAACAAAAGCGACAGAGCCCCAAGCTGAAGTGAAACCATCAACAAATACAGTAAAAGCAAATAATGCTTTGTCAGGGCCAACAACCGCCATTAGGGCAAACAATAAATTACTTGATGCCATGGCAATGCCGCCAATAAATAAACCTTTTAAAATTCCATATCGAATCGTAAACACACTGCCAATAAGCGAGAAAACTATTGTTACTCCCCAATTGATCATTTTGGAATAATAGGCAATATCCTCATTACTAAAGCCAACCTCTCGATAGAACACAATCGACATTCGTCCAAGGTAAGCTTCACCGAGTTTAAATAAGAAAATAAACAATAAAATTGAGATTGAAAGCCGCTTACCATTGCGGTCAAAAAACTCTTGTATCGGCGCGACTAGAGTCGTTAACAGCCAAGCAGTTAGGTTATAGACTTTATTGGTTGTTATTGCTTTCACTGTAGATGTTGTTTGAGCAATAGTACGGTTTAAATGACTGAGCTGTTTACTAAAAACGATCAATAACGTCACTATAAAAATAGTGATACTGGTAAACCTATACTCAGGTGAAATAATATTATCAGGCCAAGCAGGATAACCGATATTGGCATATAAGATGCTGGCTAATATCAATGGCAGAATTAATAAAATAATTAAAGGGCGATGGCCTTGAGAGGGGAGCGCTTGTAAATAGGTCGTTTCAATTTGATCATGTACTTTAGCTCTATTGCTTTTAGGCTCAGCCACTAAAAATGCGGTGATCATTAGCAAGACTGTTATGCATGCCAAAACAAAGTAAACTTCAGACCATTGCCAGTTGGGTTTATCAACCAAAATAAATGGAATAGCGCCTAAACCAGCATACCCTGTCCACCAACCTGCAGTAGCCATTGCTGCACCTGCTGCCATGGAGTTGCTGCCATTACTTGAAAGTAAATCAATACGGTAGGCATCAATTGAAATATCTTGTGTAGCACCTGCAATGGCAATAATAAGGCCGAACATTGCCATCATATTCAGCTGGTTACTGGCATCTAATGTTGTTAATTGCAAAGCTGATAAAACAATAACTATTTGAGTGGCGACAATCCAACTTCTTCTTTGCCCAAGCCTGTTAGTAAGTAATGGAATTTTTAGGCGATCGATTAAAGGCGACCAGAGAAAATTAATACTATAAGCAACAAAGATTAAACCAAATAAACCAATACTTGAGCGGCTTAATCCTTCGTCAGTTAACCAGCCACTCATTGCGGAGCCTATCATTACCCATGGAAAGCCGCTGGCAATACCAAAGAAGAATACACTGAGAAGCCGAGGATCTTTAAAATAGTTAATTGTTTCGCGAATAGTATGGGGAGATGACATTAAATGGCTAAGTTTATCTAGAATAAAAAGCTAGACTAACAAAGAGAGCAGCACTACAGAAGAGAAAGTTACAATAAATTTACTGGTCATTTATGCAATAGGGCGCCAGCCAATACAGTCGATTGGGTAACTCCCTGAGCCAGTAAAAAAGTCTAAACAGGTATTTATTTCACTTTTAAAATACAAGTCGTGATCTAAAGCTTGTGCGCCGTGTAAACTAATTTCATGCATTAAATGCCAAAAAACCCGTTCTTTTGCAGTGTTAGGACTTTCATCTGTGACGGCAAGTAAAGTCCATTCCCCCATGGTTTCTGAAATAAACTGATCTAATTCGGTATAGTGTAATTTTTGACTAATAACTGCGCTTATATAGGCTTCTAACTGGTTTGTTTTTTCATTGATAAACTGCTCGATTATCATAAAAAATCCTTAAAATATTCAAAGAACTTCTGCTTAAATCTTATCTGAAAATTTTTATTTTTATTGTTGTGATGTCTACGAGATAAAACACTGATATTCGAAGTATAGTCAGAAAGTACGAGGAAAGGCGTAAATAATTTGGATCTTTGTATAAATAATTTGTAACTATAATAATGTCAATAGCTTGGCTTTACTGGTTGAACAGTATACTTGACAATAAAGCCAACTATTTTAGTGATTATCTGAATCTTTAATCGTTTTGAGGTAATAAAGTTGCCTTAATTAATAATACAGGTTCAACGGGTACATCGTCCCAATTTAAGCCTTCATCGTAATGAGTTTTTACATTAGCCATCGCTTGCATAACTTCTTCTCCTTCGATGATTTCACCAAACACTGCGTAGCCCCACTGTCTGCCAGGATCTAAATTAGTATTGTCGCCCGCATTAAAAAAGAACTGACTATTGGCTGTATGAGGGCGGTTTTCTTTTGCCATAGCGATAGTGCCTAATGTGTTTTTAGAGCCGTTGCCTGATTCATTAACAATATCGTCATATAATTTGATAGGCCCGAATTCTTTATCGTAGCCGCCACCTTGCACTATAAAGTCAGGCATAATGCGATGAAAAAGTGTGTTGTTATAACGGCCATTGACGACATACATAAGAAAATTATCAACGGTAATTGGCGCTTTTACTCGATCAAGTTCTACGATAATGTCGCCCATCGAGGTTTCAAATTTTACTTTAGGGTAAATGTTGGTTGGGTCTATCGCTAAATTAGCAGAGACCTTTTGAGCTGAAGCCAAAGTGCTTGCCACTAAAAAGACAAGCGATAATATCAAGGGGATAAGTTTCATATAAACCTCTATTTAATAAATTGAGCGATTTCTTCGTTGGTAATAATACTTGCTAACGCACTCGATAATTGCTGTGAAAAGTCACGCTCTAGCACCGCAATGTCAGCGGTTAACGGTCCTGAGCTAGTACTACGGCTATTGAAAGTTTGTGTTAACGTTTGCTGGGTATTATTAACTTTTACGCGAAAGCTAATTGTGCTGTTAGCTTCATAAGACAGTGTGTCTTGTTTGACATTAATGAGTGCTTTATCAATTAACACATCGATTGAGTTAGTTGACGATTGATTAAACAACATACCTTGCTTTTTATACTCACTTTGAAGTGCTTGACTAACTACATCGACTAACTTCTTTTGTGATGTCATTAACTTTGCCGCTTCATCCTCTTTTATTATTTGAATCAGATGATGTGCTGTGCGTAAATCGGTGACATGAAATTGGGCATTTTTTCCTTGGTAATTGTTTTGTGTAGGAGTTGTAACTTCCGGAGAAATGATAATATGGCTCGGTGCATTACTACAATTTGATAAACTTAAAATGACGACGAAACCTAATAAACTTTTTATCATTTTCATTGTTTAATTCCTTATGGAGAGTGTTATGAACAGCTTACTAAAACTACCGCTTTATTGCTGATAATGTTACAAATTTATTGTTGGTTGCAATTTCTTTGCAATTTCCAAAAATTCTTTTTAATTTAATATGATAGGCAAGTTGTCTATTACCTATAATTCTCAATTCCCCGCCTTTTTTTAAGGCTCTAAAAGCATCGTTGAACATTTGCCATGCAATATGATCCGTTGTTGCTGTTTGCTGATGAAAAGGAGGATTGCATAAAACAAGGTCAATATCTTGTTCGTTTAAATCAGTTAAACAATCATTAACAATAAACTGACATTGCGAGGTTTGCTCGGGCAAATTTTTCTCTATATTGGCTTTAGCTGAGGCAATAGCCATGTAGGATTCATCTACAAAGCTGATGTTAGCAAGAGGTTGTGCGGCAAGTAGTGTTAGCCCTAAAACCCCATTACCACAACCTAAATCAATTACTTTTGTACCAGCTGAAATTCTTGGCAAACTTTGTAAAAAGTAACGAGCGCCTAAGTCAAGTTTATCTCTTGCATACACATTGGCGTGGTTGCTGATTGAAAAATGCGTTGTTGCAGGATAAGTTGGCGCTAAGTCCCATACAGTCGGAAAAGGGGACTGATAAGCTTGTTTGTTGTCTAACTGACAAAATACTAAACGGGCTTTTTTAACCGCTAAAGAGGTCGTCGTCGTTCCTAAGTATTTTTCAAATACTTTTAAGGTTGAAGAATGTATTTCTTTGGCGCGATCTGCTGCAATAAAAAGTAAATCTTTGTGATATGTATTTTTAATTTGGATAAGCTGTTCAGCGAGCAACGATTTACTTTTAGGTATTTTAAATATCACTAAATCGATACCTTCAGGGAGCTCAGCTAAGCTAGTCAGCTGGCTAATATTCGTATTGTCTAAATGATTTTGCTCAAGGTTATGTTTAATCCCTTGCTCACTAAGATAAGAGTCATTAATGCAATACACCTGATTACCATTAATGGATAAATTAGCCGTTAATGCACCAAAAGTATCATTAAAAATAAGCACTTTACTGCTTTGTTTAATAAGTGCTTGCTCATTAACATAATTAATTAAGTATTCATCGGCGGCATCCCAAGCTTGTAAACTCCGATTAACTTGAGCAACGGGAAATCGGTCTAAAAATAAATTTTTATCGTTAATAATGAATGGGCTGAGCATAAAGGGTAGACTTAATTTGTGATACCAAGTTGAATGAAATTGGTATGTGTGAAAATTTAATGGCTATTGTGACAAAATTACTGCTAACTCGCTAGGAGGCTTTATCAAAATACCAGCAAAAAATGCCGATTTATCCTATTTCCCTTCCTTTATCCCTGTTGCTGAAAGAAAAGCTATTTTTACGCAATTAATGGCAGAAATAAATTGGCAACAAGATCACTTATCTATGTACGGTAAACTAGTAAATATCCCCCGATTACAAGCTTGGTATGGTGAGTTTATTTATAGTTATTCAGGCTTAACGATGCAGCCGCAGGCATTCACTCCATTATTAAGTCATATAAAAGAGCGAATAGAAACGCATACGAGGCATCAGTTTAATGGTTTATTAGCAAACTGCTATCGTAATCAACACGACACGGTAGGCTGGCATAGTGATGATGAAGTAGAGTTAGGGGCTAACCCTGTTATTGCGTCGTTATCTTTAGGGGAAGAGCGCAACTTCCAGCTAAAACATAAAATCACCGGAGAAAAACTTAGCTTTCCTTTAAAATCAGGAAGTCTTTTAATGATGGCTGGCGAAACTCAACATTACTGGCAACACTGTTTACCACGCACTAAAAAAGAGAAAGCTGCACGAATAAATCTAACGTTTAGATGGATTAATTAACAGGAAGTATTAAGTAAAGGGAAGTCTTAGGTCAGGTAATGAAAAAATAGGTTAGCGTTAAAATAACGCTAACCTATTAATAGTAAACAGCAAACCAAGGAGTTAAAATTTTGTGATTAACCAATCTTTATTATCACTAAAGTATAAGGTACGAACTTCACCTTTTCCTTCAATATTAACCATATTAATTTGCGTCGGCCATAACTCACGTAATGTACCGTTATACAGCTTCACCCCTTCTAGTGTCTTTGGTATGTTTGTTTCTTGATAAACCCAAAAAAATTTACCTTCTACTTCAAAACCCACACTAGCTAGTGGCAATGTTTCATTTGTTAACGTACGAACAAGAAACTGTTTAGCGACATAATTAGCAAATTCTTGCTGTGTTTTTTCTGAACCAATAATGTCAGCATTCTTATCAAATAAAGATTGCACGGCATGTTCAGTGTCATGCATGTAAAATCTATGTGATACCTCTAATTGACCAGAACGTTTGTTAAACAATACTGTGGTTTCTGCCGCTTTTTGTTGGTGAGCAAACGCTAAGTTTGTTGCTACTATGTTTGCTACCAACAACAATAGTAATACTAGAGCATTGAATAAGTGCTTAGACATTACTTGTCCTTTTTATCTTCATCAGTTTTAAGCTCAGTTTTGATATCTTGCATGATATCGCGATGCACTTTTGCAGTAGATTTCTTCGCTTTATAAGCTTCAACACGTGTAGGGATTATTTGACGAGGATAATGGTTATTTTCAACATCAACGTCAGCAGTTTCCCAACCTGGATCTACAGCAACACTTACTAACTCTTTGTCTTTATCAGTAACAATAAGTTTTTGAACCTGTTTAGGTGTGCGGCGCCATATTTCAGCAGGAATATATTGGCTTTGTTTTGAACCATCTTTATATGTTAGCTCTAACAATATAGGCATAACCAAGCCACCTACGTTTGAAAACTCTAAAACATAGTAATTTTTATCTTCTTTAACTGCGCGATCTAATACTTTTCGTTCCCAAGGCTTCAAGCTTTTTAAGAATTTATTATATTTATTGCGCTCTTTATTAGTTACTGTAAAGCGATCATTTTCGTCATAAAAATCTGTAATGTCAGGATTACGATCACGCCATAACTCTTTTCCTTCCGCTTTGTTTCGTTCAACAAATAATGATGAAGGTTTGTTTGCTTCAATTTGACGTAAACGGCCGTAGTCAATATCTGGGTTATGTGTATCTAAACGCATTTGATACACTTTATCGATAGAGATATCTACATGATCAGTAGAGTAAAACCAGCCACGCCAGAACCAATCTAAATCAACACCAGAAGCTTCCTCCATTGTGCGGAAAAAATCTGAAGGCGTTGGGCGTTTAAACATCCAACGCTCTGAATACTCTTTAAAGGCGAAATCAAATAATTCACGACCTAAAATCACTTCACGTAAAATGTTCAGTGCAGCAGCAGGCTTAGTATAAGCATTAGGACCTAAACGTAAAACGCTGTCTGACTGGGTCATAATTGGTACTTGGTTTTGAGATTTCATATAACCGACAATATCTCGAGGTTCAACGCCCCAAGGAATTGTTGGATCCCATTCTCGACCAGCAATACCGTCTAAAAAGCTGTTTAAACCTTCGTCCATCCATGTCCATTGGCGCTCATCCGAATTAACTACCATTGGGAAGTAAATATGGCCTACTTCGTGGATAACAACACCAATTAGGAAGCGTTTTTCAGCCTGAGAGTAAGTACGAGAACCGTCATCTTGTAGTTCAGTTCGAGGGCCGTTGAAAGTGATCATTGGATACTCCATGCCACCAACAGGTCCATTTACCGATTGAGCTGTAGGGTATGGGTAGTCAAACGAATAACGAGAATATACTTCCATGGTGTGAACTACTGACTCGGTAGAGTATTTTTTCCATAAATCACCACCTTCTTTAGGGTAAAAAGACATCGCCATAACAAATGGCATATCATCACCACCTTGTTGGTAACCTTTTGCATCCCACATAAATTTACGCGATGAAGCCCAAGCGAAATCACGAACATTATCGGCTTTAAATTTCCATGTTTTACGCTTACTTGTGCCTTCTTTTTCGTTGGCTAGAGCTTCTTCTTCTGTAACAACAAACACAGGACGTTTAGCGGTTTTTGCTTTGTCTAAGCGTTGACGTTGTGTTTTAGTTAAGACACTTTTAGGGTTCGTTAAAACACCTGTTGCACTAACAATATGATCGGCAGGTACGTCAATTTCTACTTCGTAATCACCAAATTCTAAAGTAAATTCACCACGACCTAAAAATTCTTTATTGTTCCAACCTTCATAGTCAGTATAAGCATGTAATCGAGGAAACCACTGTGCTAGTAAGAAAATGTCATTGCCGCCTTTACGCGCATCTTTTTCAAAGTGTTCATAACCTGAACGCGCTGATACAGCATCTTCTTCAACAATATTAAAAGCAAAATCAATAGAGAATTCTACATCATCACCTGCCTTTAACGGTTTTGGTAAATCAATACGCATTTGTGTACCAACCACGGTAAACGTTAGCTTTTTACCTCGGCTGTCTTTAATCGCACTAATTTCATAGCCTAATTCGTTATCAGCCATAAATTGTTGACGACGCAACTCACCTAGACTAATTTTTGCTGGTGTTTGGTTGTCACCAGTTTTTGTGTATGGGCCTCGACGACCTATACCGCCAAAATTATTGGCAGCATTAGCAATTGAATCGTCTTTAAAAATATTCTGATCTAACTGTACCCATAAATATTTTAGCTGGTAAGGCGAGTTATTTTGATAAGTGATTTTCTCATGACCAGATAAACGACGTTTTTCCTCATCAAGCGAGACTTTAATTTTGTAATCGACTTGTTGTTGCCAATAATTTTCACCCGGCTCACCAGAAGCATTACGATAAACATTGGGTGTAGGAAGTACTTCTTCTAGTTGACGGAATTTGTCTTCAAAATCGCCTTTTGTTTGTTTAATGGCTGACGCATTTGCAGTTGTTGCTATTGCCAGGGGCAGTAGTAATACAGCGATACCTTTTTTAATTTCAATTCTCATGGGTTCCGATTCTTATGTTATTTTATAAATTGATATATTATTACAGTGTATAATATTTTAATGTATTGCATTGTGATCTGCAATAATCAAACAGCGCGTGCTTTGCAATGAGCAATTTGGAATAAATTTTTAATAAAGCATGCCTAATTGTTAGCAATAAAAAATTGTTAGCAATAAAAAAGCCTCACATTGCTACTGAGGCTTTGACAGTATTCGTAATCGACTAACTTAACTTATTTGTAAAACAAAAAAGCCATGTATTAGTGCTAATTTTTTTTGTGTAAGCATTCATTTCAAATAAAGCGTTACTTGACTACTGTCATTTCATCTACAATATTACCAGCGCCATCGATATGTTCCATTGTCCAAAGCATAAATGGTACGCTTGTATGTATTGCACGCTTGAATTTAGGATCGTAATCCCAGTCACCAATGATAGACTCGTAAACACCGTCAAACACTAAACCAACAAATTCTCCGTTGCCATTTAATGTGGGAGAGCCTGAATTCCCGCCGGTGATATCAAGGGTAGATAAATAGTTAACAGGCACTGAACCTAAACTTTTACGTTGGTATGAGCCAAAGTCTTTATTAGCAATAGCGGTGCGAATATTTTTAAATAGATCAAATTCGTGATCGCCTGCGACGTACTTAGCTAACATGCCTTCTAGTGTGGTAAAAGGTGTAGCTGTTAAGCCATCTTGTGGTGAATAGCCTTTAACATTACCATAAGTAATACGTAATGAGCTGTTTGCATCAGCATATACAGGTTCACCTTTGCTTTTCTTGTATGCGATCATCGCGCTCATAAATTGTGGACGAATTTGCGCTAATTGCCCTGCAAGATCTTCTGCTTCTTGTTCAAGTTTTAAATCGTTTTCATATTGCGAAACGGCAAATTGAATGTATGGATCTTTACTACTTTTAAACTCTTCAACTGATTTATCCATCCATGCAAGTCGAACACTTTCTTGATCAAGTTTAGTTTCGCTGTGCATTTTATTTAATTGCTCTGTAAGCTTTTTAGCATCAAAGGTGTTATTTAAACCAAAAAATTCATCAAAAGTTTTATTGCGCTCTGACATTGGGAACTGTGCATATTGCGCCATAAAGTGTGATAAAACGGCTTTGTCTACATTTGCATCGTAACGGCGATTAACTCGTTTCATACCTTGAGTAAAACGGTTCATATCACGTTCTTGATAACCTTGCTTTCGCTCAGTGCTTGGTTTGTTTTTCTCATTAGCCAAACGATATAAACGCTTTGAAACTCCCATTAAATTAGTGCGACCGATATAAGCTAAAATCAAATCCACTTCTTGATTCTCTTGCTCTTGTATTATTAATTCGTTGAGTTTGGTTAAGGTTTTACCATACTTTTCTTTACGTTTTTTAGAGGTGTTAATCCACGCTTGCAGCGCTCTAAGCTCTTGCTTTTTACGTGCTAACATATCCCCTTTGTGGAAGCTTTCAATCATAGAACCATAGTTTTTTGCATAGTTAGCCAAGCCAGCTAAAGTACTTTCATATTTAATACGAGCTTCACTGCCTGCAGGCGCTGTCGATTTAATGGTTGCTATATATTCTTCGCGGTAACGTTTTGCTGTTGGATAGATTAAATTAAACTGGTTTTCTACTTCTTGGGCAGTACGGTAACGGTTAGTTCTACCTGGGTAGCCTAACACCATCACATAATCATTTTCTTCAACACCGTTAGCATTTACTTTTAAGTAGGCTTTAGGTTCAAATGGTACATTGTCTTTAGCGTAATCTGCTGGTTTACCTTCTTTGTTGACATAAGCTCGGTAGAAAGACCAATCGCCGGTGTGACGCGGCCACATCCAGTTATCGGTATCACCACCAAATTTACCAATGCTTGACGGCGGTGCGTAAACTAAACGTACGTCACGTATAGCGAGCTGCTTAATAAGAAAATACTCTAAACCGCCATGAAAACTGTACACTTCACAACGATAATCTTGTGATGTTTCACATTGCTCAACTAATACTTTTTCATTTTTCTCTATCGCTTTAAAATAAGCTTTACCAGTAACCGATTTAGCAATAGAGCCAGTCACCTTATCGGTAACATTGGTTAATGACTCTGTAACATAAACACGAGAGCCGGGAGCTGCTTGTAGTTCATCAGACATCTTTTTTGCAACAAAGCCTTGTTTTAACAAGTTTTCTTTTTCGCTTGAATTGTACTGAATTGACCCATAAGCACAATGATGATTGGTTACCACTAAGCCTTTATCAGATAAAAAAGAAGCAGTACATCCTCCTAAGCTAATGATTGCATTCATTGGAAATTGGTCTAAATTTTCCATTTGCGTCGGGTCGAGCTTTAAGCCCGCTTTTTTTAGCTTGCCACTTATTTCTTGTAATTGGTGTGGTTGCCACATACCTTCGTCAGCTGTTGCTGCGCCAATAAATAGCAGTGATGTTAAAGACAAAGCCTTAAACACTTTTTTATATAACATGTTAATTCTTCCTAGGATAAATTCCGGCTGGATATTATTTTCTATAGCATTAAACCCTAGATAATAAGAAAAGTAAAAGTGTTGTTATATTGTCACATTAAATCTGTGAGAGTTTTGTAAAGATATGAAAACGAATGATCACTATACTAATAATAATTTACAGTCCTAATGTAGAGTAACTTCTTTCTTTAATGTTATCGTTCGATTTGACTGTTTCGTTTGGTTTTAGTGCTTTATGGATAAATTAGATGAGGATATTAAAATGTTCACTTTAAATGCAAACGAAGCAAAAACCAATTTTGGGCAGATGCTCCTAAAAGTACAATCTGAACCCATTGAAATAGAAAAGAACGGAAACCCAGTCGTAGTAGTTCTTTCTAGTGAAGAGTATAGCCGTATTGAAGAACTAAAAATGGAGCTTGTAAAATCTCGATTTGAAAGTATAGATGAAAATGATCTAATGGATGGTAATGCTTTCTTAGATGAGCTTGATTCTGGAAAATATGATTAATGAGCGATATGGACTTCATGGCTTATGCTGGCCAATTGCAGTCATTCTATTTAGTCAGGAAAAAACAATAATTAACAAGGAATTCACATGAAATTTTTTACGTTCCTGCTGTACGGCTTATTTCTAGCTTTTAGCTATTCAAGTAACGCGACACAGCTTTTACGCGAGCCTACATTAAACAATAACTTACTTGTCTTTACCTATGCTAACGATATTTGGAAAGTCTCATTAAAGGGGGGGAATGCAACTCGAATTACCAGCTTTCAAGGGCAGGAGTCTTCACCAAAAATTTCACCCGACGGCAAGTGGATAGCATTTACTGGTGAGTATAACGGAAATAATGATGTTTATTTAGTCAGTAGCTCTGGGGGGGAAGTTAAACGGCTAACTTACCATCCAACGAATGACCAAGCTGTTGGTTGGTCACCTGACAGTAAACGTGTGTTGTTTAATACCGGAAGAAACAATGCCCCAAGAGGTTGGCAGCGACTTTACACTATTAGTATTAACGGCGGAAATCCAAAGTTACTTCCTATGAATAGAGCTTACAGTGGTAGTTATTCGCCTGACGGAAAACAGTTGGTATTTCGTCGTGCGGGTTTTTGGGATAAAGGCTGGCGTAATTATCGTGGAGGACAAAATCAAGCCCTACGGGTAATTAAATTGGATGATATGGCTGAATACGATTTGCCATTTGATAATGATTTTGACATAGAGCCTCACTGGCAAGGTGACGACATCTATTATTTATCTAACCGTAAAAAAGTCACTAATGTCTTTAAATATTCGACAAGCTCAAAGCAAGTATCACAAGTTACTCAATCCAAAAAGTTTGATGTAATGGGATATACCATTGACGGTAATAACCTTGTTTATGAATACCATGGTGATCTTTATTTGCAAGCGGGTGATGCTAAACCACAGAAAATAGCCATTAATGTGCAAGGTGATTTTTATTGGGCAAGAAATAAATATGTTAATGCCGAGAATCATCTTACCGAATTTGATGTTTCACCTAATGCTAAACGCGCTGTATTTGCAGCCCGTGGTGATATTTTTACCGTGCCAGTTGAGCATGGTAGCCCACGTAATTTAACCGATAGTTCGGCAAGCCGTCAGGTTTCACCAGCATGGTCTCACGATGGTCAATCCATTGCTTGGTTGAGTGATGACTCTGGTGAGTACCGTCTTATTATTGCAGATCAGCGAGGCAAAATTGCGAAAGAGATCAAACTAGCAGAAAAAGGGTTTTACGGTGAATTATACTGGTCACCAGATAATAATCGTTTAATTTTTAGCGATAATTTTCAGCAGCTTTGGGTCGCTAATGTAGAAAATGGCAGCACTAAAATTATTGACCAAAATACTATTACTCACCTAGAACCATCCGCAATGGCGTCTTGGTCACCTGACAGTAAATGGGTTGCCTATACTAAACAAACCAATAATATGTTTCGCCAACTCTTTATTTACTCTGTTGATGACAGAAAAAGTTATACAGTAACTGAAGGTATTGCCGAAGTACGCTCACCCGTGTGGGATAAAAAAGGCGAAC
Source organism: Colwellia sp. SU-HH01217 (assembly GCF_057543495.1). NCBI lineage: Bacteria > Pseudomonadati > Pseudomonadota > Gammaproteobacteria > Alteromonadales > Colwelliaceae > Colwellia > Colwellia sp. SU-HH01217. The sequence goes on along the minus strand of NZ_BAAJLX010000001.1, from coordinate 119,633 downwards.
GCTTATATTTTCTAGCAAGTATAGATTACGGTCCTAAAGCGGCATGGTTAGATATGTCAACTATTGCTTTTAACCCTAAGTTTCAAATTTATTATGCACTATTAACGAGTAAACATGACTCTCCTTTATTAGAAAAGTCTGATGAGGAAGAAGCCGCTACGGATTCAAAAGAAGAAAAGTCTTCAAAAGATGGCAGTGAAGATAAAGAGAAAGAAACTGTTACCGTTGCCATTGATTTTAACGGTTTAACAAAGCGAGTGTTGCCTTTATCTAAAGAGCTAGGGCACTTTAGTCAGCTACAAGCAGGGAAGTCGGGAGAGTTATTTTACTTATCCCAATTTACCAATAATTCAGGTGAAACTAAAACAGATTTGATTCGGTATGAGTTGGAAAAAAGAGAGTTAAAAACTATCGCCAGTGATGTAGAGTCGTACAAATTATCAAGCAATGGTGAATCTTTGTTATCAAAAGCGAACGCTAGCTGGAGTGTATTTAGTAGTTCAGCAGGTTCAGGAAAAGACGATAAAGTACTAAAGTTGAACTTACCAAAATTGGTTGATTATCAACAAGAATGGCAACAAATTTTTAGAGAAGCATGGCGATATCAGCGTGACTATTTATATGTTGATAATTATCACGGAGCTAACTGGAATGAAGTTTACCAACTATACAGCCCACTCGTGCAATCGGTTAAGCACCCAGCCGACCTTACTTACCTACTCGATAATATTGGCGCCGAAGTTTCAATTGGTCACTCATATACCAGCACAGGAGAATTACCACAAAAAGGTAAAAATTATGTTGGTTTACTCGGTGTTGATTTTGAAATTAACAACAAAGGCGTACGTTTAGCTAAAATTTATACAGGTGAAAACTATTTTGCGGAACAAAATAATCAGGCACCATTAGCCAAAGTCGCTCATAAAATTAATGAGGGTGACTACTTGCTTGAGGTGAATGGCAATAAGATAGATTTAAAACAAAATATTTATCAGTATTTTCAAGGCACGTTAGGGCAACAAACGAGCATAACCGTAGGTAACTCTAAAAAGGACAAAGCTGTTCAAACATTCAATGTTATTCCTATTGCCAATGAAACTAATCTTCGAAGAAATGATTGGGTTGAACAAAACCGTCAATATGTTGAAAAACAATCGGGTGGCAAATTGGCGTATGTTTGGGTGCCTAATACAGCAGAAGATGGCTACCACACTTTTAATCGCTATTTTTATTCACAATCCGACAAACAAGGGGTGATTATTGATGAGCGCTTTAATCATGGTGGGTATATTGCTAATTATATTATTGATGTTTTAAGGCGTGAACTTAATGGTTTTTTCAATAATCCGTTCGCTAAAGCTAATCCTATGACCAGCCCTGGTGCTGGTATTTGGGGGACTCAGGTCATGTTAATTAATGAAGTCTCAGGCTCTGGTGGTGATATGCTGCCTTATATGTTCAGACACTATAAATTAGGTAAGCTAATAGGCAAACGCACATGGGGAGGATTAGTAGGTATATGGGGCGTACCTCCGCTTATTGATGGTGGTCATATTACGGCACCAAGATCAGGTTTCTATGATATGCAAGGGCAGTGGAAAGTAGAAAATGAAGGTGTCGCTCCAGACATTAATGTGGAGCAATGGACAAAATATACGATAAAAGGGCAAGACCCTCAGTTAGATCGTGCGATAACAGAAGCTTTACATGGCCTAAAAGATTTTAAATCGCCGATAAAAGCACAGCCAGCACCACCCGTACGAGTGCCTAACCCAGCCAACTAGTTTTTTAAACAACAACTTGGGAGGCAATTGTCTGAGTTGAAAACCATTAAACGATAGAAACAAAAAAGCCCTAACCGAAGTTAGGGCTTGATGCTTCCTACGAAGGAATGGTGCCGACTGCCGGAGTCGAACTGGCGACCTACTGATTACAAGTCAGTTGCTCTACCAACTGAGCTAAGTCGGCACACAAAGTTGTGTGCGATAAATATAATGTACTTATTTATCTTGGCACCAAGTTAATGTTTATGGTTAAACAGTAACTCTGAAGTCTTATTAAAAATGGTGCCCCGACCCGGATTTGAACCAGGGACACGAGGATTTTCAATCCTCTGCTCTACCAACTGAGCTATCGGGGCGCTATCTTTAATTTGTCTTTTTTGGCTTTGCCTTGAAGACGGGCGCTATTAGACTGTTTTTCTCTTTCTACGTCAACCCTTTTTTTTTAATAATTTATCGTTTGGCGTTTTTTTCATCTTTTCGTTGGTTTTAGCGGCAAAAGTTGGCTGATTTTTAATGTTTGCAATTAAAATAGCGTGGGGTGAAAGTCAGGAAGGAGAAAAGTAACTAACGTGTATTAGTTAGTATCTCGATTTATTTACCGTTAAATTGTCATACTTTAATTGCATGCTAATGCTATAAGGTAAAATTAACGTGTCAGCGAGGGTTGACCAAAGCATATCGTATACTACATAAGGAACCCCATTAAGTGTCGATGCTTCTTAAAGGCTAGTCCAGGTTTGTTTTAAACCAATTAAATGGATAATGCCAAAACTAAGGCAAATTGCAGAGCTCCATAACCAAAACTCGGGGCTGCGTCCAAGTGGGTTGTTAATTAATAAAAAGCCGAGTATGCCTCTAAGTAGGTAAATAGCTGTTATTGCACAAAGTGCCCATTTTAATAATGGCATTTTTGCGACGACTCCTGCGCCTGATAATGCGTAAAAAGACCAGAGATACAGTACTAGAGTAATAAAAGAAGTAATTATGGTGGGCTGCAAACTGCCTTTCTCGGCAAGTAATGCCATTTGTTCGCCTGCGCCAAAAAAACGATACCAAGGTGCACCATAAATAATGCACCCGATATGTAGTGTTGCCACAATAGCGCTTAAAGCAGCGCCGAGTAATAGAAAAACATTCATTACACGTCCTTGTTTTGTAGTGTTTTTACTTACTTGGTGGAACGTAACCGTCTATTACAGGTTCTTTTCCTTCAAAAAGGTAAGCAATCATGGCCGCTTCTAAAAAAGCACGATCGTCGGCATTCATCATGTTCATTTTCTTTTCGTTAATGAGCATGGTTTGCTTTTTTTGCCAAACGCCCCATGCTTCTTTAGAAATATTGTCAAAAATACGCTTACCCACTTCGCCAGGGTATAGTTGAAAGTCTAATCCTTCGCCTTCTTTTTTTAGGCTTTGGCAAAATACAGTTCTGCTCATAATATTGTCTCTTTATTAAATTGAGTAAGTTTATGCTTTAAGCAAGCTAATTAATTTTTGTGTTGAGGCTGCAAGGCCTACTGATTCTTCAATGTTGAGATCATACCATTGTTGATGGTTGTTTTCGTTTATTTCTTGGGGATTTAATAAATTACAATCAACAACGATTGGCTGAATATCTAAATGAAAGTGGCTAAAGGTATGTCTAAAAGAAGGTAAATCTTGTTGGTCAATTGCTGCTAAGCCACGTGTTGTTAACAGTGATCCTATTTCAGCGCGATTTTCAACTTCTAAAAAGCACCACAATCCGCCCCAAATACCTGTGGGTGGTCTTTTTTCCATTAATAATTGCTCGCCTTTTTTTGATGTTAAACGCGGAATAATCATAATGGTTGACTTCACAGGCGTTACTTTTTTAGGTTTCTTTTGTGGAAAGTTAGACTGCTCATTACCTGCATTTGCTAAACAAGTCGTTTGTAAAGGGCATTGCTCACACAATGGTTTACTACGAGTACAGATCATCGCACCTAAGTCCATCATCGACTGATTAAAGAAATTTACCTCTTTACTCGGTGTTAAGACTTCTGCAATTGGCCATAAAGCTTTTTCAAATTTTGCTTGAGCATTGTGACCTTCAACTAGGTAGCACCTTGCCAATACGCGTTTTACGTTACCGTCTAAAATGGCATGGTGCTTATTTAACGATAAACTTAAAATAGCACCAGCAGTTGAGCGACCAATGCCTGGTAAGGCAATGACTTGTTCAATGTCTTCAGGAAATTGTCCTTGATGGTCCGTTGAAATAATTTTTGCGGCTTTATGTAAGTTACGTGCTCTAGCGTAATACCCTAAACCTGTCCAGTGATGTAAAACATTGTCTTCATCAGCATTAGCTAACGCTTCAATGCTAGGAAAACTTTTCATAAATCGTTGATAATAAGGAATAACGGTAGCGACTTGCGTTTGTTGCAGCATTATTTCTGAAACCCAAACTCGATAAGGTGTCTTATTTTGCTGCCAAGGCAGGTGTTTACGTCCTTGTTTATGATACCAGTTAAGCATGTTATCGCTAAATTTCTTAGCTGAAGAAGAGGATATAGCTACTTGTGGAACAGCATTATGCATAAATAAATTTTATTAGTGTTTTATGTCGGCTAGTCTAGCTAACTTATAGTCGCCTGACTATGCAAAATACGCGATTTTTAATGAGTTAAAGTAAATAATCAACGCCATAGTAAATCACTCAATGCCTTATTATTGGACTAATGAGTTTTGTGAGGTAAAATGCGCACAATGTAAATTAATGTTGGATATAAATATGAAAGTAAATGCTAAAAACCGTAATCGTCGATTGAGAAAAAAATTACGTGTTGATGAATACCAAGAGTTAGGTTTTGACCTTGCATGGAAATTGCCAGAAGGTACTGACAGTGAAGGAATAGACGCATTTATCGTGAAATTTTTCAATGAAGTTATAGAACCAAATGGCTTAGGCTTTGGTGGCGAAGGTGATCTGCTATGGCACGGAATTATCTGTACTCAAAAATTAGGTAAATGCACAGATGAACATCGCAGCATCGTTGAAAAATGGTTGAATGAAAACGGTGCTACTTCAGTAAGTGTTAGCGAATTGTATGACGTATGGTGGGCCGAATAACTTTTACGCGTCATCAATGGCTTTTATGCTGCGTTGCTTAATAAACATTGATTTGTGTTTTAGCCTCTAACCCCCCCATTTTTAAAAGAAAAAGATATGACAGATAATGAAAATGAAAACCGTACTCATAAAACAATTGAGCAGGCGGAAAAAGAAGGTAAATATATCCGTAAAGTGCGCAGCTTTGTTAAGCGCGAAGGGCGGTTAACTAATGCTCAAGGTCGTGCGTTAGAAGAGCATTGGTCTACCATGGGGTTAAATCATAGTGATGGCTTACTGGATTTCGCTAAAGTCTTTGGGAATAACAATCCCGTGGTCTTAGAGATTGGTTTTGGCATGGGAAAATCTTTAGTTGAGATGGCTAAAGCAGCGCCCGAGCTTAACTTTATTGGTATTGAAGTGCATCGCCCTGGTGTTGGGGCTTGTATTGCTACAGCACAAGAAAATAATGTAACAAACCTAAAAGTATATGAACATGACGCCATTGAAATTCTTGCTGATTGTATTCCTGCTCAAAGCTTAACAACTGTACAGCTATTCTTCCCTGATCCATGGCATAAAAAGAAGCATCATAAACGTCGTATCGTGCAGGCAGATTTTGTTGAAACAATCCGTCAAAAACTTAAAGTTGGTGGTGTTTTTCATATGGCAACAGACTGGGAAAACTATGCTGAATGTATGTTAGAAGATATGCAAAGTGCGCAAGGGTTTACTAACTTGTCTTCAACAAATGATTATGTGCCACGTCCTGATTCTCGTCCGTTAACTAAATTTGAAAATCGTGGGCAAAATTTAGGCCATGGTGTGTGGGATATCCAGTTTACTCGTAAAGATTAGTACTGAGTATTAAAGTAACTTATCTCGTTCAATAAAAAAAAGATGCTGGCTGTTTTTCATGTTGCCAGTATCTTTTAACCACTGCTCGTCGACAATCTCTCTGATTAATGCCGCTTGTAAAATCCTGCTGTTATATTGGCCCCAAAAATACAGTGTTGCCGCTTGATGAACATCATTATTGGGAAACGTTTCTGAGCGTGTTTCGTTAAGCTCATTAATAATATGAGCAAACACTTTAGGTTTAATTTCATTTTCAAGACAGTGCTTAAATTGGGTAAATCGTTTAGCTTGCACTAATTGCCAAATAAGCCAAATTAAAACTCCTAACGCAGCCGCAACAATAAATTCCACACTAATGCCCAATACTTTTAAATAAATATATAATTAATGTTAGTTTAACTAGATTCACACTTGTTTAATACATTATTTCAACTAAAGCTAAAAAGTACTTATAAAAGCAAGTAAACTGTTACCTATATATCTATAGTAATAACAAATATCAAATACACAGGGAATTTTAATGTTAAGAGCTATTCTATTGTTAATCGTGGCTGCTTTATCTTTTTCAACTAAAGCAGAGAATACCATACAAAAACTTTATCAAACGATGAATAATACCGTGGTAGAGCTTCATGTAAAAGCACTCTCAGAGCCGGTTCCAGGGCAGGTGAAATATAAAGCGACTACCAAAGATTCACTTGGTTCAGGTGTACTCATTAGTAAAGGCGGCCGTATTTTAACGGCTGCGCACGTTGTTGACCGTGCCACTGAAATAGAAGTTAATTTTGCCGATGGTACTAAAACATCAGGGCACGTGGTTTGGGTCGACTCATTAATTGATTTAGCGATGATACAAGCGGCTCAAGTACCTGAAAGCCTTGAACCTGCATCATTAGCTAAGGCTGGAAGCTACAGCGTAGGCGATCAGTTACTTGTTATTGGTGCACCGTTAGGTGTTAGTCATAGCTTATCGGTTGGTTACTTAAGTGGTATTCGCGATCGTGAAGCTATTCCCGGCACTGGCATTGTTCCACGTTTTATCCAAACCGACGCTTCTATTAATATGGGGAATTCTGGCGGACCTATGTTTAACCTTGATGGTGAAGTGACAGGTATCGTTAGTCATATACTTTCAAAGTCAGGCGGTAGTAACGGCTTAGGCTTTGCGGTGTCTATCGATACGGTACACGATGTAATAAACAGTGCTCCGAGCCATTTCTCAGGGTTTATCCCATTTTTATTAAATGAACAATTATCCAATGCATTGAATAACTCTTCAGGACACGGCTTTTTAATTCAGCAAGTTATTCCTGGAACACTCGCCGACAAATTAGGTTTTAGAGGTGGAAATTTAAACGTAATGATTGGTCGAGTACCCCTGTTACTTGGTGGGGATATTTTACTTAGTGTCGGTAATTACACATTAACGGATATTGAATCGGTTATTAAAGTTAAACAGCGCTTTGCAGAGTATAAAAAAGGGGATCAAGTTGTCTTTCGTTTTTTACGAAATGGCAAACAAAAGCAAGTTTCTTGGATCGTCGATTAATAGGGAAGAATAAAGACCAATTATCTGATGTAACCGTTGTTACATCAGATAATATTCGAGTCGACTATAATTAAAGCTATTTTACGTTACCTTTACGGTTAAACTGAATCGAGGTTCTTTGTAAAAGTCACTTTTTATAATATTAGCCAAAATTGTCACAGCCTTCCATATGTCTTCAAACGAAGTATAAAGAGGGGTAAAACCAAAACGTAATATATTTGGTGCGCGAAAATCAGCAATGACACCTTCTTCAATCAAGGCTTGGCAAATAGCAAATGCGTTTTCGTGCGAGAAAGCCAGTTGACTACCCCTTTCGCTTTCTATTGCAGGAGAACACAACTGTAGTGTTTGTAAACATTCATGCTTTTGAACAAGCTTAATGAAAACATTACTTAGCGCTAGTGATTTTTTTCTAATATGCAACATATCAACATCCTGCCAAACATCAAGAGCACTATCTAAAGCACTCAGGGATATTATAGAAGGTGTACCACACTGAAACTGATTAATATTCTTTGCTGTTTTGTATGTACTATCAAAAGAAAAAGGTGCTGCATGGCCCATCCATCCAGATAGTGGCTGTTTGACTAACGCATGATGTCGTTTGGCCACATATAAGAAGGCAGGTGCGCCTGGTCCACCATTTAAATATTTATAACCACAACCTACAGCAAAATCTACATTACACTTATCAAGTTCAACTGGTAAAGCGCCCGCGCTATGGGCTAAATCCCAAACCACCAAGATCCCTTTGTCATGAGCAAGTCGAGTTAGCTTTTCCATATTTAATAGTTGTCCGGTTCTGAAATTAACTTGAGTTAATAACAATACGGCGACTGAATCGTTGAGGTGTTGTTCTATGTGTTGCTCTTGTACGAGCTGAAGCTGACATAAGTCAGGACCTAATAAATCACTTAACCCTTGTACCATGTACAAATCGGTAGGAAAGTTATCTTGAGTAGACAATACAAGGTTGCGCTCTGGATTAAGGCTCAGTGCGCTACTTAACACTTTAAATAAATTAACAGAGGTAGAATCACAACAAATGACTTGCCCTTGAGCGGCGCCAATCAGTGGTGCAATCTTTTCACCTACGTTAATTGGAAGATCAATCCAACTATGGCTATTCCAGCTGCTAATTAAATGACTTCCCCATTGTTGGCTCACGACATCAGCCACTTTTGATTTTACCGCTATGGGCAGAGCTCCTAGTGAATTCCCATCCAAATAAATTGTATTGTCAGGTAAATCAAACTCAAGACGTTTAGGTGCCAAAGAATCCGCCTTATCTAAAGCGGTAACTTCATCATAATTCATTTTATAATCCATTTAAGGTTTGAGTGAGAGTACTAAAAGCCTCAGAACCAGGGTGGATCCAGTCGAAGTGACCTACGCCATCTAACATAATAACTTTTCTATTTAATTGGCTTAATTTAAAAGGAGGGACAATATTGTCTTTATTACCATGGAGAATAATGCTGCTAGCGTGTAATGGCTGCTTACTTGGATTTGCTAATGCATACTCAGTAGGCTTATCTGTCGGCATACCTAGCATAAAGTCTTTAGTCACTTTTTGACAGCTATTACCTCCCTTAGCATAGGCTTCAATATCGGTAATCGCAGCGAGACCTACCACCCCTTTAAGTTGACTGATTACCCCACCAGCAAGTAATGCTAAATGGCCACCAGCAGAATGTCCCACTACTATTGAATTACTCAGTTGAAATTCACCTTTATTGAAACTACTAGAGGCAAGAATTCCCGCTTTTACATCATCAAAAGATACAGGCCAGCCACCTCCGGTATCGCCACTACGACGATACTCTATCGACCATACATTAAAGCCTGCTTGCGCTAAACCTGTACTTAACGCATATGAATGTTTAATATCGTAAGCGCTTAACCAGCATCCACCGTGCAACAATATAACCAACGGCTTCCCTGCATTGTCTTGAGTTTGTTTCGTACGCCAAAGTAGTGCGTATTGTTCAGTGTCTTCTCCATAGAGAATTTTTTCGTTTGCTGCTGTAAATGATAATCCGGCAACTTTCGAGTAAGCGACATTTTTTTCAACGGCAGGGAATTTAACCAACGTTTCCGCTGTATTTGCAGCGACCGAGAGTAGACTCAGTGATAAAACTAATAACCAGTTCAACATAGTAGGTTTCCTTAACTAAAAAGTGACAGTTAACTGTAACTTTATTAATAGTATTTTTAACATATTGATATTACATTAATTAATAGACGTTAAGTAAAACTAACGTTATTAATTAACCTGAAGACTTCTACACCTTAAATTGTGCACCTTCATGCATCAGTAACTTTGCCTTTAACCCTAAGCCTCCTGCATAGCCAGTAAGCTTTCCATTACTGCCAATAACGCGATGACAAGGCACTATTAATGCTATTCTGTTTGCGCCATTAGCACTGCCTACCGCGCGGATGGCTTTCTCGTTATTTATTGCTTTGGCTAACCAAGCATAGCTTTTTGTCTCACCTTGCTTAATGGTACATAGCGTTTGCCAAACGGTTTGTTGAAAAGGTGTACCGACTTGAGCTAAGGGTAAATCGAAATGTTTACGCTCTTTAGCAAAGTATTGATCAAGTTGTTCGCACACTTGAGTAAAGGGCGTTTTACTTTCTTTTGCTTTTGAATCAACAACTACGGGTAAGGCGCTTTGCACAAATTGTAGGCTGGTTAAACCTTCATTTGTTGCGGTGAGTGCAATTTCACCAAAAGGTGACTGATAATAGGTGTAATACATAAGTGATGCCTGTTATTAATTTTTTGTTGGCGCAATCGCTAGAGATTGCCATAAGTAAATAGCAGCGTAGGCTCGCCAAGGCCGCCATTGTTCGCTTAATGCGAGTATGTCTTTATTGGTTGGCTTTTTATCGTTAACTGTTAACGCTTTAATTATGCCCAAATCAGCACTTGGAAAAGCATCAGGATCGCTTAAGCCGCGCATTGCTAGGTAGTTGACAGTCCAAGGACCTATGCCTTTTATCTTAATTAGTTGTTGTTCTAATGCATCAAGAGAGGCGTAGTAGTGAAAAATTTGTTCGTCTTGTTGATAAAATTCAAGCCAATTTTTTAGTGTACTAATACGCGAGCGAGTTAAGCCAATATCTTGATACTCTGCCTTTGATAATTCATCAGCACAAGGAAAAGTATGCGTTAAACCATATGGATTATCGGCACATAAACTGCCGTACTTTACAGCAATACGATTAGCTAAAGTAGTAGCACCTTTTACCGATATTTGTTGTCCCAAAATGGCACGGATAGAGAACTCAAAAATATCCCAACACCCTGGCAATCTCAGACCAGGTGTTTGTGCAATCACTTTGGCTAAACTTGGATGCTTTATTAAGGTTTTGTGAATTTGTTGCATGTCTGTATCAAGGTCAAACATTTGTCTAACCCCTTGAATTACTTTGTTAAGGTATCGGTAGTCTTCAAGTTGTACTTTAAGTAACAAGGCACTTTTGTTATTAGTTTTACTAACACTGAACCAACCCTTACAGCCGTTAATGCTAATCGTTCGACAATATTCACTGTCACTGACATGTTCAACATTAACCAATTGTCTTTTTTGAAAAAACGACAACATTAGCGGCCAATCAAAAGGCTCACGATAAGGTAGGGAGACTTCAATATAAGCGAGCTTGGTAGGGTTACTTTCTTTTCTGCAATCGCTAGGGCTGCACTGGTAAGCTTGTTTAATTGCTTCGTTAAAGCGCCTAACACTTGAATACCCCGACGCAAAAGCAACATCGGTAATGCTAAGTTGCGTTGTTTTTAAAAGTCGTCGAGCAAGAAGTAACTTTTGGTTTGCTAAGTATTTTATTGGCGATAATCCATAATGTTTCACAAATAAACGCCTAATTTGCCGTTCACTTAAAGAAAATTGTTGGCTTAGTATTGGCAGTTTAATGCCAGACTCTAACGCTTTACATAGCTTTTTAATTTCTATGGGCGGTGAGGCTTGCGGGGCTAGTTCGGGTAAGCAGCGTAAGCAAGGTCTAAAACCTGCCTCTTGTGCTTGCATCGCATTGGAATAGTAACGAACATTTTCAGGCTTAGGTGGGCGAGCAGGGCATACTGGACGGCAGAATATGCCTGTTGTTATTACTGCAGTGTAAAATTTGCCATCAAACCGAGCATCTCTGCTTAATCTTGCTTGTTGATATATTTGCGTGGTCGACATTAATAATTCCTCAATTAGCAAACATCATAGCGGAAAAAAGTGTAACTGACTGGCGGTTTTCGGACAAGGATACTGTTTTAATTTTGTCAGGATAAAAACGATTTCATCTATTGAAGTAATCTGTTTTGTGGTGTTTTTTTAATAATCACTTAGCTTATTTTAGAATTTCGTCAGTTGTTTTGAAAAATACGTAAGCAATTTAAATTAGTCATGACATATAGTTAATGAGGTAATTAGAAATGCCATTCGATAAGTTTATAAAGTTAGAAAATAATAATAAAACAAAAATTTAAAATAAATAAATCAAACAAGCAGGGAAAAATTATGACGTTAATATCGCAAAATCTTCAATTCTCAGTACCCAAGAAGAAACACTCAGTTGCCCAAGCTATTATTTCAGCTCTCGCACTTACTCCACTATGGTTGACGGCAGCCGAAGCTGAGCAAGAGCAGAAAGAGTTTGAAATAGAGGTTGTTACCGTGACGGCCCAAAAACGAGTGCAAAATATTTTAAAAGTACCGGTAACCGTTGGGACCGTATCTGCAGACACCATTGAAGAAAGTAGCTCTGTTTTATTAAGCGATATTGACAAGTTTATTCCGGGTTTTGATTTTAGCGACGGCAATATGACACAGGCGGGTGTCACAATGCGTGGTGTCTCAAGCCCAAATATTAGTGTCGGCGGCGATCCATCTTCTGCAACATTTTATGATGATGTTTATATGCCAAGAGCAGCACAAAACGTTATTTTTTCCGATATGGCACGAGTAGAAGTATTAAAAGGTCCCCAAGGCACCTTGTTTGGCCGAAATGCCGCTGTAGGTGTTGTTAATATGGTGCCAAATAGTCCTGACAGCGACTTTAATGGATTTATTAAGGCCACTCTTGGATCTGATAACTTGCAACGTTATGAAGGCATGATCAATATTCCAATTACCGATAATTTTTATATGCGCGCCAACGTACTAACAAACAATCAAGATGGCATAGTAGAAAACATTGCAACACCAGCTTGGAATGATGGTAATAAAGTGTGGGACTTAGGTGAAAGAGCACATAACGCCGCGAGATTATCGTTATTGTGGGACATTAGTGAAAGCACTAATTTTCAACTTTCTTATGATATTGACGATTTAGAGCAGGCGCCACCAATGGCGGTAGGGGTGAGTGAATATGCTTATAATAGCGGAAAAACGCCTTTTAATGATAAAGCAGAGAACGATGTACGTAACGGTGTTGAATCTCGAGATATGTACGGTATAACGGCTAAATTAAATCATGACTTTAATAATACATTATCGATGAAATACGTGTTGAGCTATCGAGATTGGCAAACAGAAAATCGCGAAGATGAAGATGGCACGGCGGATATAACGCGCTATTTCGATACCTCAAATAATGAAGACTCTGATATTTTATACACTGAATTACAGTTTAACTACGTCACTGATAATGTAAATGCGGTTACCGGTTTTTCATACTCTAAAGAGAATGTTAATCAAACAACAGAGCTCAATATTACTACCGATACTGCGGCGCGATTAATTACTGGCGATTTAAACAATCAAATTAATGGTCTAGTAAGCGCACAAGTTGCTCAAATGATAGGTGGTAACACTGATGCTGCTGCATCAGCTGCTTTTGGACCTGATGTTACGTTTGATGGAGCAGTAAGTACTCTTAAGTCATCAATGGGCTTAGACGATATGGATCATATGTGGAATTCAGATGATTGGTCGCGAACACTCATCGGCTTAGGTTATGAAGATCAAATTATCGGAGCTTTAGTGGGATTAGGCTTGGTACCTCCAGGGACACCACTAACTCCTGAGTTAATTGAAATGACGGGAAATTTAACTTACGACATGATTTCTGCTGAACTTCCTGCTTTGGTAGGCAGCAGCCAAGTGTATATTCCTGAAGTATTTGGTCCTGGCTATGCAGGTCAATTTTGGCAAGAGAGTGTCAACAACACTGGCGAGTTCACTAACTGGGGTGTTTATGCTGACGTTGATTATGCACTTACTGATAAGTGGCATGTTATTGGTGGTCTTCGATATTCGAGAGATGAAAAAGACTTTACTTGGTTAATCCCTTTGAATGATTTTTCAGGTGTGCCGGTTAATCAGGTTGTAGAAATGATGGCACCAGGACTTGGTAATTCAGAACAAATTGGTAATATTGTTTTTCCGCAAGCAAATTTAGCTGCCTCAGATACGTGGGATGAAGTCACAGGTCGCTTAGTTACCAGTTACCAATTTACCGATGATCACATGCTCTTTACATCTTACTCTACGGGTTATAAATCAGGTGGTTATGATTCACTAGAGCCTAGCATGGAAGCATTTGCACCAGAGAACACGTCAGATCTTGAGTTTGGTTATAAGGGGATTGTTTGGGGTGAGGTTGTAGCTAACATCAGTGGTTATTTTCTAGAAATTACCGATTTACAAAGTTCTATTAGCTCTAAAGTCCCGGGAAGCCCTGCTGCTGTACCTACGATTATTAGCATAGATAAAGAAGTAACAGGACTAGAAATTGATATTCGCTGGTTTGCTACTGACAGCTTAACACTAGGCGCGGTGAGTGAGATACGCTCAACCGATACGCATACCCCCGATTTTTATAACGGGGAAGGTGATTTTATTACCGCACAAAAAAGTAGTGTGGATGCTAGCTTAAATTACACCTTAACCCTTGATTGGATGCCAGATTTCGGAGTAGGAACCACGAACTTCCATATCGATTATGTATTTTTAGAAAATAATAATGCCAGTCAAGCTGGATTAGAGGATTACAAAAAAGCAGTGCCTGCCTACTTTAAAGACACCAAAAACTTAAATGCTCGAATATCTTGGACAAATGATGGTGACGACATAGAAATTGGTTTGTGGGGGAAAAATTTACTTGATGAACGCTATATGTTGAGCTTAGGTGGACTGACGGCAGACATTTTAGGCACACCATTTGGTCGTATTGATCGAGGTTTAGAAGCAGGTATTGATGTGAAATACATGTTTTAGCTGCTAAACATTTAATTGCCTGTTTAAAGCCTGATACTTCGTCAGGCTTTTTTATTGTAAATTAAGTGCAGGAATATGTTGGTTTAACCCTCTCGTTCGATCTTATTTATAACAAAATCGCCTAGGTGTTTTTAGACGTCTAAACGTTTAGATGTTGACATAGCCAGAAATCTGCGTCACATTACACGCTATACTCGTTAAATACATTTTTCTTCAGTGTTAGGTTGCTTTTTATGCCGATTAAAATTCCCGATAGATTGCCTGCATTATCTGTTTTAGATAATGAAAATATTTTTGTGATGTCCGAAAACCGAGCGGCAAATCAAGAAATACGACCTATGCAGGTGGCAATTTTAAACTTAATGCCGAATAAAATTGAAACCGAAGTTCAAATTTTACGTATGCTTGCCAATACTCCGTTGCAAATTAATATTGAATTTGTCCGTATTCATGCCAATGAGTCTAAAAATACTCCGAAAGAGCATTTAGAAAATTTCTATTACTTATTTGATGATATTAAACACAAGCAATACGATGGTTTAATTATTACTGGTGCCCCATTAGCTTTACTTGACTATAGCGAAGTGAGCTTTTGGGACAAAATTTGTGAAGTATTCGATTGGGCAGAAAGTAATGTAACCTCCACTATGTTTTCGTGTTGGGCAGCACATGCTGCTTTGTATCATCATTACGGTTTAAATAGGCATTTAAGACCTCAAAAGCTTTCAGGTTTATATAAACATACGGTATGTGATGCAAAAGAGCAGTTAACTCGCGGTTTTGATGAATGTTTTACCGTCCCTCATTCTCGTTACGGTTACATTGATAAAACCGATTATCAATCGGTTGATCAATTAAAGGTTATTGCAGAATCTGAACAAGCTGGAGTTTATCTTGTTGCAAGCGAAAATAAACAACAAGTCTATTTAACGGGACACCCAGAATACGATGCATCAACGTTACATGAAGAGTTTTTACGAGACCTTACGGTTAATGATAATGTCATTAAACCTGTGAATTATTATGACAACGATGACGATATTTGTCCGCCTGCAAACTCGTGGCGAAGTCACGGTAGCCTATTATTTACTAATTGGCTTAATTATTACGTTTATCAAATTACCCCTTATAAATTAGACGCTGACAATATAAAAGCAATGCAAACAACTAAATCTGGAGTTTCTCTTGAAAAATAAGCAAGCCGAAAGTGGTTTAAAAAAATCAGATTCATACCAATTGTTTGAACAACAATTAGAGAAACGTATTCTTATTCTTGATGGTGCAATGGGCACCATGATCCAAGCGTATAAATTTGAAGAGCAAGACTATCGAGGTGACCGTTTTGCAGATTGGCACAGCGATGTAAAAGGCAATAACGATTTACTTGTATTAACCCAGCCAGATGTGATCAAAGCGATTCATGATGAGTACCTTGAAGCAGGTGCAGATATTCTTGAAACGAACACCTTTAACGCGACAACAATAGCCATGGCCGATTACGACATGGAAGGGTTGAGTGCTGAAATTAACTTAGTTGCCGCACAAATTGCTAGAGCATCTGCGGATGAGTACACCGCAAAAAATCCAGACAAACCGCGTTTTGTTGCTGGTGTGTTAGGACCAACTAACCGTACCTGTTCTATTTCTCCAGATGTAAACGATCCTGCTTATCGTAATGTTACTTTTGATGAGCTAAAAGAAGCGTATATCGAATCAACAAAAGCCTTGATTGAAGGCGGTTCAGATTTGATTTTAATTGAGACTATTTTCGACACATTAAATGCAAAAGCAGCAATTTTCGCGGTAGAAACGGTATTTGACGAATTACAACTGCGCTTACCGGTTATGATTTCTGGTACGATTACTGACGCCTCAGGTCGTACTTTATCAGGACAAACTACAGAAGCTTTTTATAATTCACTGCGTCATGCTAAACCTATTTCTTTTGGTTTAAACTGTGCATTAGGCCCTGTTGAGCTACGCCAATATGTTGAAGAGCTTAGTCGAATTGCTGATACAGCGGTAACAGCGCATCCTAATGCTGGCCTACCGAATGCTTTTGGTGAGTACGACTTTACCGTTGAAGACATGAATACTCATGTTGCTGAATGGGCTAATTCAGGGTTTTTAAACATTATAGGTGGTTGTTGTGGCACCACGCCAGATCACATTAAAGGCATGGCTGAAAGTGTTGCTAATATCGCACCTCGTGAAATCGCACCTCGTAAAATAGCGTGTCGTTTATCGGGTCTTGAAGCGTTAACGATTGACGCAGACAGTTTGTTTGTCAATGTTGGTGAGCGCACAAATGTAACAGGCTCTGCCATTTTTAAACGTTTGATCACCGAAGAAAATTACGATCAAGCTATCGCTGTTGCATTGCAACAAGTTGAGAATGGCGCACAAATCATCGATATAAATATGGATGAAGGCATGTTGGATTCAAAATCCGCGATGATTCGCTTTTTGAATTTAATTGCTGGTGAGCCTGATATTGCTAAAGTGCCGATTATGATCGACTCTTCTAAATGGGATATTTTAGAAGAAGGCTTAAAATGCATTCAAGGTAAAGGCATTGTTAACTCTATCAGTTTGAAAGAAGGTGAAGAAAATTTCCGCCATCAAGCTGAGTTATTACGCCGTTATGGTGCAGCGGTTATTGTTATGGCATTCGACGAGCAGGGCCAAGCAGACACCCGTGAGCGTAAGTATGAAATATGTAAACGCGCCTACCATATTTTAGTCGACGAAATTGGCTATCCCGCAGAAGATATTATTTTCGATCCGAATATTTTTGCTGTAGCCACAGGTATCGATGAGCACAATAACTACGCAGTAGATTTTATTGAAGCAGTAGCTGACATAAAAGAGAACTTACCGTATGCGATGATCTCTGGGGGAGTGTCTAACGTCTCTTTTTCATTCCGTGGTAATAATCCTGTTCGAGAAGCGATTCATGCGGTATTTCTGTATCATGCGATAAAAAATGGCATGGACATGGGGATTGTTAACGCTGGACAGTTAGCCATTTACTCAGACATTCCTGAGAACTTAAGAGT
The DNA here is from genome assembly GCF_057543495.1 of Colwellia sp. SU-HH01217. Lineage (NCBI taxonomy): Bacteria > Pseudomonadati > Pseudomonadota > Gammaproteobacteria > Alteromonadales > Colwelliaceae > Colwellia > Colwellia sp. SU-HH01217. Next base: position 102,075 of record NZ_BAAJLX010000001.1, on the reverse strand, counting down.
TGCTGTAGAAGATGTTATTCAAAATAAAGATGACGGCGCTACAGAGCGCTTATTAGAAATTGCTGAAGAATATCGTAACCAAGGTGGGGCGAAAAATGCTAAAGCTGATTTAGCATGGCGTGAACTACCGATAAATGAACGTTTATCACATGCGTTAGTTAAGGGCATAAACGAGTTCATTATAGAAGATACCGAAGAAGCTCGATTAATCGCTGCTCGACCTTTAGATGTTATTGAAGGTCCATTAATGGACGGCATGAATACGGTAGGGGACTTGTTCGGCGCTGGCGAAATGTTTCTGCCGCAAGTTGTTAAGTCAGCACGAGTAATGAAGCAGGCAGTCGCTTATTTAAACCCATTTATTGAAGCTGAAAAAACAGAAGTTAAGTCTAACGGTAAGGTTTTATTAGCAACAGTTAAAGGTGATGTTCACGATATTGGTAAAAACATCGTTGGCGTAGTTTTACAATGTAACAACTATGAAATTATCGATTTGGGCGTCATGGTGTCTTGCGAAGATATTTTAAGAGTAGCCAAGGAAGAAAAGGTCGATATTATTGGCTTATCTGGCTTGATCACACCATCTCTTGATGAAATGGTGCATGTAGCGAAAGAGATGAAACGCCAAAACTTTACTTTGCCACTGTTAATTGGTGGTGCGACCACATCAAAAGCGCATACTGCGGTTAAAATAGAACCTCAATACGATCATCCTGTGGTTTATGTCTCAAATGCTTCACGTTCAGTTTCTGTAGTGAGTAGCTTGTTATCTGATGAATTACGTCCAGATTTTGTTGCTAAAAATAAAGATGAATATGCCAGAGTTCGTGAACGTCATTACACTAAAGGCCCTCGCTCTACATTGATCTCTTTAGAGCAAGCAAGAGCCAATGCCACTCCTCTAAGTTTCGAGCAATACACGCCTGTTAAACCGAATAAACTTGGGGTAACTGTGCTAGATGAACTTGATTTAAACGAGGTAAGAAAATACATCGATTGGACGCCATTCTTTATGACATGGCAATTATCGGGTAAGTACCCCAAAATATTGTCTCACGAGCTTATTGGTACTGAAGCGACTAATTTATTTAATGATGCTAATAAAATAATTGATGATGTTATTAGCAATAAAAAGTTAACGGCAAAAGCGGTATTCGGGTTATTTCCTGCTGCGCGTACTAATGACGATATTGAAGTTTATGCGTGTGATCAAAACAGCGGAGCAGAAAGTCGTGATGAACGTGTGATGAGGTTGCATCAATTACGTCAGCAAAGTAAAAAACCGTCAGGGCAATATAACCGTTGTTTAGCCGATTATATCGCTGAAAAAGGGAGCGGTGTCGACGATTATATTGGTGCTTTTGCTGTCTCGGCCGGTTTTGGTGCTGATGAACTTGTTAAAGTGTTTGATGCTGACCATGACGCATATAACAGCATTTTATTAAAAGCGGTAGCGGATCGACTAGCAGAAGCAAGCGCAGAGTATTTGCATGAGAAGGTACGTCGTGAATACTGGGGTTATGCTAAAGATGAAAGCTTAGACAATGAAGCGTTAATTCGTGAGCAATACCAAGGCATTCGTCCTGCACCCGGATATCCTGCTTGTCCTGAGCATACCGAGAAAGGGCTTTTGTGGGATTTATTAAATGTTGAGCAAAACATAGGTATGGAGTTAACCTCAAGTTTTGCCATGTGGCCAGGTGCAGCGGTAAGTGGTTGGTATTTTGCCCATCCAGACTCAAAGTATTTTGCTGTAGCGAAATTAGCTAAAGATCAAGTGATTGATTATGCAACACGAAAAGAAATGACCTTGCCTCAAGCTGAACGTTGGCTTTCGGCTAATTTAGATTACGAGCCTGAGTAAAAATTAGTGGTATTGATTTTGGTGAAATAAGAATAACTAGCCATTTTTTTGTGCAAATATCATAACACTGCTTTATCAGAGCGTTATAAACTTTGATTCATTAAAAGCTATAAGACACGCTAATTGTTCCGTTAGCCGGAGCCCCATAATAGCCAATGTTGTATAAACTATTAATGTATTTCTCATTAGTAATGTTATTAATATTTGCTTGAATGTTAAGTTGCTCTGTTACATCCCAACGAGCAAAAACATTTACCACGGCGTATGCACTTTGTTTAACAGCATAAGTGTCATTTTTTATTTTAGACTGCCATTTGCCACCAAGCCCTAGTGTTAACCCTTATACATTAAGCGATGCTTTGGTTATTGCTAAAAAGCAATTTCCTGACTTTAGAGCGACGTATATAACCCCACCAGAACATAACCGCGATACTTATAAACTTTATGGTGAAGGCGACTATGTTTTTTATGATCAGTACTCTTATGGCGTTATGGTTAACCCATGGACCGGAAATATTGAAGGGACAAGAACACCTGATGAAATGAATATACTACAAACATTATCACATATAGCTAACCCTCTTCATTACGGCACTATTGGTGGTATTTGGACAAAAATAATCTGGTTTGTTTTTGGTATATTATTAACGGGGATGTCGATTACAGGCTTTTTAATGTGGGGAGAAAGAACTTTTAAAGCGGGAAGAAAGCAAAGCCTTGTTGCAGAAGAGTTTACTGACAAAAATCTAACTAATGATGCATCATCTACTACATTCAACCAACAGGAAGTTCATTAATGGCTCGCGTTAAATACAACTTTTGGAACCGTTATAAATTTAAAATAAATGGCTTGGTATTATTATTATCCTGTTATTTTCTTTATCAATCGTTATTTCCACAATTTCCAGCACCTCTTGAAATAAAGCAAATCGGATCGTTTGAGGTGTCTCCAATGCCATACAATCTAGAGCCTCCTTATTTACATGACGGTGTTTACACCAAAGATTTTTTTATTACTTTCAGTAAAGGCGAGGTTAGTCATATTCGCCAAGCATATTTATCTATCGGTAAAAGTTTACAACCACTGACAGAGCTAGAAAAAGGAAGTGAAGGGATTTTGCATGGCAGTCAACATGGTCAAGAAGTTCATGCTATTGCTCCGAAATTATTAAAACCTGAGCATAAAATATGGCTAATTATAGAAAACTGGCAAGGAGAGCAAATGGTGACATTTTGGGAGCTACCTGAAGCCTTATTAGAGTAATCTCAACCTCACTCACGATGTGATCATTTCACCGGGTTAAAGTAGATCCCTAATTAATGAAATTGGGATTATAGATGTATTAGATACCTTCTTTTACCTCTAATAAAAAAGGGGCTGTTAAATTACTTTAACAGCCCCTTTTAACATGATGAAATGCTAACCATTAACTAAAAAGTGGACCCAAATGCTTGCTGCATAACCTAAGGCAATAACAGGCATCCATTTTAAATGGCTAAAAAATGTGTAGTAACCGCGTGCTTGTCCCATTAATGCAACACCTGCGGCAGAGCCAATCGACAATAAACTGCCGCCAACACCCGCCGTTAAGGTAACAAGTAACCATTGAGTTTGAGACATCTCAGGGTTCATGGTTAGTACAGCAAACATCACCGGAATATTATCTACGATTGCTGATAAAATCCCGACTAGAATATTCGCGTAAGTAGGGCCTAATTGGCCATACATGAATTCTGATGTCATGCCTAAATAACCAATGAAACCTAAACCTCCGACAGCCAAAATAACCCCGTAGAAGAAGAATAAGGTATCCCATTCGGCTCTGGCTATTTTATCAAAAACATCAAAGCCTTTGGCTTCAACTTGATGGCCTGTTGGAATATCTGAATGATCAATTTCGTTTTCTCCAGTTTTGCGGATGTAGTAGCCAAAAAACTTAAGATAAGCTAAGCCTAACATCATGCCAAACACGGGTGGTAAATGAATAAAGTTATGAAAAGAAACTGCGGTAATAATGGTTAAAATAAATAAACCAACAATTGTTAAACCACCGCGTTTAATTGTTGTTATTTCACCTGCTACCTTTTGCGGACTACCTTCAGGAATAGCAAATTGCATTATAAATGCAGGGATTAAATAATTAACAACCGACGGTAGGAATAAGTTAAAAAATTCTTCAAATTGTACAATACCTTTTTGCCAAACCATCAGTGTGGTGATATCGCCAAACGGGCTAAAGGCACCGCCAGCATTTGCACCAACAACAATGCCAATACAGCTAATAGCAATAAATTTTGGCTCATCTTTACCTACAGCTAAGACTACCGCACACATAATTAATGCGGTGGTTAAGTTATCTGCGATAGGAGAAATAAAGAAGGCAAGAATACCGGTTAACCAAAAAAGTGCTTTATAACTAAAGCCCTTACCAACCAACCAGTCACGTAAAGCATCAAATACATTACGCTCAAGCATTGCGTTAATGTAGGTCATTGCGACAAGTAAGAAGAAGAATAGTTCAGCATACTCAAGGAAGTTATGGCGAATGACCACTTCTGCCGCATGAGGCATACCATTTGAGGTGTAATAGGCGGCAATTAATATCCAAATTAATCCAGCGGCAAGTAAAACTGGTTTCGATTTTCGTAAATGTAATTGTTCTTCAAAAATAACCAAAATGTAGGAAATAGCAAAAATAGCAATTGAGGTATAGCCAATCCAATGATTTGTTAAATCAATGGATTGATGAACGGCATCTGATGAAAAAGCAATGCTAGGAAAACACATTACCAATAAAACGAATAAAAGTTTCTTCATATTATTCTCAAAATTAAGTTAGGTTGTTATGTTAAAAGTTAGAGTAATTAAATTGGCGCGATTCTATCAAAAGGGAGGGTAAATGAAAGCAGATGATTTCTAATTTAAAGAAAAGGTTATTTTAGGTCATATTTTTAGTCTGAGAAACCAACAAAATTCACGACAAAATAGTAAACAAGCCAATTAAACAGAACATATTACTTATTTTTACTGTTCTAAAGCTAATTTTGCCAATACAGGATTAGCGTACATAGTAAGTAGCCAATGTTGCTGTAATTCATCTAAATTTTTCATTCGCTCTTTTAGTTTTTTCAGTACTGCATTGTCAGCAAACTTATTATTAAGGTGAGCAAAAGCCGCAAGATTACTATCAAATAATTGATAGTGACTGATAATTTTTTCATCGATTGCCATCGCAATGTCTTTGCTACTTTCAAAATTTCCTTGCACTGGAGCGCAAAACTCAAGGTGAATTCTCCCTTTTTGTCCTAATAAACCTTGAGTAATACTGTGCAAATCTTCATTATCTGTTTTGTTATATTCGCCTGTACTTTCTTTGATAGCTAATTCAATGGCCTTTTGGTTATCACAGGGATCAAATTCATATGAAATAGCGACAGGGATAATGTTTAATTGTTGAAGATAATCACCAATTGACATTGTTTTTTCTTTATTTAATAACAACATTGATATTAATGCAGGGTTGGTTTTATCTAATCCGTCTTTTGCTCTGCCTTCTCGCTGAGCAATCCAAATATTTTGTCGATTCTGGTTAAGAGAGTGGTGAATATAAGCGGATAATTCTTTTGATGCGTTTAACATGCCGCGTTTTGTTTTTTCGCTGCGCTTAACGATAAAGCTTTTATTGACTCGCATTAAATCGGAAACCCACGGTGTGGTAAGTAAGTTATCACCAACGGCAGACTCTACAGTATCTATGCCATTTTCATGTAAAGCTAAGTTTATTAATGCGGCATCAAGAACAATGTCTCTATGGTTACTAATAAATAATGCAGGCTTACTTAAATCAAACTTTTCTAAACCGTGATAAGTAAAACCTTGAGTGCTTTTGTTAATAATTTTTTTTAAATATTTAGCCACTTCAATATGAATTTGATTGACTGTTGAAAAGCGCTTAGTTTGAAACTTCAACAAGGTTTTTATCGCTTTTTTAGCTAACCAAGATGATACACGGTACAGGCGGGGAAGCGCTAACTGAGCCACCGATGATTGAAAGTCTTCTTCATTAATTAATTGATTAATAACGTGAGTTACTTCGTTATCTCGAAAAGGGCGAATGTCATCAAACATTAAAAGTCTCAAATAGAAATTTTGCCATTTAAGGCGTCTAAAAGCAGTGTAAATTATATGACAATGTACCGATTAAATTTAGTCATTTATCGTATTTATTTTAATTATTTTAATATTAATTAAATTTAGTTAACCCTTTTTCATGACTTGTCCGTTTATTTCAATAGAGCCTATAAAACTGTCGAATATAAATTTTAACTAAAAAAGAGAGACGTCATGAAAAAACAATATATCGTTTTAGCAATAACCACGGCCTTATTAATATCAGCTTGCGCTCAAGAACAAATTGTTAAAGAGCACAATCAACAAACTAAGGTATTAAATAAAGTTGAACAAAAAGATGTCTCTAAGCCCTTAAAAGAGACATTAACTCCTAAGCCGTTACTCGCTGATGAAAGACAAATGAATTTATCGCAATTAACAAGTAAAAGCCCACATCAAAAAATGAAACGAGGACAGCAACCCCTACCGTATCAAAAAAGCATGATAGTTGCGCCTGTGTCTATGCAGCCTCCCAATGCTAAGTTAGCAGTAGATAATGAGAAATATCGTCGTCAAATTGAAAATAGTATTAAACAAGTTGTCTTATCCCCTGTATCTACTTTTTCAATTGATGTTGATACTGCGTCTTATAGTAATGTTCGCCGATTGTTAAACCAAGGAAATCTACCTCAAAAAGATGCAATTAGAGTGGAAGAGTTAGTGAATTATTTTTCTTATAACTACCCAACGACTCCAGTAAATAACGAAGCAGCGTTTAGTGTTTACAGTGAAATAGCCCCGAGCCCCTATAACGCAGATAAACATTTATTACATCTTGGTATTCAAGGGAAAAAAATAGTTGATGATGAAAGGCCACCGTCAAATTTAGTATTTTTGATTGATGTATCTGGTTCGATGAATCGAGCGAATAAGTTAGGTTTATTGAAAAACTCATTAAAAATGCTTACTAAGCAGTTAGACCAACATGACAGCGTAGCGATAGTTGTTTACGCTGGAGCAGCTGGTACTGTATTAACGCCTACACCAGGAAATGATAATCAAGCTATTGTGGATGCACTTTCTCGATTAACTGCGGGCGGCTCTACTAACGGTGGTGCCGGTATTAATGCTGCATACGCTTTAGCGAAACAATCATTTATTGATGGAGGAATTAATCGGGTTATCCTAGCAACCGATGGCGACTTCAATGTTGGCACTACTAATCAACAAGTATTAAAAGAGTTAATTGCTAAGCAGCGAGAGTCAGGCATAGCTCTGAGTATTTTAGGTTTAGGTGCAGGAAATTATAATGATGCCTTAATGCAAGAGCTAGCGCAAAATGGTAATGGTAATGCTTATTACATAGACACGCTGAATGAAGCTCGTAAGGTATTGGTGGAAGAGCTATCGTCAACCTTAATGATTATTGCAAAAGACGTAAAAATTCAACTGGAATTTAATCCTGAGATTGTCAGTGAATATCGTTTAATAGGTTATGAAACAAGGCAGTTAAAACGCCAGGATTTTAACAATGATAAAGTTGATGCGGGTGATATAGGCGCAGGACATTCTGTAACCGCGCTATACGAGATTGCTTTGGTCGATTCAGCTAATAAAGCGTTTGACCCTCTTCGCTATTCAAAACAACAACCTACAAATGGGGTTAGCGACGAGTTAGCATATTTGCGCTTACGTTATAAAAAACCAGAAGAGGCAAAAAGCCAATTAATTGAGCAACCTATTCAAGTAAGCCAAATAATGCCGAGTATTGCTGATGCCAGTAATAACTTTAAGTTTTCTGCTGCTGTTGCAGGTTTTGGGCAATTCCTTAAAAACAGTGATAATGTTTCTACATTAACGAGCGACAAAATTATTGCATTAGCTCAGCAAGGCAGGGGGGAAGACCAACACGGTTATCGCAGTGAATTTATTAATATGGTTAAATTAGCTCAAGCATTATCCCCAACGCAAAACGCACGTGAAACGAAGATAGCAAAGCATTAATATGTCAGGACTGTATTAGGATTTACGACAAGGAAATATGAGCATTTGAGTAGTTTTAACCACCAAAGTAGCGAGCAACAAACAACGGATGAGTTGTTAATGCTCGCTTATGCTAAAGGAGATGCGAGTGCATTTGATAAACTCTACCATCGCCATAAAAAAGCTGTGTTTCTTTTTTTTATTAAACAAAATACATCTGCTGCTGTAGCTGAAGAGCTTTGTCACGACACATGGCTAAAGTTGATTAATGCACGTGAGAAATATGAAGTGTCGGCATTATTTCGGACATACTTGTTCACTATTGCCAGACACGTCATGATAGATTTTTTTCAAAAAAAGAGTACTCAAAACGAACAAACTTTCACAGAACATGTTACCGATCAAGCTACACAAAATAATGTAGAGCCTTGCGAAGATAATGTTAAAAATGCGGAAGCTACAGAACAGCCATCAACAATGAATCAATACCAAATGGAACAGTTGAAACAGGCTTTAAACTCACAAATTTTACAGCTCCCGTTTGAGCAACGACAGGTTTTTTTATTGAAACAAGAAGCGGGTTTTACTGTCGACCAAATAGCAAAAATCACGCAAAATCATAAAGAAAAAGTAAAAAGCCATTGGCGTTACGCCTTACAAAAAATTAGGAAGGGGTTAACTGCTTATGTCAATTAACGATCCATTAGAAAAAGATAACGAAATAACTGAAGATGAAGCGTTTATTCAATCTTTGTATGACGATTTATCCAAGCAAGATACTGAGGTAAAACAAACCTTTGCAACTAATCCTGAGCAAGAGCAACCTAGTAAAGATGCGGATAACAAAATATTAGCTGCAGCACACAGGGCAGTTAAGTCAGCCCCTAAAGCTGAAGTAAAAAAGGTCGCTAAAAAGCTCTCGTGGTATATACCTCTTGCCTCTGCTGCATCGTTAGTCCTTGTGTTTTCATTATTTATCAATCAGTTAAATACACCTTTGATGCAACCAAGTAATTTAGCTCCAATGCAGCCGTTAGCTGAAAGTAACGATTCTGAGCAATTATTAGCCGTTGAAGAAATATCACAATTAACTAATGAACCTTCACAATCAATATATAAGCAAGCTCATAAACAAGTGAAGCCAAGTGCGATAAAACAAAAAAACAAACAATCGAGTAACGAAATGAAACGCGCATTTTCACCGGTAGCAAGCCAAAGTTTGGCTAAAAAAGAGCAACAGTTAGCTGATGAACAAGCAGCCGGTTCGCTTAGATTGCACAATGATAATTTATTAATTGATAACCATGCAGCTTCATTAGTCGCGGATAAAAAGTCGATACCTTATCTGTCGAAAAAACGCTATGAGTTGCTATTATCAGAAAAATATAACTGGATTTTTATTAGTGAAGAAAAAGAGTATTATGTAATTCAACTAGTTAGTAAAGAGGGGAAAAATACTCTTTATAAAGTGAATAAAACGACCTATTATATTAATAAGTCAATGCAAAAGAATAATATTATTCGATCATTGAAAGTGCTTGAAATGCTAACAGATAACTAAAATTTGGCCGCTAAAACTATTCTCTACTTTAGCCGCTATGTCGTTTGTCAGTCAGTTTATAATGTTAGGAGGTACTATTATGATGAAGTTTAGTGTGAATCATCCTCGTAAACTAAAAAGACTACCTATTTCAGTTGAAATATTACTGCTTTGTTTTTTAGCTACGACTGTGTGTTTAGTCTTCTTATTTACTTAAAACCCGTAATGTTTAAAACAGTCTTGCGACTGTTTTAAACGAGTTAATTTGTGTTTAACTAACTTTTTTATGAGTATTTTTCTTGTAAGTAGTCGAAAACTGCTCGAATACCGAAAGCTTCTCCACCCAGTGGACGACCCGATAATGCGCGAATATTAAACGCCATAACGTCGAAATGAACCCAATTAGTTTCACTTTTTACAAATTCTTGTAGGTAAAGCGCAGCGGTAATTGCACCACCAAAAGGTACTGTTGCACAATTAGTCATATCAGCAACCGAGCTTTTTAGTAAATTGCGATAAGCTTTATATAATGGCATGCGCCAGACAGGATCATTATTCATGTTACCTGCTTGAGTAATACCGGTAGCAACTTGATCATTAGTCGAGAAAAAGCCTGGTAACTCAGTACCTAAGGCAACACGCATTGCGCCTGTTAACGTGGCAAAATCGACGATTAATTCTGGATCATCAGCATCCGCTTCTGTTAACGCATCACATAAAACTAAACGGCCCTCAGCGTCGGTGTTGTCTATTTCTACGGTAATACCTGCACGTGTGGTAATGACATCACCAGGTCTAAGAGCATTACTTGATACCGCATTTTCTACGGCTGGAATAAGCACCCGTAAATTTATTGGCAAGTTATGCGACATAATTAATTGGGCTAACCCTAAAACATGAGCAGATCCTCCCATGTCTTTTTTCATGTTACGCATGCCTGAAGCAGGTTTAAGATCTAAGCCGCCACTGTCAAAACACACGCCTTTGCCAACTAAGGTTATTTTAGGGTGCTTGCTATTGCCCCAAGTTAAGTCAATTAATCTAGGAGCATGTACACTCGCTCGTCCAACGGCATGTATCGTTGGATAGTTATGAGCGAGTAGGTCATCGCCAATAATTTGATTAACTTTACCTTGGTACTGTTCAGCCAAATGTTGAGCGCATTCACCTAAATTAATCGGCATCATGTCTACAGCAGGTGTATTAACTAAATCTCGAACAAGTGCCGTGGCTTGTGCATATTTTATAGCGCTATCAACAAGCGCTTGATCATTAACGGCTAAACAAGGAGAAGCTTTATCTTGTGAATTATTAGAAAAGTAGCGATCAAATTTATAAGCGCCAACTAACCATGAAAAGCAAATAGCTTTGCGGTGTTCAGCTTCAGCTTGTAGTACGTATTGTTTAGGTGGAAGTTGTGTAATTAAATCACCACAAGCAAAGAAATCAGTAGCATCATCGACTACAAATAACGCTAAGGCAAGTGCGCCTTTAGCATCAGGTAATATTGCTAACCCATCTCCTTTGTAGTGACTGTTCGTTAACCATTCTTGATTAAACTGGTTTTGCTTTATTAACCAGTTGTTATAATTATCTTTGTTAATAATAACAAGTGGTATGCCACTGTTTTCAGAATTAATTAAGTGATTCATGAGCTTCCTTGGTAAGGTTAAAGGGGATGATGAAAATATAGAAACAATAGTTTAAAGAATGTTTACTCGCTAGCTTTGCCAAGATCTAAGTAATTTATTTTGTTGTTAACTCCATCCCATGTTTTTGCATCATCTGGTGGCGCTTTTACTTCGGTAATGCGTGGCCAAACTTGTGAAAGTTCAGCATTAAGTTCAATAAAGGCTTGTTGATCTTCAGGTACTTCGTCTTCTTGATAAATAGCACCGGCAGGGCATTCAACAGGACACAAGTCGCAATCAATACAGTCAGTTGGGTTAATAACTAAAAAATTAGGACCTTCAAAAAAGGCGTCAGCAGGGCATACCGCTACGCAGTCGGTATATTTACATTTGATACAGTTATCTGTTACCACAAAGGCCATAGGTTGTGCGTTATCTCTTGCTAAATAAAATAATGTTAAGTTGTCGATCATACCTTGGTTCAGACGTAATACCAAACAGATTACCTTATTTTAAAATCAAGATTAACTAAGATTAAAGTAAATTAGTTTCGTATCTTAGCTCCGATACGTTAAAATAGCGCCCGATATTACCTTATTCAAAATTGTACTACTGGATTCACTATGTTGCGCTTAACAGATATAAAACTCGATCTTAATCACCAACCCGAAGAGTTACGTCAAGCTGTGCTTGATAAACTTAATTTAAGTGATGAGCAACTTATCAATTTTACCGTGTTTAAACGGGGCTACGATGCACGTAAAAAAAATGTGATCACCTTAATATACACCTTAGATATTGAAACACCTTTAGAAGCCGAGTTATTAACCACATTTGAAAAAGATCATAATGTGAAAGCCACGCCTGATATGCGTTATAACTATGTTGCGCAAGCGCCAGTAGAGATTACTAAGCGGCCCGTAGTTATTGGTTTTGGTCCCTGTGGTTTATTTGTCGGTTTAGTGTTGGCGCAAATGGGGTTTAAACCAATTATTCTTGAACGAGGTAAAGAAGTGCGTGAGCGTACTAAAGATACCTTTGGTTTTTGGCGAAAAAAGGTACTTAATACTGAATCGAATGTGCAATTTGGTGAAGGTGGCGCAGGCACTTTTTCTGATGGAAAACTCTACAGCCAAGTAAAAGATCCTAAGCATTATAGTCGTAAAGTATTAAACGAATTTGTTGAAGCAGGTGCACCAGAAGAAATTTTATATGTTAGTAAGCCACACATTGGTACCTTTAAATTAGTGACTATGATTGAAAAAATGCGCGCTAAAATTACTGCGCTTGGTGGTGAAATTCGCTTTAGTCAGCGTGTGGATGAACTGCACATAGAAGGTGAGGGCGAAGCAAGAAGAGTTACTGGACTGACATTGGCAACGGGCGAAGTAATAAAATCCAACCATGTGGCGTTGGCGATTGGCCATAGTGCGCGTGATACTTTTAAAATGTTGTTTAACAATGATGTATTTATTAAAGCTAAGCCGTTTTCAGTTGGCTTTAGAATAGAGCATGAACAATCTGCTATTGATTCTGCTCGTTTTGGTAAACATGCCGGACATGAAATATTGGGTGCAGCCGATTATAAATTAGTGCATCACTGTAGTAATGGACGTTCTGTTTATAGCTTTTGTATGTGTCCTGGAGGTACTGTTGTCGCTGCTGCATCCGAAGAAGGGCGGCTAGTTACCAATGGTATGAGTCAATACTCACGCCATGAACGTAATGCCAATAGCGCAATTGTGGTCGGTATTTCGCCTAGCGATTACCCGCTTAAAGAAGGAAAGGAAGATGTGTTGGCGGGTATTGAGTTGCAACGTCGGTTAGAAGAAAAGGCTTTTAAATTAGGTGGCGAAAATTATGATGCGCCAGCACAATTGGTTGGCGACTTTATCGCGGGTCGTGCCAGTGGCGAGCATGGCGAAGTTGTTCCATCGTACAAACCAGGCGTAACCTATTGTGATTTGAGCCAAACACTACCCAGTTATGCTATTGATGCGATTAGAGAGGCGATTCCTGCATTTGAGAAAAAAATTAAAGGTTTTGCTAATAGTGATGCGACGTTAACAGCTGTTGAAACACGTACCTCTTCTCCTATTCAAATTAGCCGAGATAAGCTATCGTTTGAGAGTGTAAACACTAAAGGGCTTTACCCCGCAGGTGAAGGAGCTGGCTATGCTGGTGGTATTTTGTCAGCTGGTATTGATGGTATTAAAATTGCCGAAGCAATGGCGTTATCTATGCTCAAAAACCAAGAGTCGAGCTAAATTTAGCTCCCTATTCTGCTCATAGATGCTTGGGGCTGAGCACTTTAACCTTGATCGCTCAGCCAGCGAGTTATTTCAGCAATTAATAAGTTACTTTCGTTCGTAAACTCTTCCATATTTTGTGTTATCGCATCGATCCCTTCTTCTTTTAGCGTTAACTCCATAGAGGCAGCTAGTGCCTGAACATTCATCCCGCCAATATTACCTGCAGAGCCTTTTATAGAGTGAAGTGAGAATTTGATTTTCTCTTTATCTTTTTCAGAAATCGCGGTGTTTAGTTCATTAAATTTTTCTGTGTTATCTTCGATATAAGCATTAATCATCATGCTCATAAATTGTTGGTTGCCATTAACACGTTTTGACAATGAGGATTGATTCCAAACTAGATTCTTATTTGCTTGATCCAATGACATTTCAGCTACTGCTTCTGTTTTGTCATTAATGGTTTCAAGCACTGGGTTATCTCCATTATTTTTATCAACTTTCAACCAAGTCATCATCATTTTATGAACTGTTTCAGGTTCTATGGGTTTAGATAAGTAATCACTCATTCCGGCAGCTAAACACTTTTCTTTATCACCTTGCATTGCATTTGCTGTCATAGCGATAATTGGAATTTGTTTGTTCATCTCTTCTGCTGCGCCAAGCCTAATTTGTTTAGTGGCTTCATAGCCATCCATTTCAGGCATTTGGCAATCCATAATTACTATAGAATATGGCTTTGTATCTAGGGCTTTTTTTAATGCATTAATTGCTTCAATGCCATTGGCACTTACATCAGCAGTCAAGCCCATTTGTTTTAAAATACTAATAGCAACCACTTGATTTATACGATTATCTTCAACGAGCAATATGCGAGTCTCAGCCGGCCAAAGTTGCGGTAATTGTTGAATATTTTGTTTAGCATCAACAGAGTTAAGGTAGTGATGTGTGACTAAAGGCTTAGCGCCTTTTAACGCTTCACCATTATCAGCTACTACAGAAAGTGCATTAAATATATCGACCGTGGTAGCAGGTTTAGGGAAGTAGGCGCTAAAGCCAATATCAGCGAAATACTGGGCATCTCCTTTCTCCCCCATAGAGGTCATCATAACGAGCTTTATATCATCAAAAAGTGAATTTTTTCTTATTTTTATAGCTAAATCTGCGCCGTTCATTTCAGGCATTTGCATATCAAGAATAGCGATATCAAATAATTTGTTGTTATTATTTTCGATTAGATTTTCGCAGATGGTTAGTGCTTGTTGGCCATTTTCAGCCTCGGTAACTTTTGCTCCCCATAAGTTTAATTGTCCCCGTAAAACTTCTCTGTTGGTGGCGTTATCATCAACAATTAAAATATGTAACGATGAAACATCTATTTTAGGGACTACTAATTGAGACTGTTCACTCTTTTCAACTTGTAGGGTGAAAGTAAAGCAACTGCCTTCACCATCACTGCTTTCGACATGGATATCACCGCCAAGTAACTGACAAAATTTCTTGGTAATGGTTAACCCTAAACCTGAGCCTCCATACTTTCTTGTTGTAGAGGCGTCAACCTGGCTAAAAGCATCAAACATATTTTGTTGTTTATCTTTTGGAATGCCAATGCCTGTATCGGATATACTACAGCGTAATTCCATTAAGTTAGTTTGAGGTAAAGGATTAAGCTTGGCTGTTATTACTACTTCTCCGGCATTGGTAAATTTAATTGCATTACCTACAATATTGGTAAGTATCTGTCTGATTCTACCAGGATCAGACTTCACCATAGAATCCTCGACTCCTGTTAAGTCTAAAATAATTTCTAGATTTTTTTCTTGGGCATTTAGCGCCATAGACTCTGTGAAGTCGCCAAAGAGATTACGGACATTAAAATCTAAGTATTCTAATTCAATCTTTCCTGCTTCTACTTTCGAAAAATCGAGAATATCGTTGATTAAAGTGAGCAGAGCATCGGCACTAGACTTGGCAATATTAAGTTGATGGTGTTGTTCTTTAGATATTTTGCTATTGAGCAATAACCCTAACATTCCTAATATACCATTCATTGGTGTACGAATTTCATGGCTCATATTGGCTAAAAATTCAGATTTTAATTTAGCCGCCTCTTCTGCTTTATTTAAAGCGGCAATTCTTTGCTGATAAGAAAGGCTAATATTTCTACTAATAATAATTAATAAAGCGATAACGAGTAAAGTTAATATAAGGGCGAGAGTGGCAGTAAGATAAGATTCTCTGTTCTTTTCTATTAATACTTCATCTAACTTGTTTTGCATGCTTGTTGCTATGTTACTTTCAATGTCATTAATAATTAATTGTTTATCGATAATTAATTTTAATGTTTGGTTTGGATCGTATTCCCATAAACTATTTTGAAAATATTGTAGCGCTAGACTTGCTGGCTTATCGTCTATTGCGACAATCTTGTCTATTTCGGTCACGCTCAAACCTGATTCTCGATATTTTTTTATTAATAAAATTTTTGCGTTATATTCATTCATAACTTCATTAAAAGTATCTAAATATTTTATTGCTTTTACATCGTATTGAAGAATTTCTCGTAAGTTATTAGAAATACCCACAATTTTTTTATGTAAGGTAACAAACGAATTAAGGTATTCTTCATTACCTCTTAATAAATAATTTTTAAATTGGTGGATTAAGCCGTTATAGCCTAAATAAGCTTCGAGTTGGGCTGATAGTTGTTCGGTTTTTCTTTCTTCAAGTGCCTCTTGTCGAATAAGTGAATCTTTAAAGGTTTTTTGATTAAGTATTTGTAAAATATCATCTTTATACTCTTCAACGAGAGAGGAAGTGAAAATGTCGAAGTAAGTTTTTTCTTGATTGTTCTTTAATCGAATACTGCGCTTTAATGGCCTAATATCCTCATCAAATTTATCATGTTTCGCGTTATAAGTTGCTGCAGTTAACACCACGCGATTAACATTGATAATGCTTTTTATTTTTATCAAGGTGAGAAAATTAACATGCCGCTTATTAATGTCTTTATTGATTATTTGTTCAGAAAAAGTGTTAAGTCTTGACAGCATATCTTTATTTGAGGCTACGAAAAAATTGATAATGTACTGCCAAGTCACTGAGCCATCATCAACATTTTTTCGCATGAGAGCTAAATTTTGTTCAAACGTTTTAATATAGGATCTTTCTATCCGACCAACATAGACCCCTTTATTTAATAAAAAATCTTTTATTTGGGGAGATAAGTTGTCGACTAGCTTACGCTGTGCCTTTAAATCTTTTTTAATTGAGTCATCATTATTTATTAGTAGTAACATGCTCAACTCTATTTCTTTATTGTAAGCATCAATAAAGTTGCCAAAAGCAATGTCAAAATCAACAATAACTTGAGTGAATTGCAAAGTCGCAATTTGATTTTGCTTTTGAATAACGATATTAAGCATTAATGAAATAGCAATAATTAAAGGAAGCCCTGCTGAAGTAACTAACTTATTTCGTAAATTTGCTTTATTTGATAACACACCGGAGTTACGTTTTTTAATTGTTAAATAAACAATTGGGGTGATTGATAAGCTAAGTAGTATCGTGCGAAGAATCGTTTCAGAGAGTGCAGGGAATAGTGTGGCTAACCACGGAATTAGATGTGCGATTATAAATTCGATACAGCCTATGCTAATTATTAATATCAGAAGATATATAAAAATTGAATAGGGATTTTTTTTATTGCTTTTTAATTTTTCTTTTATCACAAAATATTCAACAATAATACAAAACGTAAATTATATATAAAATAATAGGCTTATATGCAAATTAAGTAAATGAATAAACAAGTAAAAACGGGAATGGCTTGAGTATAGAATTTCTAATGGCGTATACTCTTCAATCTATTAAACGATAAAGTTAATGTGTAACACACTATTGTATGCAATGGAGTAATACTTGAATAAAAGCGAACTTATTAAGTCTAAAACAACTGCAACACTACTATTTTTCACCTTTGTTTTGTTCACGTTGATGATACAAAGTCGAGCAGTGCTTGCTGAAGAAACCATTTCACCCCCTTTGTTAGTTGATTACCGTGATATATTTCATCCTACTATTGCGCGTAAAGGGTTAGTTGTCAGTCAAAGTGAAATAGCGAGTAATATTGGTGCTGATATTTTAAGTCGCGGCGGTAATGCGGTAGATGCCGCTGTAGCTGTTGGTTTTGCTTTAGCTGTTGTTTTACCACGGGCAGGAAATTTAGGTGGTGGTGGTTTTATGCTAGTGCATTTAGCAAAAGAAAATAAAACTATAGCTATCGATTATCGCGAAACCGCACCAGATGCTGCCTATAGGGACTTATTTTTAGATGAAAACGGCGAACCCAATAAAGCAATGGCATTAGATACCTTAGCGGCTGCTGGCACACCGGGAACTGTCGCTGGGTTACACCATGCTCTTAAAAAGTACGGCACTATGTCATGGGCAGATGTTATTGAGCCTGCCAAATTAGCGGCAGAAAAAGGCGTTGTTATTGACGATGATATGCAAAGTTTAATTGAGCGTTCAGCTTATTATTTACGGTTAAATGCTGAAGCATGTCGAGTTTATTTTAAAGAAGGCTGTCAATCTTATAAGAGTGGCGAGACATTAAAACAGCCAGATTTAGCTAATACCCTAACTTACTTACAAAAAAATGGTCGTAAAGGTTTTTATCAAGGCGATATAGCCCATAAAATTGTTGATGCGATGGAAAAAAGTAATGGTTTAATGACATTAAAAGATTTAGATAATTATCGTGTAAAAGAAGTTGAACCTATTCGAGGCACATACCAAGGGTATGAAATTGTTACCATGCCGCCGCCAAGCTCTGGTGGTGTTCATCTTATTCAAATGTTAAATATGCTTGAAGCGCTGCCGCTAGACAATGTGGCTCAAGGTAGTGCTAATCTGTTACACTTTCAGGCGGAAATATTCAAGCGTGCCTACGCTGATAGAACCACATATTTGGGCGATCCTGATTACGTTGAAGTACCAGTGAAAGGTTTAATTGACAAACGCTATGCTGAAAAATTAGCTCAAGGGATTAGTGCTGATAAAATTACCCCTTCTAGTGATATTAAAGCGGGCGATCCTGCTAGATATGAAAGCCCAGATACCACTCATTTTTCTGTAACCGATAGCCAAGGTAATGCTGTGAGTAATACCTATACGTTAAATCATTATTACGGTAGTGGTATTATTATTCCTGGCACGGGATTTTTCATGAATAACACCATGGATGATTTTTCAGCAAAACCAGGGAGTCCAAACAGTTACGGATTAATTGGCGGTGAAGCTAATGCTATTGAAGCGAATAAACGTCCATTAAGTTCAATGACTCCTACCATTGTACTAAAATCAGGTAAGCCATATTTAATGACAGGCTCTCCCGGTGGCAGTAAAATAATAACCTCAGTGTTTCAACAAATAGTCAATATTTTACATTTTGATATGAATGTCGCTGAAGCGACAAATGCACCGCGTATCCATCATCAATGGCAGCCAGATATTTTATATGTAGAGCATGATGTTCCAAGTGATACCGTAGAGCTTTTAAAAGCAAAAGGGTATACGGTAAAAAAATCATCATCGCTAGGGAGTTTGCAATCTATTGTGCTTAAAGGTGGTGTGATGTTAGGTGCAGCTGACCCTCGTCGCCCAGGCGCTAAAGCGGTTGCTGCGAATTAATAAGCATTCTTCAGTATAAGTTGTATAGATTTTATTGAAAAACATCAATTAACTATCGTTAAAAAACGGTATTTAATTGATGTTCAATAGAAGCTAGATAGAAAAAGCTCGCCAGAACATTTCAAAAATTGCCTCTCGATGCTTGGCATCATGCGCTAGTTCAGGGTTGTTTGCTAAGTAAGTACTACTATTAATAAATTGCCCATGAGCATTATCAACCATTAAAGCTATTGGGTAATGGGCGATAATATTGTGTTGCTGACCAAATAAAATAAGTTGCGGTAAATAACCAAACTCTTCTTCGAGTATTTGAGATTTAACTTGCGCTGAAAGCTGTTGGTATTGACTTACTTGTAAACAAAATTGTTGCTTATCTGCATTATTAATAGCCCAGTTAATTGCTTCATCCCACACGGTTCTCGCTTGCTTTTTTAATTGTGCTTTATTTAGTTGAAAAGGTGTAATTTGCAATGAAAAATCTTGCTTAATATTTTTATATAAAGCTAATACAAGAGCTTCTTTAGAAGGAAAGTGATGAAATAAAGTGCCGTTTGCTACGCCAGCATGTTTAGCAATAGATGCGGTTGATGTTGCATCAATACCTTGGCTAACAAACAAGCTGAGTGCACTATTGAGTAGTTGTTGTTTTTTGTTGATAGTTACTTTTTTATTCATCTTTATTGAATCAATCAGTTGTCGTTTATATATAAATAAGTGTTAACGGGCGTTTGGTTTGCACTAGCTAACCTGAACTCGGTTTAAGAGATGGTTAACAGTTTGAAAAATAGGTAAAGAATTATTTTACTCCACTCTAGCTTGATAGTTTTCCTTAATTCAAGGCAAATTTCGCGTCAATAGCTAGCCTATTGCAAGAAATTTAACGAAGAAGTAAGGAAAAATAGCTGCTAGAAAAATATTTGTTAAGCCGAGCTCAGGTTAACTAACCTGGTTAACACTCAAGACAGCTTGATGGTATTTATCTCATAAACATTTTTAACATCATTTTTTGTATAAAACCGCCATAAGGAGGATGCACCAGTTTACCTGTATTTAGCTTGCCACGAGATAATACCGTTTTTGCTTTTGAGAAGGTCAAAAATCCTTCTTTTCCGTGATAATGACCCATACCTGAATCACCAATACCACCAAAAGGCGCATCATCTGCCGCCACATGAAAGACAGTTTCGTTAATACAAACACCACCAGAGTGCGTATTACTTAGTAAGGTTTGCTGTGTTTGTTCGTCAAAACTCATAATATAAAGTGCAAGAGGGCGAGGGCGTTGGTTTATATAATCAATAGCTTCGCTTAAACCCGAATAACCAATAATGGGCAAAATAGGGCCGAATATTTCGCCCTGCATTAATAACATATCGTCTGAAGTGCCAGTGACTAGTTGGGTGGCTAATTGACGAGACTCTCTGTTAATTGTTTGGTTGTTGGCAGGCGTTACCGTAGCACCTTTTGCAACAGCATCATCAAGCCAAGAAAGTAAACGGCTATGCTGAGCTTCATTAATAACATTACCGTAATCTGCACTTGTTGATTGCTTACCATACATTTTTTGGAAAAGGGATTGATAAGTACTAATAAAGTCAGCGATTTTTTCTTGTGGACAAAAGATATAATCAGGGGCGACACAAATTTGTCCAGCATTTAAACATTTACCATAGATTATACGTTCCACGGCAGTTTCAATTGGCATATCGTCTGCAATAATTACCGGTGATTTACCGCCAAGCTCTAAAGTGACAGGTGTTAAATTATCAGCTGCCGCACGCATCACATGCCGACCGACAGTTGTTGAACCAGTAAACAGTAGATGATTAAATGGCAGTGCAGAAAACGCAGCAGCAACCTCGGCTTCACCTTCGACAACAGCTACAGTATTAGTGTCAAAAATGCTCGCAAGTACTTTTGTGATAATAGTATTTGTTTCAGGGGTGAACTCAGATAGTTTGATCATGGCTCTATTACCTGCGGCAATTGCAGTAATTAATGGGCCAATTGACAACATAACCGGAAAGTTCCAAGGTACCATTATCCCAATAACTCCTAGAGGTTGATAATGGACAGTCACTTTCGCTGGTGATAATAATAAACCTGCATGACGGCGTTGAGGTTTCATCCACTTTTTAAGGTTCTTAATTGTGTAATTAATATTCATTACACAGGGAAGAATGTCTGATATTAACGTGTCCTGTGTTGATCGCTGACCATAGTCTTGATCTAGCGCTTTAACCAACTCGTCTTGATGTGATAATAAGGCATCTTTAAGTTGTGTTAGTTGGCTAATTCTTAACTGTAAAGATGGAGCAGGAGCAAGTTGATATGCCGATTGTTGATTAACTAATATTTCTTGTAAGGACTCTTTGCTTAACTTTATTTCAACGGACATATTCATGCTTCTCCATGGTTAATATAGCTGATTAATTACTATGTTATTAATCAGCTATTTGTTACTTATTAATAATATAGTTACGACTGACTGATTAGTCGGTCTAGTTTGTTTATTAAACACTAATTTATTGATGAAAACAATAGTTAAGCTAAGTATAGCGGGAGTGACTTTATAACAAGTTAATTATTAATGTTACAAATCAAAAAGAGTGTCGATATTCTTTACTATAGAACTAAATATGCAATTTCCATTTTAATGTTGAATGGCAATAAGTTTAAAAACTGCACTGTTATGCCTTTTTCGTATTTTAAAGCTATTATTACCTGTTGCTGTTACCTTTATTTTCATGAACAATAGACTATCTGAAGTATACGCCAATCAATTGTAATTTAACGCTATTTGAGACTTTGAAATGATCATCGATGGTAAACAAGCCGCGGCAAATTTACGTGCCGAATTAGCTGTTGAGGTTAAAGCCCTTCAACAAGAAAAAAATATCACACCAAGTTTGACTGTCGTGCTAGTAGGTGAAGATCCTGCCAGCCAAGTTTATGTTCGAAATAAAGTTAAACAGACTCGCGAGATTGGCATGATCTCAAATGAAATTAAGCTACCTGCTAACACTTCACAAACAGAGGTGTTAACTATTTTGGAGCAATTAAATAACGACCAAAATGTACATGGAATTTTAGTACAATTACCATTACCTAAACAAATTGATGAGAGCACAATTATTGCCGCTATTGCACCAGAAAAAGATGTTGATGGTTTTCACGCAATGAATTCAGGCCGGTTAGTTAACGGTGAAGATGGAGCACTTATTCCGTGCACTCCTCAAGGCTGTATTATTTTAGCTAAACAGCATCTAGGTAATGATTTATCTGGTCAACATGCCGTGGTGATTGGCCGTTCTAATATTGTTGGTAAACCTGTCGCTCTATTGTTGTTACAAGAAAATTGTACGGTTACAGTAGTGCATTCTCGTACTAAAAATTTAGCTCAAATATGCAAACAAGCAGACATATTAGTCGCCGCGGTTGGACGACCAGAATTTGTTCAAGCTGACTGGGTTAAATCGGGCGCGACTGTTATTGATGTTGGCATTAATCGTATTGAGCGTGATGGTATAGCTAAGCTTGTTGGTGATGTCGAGTTTGCTGGTGTATCTGAAGTATGTGATGCTATTACTCCCGTACCTGGTGGTGTAGGGCCGATGACTATTGCCTGCTTATTGAAAAATACAGTCACAGCTGCAACACGAGCTAGTTAGTTATTTTAAATTAATTTTGTTTAACCTCATTTAATTTAGGTTATTTAAACACGTATAATCATGTAACTATCGAATGGTTATTATTTGGGAAGTAAAATCATGCAACAGTTTGCTCCACACGGAAAATGCAAGCTATCTATAGAAGGCTCTATTCTTATTGCCGATGTGGAAGGGCCATGGAATATTGAGTTTGTGCATTTATTGCATGAACAACTATTAGATAAAACTAAAGAGCTCAACGTTAACAATTATGGCGTTTTACTCATTCCTCGAGGAGAGGCTTTGGCTTCTCAAGAAGCTATAGAATGTCATAAAAACTTTCTTAAACAAGTAAATGCTAAGGCCGTAGCCATCAATTTAACCGATACGTTGGCGCCGAGCATAAGCAAGAATATGTACGAAAAACTCTACCAATCGGTTAATTTAACTGCTGATTTTTTCGACGATAATGTATCTGCTAAGAAGTGGTTAGCTCAGCAATTAACACCAAATGAATAGAAAGCCCCATTTCGCATGCTATCGATAGGTTAATCTTTCACTTTTTTGCTACAATCAAAGTGTGCTCTAAATAGTTGATGAGTCACTAAGGTAGTTAAGTCTCTCCTTCAGTATAAAGATACGGAGTTCCTATGGAATACGAATTTATTAATGATCCTATAACAGGTGTAGCTAAAGCTAATTTTTCACTTGAACATGAAATCATGGGTCCATGGTTAGAGGTTGAACTCGGTGAGAATACAGCTAAGCTCACGCAAATTTTAACTGCGCTTAACGATGTTAGTAAAAATCGACAGCATGAAGTGTTAATAACTGGTCATGAATATAGTGTCGAAATATCTCATTCAGATGTTGTTGTTAAAAATAATGCTGGTATTAATGGTACAGCGACTGATATTCCACAAGAGTTATCAGAGGAGTTTGAAAACTTTGATCAAAACAATGAAGCCTGCTGTGGCACAGAAGACTTTAAAGCATTGTTAATGTCGTGGGCACGCTTTACTAATAAATAGTAATAAATAGCAATAAATAGTAATAAATGTTCATGACTCCTCAACCGAGAAGAACTTAGCTGCAATAAGGTAATTTATTAATCGAGGGTTTTCTTAAATCGTATTGCGGCAACTAATAAGCCAATAACTGTAAAGGCAATTAGCCAAATCATATCAAACGTCATTTCAACCACAGCGACATCTCTTAATACTACGCCGCGAATTAAACGAATAAAGTGTGTGGCAGGTAACGCTTCTGAAATATATTGTGCTTCAATAGGCATTCCTTCATAAGGAAACATAAAACCAGATAATAATATAGACGGTAGTAAAATAAACACCGTCATTTGCATAGATTGAAGCTGGCTTTTTGCGATAGTGGAAATAACTAAACCAAGAACTAAACTAGCACAGATGAACAAAAAGGTAGCGAGGGCTAATTGAGTTAACCCACCATTAATAGGTACATTAAAGAGTAAATGGCCCAGACCTAAGATAATAAACACCTGTATAGCGCCAATAAATATATAAGGAATTATCTTTCCCAACATAAGCTCTATTGGAACAAGTGGTGTGGTGATTAACATTTCCATATTACCACGTTCTTCTTCTCGTACTATAGCTGCAGAGGTAAACATGATCATTGTCATGGTTAAAATTACACCAACGAGTCCGGGCACAATATTAACCACGCTGCGCTGTTCAGGGTTATATAAAAGTGTCACTTCAAATGTTGGTGTACTGCGATTAGCTGGTTTATCGAGTAGTTCAGTTAACGGCATGCTGCGAAGGCTTTTAATACTGCTGGCAATAACGGTGTCTGAACCATCTACTAGCCACTGCGCAATAGGACGAGAAGTTTCTTGATCACTAGACGGTGGTAGGCCAAAGCCTACGCTGGGGTGGCGAACTAAACGTTGACTAACATCTTTAGGGATAATAAAAACAGCCTTGACTTCTGCTTTATCTATTGCCGCTTGCGCGGCTTTAATTGAGTGGTATTGATGCGTAAATTTGACGATACTTGTCGCTTCAACCGTTTGAGTTAATACACGACTTAATCCTGTTTGACTATGATCAATAATGCCAACAGGAATATCACGTACATTGGTATTAATGGCATAAGCAAAAAGCAGTAATTGAATAAACGGGATCATGATCACCATACCAAAGGTCATTTTGTCTCGTTTAAGCTGTAATAGCTCTTTAAAAACGATAGCTTGAATTCTTCGGAGCGACTGCATCAAGTGTTTCCTTTTACCAAGTTTGAGCCAGTACAAGTGACAAAAACATCTTCTAGACTAGGTCTAACTAACGACAACTCATCATTGGCAGGTATGATATTCAGCTGCTTTAAAAAATGAATAGGATCATCAATACGCTTTTTAACGAGCACTCGTAAATGTGCTCCTAATTGCGCTGCAGTGACAATTTCGGGGAATTGTATTAACTGTTGTTTTAATTGACGTAAATTATTAGACGCTATCTCAACCACATGTGATGACATGTCATTCATCAGAGTGGAAGGAGAGCCATCAGCTCGTTTAATTCCGTTTTCTAGAATGGCGAGTTTATGGCAACGCTCAGCTTCGTCCATGTAATGTGTGGAAACTAAAATAGTGGTGCCTTGATCGCATAAATCAAATAATTGCTCCCAAAATTCACGTCTATTTTCGGGGTCAACCGCTGAAGTGGGTTCATCTAAAAATAATAATTTAGGTTTATGCATAACCGCTGCAGCGAGTGCTAACCGTTGTTTCTGACCGCCGCTCATACTACCTGAAAGTTGGTTTGACAAAGCATTTAGTTGATAGGTACTGATTAATTCTTCAATACGATTTTTTTGTTCTTTAGGTGTTAAACCAAAAATTTTTCCAATAAATTGTAAGTTCTCTTTGACTGTTAAGTCTTCGTATAACGAAAATTTTTGTGTCATGTAGCCGATTTGTAATCGCAATTGATTGGCATCGTTAGGTAGCGACAAGCCTAGAACATTGACACTGCCAGACGTAGGTTTAAGTAAACCAGTAAATAAACGAATAGCGGTAGTTTTACCCGAACCATTAGGGCCTAAAAAGCCATAAATCGTTTGTTTCTCAACTTGAAGACTTAGCGAATTTACTGCGGTTAAATCACCAAATTTTCGCGTTAAATTGACCGCAGATATCGCCAAATCACCATTGTCATCAATACTATTATTTATGATGGGATTTCTGATAGTTTTAATGCTCATGGCATTTGCACTTGTGCAGGAATACCTATAGGTAAATTGTTAGCAATATCAGGTAGTTGTATTTCTGCTAAATACATTAAATTACTTCGCTCTGCTTGGTTTAACGCATAGTAAGGACTAAATGCAGGCTCTGAGGATACCCAACGAACTTGTCCTTGAATCGACTCAGTTAAGCCATCAATGTTAACGGTGAGTTGATCACCGACGTTAATCATTACCCGATAAGGCTCTGGAATATAGACCCTAGCAAATGGCGCTTTGCCTGCTAAGATAATTGCCACAGGAGAGCCTGCTGTGACGCGTTCGCCAAGGTTCCAAGGTAAATTATCGAGTATACCGTCGCGTTTTGCTGTGATGGTTAAATCTTGTAAATGCTTTTCTTCGCTCGCTAATAGTGCAACAGAGGTGGCTAAAATAGCTTCTGCAATGCGTAAGTCTTCAATGCGGGCACCATTGGTAAGTTGTAATAATTGCTCTTTAGCACTATTGAGTTTAGCGGTATTTTCATCTCGGGCAGCTATTGCGCTATCAAGGGTTGCTTGGCTTGCTAAATCTTTCGCAATAAGCATTTTTGCCCGTTGATAATTTGTTTCACTTTTAATTAAAGCGGCCTTTGCGCCTTCTACTGCGGCAGACGCTGCTGCAATTTCTTCTTCTCTTGCGCCATTGTGTACCTTTTCAAGGTTTGCTTTTGCTTGCAACATTTGAGCATGCGCTTTAGCAACCAAAGCATTTTGTAAGGTATCATCTAATTGAACTAACACTTGTCCTTTGGTTACCTGACTACCCGCTTGAACGGGGATCTGGGTGATAACTTCGCTTACGGTAGCTGTATGAGCAATTCTATCTCGTTCTAACGTGCCTAAAGCAATACCTTGATCATTGTTATTACAGGCAAATAAAATAAAGGAGAGTACGGAAACAGAAATAAACTTGACCATGATGTTGTATCTTTTAAATTAAAGAGTTATTCATTAGTCTAAGTGTTTTTCTTAAAATGTAAAGCGTGTTATCTTTTGTAAGTTGTTGATTTTAATAAGGGGTCTAAATAAGTTTACTTTTAAAAGAAACTAATTTTATTAAAAGTGTGTGAGGCATAAAAAGTATCGCTCAATTAATTATCAATACTTTATTTATTAATTGTTGATTGAAACTTTTAATGGGCTAATAGCAACTTCCTAAGGTTGTTTTCTATAGTTTTGTAGACTAGGTTATGACCTTTAAATTTCACTGAAAGATAAGAAAAAAACTGGAAAGGGTATATAACATGCGAACGAGCTTACAAGCAAAAATTATTGAGGTGTGTGAGAAAAAAATTCTCGCCAAAGGAGAAAATGTCGGTTTATCGTTTTACGCGTTTTTTGCTAATAAAAACGATGATCCTCAATTGTTAATGGAAGCGGCGCATTGGTGGATTATTACCCATGAATTAGATCATTTCGAAAAAGCGGTAAAAATTAAGAAAATGGTTGAATCATTAAGTACAAAATAAGATTAATTGGCAGGGATCTGTCAAACTGTTGAAAGTAAGTTTTAGGCTAAAATGCTTAAATTAATTGTTCACTAACATCTTCAATAATATCTTGAACATCTTCTTCGTCTAAGTCGAGAGCAGTTAACACCGATTCATTGAGGTACGCCCAGTCACTATTTGCCCTAAAATGCTTATGTTGATGAACAATGTATTCACTAAGCTTTAAGATAGCAAAACAAAGCTGGCTTTCAGAGCCATCGAGCCGATATAAAAAATCACGGTCGTGATGGCGGAGAATTAACTGGCACATATCTTTAGGTAAACGCCATGAAGAAGCTACATAAAAGCCAATAGTGGCATGATTAACCTGATATTGAATCTCTTCAATCTCAGGTAAGGTTTTGCTAGGGGTATTTATAGCAGTTTCGAGTGTGTCTTGATAATTTTTATACTTCATTGCCATTACGGGTATGCCACAATCGTGAAATAGCCCTAAGGTGAATAGTTTTTCACTCGACAAGTTATGCTTAATATTTTTACCTATATACACTGCTGTGTTAGCAATATTGCTGGCATTTTGCCAAAAATCATTTAATTCAATACTACAAGTATCTTGTTTGAAGCTTTGTTTAATTAAACTACTGGTTACTAATGTATTGATACCATTTAGTCCAATATACCGTACGGACTTTTTGATATCACAAATAGTTCTCGCTAAACCGTATAGTGGCGAATTAATGGTTTTTAAAATTGTGGCACTTACTGCTAGGTCTTGCGAAATTGTGTCTGCAATAGCATTAAGGTTAATATCTTTTTCAGACATTAACTTTTGCAGTTTTATTAATAGGTCTGGTTGCGCGGGAACAGAAAACCCACGACCTATATCATTTAATACTTCATCATTAACTTCTAGCATTTATAAATAATAAGTAATGTGCTGATAAAAACAACGACTTTAGTGCGTTTCTTGTCATTATTTTTTTACCCATTATTCATCCGCCGCCTTATTTGGTCATAATTGATCATCAAAAAGGCTTTATTCACTTATTAATAAACCATTGTTGCTTGGCAATCTAAGGTTTTTAATAAGGAGGTAAAGATGAACAATAAAACGAGAATAAAGCGAACAGTTACTTTAATAAGTTTGCTTCTTTGTGGTTTTGCGATCACGAGTGTATCAGAGGTTGTTAAAGTGCCTCAGTCAACAGGGATTAAAGGTGTTAAACAGACTGCTCATGCTCTTGATATTGATAAACAACTCCCTTCTTCTTTAGAAGCGCTTGATTATTTACCTGCAAATTCAAACGGTGATGCTAATCCAGCACCAACCAGGCAGTTAAAGTCACAATCGACTATTCAAGATACAACTACTTCAGTACAGACTGATAAACAATTGTTGTCAGAGATTCCTTTTAATGAGGTTAAAACAGGCAGTTTATTTTTTAAAAATAATCAGGGCTACTATGCGCAATTGTCCCAAAAAAGTGATTTTAATGTGGAAGTTAATGGCTTATTAGCGCGAGTTAAACTTAGCCAAACTTTTACTAATAATAGTAATGAGACTTTAGAAGCGATTTATGTTTTTCCATTAAATAAAAGTGCTGCGGTTGATGGCATGATAATGCAAATAGGCGAACGAAAAATTGTTGGAGCAATTAAAGAAAAAACACACGCCAGAAAAGTTTATCAACAGGCAAAAAAACAAGGAAAAAAAGCTAGCTTAGTTTCCCAGCAGCGACCAAATATGTTCACTACTAAAGTCACTAATATTGCTCCCCACGAAAGTATTACCGTTTCGTTAAGCTATTTGCAGTCGGTTAGTTTTTCTGATGATGAATTTTCATTACGATTACCTTTAACCATTACTCCAAGATTTATTCCACAACCGACAAATTTGGCTGAGGCCAAACAACTTAATAACAAGCGCAACGACAACGAGCAGACAGGTATAGATAACTCGCCAGCCATTAAAGTGAACCAGTCGCATGGTTGGGCATTGAATAATGAGCGGGTGCCAGATGCAAATGAAATAACGCCTTACCAAACTCGCCATTCTCGTGGTCAACAAACGACAATAACGGTAAACATTAACAGTAAATTAGCTTTAGCAAATATCAAAAGTGGCTATCATCGTATTAACAAAAGTGTTTTTTCCATAAAAGATAATATGAAGGGTAATCTAGGAAATACACATCACCCGTCTGTTGTGCATTCAAGACAAGTGACGTTAAAAAACAATGCTGTGTTACTCGATCGTGACTTTGTGCTGCATTGGCAGTTAGCAGAAGGGGAGTCACCAAAAGCGGCATTTTTTTCTGACCAAGATAGTACTCATGAGTATGGCCTATTGATGGTAATGCCACCGAAAGGTGCTTTAGGTGAGGTGATCGCTAAAGAGGTCGTTTACATTATTGATACATCAGGCTCTATGGGCGGTCGAGCAATAGAGCAAGCAAAAGCGGCATTATCAACGGCAATAGACTTACTTAACGAGCATGACCGTTTTAATATTATTGAATTTAATGATAAAACGAGTCGGTTATTTGCCGCTAGCCGCCCAGTCACTAGACATTATCGTGAACAAGCAAAACAGTGGATAAGCCAACTACAAGCTGGTGGTGGCACACAAATGCTCCCTGCATTGCAATTAGCTTTAACAAATCATTCGCAAAAGCGTGAAACACAACTCATTGATGATCAAACCAAGGCTATGCCTCACCATAAACAAATTATTTTTATCACTGATGGCGCGGTTGGTAATGAAGATGAACTATTTACTTTAATCGAAAACCAAGTAAAAAATAGTCGATTGCATACCGTAGGTATTGGCTCTGCACCTAATGGGTATTTTATGAATCAAGCGGCGGAAAGTGGGCGAGGGACATATCGCTATATTGGTAAAATAAACGAAGTACAAGAACAAATGCAGTACTTATTTGATGAAATAAGTCGGCCATTAATGACTAACATTGCCATTGAGTGGCCCAACGAACAGGTGGAAAGTTTTCCAAATAAGATCCCCGATTTGTACGCAGGACAACCATTAGTCATTAGTGCCAAATGGCCAAAAAACTCTAGCAATCAATCGTTACAAGAGAATCAAATAACACTAACAGGGCAGTTAGCCTCTATACAGTGGCAACAAAGTATTGTTTTACCGGTTAAGGTATCAAAAGATCAACTCTCTAGTAACGGAGTTGGCACTTGGTGGGCGCGGCAAAAAATTAAGTATTTAAATAATTTATATCGTAAAAGCTCAGGAAATCTACAAGAGCAATTAAAACAACAAATTACAGACTTAGCCTTACATCACAGTGTGTTGTCAAAATTTACCAGTTTTGTGGCGGTAGAAGAAAAAATTACCCGTCCAGCAACGCAAGGTATAAAAAGCCAAGGCATTGCTAATGTTATGCCTCATGGCTCTACACAATCAATTCCGCTGGCGAACACCGCATTAGGTTTATTAACTTATCTGTATGTCGGCGCGATTATGTTGATGATTGCACTATTTCTAGCTTTATTATCCCTTCCACAGTGGTTAGTACTGCAAAGGCGCTTAAAAAAGAAGGTTTCGCCAAGTAGCGCACAAGATATGGTAAATAAATGCAAAACTCATATCTAAAATTATCTTTACTAAAGCGAGTTGCCATTGGTTGTTGTTTGTTGGTCAGCCTCGTGTGCTTTGCACACATTGGCTACTTAGCGTGTAAAAGCTATTTAGCACAAGTTCTGTTGGATCGTGCTTGGACTAAAACACAAACTCAAGCTGGCGAAAATTTTAGACTTAATATCAAGCCTTGGCCGTGGGCAGATGTTTACCCTGTAGCTAAACTTAGTATAGAACGTTTAAACTTGTCTTATTTAGTATTAAATAACGATTCAGGACAAGCGTTAGCGTTTGGTCCAGGGTTAAGCGGTATTGCTAATGAGTTAACTTTTGATATTAATAAAACCCAAATTGTCTCCGGCCACAGAGATAGCCATTTTCAATTTTTATCTCAATTGATTGTTGGAGATAAGTTATCTGTAGAAACAGTGTCAGGGCAGGTCACACAATATGTTATTGAGCAATTTTCAGTGATTGATAGTCGAGTAACAGAACTTTATTTACCCAATGAAATATCAGATAATACAGAAAGCTCAATAGCAGGCCTTGTTTTACTGACATGTTACCCGTTTAATAGTGCACTAACTTCTACTCCTTATCGTTTTGTAGTTGAAGCACATAAAGTTTGATGAGCTGTTTGATTGATTATTTAAGAGTAACTACACATGAAAAAAGTCGTTTTATATACCATGAATAAATGCCCACATTGTCAAACAGCTAAGAGTTACCTTGATAAACAAGGTATTACTTATCGCTTATGTAATGTGCAAACACCCAAAGGACAAAAAGAGTTTGCAAAATTGCGTTTACGCGGTGTTCCGGTTTTAAAAATAGGTGATCAAATTTTAAATGGCTTTTCAGTTAAGCAATTTAATGCCCTTTATGGTTAAAAAGGCCAACAAGTAATAAGATTAATTTATAACCAAATACGCTATTAAATCGATAAACCTTTATGTTAAGCTCTAAATAGTCCATTTTATTATGGTTTTAATTGTTGTCATGGAAGTTAAATGCCTAAAATTATACCTTTCTTTATTTTATTCATTTCAGTAATCAGCTTTGCTAGCTTTTCCAATGACGCTAAAGTCAATAAACTTACCGCATTAATTGAAGAGATTAACCTAGAGCCCTGGGAGAGTTATCAAAAGTTAATTCAATTAGAGCCAACCATTGAATCTCAAAGCGTTGAGAATAAGCTTTGGTTTTTAGTGCGAAAAGCACAAGCTGAAAACTTACTTTATTTTTATAGTGACTTTGATATTACCGTTAGTAAAGCGTCAAAGTTATTATCTTCTGAAACACCCGTTGAATTATTTACTCGCTTTAAGTTCTATCAAGGTGTTGTCACTCAAAGAAAAAGCCAATATAAAAAAGCCATTGTAATCTTTCAAGACGCTATGGAAGTAGCCAAGAAGGAAGGTTTAAATCATTTATATGTCGAAATTAAACAGGAGATGGCTTATACCAAAAGTCTTTACGAAAGCTTTGCGATATCTTTAGCCGATCTTCAAGAAGCATATATTGACGCCTTTTCGATGCAAGATGATTTACTTGTGGGAATTATTAATGAAAATTACGGTGCGATATATGGGTTTATGGGGGAATATGAAAAATCTACAGAGTACTATAAAAAAGCAATCGCGATATATACTCGTTTAGGTTATCGCGCTCATATTGCTGAAGCAACTTATGGTTTAGCTATTACCTATAGATATTGGCAGAAATATGATTTGGCTATCAGTATTTTCGAAAAATATAGCGAGTTGATTAATTATACTCCGAATCAAGATATTACATTTTTTGCTGCCTACGGCTTAGGTATGACACTCGCTGAAAAAGGTGATTGTAATCAAGCAATAACGATAATAGATCACGCATTAACGTTACAAGGTGATATTGATTACAATGCGGAATTATATAAGCGTAAAGCACAATGCTTATTGTCACAAAATAAACTACAAGAAGCGCAAAAATCACTTGAAATGGCGAAGGGTATTTTTGCCTCACTACCAGAATTAACAGGAACTAGGTGGCAACTTGAAGTAATAAAAATTGAAGCAGAAATTGCCGCTGAAATGGGAGATATTGAAAAGGCTTATCAATTTTCAACTGATTATTATCAGCAATATAATCAATTAGTTAAAACCAGTTTTTCTGAAAAACTTGCAGGTTTAAGAGTTTCTTCAGAGCTTGAACAAAAAAATATTGAAATCGCATTTTTACAACAGCGCTCGCAGGTGCAAAAGCTTGAAGTTGAAAAAGAGCGCCAACGCAATAAAAATCAGCAATATTTAATACTCTTTGTCATCTTTATTGTTATTGTGGTGTTGGCAATAGTGATGTTTCAGCGTCGTAGCCACAATAAAATTTATGCGTTATCGATTAAAGATTCACTTTCTAACTTATATAATCGTCGTTATATTTTTGAATTACTTACCGAGCGATTAGATAAAAACATAAGCTATCAACCACAAATGTCGATTATTCTCTTCGATATTGATAATTTTAAAGCGATTAACGACCAATATGGTCATCCTTTTGGTGATTATGTTATTAAAAAAATTGCTGAAATTGGTCTAAGTACCCTAAGAAGTGAAGACGTAATGGGGCGTATCGGCGGAGAAGAGTTTTTATGTATTCTATCTCGCCTAGACACTAAACAGTGTTTACGCATTGCCAATCGGTTATTAAAAAATATTGAACAATATGATTTTGCATTTAATGGTGCCGATGGTTTAATTAATGTCACTGTTACAGTCAGTATTGGTGCATCGCATACCGATAATATTGACACGCAAAATAGTGATTTAGTTAATAGCGAGGCTTTATATAGCCAAGCAGATCAGGCTTTATATCATGCCAAGAGCATAGGAAAAAATAGTGTTGTTGAATACAGCGAAATAGCCCCTAAGTAAATGCTTACTTCTTACTTTTTATGAAGCAAAATATTGCCAGGCAAACATTAACTTTATTACAGCATTATATTTATGCGATAGGCTTTAAACCTGTCGTGCATTTTGAGTTGGAAGGCTGTTATGTTTTTCCTGCCAATACTAACCATCAAAAATTAGATTTTTCAGCAGTTAATACTATTTTTTCGGCTTTAAATATAGCGGGTGAACTTATACCTGAGTATTGGAAAAATCAATGGGAATACGTCTCTAAATTTAATGGTCAGTCTCCGGTGGAAGAGGCAGATAATCTTGCGAAAGTTATTAAAAATCTGCCCGCAATATTTGCTCTGCAGGGAGTTTCAGAAACGTTAATAAAACCTGTTGTTTGGTCTGGAGATAGAGGTAAACTTGCTAGTAATTGTGAAAATGTATTTACTGCTGATAGCAGGTCGGTGCATATTCCCAACGCAGTACAAGTTAATGTGAGTGTGCTAAATAGCAATAAAGAAAATTTAGTGGCTAACACAGAGTTTGGTCAATATTTACAGCAATCATTTATCAAGCGAAGTTTAGCTTGTTGTCTTTTATATTTGCCTGAAGAAGAGGCTTTTGAACGTTTGGCGTTAAAAACTCGCTTTGGCTTAGCGCAAGAGTTATGTTCGCCTGTAAATATTTCAGGAGGACATCAAGGTAGCATCGCTTTATATAAAGAGGTCGGCAAACATAATCAAGCGATGGGAGTTAAACCCTTGTTAGTTGATAAATATAACAAGGTTTTAGCTAGCGAATCTCATTGGCAAGAGACCGCGAGAGTAGAGCACAGGTTAGGGGCATCAAGTGTGCTCTATTGTCCTTATACTAATTTAGTTTTTACTTTACTTAATGTTATTGACGCCTTGCATTCCTTTAAAAGTAATCAGCCATTAGGTGAGATTTTACCAGATGTATTACTACCGACATCATTAAAAAGTGACGAGCATTCAGAAGGGGCTATTACGATTTTTGAACGCGATGATTGGTTTAATCAACGGATAAATGAGATTCAACAGACTTTTATCAATGAGCTTGATATTACTGTTGCAGATAAAAAAATGCTTCGAGAATTCCCCAAAAACCTTGGCGATGTGTTAAAAAAGAGTATTCTTGATAAATATCAGCAGTGTCATGAAATTATTCTTACTCAATAGCTTTCATGTTAACAAGTGAAATAAATTTGCTAAACCATCGGCCTATATTATTTTAAAGTGACTTAATGACCATATCTAACATTGAACAAAACATTCTCTCTAATACTCCTCAAGACTCAGCAATAAGTGGCCCAATTAATGGCCAACTTAAAACGCCCTTGTTAACAGGCAATTCGGTAAGTGATAAGCGCACTGAACTCAAGGATTATTTTAATCAAACATGGGCAACTTATGAGTCGTTATTTTCACTAATCAATTCTGATAAAGCTTATTATTTAAGACCTGAGCCTTTACGACACCCTCTTATTTTTTACTTTGGTCATACGGCAACTTTCTATATCAACAAATTAATGTTGGGTAAGTTTATTGCTAAGCGAGTCAATCAAAAACTCGAAGCAATATGCGCTGTTGGAGTTGATGAAATGAGTTGGGATGATCTTAATGCTGAGCATTATGATTGGCCGAGTGTCGATGAAGTTAGGCATTACCGACAGCAAGTAGCTTGTTTGGTTAATCAGTTAATCGACACGATGGAGCTTTCTTTACCTATACAGCAAGACTCTTTAGCTTGGGTAATTTTAATGGGGTGTGAGCACGAGCGTATTCATCTTGAAACATCTTCTGTAATTATGAGAATGTTGCCTCTTTCATATTTAACCGATAATGCTAATTGGCAAGCTTGTGATACTACGGGTCATGCACCGAGTAATGAATTTTTAACTGTTGAACAAGCGTCAATAACTCTAGGTAAGCCTGATGAGGATGAAACCTATGGTTGGGATAACGAATACGGTAAAACTCAGTGTAGCGTTATTAGCTTTCAAGCATCAAAATACCTTATTTCTAATCAAGAGTACCTTGCTTTTGTGCAAGCTGGCGGTTATCAAAATCCAGTTTTTTGGACAGAAGAAGGCCAACAGTGGTTAGCTTATACTCAAGCAACAATGCCGCGGTTTTGGCTGCTAAATAAAGAAAGTTGCACTACTGAGCGCTCGTCGTATTTACAACGAAATTTAACCCGTGAAATACCTCTGCCTTTAAATTGGCCTGTGGAGGTTAATTACTTAGAGGCAAAAGCTTATTGTAATTGGCAAAGCGCAAAACAATCAGCCTTTATACGATTACCAACAGAAGCTGAATGGTTAGTGCTAAGGAATAAGATAACAACTGATCTGCCTTTTTGGCAACAAGCTCCTGGTAACATTAATTTAGAGCATTACGCTTCCTCGTGCCCAGTCAATCGTTTTGAAACAGATGGTTTTTATGATGTGTTAGGTAATGTATGGCAATGGACAGAATCTGAGATTGATGGTTTTGATGGTTTTAAAGTACATCCTTTATATGATGATTTCTCCACACCTACTTTTGATGGTCGACATAATTTGATCAAAGGTGGTTCGTGGATTTCAACAGGTAATGAAGCTATTAAGCATTCACGATATGCCTTTAGACGACATTTTATGCAACACGCAGGTTTTCGAACAGTTGCAGCTCAAACTGAGAAAATACCTGTTCTTGAGGTTAATCACTATGAAACCAATGAAGATATCTGTCAGCAACTTGAAAGCCATTATGGCCAAGATTATTTATCTATCCCCAATTATCCTCAACAAATCACTGAGGTGTTAATGCGATATGTTGAGCAATTTAGTGTGAGCCAAAGTAAGCTGTTAGATCTAGGCTGTAGTGTAGGGCGTTGTTCATTTGAATTGTCGCAACATTTTGAACAAGTTGATGGTGTTGATTTTTCTGCAGGAGTGATTAAGCATGGAGTTCAGTTAAAAAATAATAATGTTGTTAAGTATTTAATTGAGAATGAAGGCGATATTGTTGATTATAAATCGGTTGAGCTAACGAAGTTTTCACTAAATAAGAGCGTTGATAGTGTCAACTTCTTTCAAGGAGATGCCAGTAATTTAAAAAGCATTTTTAAAGAGTATGATGTCATCCTTGCGCAACATGTGGTTGAAAGTAGTTATGATCCTGCATTATTTTTAAAGGCGATTAATGAGCGTTTAAATAAAGGTGGTTTGTTAGTGATCGTTTCAGATTATCGATTTAAAGAAGAAACAACAGCAAAAGAAAAATGGTTAAGTGGCGTCAAAGTTAATGGTGAAAATGTCTGCGGCGTTGATGGTTTAAGTGGTTTTTTAACCGATAAGTTTTCGCTTGTAGGTCAAGAAAAGCTAACGAGAGTATTAAAAGAGAATCAACGACATTATCAAGTGAGCCATTGTCAGTTAACGGTTTGGCAACGTCAATAACGGTAATAATAAATTTACTTGGTTAGCTTGTAAGTTAACCAAGTGCCATCATTAGCACAACAAGAAAAGGAGTAATAAAAGCAATTAAAAAACTGCGAATTAAAATAGATAAGCCATTTAAGTTCGGACATTTCTTTATGTAGGTAAAGTTAACCAATGCGGTTGCGGGAACAGCAAAAATCCCGAGTAAAAACGCCCCTAATCCAACCCAAGAACCGTTGCCAGTATTCATCTCAATTATTAAAAAAATCAATAAACACTGAATAAGCAGTGGAATAAACACACCGATAAAATAACGCATAATCTCAGCCTTGAGTAGTAACTTACAATTGTATAGGTTTTAATATATTGCCAATCTATGTCGCTATCAGCAACATTTATTATGACAAGGACGTTATACTTGTTTTAATTAACCTGAGATCAGGTTAATTAGGTGAGCTACTTTATACACAGGAAAAATAACGAAGTAATTGGTTATTTTAACCAGTAGAAAAATCACCTAATTAGGGCGTGTAGATATTATTCTACCTTGTTTAATTTTGCTCTTTTAAGGCTTGAAAGCGAATCGCCGTACCACCACTTTTTGCAAGTTTAAGGGTTAAAGAATCTTTCGATGTGACATTTTGATTTTCGATAACTATGTCATAAGGGTTATTAACCCATTCGGCGTTTTCGCCATCGCGATAAATCTGGGCTTGATAACGGGTAGAGCTATCTAGGAAGTCGAGAGAAATTGTAATCTCTCTCGTTTTTTCATCTGTAAGTGCGCCTAAATACCAGTCGTTACCGTCACGCTCTTGTCGAGTAAACACCACATATTCAGCTACTTCTCCTGCAATCGCCTTACTGTCTTGCCAGTCGGTTGGCACATCTAAAATAAACTGAAAAGCAGGTAAGTTTGCTTCGTAGTTTCTAGGTAAGTCTGCTGCCATTTGAATTGGGCTATAAAGTACCACGTAAAGCGCTAATTGTTTGGCCAGTGTCGTTTGAGGACGATTAGTTTTATCGCCTAAGCCATTAAAGCTTAAATTAAATATCCCTGGAGTAAAATCCATAGGTCCTGCGAGCATACGGGTAAAAGGTAAAATAGTGGTATGTTCGGGTGGATTAGGAGGACTTCCCCAAGCGTTAAACTCTTGTCCCCGAGCCCCTTCTCTTGATATCCAATTAGGGTAAGTTCTACGTAATCCAGTATCTTTTACTGGCTCGTGAGTATTAATGCTTATTTTACGTTTTGCAGCTTCTGTGACGCTATGTAAATACTCGCCAATAGTAAATTGCGAGTCGTGCCATTCGTGACGAACGATACCGTTTTCATCTATACGTTTGATCATGCCTCCGTCGGCGACATAGCCTGTTTTTATTTGGCTAACGCCATGTTGTTGGTATAAATCGTAGGCCGCTGCCATTTGGTTACGGTAGTTGGTGACACTACCTGAAGTTTCGTGATGGCCAATTAAGCGAACACCTTTACTTTTTCCGTATTGCGTCACTTTTTCTATATCAAAATCATCATAACTTTGAGTAAAACTAAACACGTCACCATTATCAAACCAACTGCCATCCCAACCGATATTCCAGCCTTCAACTAATACGCCTTTAAAATTGTATTTAGCAGCAAAGTCCATGTAACGAAGCGCTTCACTTGTGGTTGCGCCATGTTTTTCACCGCTGCCCCAAGTGTTTTCATTAATATGCATTCCCCACCAGATACCGACGTATTTTCCTGGTTCAACCCAAGAAACATCACCGAGTTTGTTCGGCTCATTTAAATTTAAGATCAAATCTGAATTAAGTAAGCCAACGGCATCTTTACTTATTTGAATGGTGCGCCAAGGTGATTTAAAGTCTGTTTTTGTTTTCACTAAGGTGCCGTCAGACCAAGGTGTGAGATCAGCTTTTAATCTACCGTCACGCTGTTGGTTAATTGTCATCGAAGCATAATCTACCAGAGCAGCTTCGTGAATACTTAAGTGAGTACCATTGGCTAATTTAAACGTAAAAGGAGTGTGGGCGCGATCAACTGCTGTTAATGGGGTTGTATTGTAGGTATATTCATAGCGATTCCAGCCACGAGATGGGATCCACCAAGCGGTTGCTGTCTCATATTGAGTTATGGCAAACTCTGTGGCTTCATCAATAATTTCCACATTATCCAGTCCTACTTGTTTCGCAACTTCATAGCGAAAACCGAGACCGTCGTTAAATACTCTAAATCTAACGTGGTAACTATTTGCCGTTTTTCTTTGGCTGATAAAATGCACGAGCAGCTCATTATGGGCATCTTTTACGTTTTTACGCTCT
Source organism: Colwellia sp. SU-HH01217 (assembly GCF_057543495.1). Taxonomy (NCBI): domain Bacteria; kingdom Pseudomonadati; phylum Pseudomonadota; class Gammaproteobacteria; order Alteromonadales; family Colwelliaceae; genus Colwellia; species Colwellia sp. SU-HH01217. The sequence continues at coordinate 62,380 of NZ_BAAJLX010000001.1, read as the reverse complement.
CCCCAAGGAAGCTGCCAACTACTGTTATGTTGATTTTTTTTACTGCTTTCAATCGTAAAGCTTTGATTAAATGCTGGCGATTTTTTAAAGGCAAGGCCTAGACGAGAACTTTCTATAACGTTTTGATCATTAAAACGCACGGCATAAGTCGGGCCGTTCTTATCTGAAATGGTGAGTTGTATTTTTCCATCAGGTGAGGAAATTTTTAATGATTGAGCTGTTGCGGAAGTAGCAATAGGTACAATAGTGAGGATAAAAAAGGCAATGTGTCGTGCGTTCATAAAACTTCCAGCAATTAATTAAAGTCTTAGCTTACCTGTTTTTTACTTTAAATCAGTAAGGTGCATACGTATTCAGCAGACAAATATTAACGCGGAAAAGTGATGTTATTCGTGGGATATTGTCCTTGAATTTCAGACAATAAAAAAGGCTAACCTTTCGGTATAGCCTTTTTATTATGAATATACTCAAAGAGTTATTTCATAAAATACATAATTGCTAATTAAAGTGCAACGATGTTTTCAGCTTGAGGACCTTTTTGGCCGTCAGTAACTGTAAATTCAACTTTTTGACCTTCAGCAAGAGTTTTAAAACCTTCACCAACGATAGCGTTGAAGTGAGCAAAAACGTCTGGACCATTTTCTTGCTCGATAAAACCAAAACCTTTAGCTTCGTTAAACCATTTTACTGTACCAGTAGTTGTAGACATAATATATCCTATTAATTTTAAGAGTAATTTAAACTTCTTAATTTATAATTAAATTAAGTAAGCTGTTGAGCTAAAAGGGTTACTATTACTTATAAAACAGGACGAGGTACGATAAAACTTCGAAATTGTGTACATAAATATTAAAACTTACTTTCAAGCAAGGCAATTATATACTTGGGCAAAATCCTGTCAATCTTTTTTATGGACTTTCCTATAAAATAGCAAGGGTTGCAGCCTTAGTCGCGTGAATGTCTGTTGTATCAAATAATGGGATTTGACTATCACTTTGTTGAATGAGTAAGCCGATTTCAGTGCAGCCTAAAATAACGGCTTCTGCCCCTTGCGCAACAAGTTTATCGATAATGTCTAAATATTGTTTTTTTGAATTAGTATTGATAATACCAAGGCAAAGTTCTTGATAAATTACCTCGTGAATAATTTGTCTGTCATTCTCGTTTGGAACGATAACATCAATATTATGTTGTTTAATTAACCTTTCTTTATAAAAATCTTGCTCCATCGTAAAAGCGGTTCCCAACAAGCCAACTCGTTTAATTTTTTGTTGTGTAATATGCTCTGCAGTTGCATCTGCAATATGTACGATAGGGATATTAATTGCTTGGGATATTTCAGGGGCGACTTTATGCATAGTATTAGTGCAAATCAGCAAAAAATCAGCGCCAGCATTTTCAACTGACTTTGCAGCGCTCTTAAGTATTTCCGCAGTGCCAGCCCAATCGCCTTGATGTTGTAACTGCTCAATTTCAGCGAAATCAACACTATTAAGAATTATTTTAGCAGAATGCAGTCCGCCTAAATGCTGCTTAATCGATTGATTAATTTTCTGGTAATACCCTAAAGTACTTTCCCAACTCATTCCTCCGAGTAAACCAATCGTTTTCATAGGTAATCCTTTAATTAAAAAATGGTTTTAAATTTTTGCTAGTAAAATTTTAAGACCTAACGCGATCATCGCAAGTCCAAAAACACGATCAATCCAATGACCCATTAGTTTAAATTTGGCATTAATGACAGGACGAGAAAGTAAAAATACCACCAGAGAAAACCAACTAAGTTGAATACACATCATCCATAAACCATAAATGGCAATTTGATAAAGCGGCATGTCGGGTGTTAATACTAAAGTAAATAATGCCACAAAATAAATCGGCGCTTTGGGGTTTAAAGCGTTACAAATAAAGCCAGCAGCAATGCTCTTTCTAGGAGAATACTCCTTTATTGTGATTTTACTTTCAGGTGTGTTATCAGGAATTTCGGCTGGAAGTGCTTTACTGCTCATTAATCCTTTATAGCCTAAATAAAATAAATAACCGCCACCTAATATTTTTATTACCCAAAGCGCTGTTGAAGAGTTTGCAATAACTACCGCTAAACCAAAGGCAGAATAGATGATATGAACAGACAAGCCTAACGCAATGCCAATACTGCACATAAAGCCCGCTTTTTTGCCGTGGCTTAATGTTTGTTGTGACACTAATACAAAGTCAGGGCCAGGGGAGGCCGCTGCAAGTAAGTGAATGGTAGTAATAATGACTAAACCTTGGAATAAATCCACAACGCTCCTATTTGAGTATATTTATAGTATGATTTTTCAAATACACCATAGTGCTAAATTTTACTAAGACTATAAAGTTTTCGCTGATAAAGTTTACGTTCATCTTCTTTGTAAGTCCACTCAAGAGCGCTTTTAAGTACATTAACTGCTTGATTCTCTTTACCTTTAGCATAATAAATTTGAGCTAACCCTAAGTAAGCTTGATGAACATAAGGGGCCATGTGAATAACTTTCTTAAAGTAAGTTTCTGCATTTTTAAGGTCATTTTTATTTTTAGCTAAATAGGCTTGTTCAAGCCAAGCATATGGATTTGGATCATCTAAAGTTTTCATTCTATCTTTAATTTTATTCAGTTCATCAAAGCGTTGTTGAGATTTAAGAAAGATCGCATAATTTTGTAATACAGAAAGATTAGCGTCTTTCATTTTTATTGCACTAAGATAGAATTTTTCAGCAGTTTCCGCATCGCCTTTTTGACGATGTAATATAGCAAGCAAATTAGCTATTTTGGATGATGAATTATCGTATTGATAAGCGAGTTCAGCATTAGCAAAAGCTGAATTTAAATCGTTCGCAACAATATAGTTGGCGGCGATATTAATATAATATTGCGCAATTAATGCATCTTTTAATACTCGCTTATTTACCCAATTCGACTTAACAGGGAAGTAATCTATGACAATGGCGGGTTTATTGAAATAGTAAAAGTCACTTTCTGGCACAAAGGTAGGATCGTAGATAACCGACTGTAAGTGTGAAGAAACTAAAATAACCTTTTCGTGTTTTTCAAATACAGGTACTGTGGTTACTTCGCGGTAATCTACTTCTAAATTGATGGTTTTAGCCAATGCCGTTGTTAAAATTGCAAGACTCATGCAATTACCTTTGTTGAGCTTCATAGACTCAGTGGCTATTAAGGTTTCGCCATAAAAAGTAAAGTTAGACAATCGCGTAGAAATAAAGTTATCTAGCGCCTGATGAGGTTTAACATTCTTAATTAATTCTTTTTGGTAAAAGGTTAAGAATTCATTTTTTTGCTCAGTTGATAATTTAAAAATATCTTCTTCTGCAACTAGTTTTATGTGCTCTTTCTGATAAAGGTTTTGATTTATTTTAATGAGGTGGCTTTGACCTTTAACTTGTTTATTTTCAGATAAGCCTGTGCAGCCAAGTAAAGTAGATATTAAAACTAGGGTGAAGAGTATTTTTATCATTTAACTTCCTTTGATCTTTGTTTATAACTACGAATTCCTTAATAGTTGTGCTTAAACAATAACCATTGTTCCAATAGTTGTCTAGTGTCTATTCAGTTGTTAAATAATATCTGCAGTGTCAATTAAACTTTATTGTTCACTGCAGATAGCTATAAATGGGAATTAGCGATTTTGTTTTACAAATACAGCAGTCGTTAATTTAGGAATACTAAAACCTGTTTGTTGTGCTTTACTGCTTTTCACTAATTCATCCACTCCATTTTGCTGCACAGGGTGAAGTTGGTATTTTTCAGCGTCAGTAAAAGGAAAATGTTGTGATTGTAAACTCATATTGAAAAGTACGATCATTTTATCAGTCACGGAGCTTTGGCTTTTATGCTGACGTTGAGCTATCGACATCACAATTAAACCTTTCTGCTGATCTTTCCCGGTATTATGAAACTTAACTTGATCAATAATTTGTTCGGCGGTATTCAACCTAAATAGTGGCGAGCTCATGCGCATTTTAATAAATTCATTAAAGACCTCTGCACTAAAGTGAATGTCTTCACTGCTAACCATATCGCGCTGTTCATTGTTAATTAACAATTCTTGAATTAACGGCCAGTTCGCCTCATCTTTATCAGCTGGCGGTAGCCCAACATTATAGTTGTTGGTTTGTTTGGTAAAGTCGACTTTATTAAACCAATCGCCATAGTCGTAGCTGTCGCGTAAGAAAGATTTTGAACGTAAAAGCTCTGAACCCATATGTAAAAACGGAATGCCTTGAGCTAAAATTGGCAAGCTTAAACTCTGTAAATGAAAGCGAACACGATCTTTTGTTGAGGTGTTATAAGGGAGTCGATATTGGTTATTGTCCCATAAGGTTTGGTTATCATGTTTAGACACATAATTAATACTATCCGCGGGATCTAATGCATAACCTGTGGGTTGAGAGCCGTAAGGAATATCTTTACCTGTTACCTTTATTCCTTGGCTATTTATCAGTGGAAATTCGGCAAGGTTACCTGCTAAACCAATGCGGAGTTGATCCATCATTAATTGATATTTTTCTGTGCGATCTGCTGATTGTAATTCATTAGGTGCAGTCACTAGTCCGTTGCCAAGCCCTTGATCTTTTCTAAGATCATTGCCAGTGGCGGTAAATGCACCACCTCGCACGGCATCTCGTAATCTGTCGGTGAAAGTGCCAATTTCTGTGCCACTCAACTCAAGTTGACTTGCTTGAATAAAGCGTTGGTTATTGGCAACTTCTCCAAAGTTCCACCCCTCGCCATAAAAATAGGTATCGCTATCTACTTGTTGTACTGCTTTTCTGGCGGCTAGCATTGAGGTTTTCGGTTGATGTGCCATTAAGTCGAAACGAAAACCATCAATTTTATAATCTCTTGCCCAAACCACTAATGAATCAGTCATTAGTTTTGCCATCATCACGTGTTCAGTAGCGGTGTTATCACAACAGGTTGATTGCGCTATTTCACCTGATATTGGATCGAGGCGGTGATAATAATTAGGCACAATTTTATCTAACACAGAAGTAGGTTTTAATCCTGCTTGGTGGGTATGGTTATAAACGACATCCATAATAACTCTAAAGCCAAGTTGGTGAATACTTTGCACCATTTCTCTAAATTCAATAATACGGGCAGTACCTTGAGAGTTAACAGCATAACTGCCTTCTGGGACTGTGTAATGAAAGGGATCATAACCCCAATTGTAATTATCGAGTGGGCTAATTTCAGAAATAATAGCTTGTTGTTTATCGCTATTAGCGGGCAAACTTGTTAAATAATCGCCAAGACTTTGTTGGAGGTTGTCAACGCTATTACAAACAGAGGTTTTAGGCGCTAATTGACATACTTTATTTAACGAATCGTTAATATCAATATTTTGGCTACTGTCTTCATTTACTGTGCCGATATCAAATGCAGGTAATAAATGAATATTATTAATACCTGCTTTTTTTAGCGATTGTAAATGCTGAATACCGGCACTGTTTTTTTCACTAAAGGCTTTGTATTTTCCACGATAATTTAAATTAGAAAGTTGTGGATCAAAGGCGCTGAAGTCTCGAATATGGGTTTCATAAAAAATATTATCTTCTGCGTGCTCTACTGTTGGGATTTTGTGCGTACTCCAATTGTTAGGCTGAGTGGTGGCGGTGTTTAAATCAACTACTTGTGAGTACTTGCTATTAACCGAGAGACTAAGGGAGTAGGGATCTGTAGTAATGAGTGTTTCATGCTGTTTAGACTTTGGATGATAAACGGCTATTTTATATTGGTAATATTGGTGGCTAAGATCCACGTTGCCATTGGCTTGCCAAATCCCGGTATTGCTGTTTTCAATCATTTGAATGTTTGATGGCTGCGCAGGTGTTTCATCTTCGTTAAATAATAATACCGAAACTGCCGTTGCTGTTGGTGTCCATAACTTAAATGTTACACCTTTTTCGGTGATACTTGCCCCTAAATCTGTGACTTCATTGGCGTCAGCTTCTTTGGTTGTGTATAACAGATCAATTATTGAGGCCGTTTGAAGGTAAGCGACTTTATGTGGTTGATTGTTTATGCTGGCGATGACTGCAAGTTTAGTTTTCAATAATTGCTTAGCTTGTTCTGGTGTCGCTTTGAGCTTATAAGCTTGAAAACCTGCTAAGTGTGGGAATTTCTCGCCGATATTAATGTTATTAATAGCATTAGCTGTCGTGATTTTTTCTAAGGGGATTACCGTTTCCGCTTTATTTTTTTCATTACTTGAAAAACTAACCAGAGAATACTGCGCTTGAACGAAATTTTTATCAGTTGCTTTAGGTAATAATAAAAGAGTAGGGGTGATCCAATGTGCGGAAAAATCATTGGGTAAGTTGGCTAACGATGATTGAGTAACATTAACTACTTGCGTTGGTGAACTTGTTTGAGTTTGTTTAGCCGTAACATTTGGCTGACAAGCAGATAGTAAAACTGAACTAGCGAATAAGGTAACAGGTAATAAGGCTTTACTGATAACGGTACTATAAGTACTTTTATAAACAGACATAGAACTTCCAAACAATTAGGGTAAATAATTTTGTGGGTTAAAGGTTAGTTAAAGATTAATTGAAAATTATGCAAAGGCTGATTGATTTTCATCAAAAAGCCTTTGTTTAATCAATAAATTATTGAACAACTTTTACTTTTAAGGTTGGCATTGTTGAATGATTAAATTACCAACATTAACGCCTGACGCTGGGTTTTCTTCATTTAACGAGAGTAGAAAACTATAGTTGCCAGCAGACAATGTGGTTTGATTATTGTCTGTACCTGCGTTGCTGTAAGCTACGGCATAGTTAACACCTACGGCTAAGTTTTCACTATTAATACTTGTGCTATCAGAGGCTTGTGCCCATAACTGAGTATCCCAATTACTATCATCTGAGGCTAATTTGAATTGCATATCACCATCAAAGTGAGCAACTGCTTGATATTGATTGTTCCCTTTATAGCGTAATCGGTAAGCTTCGTCAGCCCCCCAACCAGAATGGTCGCCTTTCACATACAATTGACCACCACCTGAAATAGCAAAAGGAATAGGGTCAGCTGAATCAGGCAATGCAGCACAGTTTATAGTTGGCGATATGGCGCTCACAGTTAGTTCAGGGGTTGTGTTTGAAGCGTCTAAGGTAAATTGATAACTGCCTGTACTCGCGGCTGTTATTAACATTTCATCGCCATTGTTCGTAACTGCTAATGAGTGAGTTGAAATAGCAATATCATCAAAAGTGAGCTCAAGCTCATGCCAATCAGCAGCACCAAATTTGAAGTGATGTTGACCTGTATTTAGCGTATAGGTGAGCGTATAAATGCCATTGCCTTCGTAACTAAAATTATCTGTTGCCGTTAAACCACTGTCTCCCCAGTTGTTCATATCGCCACGTAAATAAAGTTCGGTATCACCAAAAGGGGCGACATCGGCAGCGTCTCGAGTAATTCCAGCAGACAAGCCTGTGCCTTGATTATTTTGCTGAGGCTTAACAAATACAGCAGTGGTTAGTGCTGGTACAGTAAAAGTGCCAGAGTTAGCCGTTTCAGTAAAGTATGATGCATGTACTTGGTTATCATAAGAGTTTTGTTGTATAGCATGTAACTCAAAACCTGTAGCTGTAGCAATTGTATGAGATTGCTCTGTGTTAGCGCCATTAATTACCACTACAATCGCATCAACATTTTCATCTAGATCTGCTAAACCTGTGCCATCATCAATGCTCATAACTAGCAGTCCTTGGCTTTGATTGATGCCAGTATTATGAAACCCAACGCGATCGTAAACATCTTGTGCGCTTGATAAACTAAACAATTTACTGGCATGTCGAATCGCTAAAAACTCTTGAAAAACTGCACTAGCGAAAGTTAAGTGACTTGCTTGTACAGAGGTCTCACTATTACTGATTAATTCAGAGATTGCGGTCCACTGGTTTTCGTTATCTTGTGCTAACGGTAACCCGACATTCCAGTTATTTGTATTTAGCGTAAAATCAACGCGGTTAAACCAATCACCAGCATCATAGGTGTTTCTATCCATTGATTTAGAGCGAATAAAGTCGCCACCAATTTGAAAGAACGGGATGCCTTGGCTAAGTAATGGAATGGTCGCCGTAATATTTTGGGCACGCACTCTGTCGTCAACCGACATGCTAGTTGGTAAGCCATATTGTAGTTGATCCCACAACGTCTCGTTGTCGTGCTTTGATACATAATTAATAATATCAGCAGGATCTTTTGCGTAGGCAGATTGCGGGAAGTTTTTACCTGACTTAATCACGCCGTTTCTGTCTTTAAGTTGATAGTCTTCTAAAGTACCGGCTAAACCTAAACGAAGAGTATCTTGAGCACCGAAGTCTTGTTGTGCGCCAAAAAGAGAAGCGCCTCGAATAGTATCGCGAGGTCGGTCGTTAAAGGTTCCTACTTGTGAGCCCGCCATATTGTTTTGTTGTGCTTGCGTGTAACCTTGATCTGAACGTGTCCAACCTTCACCATAAAAGTAGTTGTCGGCATCAATGGCTTGAACAGCAGTTCGCGCTGCAAGGATTGACTCAACAGAGTTGTTGCTCATGATGTCGAATCGAAAACCGTCAAACTTGTATTGTTCTGTCCATATAAGTAATGAGTCTTTCATTAACTTATCCATCATTTTGTGCTCTGGCGCGGTATCTTGACAACAGGTTTCGTTAAATACATTACCTGTGATTAAATCGCGGCGGTGGTAATAACCAGGAACGACTTTATCTAATACTGAATTGTCCCATAAGCCTGAAGAGTTGGTATGGTTGTACACCACATCGAGCACAACACGTAAGCCCATTTCATGTAAGGCTTGATTCATTGCTCGCATCTCAATAATACGTGATACGCCATCAGGATTTGAAGCGTAGCTGCCGTCTGGCGTTGAAAAATGCTTAGGATCGTAACCCCAATTAAAACTGTCTAAACCGCGTAGTGTTTGAGCAAGCGCTTGTGCTTGAGTTGAACTCGGATCGTAGCTTTGAAAAACTGATAACAAGGTTGCAGCATCGTTTTCTACGCCACAAACCGAAGCACTGCTATCCACAGCGCATAATTGCGCAACAGTATTAGTAAGATTTATTCGGCTGTTTTCATCTTCATTAATACTTGCAATATCATTAGCAGGCAACATTTGAAAGTGTGTTAATCCTGCTGTAGCCATGTTTTTTAGATGGCTAACAGGTGCAGAACTTTCTTCAGTAAATGCGAGGTAGTTGCCCCGATTGGCCTCGCTAGTACTTTGATCTTGTATGCTAAAGTCTCTAATATGGCCCTCGTAAATCACTGCATCTTCAGGCGAAGCAACGGTTGGAATGGTATGGCTGTCCCAACCTGTCGGCTTTAAGTCGTTGTCGTTTAAATTGGCAAACTGAGAGTAATCGCCATTAACAGATAAAGAAACAGAGTAGGGATCTGTCGTGAAAATTGTTTCAAATTGCTGGTTTTGATAATGATAAACGTTAAGTTCAAATCGATAAAATAATCGGTCATTAGTGAGCGGAATACTCGATGTCCAAATGCCTGTTGTATCATCAAATGTCATTGGCATTGTTGATAGTAATTGTTTCGCACTATCGAATATTTGTAAGTTAACCTGTTGTGCCGTGGGCGCCCATACTTTGCTGGTAATATCGCTGTTACTATATTGTAAACCAAGCTGTGCTTCATCGGCATCATCTGTGTCTTGTGTGTATAAATTATCGATAACACGAGGTGTCTGGACATAAGTGGCTTTTACGACGGTATTTTGGGCGTTGTAAGCGATAGCTAATAGTTTTCCTGTCAGCATTTGTTTGGCTTTATCACTTGACGGTGCAGAGGCCAAAAATGTTGATAAAGCACTATAACGCGGCATGTTCATTGCGTTTGCCGTGTTATCATTTTGTGGTGAAAATTCAATATAATTATCGCCAGCTATACCCGTTTCGCCATTAAAACCTAATTCATTTTCAGCTGAACTGTACAGTCTGATTTTCTCTATGTTAGCGTTGTTTGTTCCCCAAAAAACAGTGTCGAGGCTCACCCAGTGTGCAGCAGTATCGGCAATGGTTACGCCTGAAGGGGGTAATGTCGCTTGAGTGTATATATCACTAATTCCAGATAAGGTCCAAATCATACGTTCTTTGGTTAAGTCAGCATGTTGATCATTCCCACCTAAATCTTTTTCATCACCTTTGTGGACAATAAAATTAGCGCAATCGCTGTGATTGTCTTTTAAGTTAATTAACCAATAGGCACCGTAATTTGGATCTATGCCTGTTTGAGCTTGCCCTGTTGCCCAATCAGTTCCTTTGTCTGAAGCAAAATTTGCGTATGAGTCACAACTTTCGTTATTCCAAAGGTGTAAAATCCAATCGTCATAATTATCGTCTTGGCGATTGTAAAAAATAACTAATTGATTATCTCCTGCTTCTATCGCTGGTGCCGGAAGTTGGTCTTCAGTTTCAAGGGTGACAATAATTGCCGTATTATTTGAAGCGTTATTAGTATCGGTAACAGTTAAGGTCGCGTTAAAACTGCTAGCATTTGAATAGGTAACCGTTGAAGAAGTCGTTGTTAAGCAATTATCTATTGTAATAGCACTTACATTTCCGCCAGGTGTTAATGTACACGAAAGTGAGTCATTTTCTGCATCACTAACCTGCCAGGAAAAAGTGACTTCTAATGATGAATTATGAGCGGCTTCACCACTAAAACTGTCAATTGTTGGAGCGGTATTTATTGGTGTCGGGGGAGGTGTCGTGTTTGTTTTGTCATCTTCACTTCCGCCACCACAAGCGAAAAGCCCGATTGATAGTGAGGAGATTATAAATACTTGTTTAAGGCTTATTGGTAACATCGAGCTATTATCCTGTTATTTTTATTGCTCCTTCATGCTATAGCGCCAGTTATTTTTTGAACAGTGACTACATACGTATTCATTGTCTTGAAAAGAATTTTAAATGCATTTCATTAAAAGTTAGGCCTTCAATGATAAGTCGTAAAAAGAGCACTATCAAAAGTGATATGCGCTCTTTAAGTACTGCGATAATAAATCAATTATTTGCTTTATTTTTATTATGGCTTTTCATTCTACTCATTTTTTTGCGCATGTTTCTTTCAACCATTTTCAAATACTTGGGTTGTTGTTCAGGCGTTAATTCTTGATAAATAGCATGATGAAGTTTGATTTTATTAAACAACATACTGTTTTTCTTAGCTGAACGCTGTTCAATTAACTCATTAACCATAGGTTCGTCGAAAGCAGAATTGGTCATAATGGCAGTGAACTGTGCTTTTATTTCTTGTGCTTTCGCTTTTCTTGCTTCTTTATCAGGCTTAGTGTTTTGAACGTTAAAGCTTGCCATAATGGCAGAAATATTTGTTTGCTGCTCAGAGGTTAAATCCAGTCTTTTTGCCATACGTTCAATTTTATTTTCATGTGAAAAGGTGTCGTTAGCTTGAACACTAGAAAAAGTAATTACGCTTGATAGAGCAATAATAGAGATTATTTTTTTACTAAGTTTCATAGGGTATTCCTTACTGTTAATGCTTAATTAATTGGCCTGATTATAATAACCAAATGAACGTAAGGTAACGTCAAGGTAACGTAAATAAGTGTAAATTTATCAGAGGGAAAACAGGAAAGTATTACACTAGAGGTGTTTAATAGGCATAAATCTCAGGCATAAAAAAGCCCTATAAAATAGGGCTTTGGATTAAATGAGTGAGTTATATTGGCTTTATCATTTTAATAAAGCCATTTTGACTTAGTCATTTATGGTTTTGCTGTCACGGTTAATGATTTAGTCACACCATCTTCAAAGGTAAAGATGTAAGTGCCAGCTGGAATATCAATTGAGATATTGTTGTTAGACTCAACTAATGGTAATGCAACATCAAGTTCAACGGCAGTGTCTGCTATTTCAACACCGTAGTTATAACCAAGGGCACCGCCCCAATCTTGATCGGCAATTTTAAATTGAGTTGGTCCGCCTGCATAGTTAACTTCTATTGAGTATGAATGTGAAGCTTCAGCAGGGTTACCTGCATCAGTTGGCATAAAGCCTAATTGGTTGCCTTCATCCGCGCCCCAACCTGAAGCTGTAATGCCACCGCGAATATAAATTGGTGCTTCTGATACCTTAACTGTAGGTGTTGCTGTTGCGTAAGATACTTCAAATTTATAGGAAGTTGCTTTAGCAACGTTTACACGCATATTACCGCCATCATCGGTGACTTCAATGGCATCAGCATCTGCAGAGAAAGAAACTTCATTAAAGCCAAAGTTAATCGCACTCCAATTTGCATCAGCAAATTTAAAGGCGTGATTACCACCAGACTCTAAACCGTAAATAACACTGTATGAACGAGTATCACCATTCCATTTAATTTCATCTTCAGCAGGAGCACTCCAACCGTTAATTGAACCACGAACAAACACAGGCGTTGTACCAAAAGGTAGTGCAGGTTTTATTTCTATGGTAGGTGCAGCAGGGTCTGACATATTTAATATAAAGTCGTACTCAGCGCTACTTGAGGCAGTAAAGCTTAATGCTCCACCATCTGCAACTAAAGCAAGTGGTGTACTTAGAGTGACTATGTTGTCAGTACCAATAGCACCAACTGCAAAGCCTGAACTTTGATCATTAAGGGTGAAGCTATACTCTTCAGCCATTAATGCTTTTCGCACGGCATAATTACCATCACTGGTGTAGGCAAGATCTAACGCTTCACCGTCAATAGTTAATACAGGGAAAGCATTAACTGGCACTTCGTTGATCGTAAGCTCTACCATTGTTGGATCGGCTGCATTTACTAAATATTGATAGATTTTATTATTGGCAAGTTCTACCTTCATGTTTTGACCAACGCCACTACCTACCGTCATTAATATTGTTGAGCCAACTGCTGATTGATCGCCGCCTTTAATGCTACCAAAGCTGCTTGGCTCAGACCATTCGCTATCGGCTACTTTAAAGTCATGATTAGCAACACAGTCTTCTGTTTCGCTGACTTCGCACTCAACTGAGTATGGGAAGTTAACGCGATATTGACCATTACCCACATAAGCAAATTGTGATGCGGCATAATTTGCGTCATCTTCGCTTCCCCAACCATTAAAACCGCCTTTTAACATTAAGCTTGTTTCTTCGGGGTTAAAAATTTCAACACATTTAGAGGCAATATCAACTGCTCCAATGCCTACAGCGACGTAATCAGCAGGACAAATTAATGGTTCACCTAAACATTGTTCGCCTGACTCATCGGCAACCATACCCCAGCCACACGCTTTCAAACCTGAAGATGCTTCAGCACCAAAGAACGGGTGTTGGTTAATGATTAATAAACCATCAAGGACGTTTACTGGGAAATTGTCGTCAGCGTAAGCGGTTTTATCAAGGTTGTGTAATGCTACATTACCTGATGGCCCAAGAGGCATCACTAAATCGCTGTCTGATATTTTTTTACCTGTTGCGGTGTCATTGAAAATTATGTTGGCACAGTTAGAAGGGCTGTCAACTAAGTTAACCACCCAATAAGCACCGTAGTTATCATCAATGCCGGCTAAATCTGCACCTGTTATTCCCCATTGTGGGGATATGCTGTCATCGGCATAAGCAGTACAGTCATCGTTGTTCCAAGTATGGATTACAATGTTTTCATATAAAGAGGCATTGTCGCTGCCTTCAACATGATCTTCATGGCGATAGTAAGCAACGGCTTCACCCGCACCTGCAATATAATCAGCTGAAGGAGCTGGTAATGGATTTTCTTCTGGTATGATACAGTCGTAATTTCCTGATTCGTCAATAGCTTTATAGTTAGGACATGATAATGCTGGCGTGTAACAAATTTCTTCGCCATTCATCGCTTCTGTTGTGCCATTAACTGATTTATTGATACGTTGAGAAGGGCCTAAATAATTTGCTGGAGGAATAGCAGCAAACCAAGTATCAAACCAAGTATCGAAATCATCGCCGTAAACAAGATCTTGGCCTTCTGATATCTTAAATGCGCGTGCTTCTTCTTTCGCTACGGCTTGTCTTTCTTTTTCTTCTATGGTCAAGCCAAGGATTGAGTAAAGATCTAACTCATTAAGTTTAAAAGATGCTTCCCACTCGGCTTCATCCCACGAATCACCTGCTTCAGCCTTAGCTTCGGCTCTTGCTACTTCGATAGCAGCATTAACATTTGTAATTTCAGTTTCTGTTAAAGGGTAAAAATCAGGACTGGCAATTTCTACGATATCAGGGCTTTTACACCAAAGACCAACTTCTTCAAACACGTTGGTAATTTCTGGTTGTGACTGATCGTTACCACAACCACTTAAGGCTGAACCGGCTGCAATCACTGTCCCAAGCATGAGGGGCTTGATTTTAAATTTCATGAGTTTATAACTCCATTAACTATATGTTTTAGTTTATGTGTATATATTATTATTCTAGTTATTCCCTTGTTTATTAATGGTTTCAACCAATAATAACACTACTTCGCTGCCTAAGTAGGGCGTCATTAGATGTTACTTTTATTCCGAATATTAATTTTATTAGTAACAGCCTAAAAACTACACAAACAATTAGAGCATGTATAGCGTGGAGATCGTTTAACTCTTATGAATACGTATGCAGCTAGATATTGCGTTATGAATACGTATGCAGTCAATTTATGCTTGTTTTTTAAATAAGTTCTTTTACACTCAATTTGCTTGCCTAAAATGACAATAATAAATACAACATAACTGTGTATATATAAAATAACTAAATTCCGATACTAAAAAGAAAGATAACAAAGTTGCTGTAATGCCTTATATGTAATGAAGCATTTAGCATAAATACAACTTGTATTAAGGAATACACATGAACAAATTTAAGCCCAGTGCCCTCTCTCTTGCACTCATGATGGGAGGAGTTCAGATAGCAGCAATGTCAAATGTTGCTTATGCCGCTGAAGAAACGCCCGAGCAAACTCAACAACAAAAAGAAAATGCTGAAGATAAAGTTGAAGTCATCGAAGTGACAGGCTTTAGAAGCAGTATGATCAAGTCTCTCAATACCAAACGTTTTTCTGATACCGTTGTTGATGCTATTTCAGCAGACGATATCGGTGGTTTACCTGATGTGTCGATTGCCGATTCATTAACACGATTACCAGGGGTTACTGCAGTACGTATTGATGGTCAATCAAGTGAGTTAAATGTCCGTGGTTTATCGGGTGGTTTTGTTTTCTCAACCTTAAATGGTCGTGAAATGGTCTCAACAAGTGGCGGCCGAGCGATCCAATTTGATATCTTTCCTTCTGAATTAATCAATCAAGCGCAAGTTTATAAATCTCAAAAAGCGTCATTAATTGAAGGTGGTATTGCAGCAACTATAAACTTAGAAACGGCAAATGCCTTAGATAATGAAGAAGAGCATAGTGTTAGAGCCTCATTACAAGGTAACTATAACGAAGCCGCCGCAGACAATAATGATTCAGATACCTTTGGTCGTCGCTTAACATTAGCTTATCAAGGTAAGTTTTTTGATGACACCGTTGGTTTTTCAATTGGTTGGGCAAATATGTTTCAACCGACAGTTTCTAGCCGTTTTGTAAATTATCAATTTGACGAGCAAGACTTATCAGCCACTTATGATGGTGGACCTGATAGCATGCTAGTTTCTTCTGGTTTTGAGCTTAATGAACGGGGTGGTGAAGATGAGCGTGATGCTTTTGTGCTTGCGCTTAATTGGGAACCTAGAGATGATCTTCGTTTTAAATTTGATGCATTCCACTCTATCTTTGACTCAAATAAATGGGATCGCGGTTTACGTGTCTCAGGAATCAATAACATAGCAGTAACTGGCTCAACCTTATTATTAGACAATCCGCTAACAGCGAATGGCTCGCTTGTCGGTGGAACCATCTATAGAGATCCTGATGGTACCGCTCTTGCTCCACCTTATCGTGGTGCTTCTCGTGATTTAAATGTTCAAACACAAGCTGATGATAATACTACTGAAAGTACTTCATCTGCCTTTGGTTTAAATGGTGAGTGGGATATTACCGATGATTTATTAATGAGTGTTGATATTTCTCATTCTGAAGGTGATGAAAACTATAAAGATCAAGTGCTGCGTATGGCTTATTTTGAAGACTCTAGTGCTGCAACACCAATTATTGACGATAACATTATCATGAGTTATCAATTAAATGGTTTGAACAATCCTGATATTCAATTTAATCAAGACTTTACTGATACTGATCATATGATGGTAACCAGTGCCGAGTCGTATCCACATATTGAAGCTAACTCTTCAGATGCTATTCGTGTAGATTTTGCTTATCAACTTGAAAGCGACATTTTTAGTTCGGTTGAATTTGGGGCACGTTCATCTAAGCGTGATTATGAATTAAGTCGAGGCCGTTTCTTATACGGTACTACAGACTTTAATATGCGTAATGGTCAGTACATTACTTATGGTACCGATGCGGATGGTAATTCATATGAAATTGAACGTTTTGCGCCTTTCGCTTTAGATGAAAGTAACTCAAGTGTTGCTCATATAGGTGGCGATTTATCTGGTATGCCAGGCTTCTTATCAATTGATAACGACACTATTTTAGATGCATGGATCCCTGATGTGGATCGTACTCCAGTAAGAGACTGGAACCATAGCTGGACCATGACTCAAGGCAACTTAGTTGAAGAGGATGTGCTAGCTGCCTACGCTCAAGTTAATTTAGACACAGAACTATTTGGTCTACCATTAACAGGTAACATAGGTTTACGTTATGTTCGCTCTGAGCAAAGTAGTACTGGCTTAGTTAGTGTTGGTACTGGCAATGGTGATCCTATTTATGATGATATTGGTGGTGTAAGTACCGACTGGGAACGTAAAAAAGTTTCTGATACATACAATGATATTCTGCCATCGTTCAACTTAAACTTTCAATTAACTGACGATGATCAACTACGTTTTGCTTATGCAAAAGTTATGTCGCGTCCTGAAATGCCAACAATGGCTAACAGTGGTAACTTTGATTGGACTTATGATAAAGATGAAAGTCGCTATCAAATTAATTTAGACAGCTCAACAAGTCCATTCTTGCGTCCGTTTTATGCTAATCAGTTTGATGTGTCTTATGAACATTACTTTACTGAGACCGAAGGGGCATTTGTCGTCGCTCTTTGGTATAAAGATATTGATAATATGGTCGGTGATGCCGTTGATAAAGATTTTGATTATGCGGCTGCAGGTATTGAAGTACCAACAACACCAGACAATAAACTGGTCGATGAAAATGGCGATGTTATTGAGTATGTTAATGGTACCTACAGCCATGCAGAAAACAATGCAGATGCCGGTTATATGCGCGGTGTTGAAATTGGTTACACGCAAACATTTTCGTTCTTACCGGGATATTTTGCAGGGTTAGGCGCTAACGTAAACTTCTCTTACACGCAAAGTGAAATTGAAGTGAAATCGAAAGTTCCTGGCGAAGATGGCGCATTAGGACCTATTGAAGGTTTATCTCCTCGAGTGTTAAGTGCTACGGTATTTTACGATTGGAATGATAAATTTTCAGCGCGAGTTAGTAGCCGTTATCGTTCAGCTTATTTGAGTGAACAAATTGCTATTGGTAGTGCACAGTCGGCCTATTTTGAAGAAGAAACTATTTTCTCTGCACAAATGTCGTATAACTTTACTGAAAACTTCCAAGCAGTTGTTTCAGCGGATAACATCACAGATGAACCTAATATTTCATATTTTGGTGATACAGCTAGAACAGGGACTATTCAGTACTTTGGACGCACTATTTATTTCGGCGTAAACTATAAATTGTAGTTTGATTAAATAAACAATCGGCAATGATAAGAGCAGCACTTTGGTGTTGCTCTTTTGTTATATAACTATAAAAAGTAGTATTTACTTACATTTACTTTTATTAGTGTTTAGTTGCGATAACTTTTACTATGGGTTATCAGTGTGTGAATTAGTATTACTTTAATTAAAAGAGAAAACTTATGGAGCAAATCCCTTTAAATAATAGCGACTTGGTCAGTTCCCGTTTGATCTACGGATGCATGCGTATCGCCGGTAATAACAGCAGTGAAGATCGTGATAAAGGAAAACAAGCTATAAGAACAGCTGTTGAGGCAGGTTATACACATTTTGATCATGCAGATATTTATGGCAATGGTCAAAGTGAAGCTTTATTTTCTGAGGTTTTAAAAGAATCTCCACAGTTAAGAGAAAAATTATTAATTACCTCTAAAGCTGGTATTCGCCCTGCAAATAATACCAATCCTTATGCGCCTACACGTTATGATTTTAGCGAGGGATATTTACTCAACAGTGTAGACGGTATCCTAAGAAGATTAGGGGTAGAGTACCTTGATATGTTTTTACTTCATCGACCAGATTATTTATTTAATCCTCATGAAGTGGCTGAAACTTTTGCTTTATTAAAAGCGAGTGGCAAAGTTAAACAATTTGGTGTCAGTAATTTTAAGCCCTCGCAAGTATCTTTATTGCAATCTGTATTGCCTATGCCGTTGTTGGTTAATCAAGTCGAAATAAATATCCATAATATTGATAGCCTACTCGATGGCACACTGGATCAATGCCTAGAATTAGGTATTACACCCATTGCTTGGTGTCCTTTAGGCGGTGTTGCTTATCCTGCTTGGGGAAATACCTTTAAAGCCGATGATGAGCAGCGCATTAAAGCAGAGCTTGAGCAACAAGCGACAAAGTATCAATGTACACCATGGCAAGTGATCCTTGCATGGTTGTTAAAACACCCTGCTAATATTTGTCCAATTATTGGGTCAACAACGCCTGAGAGAATCATAGCTGCAACCCAAGCATTATTGGTTAACTACAGCAGGGAAGACTGGTATCGACTACTTGAGGCAAGAAATGGTGTCTCAGTTCCATAACAGGTATTAAGCATTAGAGCATGAAACAAAGTATCACGGGTTATCATCGGGATGAAGAAAATGATTGGGTTGCACAGCTTAGTTGTGGTCATTTTCAGCACGTAAGACACAACCCTCCATTTGTGAACCGTCCTTGGGTTATAAGCGAAAAAGGGCGAAAAGCGATGTTAGGACATGAGTTAAATTGTAAAAAGTGTGTTACTTGCGAGCCGCCAGATAAGATATAGTCGAATCAGATAAGAGTTGGTAGCAACTTTGTATAGAAAATTGCTCGTAATTACCTATAAATTTAGATAATTAGCAAGTAATGTAAATCGTTTCTTATGACAGTTTTATTGTCGAAGAATTACTCAGCAAGTTGTTGATATTTTAGGTGTATTATTGCTGTTTGTACTATGTAACTAACAGTGTATCATAAAGCACTTATCGTAATTTTCAGTGCTTTTTACTATTGAGTATTCATTTTTTAATCTTAACAAATATTCCTCTGCTGAATACGTATGCAGTAGATTGTTGTACTACACACATAAGGATACATTTTAGTCAGACAAATTATCCTTATTTACTGTATTCACCATAGCGAGCTGTTCATGTTATCGATGCAAAAAAAACTCACCAAGCCTTTTTATATGTTGCTTAGTTTACCTGCAACAGCTATGGGCTTTGCACTCTCAGTACAAATATCAGCGCTAAGTTGGATTTTAACGACACAATACGGTTTAGATATTCATCAAGTGGGATTGGTTTGGGCGGCAGGACCAATTGCAGGTATTTTAGGACAAGTTATTGTCGGTATAATTAGTGATAATATTTGGTTTATGAATGGTAGACGCCGCCCTTTTATTATTATTGGTGGGACTTTAGCTGGCATGATGTTGCTTGCGTTACCTAATATCGATATTGTTTCGTCTGCGATTGGCTTTAGCGGTATGCTAGGGGTCACAATTGCAGTAGCACTTACCTTAGATTTATCTATCAATATTGGCTTTAATCCAACCCGAGCCATTATTGCTGATGTAACCCCAGAAGGCGATCAGCGCACCAAAGGTTATACTTGGATGCAGACAGTATCCGGTTCTTTTGGTGTGTTAGCATATGCCATTGGTGCATATTGGGGAAATTATGTGCTGATCTATGTTGGCGCTATCCTCGTTTTTGTCTTATCTATTATCGCCCCTTTATTCGTTAAAGAACCTAAAGTGTTAACGACAAGCAGTACCGAGCAAGCACAACAAAAAGTGACTGCTGTGATGATTTTGGTAAACATTAAACCACTTTGGGGGTTTATAATTTATGATGTTTACGCAATGGGTTTACAGCTTTCTGGTATTAAAACAGACCATTATTGGGCTGAAATAATGGCTTTAATTGTGACGCTGTTTTTTGTGACTCAAACGCTATTAACCAAAGAAGAAGCTAACACCAATAAAAGTGCTGACCACTTGGGATTTAAGAAGGTATTGGCAGCGCATTCATTTAGTTGGGTTGGCGTACAAACAATGTTTGTTTTCATTTTTGCTTTCTTACAAGATAAAATGCCTAGCCTTACAGATGATGAGTTAGGCAAAGTTATCGCCATGAGCTTTCTCATTTTAAGTGCTACAGCAGCCTTTTTACCTGCATTGGTATTAGAGCCTTTAGCGAAAAAAATAGGGCGAGTTAACACGCATATTCTATGCTTAATTACCATGACAGTAGGTTATGCTTGTGTGGCAATGTTTGGTGAAAACATGATGGTTTTGTATGGCTTAATGGCGATTTTAGGAATAGGTTGGTCGGCAATTATTAGCTTACCATTTGCTATTATGTCGGAAAAAGTCGAGCAATCACGTATGGGATTATATATGGGGTTATTTAATTTGTCGGTTGTATTACCACAGCTTTTAGTGAGTTTAGGTATAGGGTTATTTATCAATAAAATAGCTGATAAAAGTTTAGTTTTTCAAGTAAGCGCAGTCGCATTAGCAATTTCAGCTATTGCTTGGACAAAAGTGGCTGAAAATAAAAAATAAAAAATAAAAAATAAAAAATAAAAAATAAAATGTATTAAAAAGTAAGTGATTTTATTGAAAAAGGTCGAGCTATTGCTCGACCTTTTAGTATGACGATAAAACCTTTCTAAATAACTAGAGCTCGGCTTAACAAATATTTCTCTAGCAGCTGTTTTTCCTTACTTCTTCGTTAAATTTCTTGCAATAGGCCAGCTATTGATGCGAAATTTGCCTTGAATTAAGAAAAACTATCAAGCTAGAGTGGAGTAAAATAATTATTTAACTATTTTTCAAACTGTTACCCATCTCTTAAACCGAGCTCAGGTTAAATAAAATTATTGCGAAGGGATTAATTTTAAATCATGAAAATCGAAACTGAAATCCGTTAAGTGTGAAACAGCTTTCATGGTAACGTAATTAATACTACCGTCTGGATTTAAATTAAAATTCACAAATGCATCAGCTTCTAACGTTCTATCATCCCAACGGACAATAAAAGTATTATATTGGTAATGCTCTAGCGTGCCTCGCAGTTCAGGAGTATTACTAAACTGCATGGTAAGCGTGTTACCAGCCTTAGTAATGTTAATGTCGCCATACCAATTGTCGGTGTAGGTTTGCGCATAACTGGCAAGTGGTAATGAGGGTTTAGAGTCTTTAGCCACATTCGCTGCCGCTTTTGCTAAACGACTCTTCTCGTTGGCTAAGCGTTTTTGCTGCATGGTGGCATAATAATCAACCCAGTCCTTTTCAGGTAGTGCCATATATTCGTTAAGGATCTGACGATAAATAGCATTAAAAGCATAACCTGACTGTTGGTTTGTCAGAATTACCATAGCAAGGTTTTCTTCAGGCACGATCACAACTTTAGATACCATACCTAAAATACCACCACTGTGGTGAATAAGTTTTACACCATGATAATCGTTTAAAAACCAGCCCAAGCCATAGGCTGAAAAGTGAGTTTTATCATTTTTTTGAGCGTTTTGAGAAACGGGTAATAAAGTGCGAGCTTGCCACATTGCATTACTTTGTTGTTCGCTAAATAAACGCTTTTGATGGCTATTATTTTTCCCCTCAAAATAAACGCCTTGTTTTAACTGGGCTTTTAACCACAATGCCATATCGTTAACGCTTGACGCTACAGAGCCTGCTGAGGAAAATTTTTCTAAAAAGTTTCCGCCAACCACGTTTAACTCACCATTTAAAGGAACATGTGCACGAGCAACATTTTTATTGTTTTTATTGATAGCAGAAAATGTTGCGCGAGTATTCTTCATACCTAATTTGTTGAAAATTCGTTGCTCAATATTAGTTTGCCAAGATTCTCCTGTAATTCGGGCGATGACTTCACCAGCGATAACATACATAAGGTTGTCGTAGGCAAACTCACTTCTAAAGCTTGATACTTGAGGTAAATGCTTTAAGGCTTTAATAACATCGTCAGTTGTTAACGTTGTTTCTGGCCAAATAGTTAAGTCACCTGCACCTAAACCTAAGCCACTGTTATGGGAGAGTAAGTCTATTATGGTAAACTCACGGGTGACATAAGCATCAGGCATTTGAAACTCAGGAATAATATCGATAACTTTAGTGCGCCACGAGAGCTTACCTTCATCAACTAAACTGGCAAGAAGTGCGGCAGTCATTGCTTTAGTATTTGATGCTATACCAAAAAGTGTATCGCCATTTACCTTAGCGTTTTTCCCTGACTCTATAACACCAAAACCTTGGTTGAAAACCACTTGATCGTTTTTAACAATAGCGACAGCAACACCAGGTACTTGAAAAGTGTTCATTGCCTTGGTTATTGCTTTTTCAACTTGTTGGTTTTGTTTGGTAAGTTGTTCAGAACTGGCACTTACTGGCAATAAAGCACCTGCAAGTGTTGTAATAAAAAATGAGGTTACCAAAAATAACCGAGTGGCTTGCTTCATAAAACTTCCTAGCTAACAATAATAATTTGTTTAGCAAGGTATCAATAAAAGGTGAAACTGCCTAGTATCACCGTATAATTTATTTGTTGCAGTACTAAGCAATTGGCAAGTTTACTTTGCTTTGACAGCTGAACACTATCATAGCATTATTTACTATTCTAAAGGCACTTCGTCTTTCATAACTATTTCACTTTCAGCAATACCTGCTTGAGACCATTCTTTAAATTCAGTTAGGTTTAACATCATCGACATGTAAGCTTGAACATCAGCTGGTACAGTAATTTTATAGGTGGTGAAACGAGACACTACGGGCATAAACATTGCGTCAAGAATAGAGAATTTACCAAATAAAAAGTCCCCTTCTTTTTCTGAATTAGACAAACATTGTTGCCAAATTTCAATCATTCGTTTGATGTCGTTTTGTACATCTTCTGATAATGAAACTGCTGATTGTTTTCGGCGGCAGTTCATATGAAGCCTGTTTCGTAAGTGAGTAAATCCAGAATGCATTTCTGCCGCCATTGATCGCGCTAAAGCTCTGTCTTTTACCTTACTTGGCCAACCATTTTCATTAAGGTATTGCTCATTAATATATTCGCAAATAGCAAGGGAATCCCATATATGCATATCTTTATCGATTAACACTGGCACTTTATAATTAGGGCATAAGCCTGTCATTTTTTCATGCATATCGGGTGTGAACAAGGTGATGCGCTGCTCATCAAAATTCACTTTGAAATAACGTAACAATAACCAAGGTCTGAGGGACCATGACGAGTAGTTTTTATTGCCGATAATAAGTTTCATGGGTTGTCCTTTTAGGGAGAATAATCATTACGAATTAATAAAGCTAAAACAAAGACTAATGACTTTTCTTTAAAACAGCCAACCAATAATGATAATGAATGACATCAATAAAATTGATGGGACGAGGTTAATTAAACTGATAAATTAACGTATTAATTGATTAGCAAGCTTAGAGTAGCAATGACAAATAAGCACAATAAACTGGACTTTGATTTATTACGAACCTTTATCGCGGTAGTCGATAATGGTAGTTTTACACGTGCTGCAGGGCAAATTTTTCGTAGCCAGTCTGCTATTAGTATGCAAATTAAGCGGTTAGAGCAGCAATTAGATCACCCTTTATTTACGCGCAATAGCAAAGAATTGTTGCTGACACTCGATGGTAAAGCACTTATTCCTTATGCACGCCGCTTACTAAGTTTGCATGATGAAGCCATAAACAATTTAAAAGGAAACAATAGTATAAAAGTTATTCGTATTGGCTGTCCTGATGATTATGTCCGATCTTTAGTCCCTCAATTAATTGCTATTTTTAGAAAAAGCCTACCCAGCGTTAGCACGAGTATTGTTAGTGCTAATTCAGCAGAGCTTCGCCAGAAAATGGATAATGGCGAGCTTGATATTGCTATTCTCACGCGTATTCCTAATACCAATGAAGGTGAACTTATTTATCAAGATTATGGTGTTTGGGTATGCAAAGATCCTAGTTTATTAAGCCAAAGACCTTTACCTTTAGCATTGTTTGATCCGAGCTGTAAATTTAATAGTGCAGTGATTGATGGCTTAGAAAAACGCGAAATTTCGTTTGATTTACTGTGCCAAACAAGTAACAGCAGCGTGCTTATAGAATTAGCTCGCCAAGGAAGTGCCGTTACTGTATTAGCAAAAAATACGGTCCCGAAAGATCTGACGATAATTGAAAAAACAAAAATGCTACCGACATTGCCAGTAGCAGAAATTGTGCTTTGTTTAAATGGAGCAAATCAACGCATTAAAGCGCTCTCTTTAAGAGATATTGCTCAACAATTAGCAAAAATTGATGAAAATTGGTAGCGATTGTTATTGGTCAAGTGCTTAACGGCAATTCTTTTTTATGGCATTTTTTAAGTTGGCTCTGGTGGTATCAATATCTTCACTTGATTGATATATACGTTCGCCAGTTGGTGACATAGTAAAAATACGGCCCGTTTGCTGATAACCCGCTAACTGACTTTTTAATTCATTACAAATAGCCGTTATTTTCTGTTTTTTTGCTTGCTGCTCTTTTTGTTTACTCGCTTTTTCTTCTTTAGCTGCTTGGTAATCTTCTTGCCAAGTATCGGCTTTAGCTGATGATGTGGTGCTACTGGTATTGGTTGGTTGATTTTTAACAACAGTGGCAGGTGCTGCACTAGTGGGTCGATCGCCAAAATGGACATTACCGTCTTTATCTACCCATTTGTAAACTTCAGCTTGAGCTGTAGCGAGAAAAAGAGTAGATAAAACGAGTAAAAGTAGTGGCTTGTTCATTGTAAGTCCTTGTTATAAGAGTGTATTCCTTGACAGTAAGCGATGTTTTATTTTAATTGAACACTTACCAATAGTGGGAATGCTAACTGAAAAAAGATTGGAATGCATTAGCTACTTTTAGGTATTCGTATAAATATTTTCTGTTATGTGGGATGGTTAAGTTATGTAATGTGCTGATAAGTAGATTTAAATACCGATTAACGACTAGATTGTTCTTAAGCCGTTAATCGGTTTTAAACGATGGATAGATAGGCTTATTGGTAAATCGCTAAGCTCAGTGGTGGTAGGGTTATACTTAAGTGGTCGTTATCATTGTGAGGTTTTTCAGTTAAAGGTGATGTGCTATAAACTTTACTCACACTAGAATTTTTTAGAGCTAACTTAAACTTTTGCTCTGTTTTAGCTGTATTTACCACAACAATTACGTCTTTTTTATCACTGCTATTTAATTGTCGAGTAAATGCAAAAATCCCAGGTGTCGCTTGTGAGTACAGTGTTTTATGCTCACCATATCTTAACGCGGGGTAACTTTGGTAGATATGAGCATACTCCGCAAACTTTTGATAAAACATATGATGAGTATCAAAATTGGCATCAGCTGTGGTCGCAGTAGTCGCCAATAAATTTTCATTGTTATATTCAACTACTTCTGATGGCATCATGTCTTGTCTAGCATATCGATCGCCACCACTACCAACAAAGCCTTGTTCATCTCCGTAATAAACAACAGGGATCCCTCGGGCAAAATACATCAATGCGTGGGCTAGTAATGTGCGATCAACTTGTTCTGTTTCACTGTAGTTTTTATCGCTTAACTTTAACATGCCAGCAAAGCGGCCCATGTCATGGTTGCCTGTAAAATTCATTAATTGATTAGCACTTTGCTCTGCGGTTAAATAATCTTTATCGTTGGCAAATAATTCGGCTAATTTATCTGTCCCAGTTTGCTTAATTAACGTGTCATATAGAGCACCTTGAAAGCCAAAATCTAGTACAGATTGCATTTTACCTTTTGTGGTATATTCACTTAATACTTTTGAATCGCCACTATATACTTCACCAAACATGAAAAATTGTGGGATGCCTTGTTGCTTAGCGTGATCAACCAAAGCGGGCGCAAATTCAGCCCAAAACTCTGTATTTACATGCTTGACAGTATCTATTCTAAAACCATCAGGTTTGAATATATCGATTAAATGCGTAAATACATCGATCATTTTTTTTACCACAATAGGATCATCAGTATTAATATCGTCTAATCCGGCAAAGTCACCATAAAGTGAATTTTCACCTTGGTAGGTAGTATCTCCTTGATTATGATAGTATTTTTTATCATTTAACCAGGCTGGAAATTTTACATCTTCCATACCTTTAGGAATGATAGTTTGATAAACATCGCCGGCAGCAACTTGAGCCAAAGACTTGTAAGGGCAACCTTTTTCGTCTGACCAACCTAAGCCATCTTCGCCATGACACTCAGGGTATTTAATCACATCAGCAGTGTGATTCGTGATGATGTCAAAAAACACTTTGATATTTTTATTATGTGCAGCACTAATAAAATTTTGTAAATCTTCGTTACTACCAAGGTGCGGGTCAATCTCGGTAAAATCTAATACCCAATAGCCATGGTAGCCAGAATCTTTGCCTTGTACTGCTTGGTTACGCAAAATTGGTGTCAGCCAAATTGCGGTAATACCTAACTCTTCAAGGTAAGGTAGCTTATCTTGAAGACCTTTAATATCGCCACCGTGATAAGCGCCGTTGTAGCTTTTATCGAAGCCACCCGATGATATTTTTATTGTTTTAGAGCCATTGTCATTACTCGTATCGCCATTGTGAAAACGATCAGGTAACACAAAATAAAATACCTCATCTTGAATGTTTCGTTCAAGGTAAGGGGTTAACTCTTTAGCTGTAGTATTAACCTTTACTTGGCTTACATCAGCAACTTTAACTTTAGGTGCTGTCTTGTGTGAGGTATTAGGTTGGGTTTCTTCATTGCATGCACAAAGCGCAATACATGAAGATAGGCTGATAATTGTAGCCCATTTTTTAGTGTTAATTGATAAATACATTATTTAGCCTAGTTATTTTTAATTGTTGTTTTAGTCTGAGTATTAAGTGCATGATTCATTTATTGTTTAACCTCTCGGTCTAGCATCTTCCATCGCATCTGCTAAAGCATTTACAGAGTCGGTATGCCATAATTGTTCTAACGAAACTGGCAGTTTTTGTAACCAGTTAGGGTGTTCGTCAATTGTACCGGGTATATTGACTTGCTCTTCTACTTCTAGCATATCTTCAAGTGGAATTAATTGAATATGAGAAGGTGCGTGAGCTAAATACTTTTGTACCGCAATGGACAGTTCTGTATTCATTTTTGCAGGTGCTTGTTCTGGTAATTTGTTGTTATCAATAACAGATAAATCTTCAAGAGCAGCGATAAGCAATTGACGATCTTCAACTCGGTTATTACGCTCGTTTTTCCCCATTTCATCATTTGGATATAAGTTAAGGTTTTGACGCCACTGTAAATCTTTTCCTGTCCACCAACCTGAAAGGGTAGGTAAATCATGAGTAGATACCGTCACCATTGATTGTTGAGGATACATTTCTGGGCGCATAAAGAAACCAGATTCCCAGCGTTCGAAAAACAAAACTTTGTAAGAAAGTAAACCCGCATTGGCCATTATTTCGCTAAAACCATCGGGTACTGTTCCTAAGTCTTCGCCAATAACCACGCATTGTTCTCGTTGTGACTCTAAGGCTATAATGCGAAGAATGTCCTCAAGAGGGAAGGTAATATAAACACCTTCATCAGCTTTCATTCCTGGAGCAACCCAGTATTGACGCATCAATCCTAAAATATGATCAATACGAAGCGCTCCTGCGTACTGCATATTACTGCGTAAAGCTTTTACCAAAGGTTGATAACCTTGTGTTTGTAAGGCAACTGGATTAATTGGCGTTAACCCCCAATCTTGTCCTAAAGAGTTCATGGCATCAGGTGGTGCGCCAACAGCTGCGCCTGAAACATAGACACTACGATCAGACCATACATCAACACCAGCACCGTCACAGCCAACGGCTAGATCTAAGTACAAGCCAATTGGCATGCCTGCGTTACTTGCAGCTTCGCTTGCTGCAGATAGCTGACGATGACTAAGCCATTGTAAATAAAGGAAGTAACCAATTCTTTCTTGGTTGTCTTTTGCAAATTCTGTCACTTCATCACTGTTAATGTTTTGATAAGCACTCGGCCAACTCATCCAGCCAAAAGCGTTGTAGTCTTTAGCGCGAAAGTGCTCATAAAGCGCATCGAATAAAGCAAGTCGTTGTAAATCCTCCCCTCTTGACTGAACAAACTGTTCAAATTCTTGGTTTAGTGAGGTTTGCTGCGCTATATGTTGTTCAGTAAAGTATTGATACAGTAACGCTAAAATTTCATGCTTAACATCAGCAACCGCGGGGTAATCAATATGTTTGGTATTTCGAGCAAAGGATACTTTATTTTGAAACTCGACACTGCTAAAGCGTTGTTGCGTTTGTTGACATGTCTTAAAGCCTGGTACTTGTGCAACATCGATGTAAAGTGTATTTAAAAAGCAACGACTAGTTGGAGAGTATGGGCTTCTGTGTGCTGGGTTATTTTGATACAAAGGATGTAATGGGTTTAATCCAATAGCTGACACGCCATGCTTAGCAGATTGTTTAACTAATTGTTGTAAGTCACCAAAATCGCCCATGCCCCAATTATTTTCACTTTTCAAAGAATAAAGTTGAGCAGCGATTCCCCAAACTTTATTTTCTGAGGCTTGCTGTGGGCTATAACAAGTTTTTGGAGCAAAAATTAAATGACAATTCTCAGTTAATTCGATGCCATTATTGATATAGCTAACAGTAAGTTGATGGTAGCCTTGTTCAAGTTTTGGTAATGGTAATTGGTATTTACTAAAATGTTCTTCACTATTGAGGTTATTTGATAGCGTAATGTGTTCTATCGCATTAAGCTCTTCGATTAAGGCGTTGCCGGTGATTACGTTATTATTTTCACAGCTAATTTTCCAACGTAAATGAGAGGCTTCGCTATTGGCCAAACTGACAGTAATAAAGTGCTGTTGCTCTTCAATTTTAGCAATATGAACAGCAGAGAGTATACGTCGCCATGATTGTTCTTTTAACGCGTTTATTTGTTGGATAATAACTGCTTCGCTAGATAAGTCGTAGCCCATCGCTAGTAAAAGCGAATGACGTGCTTCATCTTGTGCATATACTTGTTCACCAAAGCAATTAGTATAGCTAGTGTGAAAGCCAACAAGTTGCGATAATTGTTCAATTAAATTCATGTGATTTTCTCTTTTTATCTTTTTTTCATGATGATATTTAGCCCGTTTGACGACAGTTGTTGCTTAATGTTTGTAAGCTAAAACTATGCAACTGTGGGCGGCAATACGCACAGTTGAGCGACTTATTCTTTTTGTTAAATCATTACTATTTTCGTGTTTACTTTTTTGCATGGTAAATCCTTCTTCGGTATCCGCTGTATTGATTAACTCTTGCCAGTGGCCGTTTAAATTGAGTGATTTGATCTTGTTAGCTGGGGACAACAAGTTGCTTGGTAATTGATAATTAATTTCGCATGGGTGAGCGTTAAAAATTACAAGGAGTGCATCGTCTTTATTAACCGCTGCAACGTTTTCTTTCCTTGGGGATGAATTGTTGGCCAATGTTGTTTTCACAGCAGGGGAGAGACTTTCTTTTGATCTGGTTTGGGCAAGCAACATCGAAAAACAGCGAATTTCTTTGTCGTGCCAATCGCTTTCTTGCATTAATTCGCCACGACAATTTAGCCAACTGATATCAGCTAGGCCGGTTTTATTACAGTGTTCAAGCCCATGTTGATAGTGAGTACGATTAAGTAGCGGATGAAGCTTTCTGAGCAAGATAAGTTGCTTTACAAATGCGAGCTCTGCACCGCCAGAAACTGTATTTGGCCAATTGAGCCAAGATGTTTCATTATCTTGGCAATAAGCATTATTGTTGCCTTGTTGAGAATTAGACATTTCATCGCCAGCAAGGAGCATGGGTGTTCCTTGAGCAATAAATAAAGTAGTTAATAAATTTCGTTTTTGGCGTAAGCGCAACCTGTTGATAATTTGGTTATTGGTTTCGCCTTCATAGCCAAAATTAATGGAGTAATTATTATTGTGGCCATCTTGGTTGTTTTCACCATTAGCTAAATTATGTTTTTGCTCATAACTGACTAAATCATGAAGGGTGTAACCATCATGTGAGGTAATAAAGTTTACGCTGGCGCTAGGTCGTCGACTAGGGGATTCAAATAAATCACTCGAGCCATGTAACCGACGAGCAAAGTCACCAGCCATACCACTATCACCCCGCCAAAAGCGTCGGCAGGTATCCCTGAACTTGTCGTTCCATTCCATCCAACTGTTTGGGAAGTTTCCTAATTGATAACCATCTTTACCAATATCCCATGGCTCGGCAATAAGCTTTATACGAGAAAGGATAGGGTCTTGACGTAGAGCCGTGAAAAAGTGACTTTTATTGTTAAAGCCTTGTTCTGTACGGCCTAATATAGGGGCTAAATCAAACCTAAATCCATCAACTCCCATAATTTCAACCCAGTATCGCAAACTGTCAGTGACTAATTGCAACACCCGAGGATGCTCTAAATTTAAGCTGTTTCCACAGCCAGAGTCGTTCAAGTAAAAGCGTTTATCATCAGGTTTTAAACGATAATAACTGGCATTATCTATGCCTTTAAAGCTTAAAGTTGGGCCTAAGTGATCGCCTTCTGCGGTATGGTTATAAACCACATCAAGAATAACTTCGATACCCACTTGATGATACTTTTCAACTAACTCTCTAAACTCTTGAAGGTCATTGCTGTGACAGTATGTCGGCTCAGGAATGAAAAAAGACAGACTGTTATATCCCCAGTAATTATTTAACCCTTTTTTTTGTATAAAAGGTTCGTTAATAAAGCTCTGAACAGGCATTAATTCTATGGTGGTGATACCAAGAGATAATAGATATTGGCACATTGAATCTTCAGCAAGACCTGCAAAAGTGCCTCTAAGTTCTACTGGAACGTTAGGGTGTTGCTGTGTAAAACCTTTAACGTGCATTTCATAAATCAAGGTATTACGTCTGCGTACCTGTGGGTGTGAGTTATAACCTGTTAAATTTGGTGTAACCATACACTTAGGAAGGTAATTAGCGTTATCTTGTTGATCAATACTTAAATCGTGGTGCTCACTATTTAGATCATAGCCATAGTGCGTGTTTGAATGAGTAAATTTTCCATAAATTTGCTTGGCGTAAGGATCTAATAATAATTTGTGTGCATTGAACCTATGGCCTTGTTCAGGAGCAAAAGGTCCGTGAACTCGATAGCCATATAAAGTGCCAACAGGTAAGTGCTCGATGTAGCCATGCCAAACATTATCAGTAAATTCAGGTAAGATAATTCTTTGTTTTT
Source organism: Colwellia sp. SU-HH01217 (assembly GCF_057543495.1). Taxonomy (NCBI): domain Bacteria; kingdom Pseudomonadati; phylum Pseudomonadota; class Gammaproteobacteria; order Alteromonadales; family Colwelliaceae; genus Colwellia; species Colwellia sp. SU-HH01217. The sequence continues at coordinate 30,682 of NZ_BAAJLX010000001.1, read as the reverse complement.
CATCTCTACCGTTAGCATCAAAAAGACATAACTCAACCTTAGTTGCATTGGCTGAAAACAAGGCGAAGTTTGTTCCTTGACCATCAAACGTTGCACCGAGAGGGTATGAACGTCCGGCACTGACTTGATAAAGACTAATATCTTTGATTGGTGACGTTATCATTAAGTGTCATCCTCGCTTAATGATAAAATAACCGTACTTAAAGGCGGTACTGTCAAAGTAATAAAATGTGCTTGTCCTTGCCACTGTCCAGCTTTGCTGGTGGTTTTGTTATTGGTTTTTCCTGTTGGGCAACTTGCTTGATTACTACCGCCGTATATGGCGTTGTCAGAATTTATTAATTCCTTATATTGTCCGGCAAGTGGAACCCCTAATTTAAAGTTATGATGTGTTTGAGGCGTAAAGTTACAAATAACAACCACGGGTTGATCATTCTTATTTTTAGCATAACGAATAAAGCTGTAAATTGAATATTCTTCGTTTTGATGATCTAGCCATTGAAAACCTTCACGGAGACAATCTTGCTGGTACAGTGCAGGAGTGTTTTTATACACCTGATTCAGATCTTGGATCAGGCGTTGAACACCGCTATGCCAATGAATATCTAATTGATGCCAATCAAGACCTTTGTCATGATTCCATTCTCTGCCTTGAGCAAATTCACAACCCATAAAGAGTAATTTTTTGCCTGGGTGTGCCCACATAAAACCATAGTAAGCTCGTAAATTTGCAAACTGCTGCCATGCATCTCCTGGCATTTTTTCAATCATAGAGCCTTTGCCGTGTACAACTTCGTCATGGCTAATGGGTAATACAAAGTTTTCATCAAACGCATAAACTAAACTAAAACTTAATTCGTTATGGTGATGCTGACGGTGTATGGGATCACGTTTTATGTATTGAAGGCTATCGTTCATCCAGCCCATATTCCATTTATAGCCAAAACCTAAACCGCCTTGGTCGGTAGAGCGAGAAACACCGGGCCAAGAAGTTGACTCTTCAGCAACAGAAAATGTTCCAGGGTATTGTTGGTAAAGCTCTTCATTAAAGCGCTGAATAAAAGCAACGGCTTCTAAATTCTCATTGCCGCCATGAATATTAGGAAGCCATTCACCATCTTTACGGCTGTAATCAAGATAGAGCATAGAAGCAACAGCATCGACACGAATACCATCAATGTGAAATTTATCACACCAATGTAAGGCACTAGCGCGTAAAAAATTTGCAACCTCCACACGACCGTAATTATAAATAAGGGTGTTCCAGTCAGGATGAAAACCTTGGCGTGGGTCGGCATGTTCATATAAATGACTGCCATCAAATTGAGCTAGGCCGTGATCATCACTAGGAAAATGCCCGGGTACCCAGTCAATTAACAAGCCAATGTTTGCTAAATGGCATTGGTCAACAAAATATTTAAAATCTTCTGCTGTGCCAAAACGAGCTGTTGGCGCGAAAAGTCCTACGGGTTGATACCCCCAAGAGCCGTCAAAAGGGTATTCACTAATTGGCATTAGCTGTAAATGAGTAAAGCCCATTTTTTTAGTGTAAGGAATTAGCTTATCGGCAAGGGCTCTATAATTTAGGTACTCATTATCAGGGCTGCGTTGCCATGAGCCTAAATGCACTTCATAAATAGAAATCGGAGCACTGCGATCGTTGCGTTGTGCACGTTCAGCCATCCAAGTATTGTCTTGCCATGCATATGAGTTTTCTGCATCGATTATTGAGGCTGTTTCAGGACGGTATTGCGCTTGTATACCATAAGGATCAGCTTTTATTGGTAATGGCTTGCCGTGCGCGTCTTTAAGTTCAAATTTATATAAACAACCTGAAGTTATCGCGGGAATAAAAATATTCCAATAACCACTATTATTTCCCTGATAATCAAGGTTGCGCATAGGGTGACACCGACCATCCCAGTCATTAAAGTCTCCAACAACGGATACACTTTTTGCATTAGGTGCCCAAAGTGAAAATGAAACACCTGCTACCTGTTGATGAGTAATACAATGAGCGCCTAAAATTTCATAGGGTTTTGGATGGTTTCCTGCATGCAAAAGTTTAAGATCGTTTTGACTTAAAGTAGCAGCAAACGCATAAGCATCATCAAGAATAATGCTCGGTGATTCAAGCTCCGTTGTGCTGACTTTAAACTGATAAACAAAGGGCTTTTTACGACGTAGTTTTTTTGTAAAAAGCCCAAGCGGACTTACTTGATTAAGTTGAGCAATTACCTTTCCTGTGCTTTTGTCAATTAGCTCAACTTTTCTCGCTTTAGGTAAAAAACAGGTTATTGTTAAAAAGTCATCAGCAATACTCTGTCGCAACCCTAAAAAACTAAAGGGTTGTTCGTGACTTGCATCAAGTATTGCTTTGATATCTTGCGTGACTTTTGTCATATAATTCCTGTTAATCTAGCAACTATTACCTTGTTATTTGGTTAACTGCCAAATGGTATTAACATAATCCTCAATCGATCTATCTGAGTTAAACTTGCCCATCATGGCGGTATTTAATATCGCCATTTTTGCCCAGCGTTTACTGTCTTGATAAGCATCACCTAGTAATTGATGTGCTTGCGCGTATGAATGAAAATCTGCTAGTACTTTGTATGGATCGCCGCCTGCTAGTAACGATGCTTTTAAAGGAGAAAGCTCCCCAGCATTACCTGGGGTGAAATAATCAGTGTCTAACCAGTCAAGACAAGCTTTTATTTCTTCACAATTTTCGTAATATTGATATGGGTTGTAGCCATTGCTGTCTATAGCTTTAACTTCATCAACCGTTAAGCCAAATATAAAAATGTTATCTGCACCCACTTCTTCAGCGATTTCAATATTAGCGCCGTCGAGCGTGCCAATGGTTACCGCACCATTGAGGGCTAATTTCATGTTGCCAGTACCTGATGCTTCTTTACCTGCGGTAGAAATTTGTTCAGAAACATCGGCCGCAGGTATTATTTTTTCTGCGAGACTAACGCGATAATTGGGTAAGAAAACAACTTTTAATTTACCGTTAATGCGCGAATCATTATTAATTTTCTCGGCAACTTTATTCGTTGCATAAATGATTTCTTTAGCGAGCTTGTAACCTGGAGCGGCTTTCGCGCCAAAAATAAATACACGCGGTTGCATATCCAGTTCTGGATCAGTTAGTAGACGTCGGTAAAGTGCAAGAATGTGCAACAAATTTAGATGTTGGCGCTTGTATTCGTGTAATCGTTTTATTTGCACGTCAAATATTGCATCAGGGCTAACTTCAATACCTGTTAATGAAAGAATTTCTTTACTTAACGCCACTTTATTTTGATGCTTAATTGCCATGAACTTTTGCTGAAAATCTTCGTTATCAGCTAACTTTTCAAGTTGGCTGAGTGATGTTAAGTCTTTAGCCCAATCTTGCTTAACATGCTGACTCAAAAGCTCTGAGAGTAATGGGTTACAGGCTTTTAACCAACGACGAGGTGTAATGCCGTTAGTGACGTTTGTTAACTTCTGTGGCCATAATTGATTAAACTCTGGAAATAAATCTTTTTTTACTAAGTCTGAATGAATTTGAGCAACGCCATTAACTTTATGAGAGGCAACGACACATAAATGTGCCATACGCACCTTACGATCATGTCCCTCTTCAATTAAGGAAAGGCGGGCGCGCATTTGATCATTGTTTGGCCACAGTGCATTAACCTCTTCATTTAAAAAGGCTTCATTAATGCGATATAAAATAGTTAAATGACGTGGCAATACTTTTTCAAATAAACTCACTGACCATTTTTCTAGTGCTTCCGGTAATAAGGTGTGATTGGTATAGGCAAATACTTTACCAGCAAGTTGCCAAGCATCGTCCCAAGGGATTAACTTTTCATCAACTAAAATTCGCATTAACTCTAAAATTGCGATAGTTGGATGAGTATCATTTAGTTGAATCGCAATTTTTTGAGCAAACTTATTCAGTAAGTCATTATTTGCTGTTAATTCACCGTATTGGTTTTCAAATCGAGCAATAATATCTTTTAATGAGCAGGCACAGAAAAAGTATTGTTGGATGAACCGAAGCTCTTTACCATTGTCGTGCTCATCATTGGGGTAAAGCACTTTTGAAACACTTTCGGCAGACACTTGATCTTGATGAGCATTTAAGTAGTCGCCATGATTAAATAAATCCCAGTTAAAGGCATTGTCTGCTTTACTTTCCCAGAGGCGTAAAACGTTTACTGTTTCTGTGTTGTAGCCAACAATAGGCACATCCCAAGGAATACCTTTAATAGTTTTACCGCTATGCCAAACAGAGCGAGTTGTTCCATCTGCTTGAGCAACTTCTTCTACATAGCCGTATAAGTTAATGGTTTGTGCTGATTGCGGGCGACAGACTTCCCAAGGGCTACCGAATTCACGCCACATATCGGGGGCTTCTATTTGATGCCCTTGATGAAAGCTTTGTTTGAATAGTCCATGTTGATAATGAATACCATAACCTGTGGCGGTATAATCGAGAGTGGCTAGAGAGTCTAAAAAGCAAGCTGCTAATCGGCCTAAGCCTCCATTTCCTAAAGCTAAATCAGCTCCTTCTTCACATAAGTCGGCTAAGTTAAATCCTAGTGATTTTACCGCAGCTTCAGTTGCAGAATACAATCCAAGATTATGTAAATTGTTCGATAAAAGTCGACCCATTAAGTATTCAAGGGATAAGTAATTAACACTTTTATTTTCTGCTTGGCTTTGTTTGGCTTTAGTCGCTTCTAGCTTATCAATGATAATGTCGTTTACAGCTAAACTAACAGCTTGCCAATGAGCTTGGTTAATTGCTGTGTTATTTTTTTTGCAAACATCCCCTAAGGTGAATTTTAAGTGGTGTTCAATGCTTTTTTGCAATTGCTCAGCATTATCGGTTTCTGTTTGCTTCGTCATTATTTTTTTGACCATGGGAGACTTTTAACTCTTTTTTATTTAATAGTGATGACTTTTTGAGGTCACTTTTTATCTTGTTATTCGATTATGCCGATGTCTGGCATTAGGGCAATGTGCTACATACGTATGCAAGAGAATTAATTGCAAAAAACGGCATGCATACGTATGTAATTAGAGGAAATATTTTTCTGTGGATAAAATGAAAAGCTCGCAGTAATAAAAAATGTTTCCCTTTTAATTGTTATGAGTGAATGTTTATTCTTTTATTTTGGGTAGATATTTAGTTTTTGTGTTCGCTTACAATGAACTCTTCTTCATAAAAGAGATTGTTTTGTAAGTTACAAGTGTTGTTATATTGTATCCGGTGTAAATATGATGTTAATTTTATGAGTTGATTAGACGTTTTTTTGCGTTAAATCACTTTTATGAAAAATAAATGCATTTTTTTTGAACTTTTTTATTTTTACAGTTTTTTACAAAATAACATGCTTATTACGAATAATTTCGCAGTTTATTCTTTTTAGTTATGGCCTATAACGTACGGAAACTACAGAGTGATTGAAATTTGAACTGATTAAATATGTGTCAGTATGTCTTCGTAGTGCAGGCTGTTTTTTCATCTCGAGCCAGTTATCGTCAACTCAATCAAAAACTCTGCTCTTGTAATGAAAAATTAGCTGTTTTATAAATAATTGTCTTAGTTATTTTTTACATCGTGAAATAAATCATCTAAGTAACAAAATAATAAATATGAATAAAAATAAATAATTAAAAATTATCCAAATTGGGAAGGAAATAACATGTCTACTAAATTTCGCACAGGAACGTTAGCGCTAGCTGTAAGCATGGCGTTAGGAACTGTATCAGCCTACGCTGCTGAAAATGATTCTGAAGAAGTAAAAAAAGAAAAAAGCGTTGAACGTATTGCGGTTGTTGGCTCTCGTTCTGCACCGCGTTCGGTTGCAGACTCGCCTGTACCTATCGATATCGTCGGTGGTGACGAGCTAGGTAAAAATGCTTCAAGTGATATGCTTGATATGCTTCAAGGGGCAATTCCTTCTTTAAATGTACGTCAACAGCCAATATCTGACGCTGCTTCGTTTATTCGTCCAGTAAATTTACGTGGTTTGTCTTCAGACAGTACGTTAATTTTACTTAACGGCAAACGTCGTCATAGAGCTTCTGTAATCGCCTTCCAAGGTGGTGGGGTAAATGATGGTGCACAAGGTCCAGATATTTCAGTAATACCGAGTATTGCTATTAAACAAGTTGAGGTATTGCGAGACGGTGCGGCAGCGCAATATGGTTCAGATGCTATTGCTGGTGTAATGAACTTTGTCTTAAAAGATGAAGCTGATGGTGGCTCTATTTCTGTTAAAGCGGGCGAATATTATGAAGGCGATGGCGGATTAATGGTGGTTGATGGTAACGTGGGTATGCCATTTACCGATGATGGCTTTGCTAACTTAAGTTTCCAGTATAAAACAGCTGATGCAACGAGCCGAAGTGTTCAACGTCCAGATGCTCAAGGATTAATAGATGCAGGCAATACCGCTGTACAATCGCCAGCAATGACGTGGGGTAACCCAGATATTGATGATGATATTACTTTGTTTGGTAATGTTGGTTTAGATTTAGGTAATGATAAAGAATTTTACATGTTTGGTAACTATTCTGATCGTACTGCAACAGGTGGCTATTACTATCGTAACCCGCAAAATCGTGGTGGCGTTTTTACCGACGGCAATAGTGACTTATTAGTTGGCGCAATGGACGGTAATGCTGCGGCTTGTCCAAATATACCAATTACTTCTGATAATGTATTAACCCAGCAAGACTATATTGATAACGTTGCCAATAATGACAATTGTTGGGCATTTAACGAACTTATGCCCGGTGGTTACACACCACAATTTACTGGCGTAATTAATGATGCTTCATTAACTATGGGCACTAAAGGCGAAATTAAAGGCGGTTTCTTAGACGAAGCTTATTACGACATTAGCGGCTCTGTTGGGCGAAACAAATCTACTTATACTTTAGTCAATACCGTCAATCCATCGATGGGGGCATTAAATATTCAACAACCAAATAATGCTTTTGAAGCGGGTTCTTACATCCAATTAGAAAAGTCATTTAATGCTGATTTAGTAAAAGGTATTGATATTGGTTTAGACGATGATATGAACTTTGCAGCGGGTCTAGAATGGCGTCAAGAGAGTTTTGAAATTATCTCGGGCGAAAAAGCGTCTTGGGAACAAGGGCCGCTAGCGAGTCAAGGCTTTAGTGTAGGTTCTCATGGTTTTGCCGGTTTCTCACCTGAATCTCAAGGGATAAACTCTCGTCAAAGTATTGCGGCTTATGTTGATGTTGAAGCTTATTTAACAGATGACTTCTTACTAGGCGCAGCAGTACGTTATGAAGACTTCTCTACATTTGGTAGTAACGTAAGCTATAAATTAACCGCGCAATATGCATTAACTGATGAGTTGTCATTACGTGCTTCACACAGCACAGGTTTTAGAGCGCCAACCGTTGGTCAAGCGAACGTGGTAAATACACAAACATCTCTTGTTGAAGGTGAATTAATTCAATCGGCCACTTACCCGCCAACACACCCAGTGTCGGCGCAATTAGGTGGTATTGAGCTACAACCTGAAGAATCGACAAGTTTTGCATTTGGTGCGGTTTACCAAAATGGCGACTTCTTCATGACGGTTGATGCTTATAGCATTGATGTGAACGATCGTGTTGCGCAAACAGATAAAATATATGTAACTCAAGCAGATGTTGACGCATTACAAGGTAAGTACCCAAGCCCTGAATTATTATTGGACGGCTCAGTAACTTTTTTTGCTAATGATTTTGATACCACAACACAAGGTGTTGATGTTGTAATGAACTACGGTATGGAACTATTAGACGGTGATACAACCTTTAGTCTTGCCTATAACTACAATGCTACAGAAGTTAAAGATCCTGGATCATTCACTTCTGACTTTAAAGTACGTCGTTTAGAAGAAGGCATTCCTGAGCATCGTGGTACATTAACGATGGCGCAAAGCTGGGAAAGTGTCAGCATGTTTGTTCGTGCTAACTACTTTGGCGAATGGTTTGCTACACATGCTGATGAACCTGATGTAGATAGCTCTTATGGTTGGTCTGAAATGGCTGGTTCGTCGTTTACCTTAGATGCTGAAGTGAGCTATTACGTGAATGATAGCTGGGTATTATCAGCAGGCGCTAATAATATTCTTGATACTGAAGCTCAAAAACTACAAAAAGATGTAGTACCAGGCGATGGCCAAGGTGCATACGGTGTTGTAAGTGGTGTTTATTACGAAAGTGGGCCATTTGATTACAGTGGTGGTTTCTACTACGTAAAAGCAACGTATAACTTTTAAATGAAATGTAAACACTCACTTTAGTGAGTGTGTTTACTGACATAATAAAAAACCAGCTTCGGCTGGTTTTTTGTTTTTATCGTGCATATGTATTTTTATATATGCAAAGTCATGAAAATAAAGCGTGTTTCTGGAGGAGTTAACTGACTAAAGCACGGGTTCATATTGATTTTTTATAATTGTTATTGCATCTAGGCGAGTATCAGCCATTGCCTTTTTAATTTCAACGCCTGTCAAACCTTGTTCAACAAAAGCTTTAGCATTAACTTTTACCGCCGCAGTCATTGCTTCTTTTAAATAAATTGCTTGTGGGTAAGGACGATCTTCAAAACCTGCTCGGCCAAGAAAGTCAGCTTTGCATGCCATGACAAAAGCATCAAATTCATCAGGTTTTCGCCATACATCAAGTTGATTAAATATCTTTAATAACGTGCTGGGTCTTAATTGAAAAGCTTTATGGCAATGTAAATGATGTTCGCATACTTTTAAAGCAAGTTGCTTGTATTGGTTTGGTATTTTGAGCTGCTGACAAATTTTTTCTACTAAGGGGAGTCCTGCTTTTTCATGACCATGATGGCTTGGCCATTTATCAGATTGGGTCAGTCCTTTTCCTAAGTCGTGACAAAGTGCGGCAAACCTAATCACGGTTTTTACTTGTTGAATGTTTTTATTGTCTAGCGCTTGATTAGTTAATATTACCGCTTGTTGCAATACCATCATGGTATGTACGCCGCTGCAAATTTCAGGGTGCCATTGTGCAGGATTGGGGATACCCCATAAACAGTCTAATTCAGGCCATAGAGCTTTTAATGCTTGGCAGCTACGCAATACTTGAAAAAACACCTCAGGGTGATCATCAGCTAAGCTGCGTTGCATTTCTTGCCAAATACGTTCAGCACTTAATGATGATAATTCACCACTTAAACTGATTTGAGTCATCAGAGCTAAGGTCTCATCGGCAATGGTAAAACCATAGCTGTGGTATCGAGCGGCGAAACGAGCGACTCGTAAAACACGAAGCGGATCTTCAATAAAAGCGTCGCTAACGTGGCGTAAAATACGATTGTTTAAATCTGCTTGGCCGTTAAAGGGATCGATTATTTGTCCATCTATGCTTTTTGCCATGGCATTAATGGTTAAGTCTCTGCGTAATAAATCTTCTTCAATAGTGACGTCAGGCTCGGCATAACACACGAATCCCGTATAGCCTTGCCCTTGTTTTCGCTCCGTTCTGGCTAATGCATATTCTTCTTTGGTTTCAGGGTGAAGAAAAACCGGAAAATCTTTACCTACTTGATTAAATCCTAGAGATAACATTTGTTCAATACTACTGCCAACGACCAAATAATCATGATCTTTTACTTTACGATTTAATAACTGATCCCTAACAGCTCCTCCCACTAAAAAACTGTTAATGGGGAGAGATTCAGTTTGATTACTACTCGGTGTTGGCAAAACAAAGTTACTCTTTAATAGGTTGATAAAGTAAGTTTATCATAATATTTATGTAAGCTCTTTGACATACTGCGAACAAGTAGGTAATTTCAATCATGCTTTTTCCTATTTAATAATTCTTGTTAGCTTTTTATGTATACAGCTTTTTTCGCTTTAAGTGAGGTGCCTTTTTCGATAGCACCTAATCCACGTTTCTTATTTATGAGTGATCGCCACCGTGAGGCATTATCACATTTAACCCATGGTTTAGGAGGCGCTGGCGTAGCTAATACTGGCGGATTCGTTTTATTAACAGGGGAGGTGGGCACAGGTAAAACGACGATCAGTCGTTGCTTAATGGAGCAATTGCCTGAGAATGTACAAAGCGCTTTTATTTTAAACCCAACATTATCAAGCCAAGAATTGTTAGCGACAATTTGTGATGAACTTAACATTAAATATCGAAAAACGGGCGCAACTCTTAAAACCCTTACAGATAAAATTCAACATAAATTACTTAAAAATCATGAAAGTAATATAAATACTCTATTAATTATTGATGAAGCTCAGCATTTACAGCCAGAAGTATTAGAGCAACTGAGATTATTAACCAACCTTGAAACGAATACCAAAAAGTTATTACAAGTGATCTTGATTGGTCAACCTGAATTACAGCAATTGTTAAAGCGACGTGACCTAAGACAATTAGCACAGCGTATAACCGCGCGATACCATCTGCTGCCTCTTAACAAACAAGAAGTTGCTAGTTATATAAAGCATCGTTTATCAGTAGTAGATTGCCATCGGAATATTTTCAGTAATAGTGCGGTGGCACTGATTCATAGACTTTCGCAAGGTATTCCTCGGTTGATTAATTTATTATGCGATCGCTCTTTAATGATTGCCTACAATAATAATGACGCTGTAGTTACTAAAAAATGCGTGATTAAAGCGTCTCTTGAGGCGCTAGGTGAAGAGTATCAAGTTGAGCCTTGGTGGCAAAAGAACTTAGTAAAGTGGCCATTAGCAATATCGAGTTTAACCTTAGTTTTGTTTTTAGGTATTTGGTGGGGACAGCAAAAGAATGTGCAACAAAACTTTAGTGCTAATGCACAGACGCCAACTAAACTCGATAAAAAAGAGGTGGTAAAAACTAAGGAACTAGAGGCTGAAAATATAGAAGCCGTAAGCGATAAAGACAATGTGGCCAAACAAAGTGAACAATCCATATTGGTTACTCATGTTGATAAGCCAGAAATAGTAAAACAGGTGAAGGTAGTCAGTCATCCAGTATCAAACAATGAACCATTTATTGAACAGCCTTCGAAAAATCTAGTTAAAGAAGCAATTATCGAAAAGCCAATTGAGTCAAATAAGCAAAGTCAGTCCAGTGAGGTAAGCGAAGCTGAGCAGTTTAACGTTAATTCGGTCGAGGGTGTGTCAGATGAGTTTTTGGCTCGTTTTCAATCTGCTATAGAAGAAACCGCTGATATTAGCACTCCTCAAACACAAGAAATAGGTAATGAACAAGTTTACCAAAATACTGTGCCTTTAACAGATATGCCTGATTGGGTGCAAAAATCTATACCTCCATTAGAGTTTGATATGCATATTTACGCCAGCGATGGTGAAGGGTGGATAAGGGTGAACGGTAGAGATAGATATGAAGGCGATAAAATTGCAGACAATGTGTATTTAGAAAAAATATTGCCCCAAAAAGTGATACTTAGTTATCGAGGTGAGTATTTTAGTTTATCTGCATTGTCGAGTTGGTAGTGTAAAAAAAGCTGATGAAACGCATTAGGTTTACATCAGCTTATTGTTTTTAATCGAGCATATTTTAGCTGTTATTTACATCCATGTAGTTAAAGCTTTCGCGTCCTGCTCACGCCCCTTACCTACATCCATGTAGGCAAAGCTTCCGCGTCCTGCTCACGCCCCTACTTTTACATTTACATCCATGTAGGCATTTTGCTTTCGAATGCTTTAATTTTATCTAATTTGTTTAATGTCCAACCCACGCTATCAATACCTTGTTCTAAACAATATTGATGAAAGTCATCTAAGGCAAAGTTATATGTAACATCGCCAGCAATCACTTTATTATTGATTAAATCAACGGTGACGGTAATATCTTCTTGTTGAGTTTTAACAAATAATTCTTCAATTTCTTCATCTGTTAATCTAACTGGCACAAGACCAATATTGATACAGTTACCAAAAAAGATATCAGCAAAACTTGAAGCAATAATGGCTTTAAAACCATATTCTTCAAGTGCCCAAGGAGCATGCTCACGACTTGAACCGCAACCAAAGTTTTCACGCGTTAATAAAATGCTAGCGCCTTTATATTGAGGGGCATTTAAAACAAATTCAGGATTGTCTTGCGTGCCCGCACCATCTAAATAACGCCAATCGTGAAATAAATGCTGACCAAAACCAATGCGTTCAGTTTTTTGTAAAAACTGTTTAGGGATTATTTGGTCGGTATCAACGTTAGCTGCATCTAAAGGAGCAACTAAACCGGTATGCTGTGTAAATTTTTCCATGGTGTTCTCCTATGCGTTTTGGCTTGTTGGTGGTAATGGTGCGTTAATGTCAACGATATGACCTTCAATTGCTGCAGCAACTGCCATTTCAGGGCTAACCAAATGTGTACGAGAGCCACGACCTTGGCGACCGACAAAGTTACGATTACTAGTAGAAGCACAACGATCACCTTCGCTCAGTACATCATCATTCATACCTAAGCACATTGAACAACCCGGTAAGCGCCATTCAAAACCTGCATCTATAAAAATTTGTGATAAACCTTCAGCTTCAGCTTGCTCTTTAACGCGGTATGAGCCGGGTACAATAATCGCATCAACTTTAGCTGATACTTTTTTACCGTTATATTTATTAACAACGTTGGCAGCTGCGCGCAAATCTTCAATACGAGAGTTTGTACAAGAACCAATAAATACTTTGTTAATTTCAATGTCAGTGATTTTCATACCTGCTGTTAAGCCCATGTAATCTAGCGCTTTAACACAAGAGTCTTTTTCTACTGCATCAGAAAAATCGTCAGGAGAAGGTACTACAGAGTCTACAGAAGTCACTTGTCCAGGTGTTGTACCCCAAGTAATTTGGGCTTTAATATCTTTAGCTTCTAAGGTTAAAACAGTATCAAATATCGCGCCCTTGTCAGTTTTTAATTTTTCCCAGTCAGTGACGGCTTGTTGCCAAACATCACCTTTAGGTGCGTATTCTCTGCCTTTTACATAATCAATGGTGGTGGCATCGGGAGCAATTAATCCAGCTTTTGCGCCAAACTCAATACTCATGTTACAAATGGTCATTCGCTCTTCCATGGTAAGTGCTTCTATTGCTTCACCACAATATTCAACCACATAACCCGTCGCCCCCGCGCTACCGGTTTTACCGATAATCGCTAAAATGATGTCTTTAGCACTGATGCCAACGCCGACTTTACCTTTGACTTCAATTTTCATGGTTTTAGCTTTAGTTTGACGTAGCGTTTGCGTGGCAAAAACATGCTCTACTTCAGAGGTGCCAATACCAAAAGCTAATGCTCCAAACGCGCCGTGTGTCGCGGTATGAGAATCACCACAAACAATGATTGTTCCGGGTAAAGTTAAACCTAATTCAGGCCCCATAACATGTACAATACCTTGGTTTTTATGACCCATGCCAAAAATCTCAATACCGTGCTCTTTACAATTTTTCTCTAAAGTGCGTAATTGGTTCGCAGCGCCTTCTCCAGCAGCATCAATTTTAATTGAACGAGTTGAAATATTATGATCCATTGTTGCGATAGTACGTTCAGGATGACGTACAGGGCGATTATGAAACTTTAAGTTAGCAAAAGCTTGTGGAGAGGTTACTTCGTGGATCAAATGACGATCAACAAAAAGTAGCGGAGTCTCGCCTGCTTTTTCTTCAACTAAATGAGATTGCCATAACTTTTCATACAAAGTAGTGGCGGTGCTTTCGTTTGAGGTGTTAGCTGTGTTAGACATGATTAGCTAGCCTTTTTAATTTGTTGACAGATATAGTCACCAACTTCGCTGGTGGATTTAGCATTATTGCGTTGTTCACTTGGTAAAAGATCGGCGGTTAAAATACCGTTATCTAGTGCATTTGCTACAGCGTTTTCTACCGCTTGTGCGGCTTTATCTTCGTTTAGGCTGTAACGTAGCATTAATGCGGCAGATAAAATTTGAGCAATCGGGTTAGCTATGCCTTTACCTGCAATATCTGGCGCACTGCCACCAGCTGGTTCGTACATGCCAAAGCCAGCTTCATTTAAACTGGCTGACGGTAATAAGCCCATAGAACCAGTAATCATGGCGCAAATATCAGATAAAATATCACCAAATAAGTTAGGGCAAAGCATAACGTCAAATTGGTTCGGATCTCTAACAAGTTGCATAGCTGCATTATCAACGTATAAGTGCTCTAAAGTAACTTTAGGATAGTCAACTGCAACTTCTTCAACGACCTGACGCCATAACTGACTCGTGGCTAATACGTTAGCTTTGTCTACAGAGGTTACTTTGTTATTTCGTTTTTGTGCGGCTTGAAAAGCCAAATGCGCAATACGCTTTATTTCACGACGAGAATAGAACATAGAGTCAAACCCTGTCTCTTCTTCGCCTTCGCCTTTGCGGCCTTTTGGTTCTCCAAAGTAAATATCACCGGTAAGTTCTCGTATCACTAGTACATCAAACCCTTGCTCTGAAATATCGTTGCGCAGTGTTGATAATGAGGATAAAGCAGGTTGCAAGGTAGCAGGGCGCATATTACAAAATAAATCGAAATGACCACGTAATCCTAATAATGCACAACGTTCAGGTTGCTCTGTTGGAGGTAAGTTTGCCCATTTAGGACCGCCTACCGAACCAAATAAAATGGCGTCACTGTTTTCACAACCGGTTAAGGTCTCAGCTGGAAGGGCATTGCCATGGTTATCAATGGCTGCTCCGCCAACATCATAATCTTTAGTGTTGATTTGAATATCGAATTTTTCTGCGACTGTGGTTAATACCTTTTTGGCTTCAACCATCACTTCGGGGCCGATACCATCGCCGGCTAATATTGCTATGTTAGACATGAATTTATTCTCTTTAAATTTTATTTGTTTCTACTATTTTCAATGTTATTTATTTTGTTTTAGCTCTGCGATTGTCATGGCGCGACGAATGCTATTTAACGCATGAATTAATGCTTGTCCCGAGGCTTCAATTACGTCTGTTTCAAGGCCATAACCATGAAAGTTTCGCTCTTGCCAAGTGATCACTAAATCTGCTTGTCCTAAGCCATCTTCACCAGAGCCTTTGTTTGAAATTTTGTAATCGCTTACTTCAAATTCAATATCTACGGCTTGTTTAATTGCACGGTAAAGTGAATCGACAGGGCCATTACCGGTTGCTGAAACAATTTGACTGTCTTCGCCTGAAATAAGTTTAATGCTGGCGGTTGAAAACTCTCCGCTTCCTGCCTGTACATTTAGCTGTTCAATTTGGTAATAATCTTTTAAATCTTTTTGCTGTAATTTAAAAACTAACGCTTCTAAATCATCGTCAAACACTTGGCCTTTTTTATCGGCAAGCGCTAAAAAGTCAGCGTAAAGTTGCTCGATGTCATAATCACTTTCTTGGTAGCCTAAACTTTCCATGCGGTGTTTAATGACATGGCGACCACTTCGAGAGGTCAAATTTAATTTAGTTTTAGCAATACCGACACTTTCTGGGGTCATTATTTCATAGGTATTGCTGGCTTTTAACATACCATCTTGATGAATACCTGAAGAATGACTAAAGGCATTACCGCCAACGATCGCTTTATTTAACTGAACAGGCATATTACACAGTGTGCTAACTAACTTAGATGTACGTGCAATTTCTTGGTGATTAATATTGCTATGAACGCTTAATAAATTAGAGCGCGTCTTCATAATCATCGCAACTTCTTCTAATGAACAATTACCTGCACGTTCACCTATACCATTAATGGTACATTCAATTTGTCGGACACCCGCTTGTACTGCAGCCATTGAATTGGCAACAGCTAGTCCTAAATCGTTATGGCAATGTACTGAAATTACCGCTTTATCAATATTAGGAACCCGATTGAACAAGTTAGTAATTATGCCCTGAAATTCAAACGGTAGGGTGTAACCTACAGTATCAGGAATATTTATAGTGCTTGCTCCTGCATCTATTGCGGCTTCTACCATACGACATAAGTTATCAATAGGAGTGCGGCCTGCATCTTCACAAGAAAATTCAACATCATCCGTAAATTGGCGCGCATATTTAACCGCATGAACAGCCATTGCTTGTACATCGGAAAAATCTTTTTTCAGTTTTTGTTGTACGTGCACATCTGAGGTTGAGATAAAAGTGTGAATACGAAATTGGTCAGCAACTTTCAAGGCATCAGCACAAGCTTTAATATCGCCTTCTACAGCGCGGGCAAGAGCACACACACGAGAATCTTTAATTGTTCTAGCTATTTGTTGTACAGAGTCAAAGTCGCCGGGTGACGAAACTGGGAAACCCACTTCCATAATGTCAACGCCCAAGCGTTCTAACGAGAGTGCAATTTGCAACTTTTCATGTACAGATAAACTGGCATTAAGTGCTTGTTCTCCGTCACGTAAAGTAGTGTCAAAAATGATAACTCTGTCTTTGTCAGACTGGTTATTAGCCTGATTAATTGCTTGGTCGGTATTCATTATTTCGTCCTAATTCTAATACTTAACTCTGTAATTATTAATGCTATTTTGCAGGCATAAAAAAACCCGCGAAAAGTAGCGCGGGTTTTATTATTTTTTTGCATTTTTCTTAAGCAATAATAACCTATCCGCGTACTAATGATACGAGGAGGAGGTTAATTTGAATGTACTTAACTTGTGCCATCATTGCTTTAAATTCTTTGTAAGTGAATAAATATTCTCTTTAATGCGATATTTATAACGTATTTACTCAGCTACTGTCAATGACTTAATGGTTAATGGCTATAACAAAGCGTTATAAAATAGTCTTACTGGTGCTGAGTCTTTTTATGTCGCGTGTTTTTATCGCTGTTACTGACAGTATCTACCTAATTTTATGACTGATTGTTTTGTAAAATTTTTACAACTCTTTCAACATCTTCTGGTACGTCTATTGCGTAAGAGCCTTTTTCTACCTGAATCATTTGAACCTGATAGTGTGACTCTAAAAATCTTAATATTTCGATGTCTTCTACAGCTTCAAGCGGGGTTTTATTCGGATGAGAGAAGAAGAATTCTAGATGCTCTTTAGAAAACGCATAAATGCAGATTTGTTTATAACCAAACTTAAAATCTCCGTTTTTGGTTAAAGGGATACCAGAGCGGCTCATGTAGAGTAATTTATTTGCTTGATCACAAACAACTTTTGGCACAGTGAATGATTTAAATTCTTGTTCATCTGTAATTTCACACATCGCATTAACAACACTACCATCCCCTGTTAAATAGGCTTGCACTACACTATTAATATCGTCAGGAGAAATCAGCGGTTCATCTCCTTGAACATTAATAATAAAGTCGCAATTAAGGGTACGGTTTGCTTCAGCTAATCTATCGGTGCCGGTCAGGCAATCACTACTGGTTCTAATGACTGAACCACCAAAGTTTTTTACTACAGTTTCAATGTCATCATTGTCGGTGGCAACATACACTTTATTGGCTCCAACAGCAGTGCAACAACGTTCCCATACATGTTGGATCATAGGTTTACCACAAAGGTCGAGTAATGGTTTACCTGGAAATCTTGATGATTGAAATCTTGCCGGTATCACTACCGCGTAGCTTTTTTCCTTGCTCATTGCTCTAAAACCTCTTCAAAAGAATCAATAATTTGATAATTATAACTCAGACAGAGTTCACGCATTGTTGCGTCAACATTGGAAAATGGGCTATAAAAAATAAAATCGATGTTATTAGCTTTAGCTGCCTCAAGATCTGAGACTGCATCACCTATCATTACGGCATTTAACCTTGGATGCCTGTTTACAATGTTAGTGACATGATTAACCTTCTTTTCCGGAGAGCCAAGAATCTCTTTAAAATAGCTATCTAATTGTCTGTGTTTAAATACATCTCTAAGCTCTTGCTGTTCTGAGCCACTAGCGACGTACTTTATCGCTGTGTTTTTTATTAATAATTCATTGATAAAAGGCGTGATGTTAGCCGATAAATAAAGTGTTTTACATTGCAGAGAGTAAGCCGTTAACAACGATTTTTTAAAATGTTCAATCTCAGATTCTTTAATACTAATCAGGTGTTCAACAAAATAATCTACATGATAGAACCGAGATTTTCCGAAATTTTCAGCAAAAAAGTTTGCACATTGTTCAGCTTCACACAAAGCAATACCGCTATCAATTAACGCATTTTTCATGGCGTCAATTTTTAAAATGTTAGCATCAAGTATTACGCCATCACAATCAAAGATTATAAGGTCGTATTCATTAAACGGGCGCATAAATTGATCCCTGTTTAAGTGGATAAGTTGTCGGTGTTAATGCCATTAAATGATTGCTGATTGAGAAACTATGCATCAAATTAATTGTTTCAAGCATTTCTAATTGGCGGGTATCGTTACTGTTATAACCATTAAAGCCTATTAATGTTACATTGTTTGCATTCATCGTTTCGGCAATCGAGAATGCATAGGCGACAGTGATATCAAAAGGAATAATACAATGAGTGTCGTTAGCAAAAAATTCCCCTACTTGCACCTCTAAACCATAATCTATTAGTTGGCACTTATCAGAAAACAACGTTAGCTCTGCGTCATTAAAGCGGTGCTTCGGTAAAATAACAGGTTTAACCAAGGTATTGTAAATTTCAGACTCAGAAAGAAACTTGTTGTTGTGCGACAGGCAATAGTAGTCGACAACATCGGCTAATTCGGCAATTACATTAATCGCAATAACAATTGGTTTCTTCACTTGAATGTAGGCGATAACATCTTTTAAATATTGATGTAACCCGGGTCCGTTAGCAATAATTAATACTTCTTGTT
The DNA here is from genome assembly GCF_057543495.1 of Colwellia sp. SU-HH01217. Taxonomy (NCBI): domain Bacteria; kingdom Pseudomonadati; phylum Pseudomonadota; class Gammaproteobacteria; order Alteromonadales; family Colwelliaceae; genus Colwellia; species Colwellia sp. SU-HH01217. The sequence continues at coordinate 11,871 of NZ_BAAJLX010000001.1, read as the reverse complement.
CTGCTGCAATATTACATAGCGCTGTTGAGCCACTCAGTGGCTTGCTTTCGCCAGAAAAAGACAAAGCTGCTCGGTAAACATCACCGCTGTATGATGATTTATTTTCTTGTTGGCTTAAATAGTTAATTGCACCAATAACTTCGTCGGTACCAAAGTGGCTGTCTGCGAGTAAGTTTTGGATATACGTTGGATGTAAATTATTTTGTGCGCCTAAAAAGTATAATAAATTACTCCCCCAACCACAGCTTTTTTGCATGGCCTCAAAGTGACGGATAGCCAATTCATAGACAGGGGTTGCGTTGTAAGGTGCTTGTTCTTTAGAAACAACGGCTAATAAATTTTCGGTTTGGGCATTACCTGCACCACGGCCCATACCAGTAATGGTGCTATCTAGCCACTTAACACCTTCACTCCTTGCTGTTAAACAGTTATCGAGTGCCTTAGCCATATTATTATGGGTATGGATTCCTAAGTCGCCTTGCCAGTGTTGGCGTAGTGCTCTGACTATGCGTTTAACTTCTTCACTGTCCATATTGCCTAAAGAGTCTGCGAAATATAATACGTCTAACCCTTGCCATGACTGTGCAATTTCAGCTTTCTGTGCAATTAGTTCTGTCGATTTTCCTGCTGCTTGCATTAAGTTGTAGCCGACAATATAGCCTTTGCGTTTTAGGCAGGCTACTAATTCAGCGGATTGTTCTACTTCATGAAAATGAGCAGCGATACGCACTAGATCAATTTTACTCTCTGCACAGTCAACAAATAATGAATCAACGGCTGCATCAACAGAAATTTGGGCACTTAATATGGTTTTCGCGTCAATCATTACACCATAAGTTGGGCCTTCTGGTAGTGCTAAACGATTGAGAAAATTTTCAGTAGTATAAGCGAAAGCACCCCGAAAACCCTCTTGCGTAAAGTTGCGAAGTCCTAATTCAATATAGTCAATTTTAGCTTCGACCATTGCATTAATGTAGGCTTGTACAATCTCTGGTGAAAAGTCCCAATGGTTGTAATAACCCCCATCGCGTAGCGTACAATCTAAAATTTTAAACATTGGCGGTTTCCTTTGGCAATCGGTTATATTGGCTGCATTTTAAAAAGGAATTATGCAGCGCTGTTCGTTTAGTAAAGCCGAACATATTAAAGCGAAACAAAGCTAATACCTAAACTGGTAAAAAGCGTTTTTAAGTTTTTTGAAATGGCGCTATCTAACTCATAGGCTTGAACACTGACTTTAGGCTTTAACCATTTAGCGGTTAATAAGGCAGTTGAAACATCGCCAATAATTAATGTGTCATCGCTAAGCTTGGGTAATAAAAGCTCCATACCCAAAGTATGTGGTAAGGGCGTACTGTTGGGAAAAGCCTTTGAAAGTAATGCCATGTTATGACTTTTAGGGTGCGCTTTTATTGCGATATCAGACAACGAATATTGCTTGGTAATAGCGGATTTTATTTTCTGTAAAAAGTCAGGGTCATTGAGATAAAAAGACTCATTAGGTAGACATACCACCGCTTTTACTTTGGAAAAGTCTATCGTGGATAACTCAGTATATTCTGCCACTAAAAACTCATTAACTTGTAAAAATTGGTCACAGGCAAAGTACGAAGTATCTAGCGCTATAAGTTCTTTTGACGACAGCAATGGGTGGGCATCTTTAGGAACAGCAAGGTAAGCGGTTGAGATCCAATCAGAGCTTCCTGTGGTTAATGCATTTTTCCACCAAAAGCCATAAACTAATTTTTTCATTAACGGGTCTATATAGCGATGAAAAATACTGTTTATGGATTTATGACCAAGATAACTTACTGTGCCATCGTCTAAATAAATACCTTTAACGTTTTCATTTGCTTGTGTAGCTTTGTGCATAGTAAATTGAAATTCCATGCGCCGATCACTGCCAGTAAATATTCTATCGGGTGGTGTCGTTGAAAGCAGAGCTTCAATTTGCTTAAACCTTAAATGCCTTTGTTTGTATTTTTTCTGGCTATCATCAATGGTTAAATCAAGGGTATGCACAAAAATATCGCTAAAGTGCTCAGTCGCATTGCCATATTTTTGTGCAATTGTTTTATTTTTACTAATAAAAAGAGCGATATTAGTATCATTTTTGTGGGATAAGGCTAAATTAGTCGCCACAAAAAAGTGTAGAGGAGACGATATAAAAAAATAATTTATCATAAGAAGGTATACGCTTTATTTAACTCGCAATCTGAATATAAGGCTTTATTATGCTGTTATTCTTGGGTTCTACGTATTTTACTACGTAATTTAGAAATCCAGCTGTCTTGCACGTATCGGCCTTTTTTAATATGCCGAATTTGAAAAACGCCTTCTATTTCTAACGGAATACCTTCACTACTTATTAACCACTTAAAGGCCGTATCTTCGTAGGTTTTTCTCCAACGTTCAGATTCTGTTTGAAACATCGATAATTTGCCACAATAACCAATAGCACGGGCTACGTCGCCATGCACAATTTGAAAGGCACCTTTGGCTTTATCTCTAGAAAATAAGCTAAAGTTATCTGTATTTATATCAACCACCTGCGGTTTAGAGTTTGCCTGAAGCATGGGGTCCGATTCAGCAAGCATTTCTGTTGTGTATTCTTGCCTTGGGAAATATAAACTTTGTGTTTTCCCTTTTAATTGTTGTGCAAGAGAGTCGAGACAGTTTTTATGAAAAATAATGTCACAATCGGTATACCAAATCCAGTCAGCTTTGGTTGATAACGCCGCCATGTTACGGCCAATGCCTCTTCTAAATAGTTTTCCATTAGTTAAAGGCTGCCAATTCCAAGTGACGTTTTCGACAACTAATGTCGAAAAATAAGCCAATGTCGCAGCAGTATTCGTATCTTCTTCAGAATAAAATACAGTGACTGTTAACGTGATATCTTTTGGGGGGGTATTCACAAAAGAGCTGAGTTGATAAGTTAACATGTTGGAATATTGCCAGCAGTGACTAACAATCTCTAAACTTAAGTTGTCTGTTTTTGCATGTCGTTCTGATTGCGGCGGTAGCTCGGCTCTAAACCACGAAGTAGGTAGAAATCGTTGAATAAAAAAACGAAAAAATAAAATAGACAAACGGCTGAATCTGCTTGGCGGAAATGTTTGGGTTTTTATCATCTTTTTGCACTTAACCTTAAATTTATCTTAACAAACGTTAATGGATATTTTTACTACTTAATTAATCAACAATATGACTTTTCGAAATTAACTCTTGTGCGCCAAAAACGCTTAAATGCCCGTCATCAAAATAAAGTGACTTACCTTTACTTACCGCAGGACAATTATTGTTATTACACATCAATTCAAAAGGTTTAACTGCAATAAGTTGATGATTATAATTGAGAGCGTCTAGTTTTTCTAATATATACCGATTTCGAGTAAAATAATAATCTGCATTTGTCGTTTTTTGTAAGTCAAACCGTAAACCGCCGCCGAAAATAGAAAAAGGCGTTAACAAATTACTAATATGCAAGGGAAGCTCCGGAATAGGGTATTGAATATAAACTGTTTTTCCAGAAGCAGTTAAGCGTTCTACCATTAACGACAATCCTTGCCAATATAACTCTCTTGTTTGAGCTGCGGTTAAATGGCTATAGTCGTCAGTTAATAAAAGGCTTGGATCCTTATTGGGTATTTCAGGGTAGTGGTTTCGGTGGCTACCAAATAGAAAACCATTATAATTGAACCCTAAATAAACATTTTCAATCGTCTGATTATTTTCTAAGTAACTAAACGCATCTTTTACCCATTGAGTACAGCCGGGATCGGTTACATCAAATAAAAGTGAAGGCACACAGCCACTAAAACTTAAATGCAAAACACCGATGTTTTTAGGCTCTAGCGCTTTAGCTAAGGCGTAGGCAGGCTCTACTGTGTGGCTATCTCCAAACGTTGCCCAAGTCACATTTTGGCCAAAGTAACGACATGAATTTTCGGGTGTTTCAAAATTTCGACCGTTATAGTGGCAGGCTTTTCTTTTCGGGCTGAACTTAATAGATGCCAGGTAACTGCTTTCACCAAATCTTTCTTGAAAACCTCTGTTGCTGACGCCAATTAGGCCAATTACAATAAAAAACACAATAGACATACCTGAATATTGTAAGACCGAAAATCTGGCTTTTTTTGTGCCCGACGGTTTTCTTCTAAAAGGCTTTTCAACAAAGTGATAGCTTAAAATTGCAAAGATAAAACTTAAGACAATGGCATAAATAAATAGTTCATCGCCAGGCTCTCCCACTGACTTTAAACGTAAAAAAGCAAAAAAGGGTTGATGCCATAAATACAAAGAATAGGAAATTAAGCCAATACTAACGAACAAGCGGTTTGCGAGTATTTTTCCAACCCAAGTGTTCGAGGTACTAAAAGTAATAATTAATACCGTACCGATAATTGGAACTAAGGCGTAAAAGCTCGGAAATAATGTATGCTCATCAAAAGTGAAAATTGAAAAAATAATTAACAGTATGCCAATAATACCAAGTGCTTCTCTTTGCCATGCTCTGATTGAGACTTTTTGGATATTCGTTAAAGCAATTAAGGCTCCGGCAAATAATTCCCAAGCACGACTAAAAATTAAATAAAAATTAGCGTCTGTAAAGCTATTAACGGCTAAATACTGGGCGAGTAATAATGACAATATAGATAGAGCAGTGACTACTTTTACAATGAAGCTTTTCCCTTTTGCCCACCAAAAACCTAACATCAAAGGAAAAAACAAATAAAATTGCTCTTCAACGGCTAAGCTCCAAGTGTGTAATAAAGGTTTTTGATCCGAAACCGTTGAAAAATATCCGCTGGTGGTAAAAAAGTGGAAGTTAGAAGTAAAAGTAACTACAGATATGACACTATTTGCATATGACTTTAGCAAATTGGCGGGCATAAAAATAAAAGCTAATAAAGTGGTAATAATTAATACAGCTGATAGCGCAGGTAGGATCCTTTTAGCTCTTCGCTCATAGAATTTTTTAATCGAAAAGCTATCTTGAGCTAATTCATCAATAATAATAGTCGTAATTAAATAACCGCTGATGACAAAAAATATGTCAACGCCAATATAGCCACCAGTAAAACCGAATAAACCAGCATGAAACAATATTACCGGCAGCACAGCAAGTGCTCTTAAGCCATCTATTTCTTTTCTGTATTGCAATGGAAGACCTTAAAGTTTTTGGTGAACATAATTAATTTACCAGTTAAATATAGAATTACATATTTTGTATTATTGTCACGTTACGTTTTTAAGCGTTTGCGACTAGCAAGTACTTGGCTATAAAACAGCGCTAAAATCTATATTCCCATTTCACATAGGCATCAAAATTGTTGTCAGTTTCGTTGGCTATCGTCGAATTAGTGATGATAGCTCCTGCGGTAAAACGAGAGTCTAGCGCATAAAAACGATATTCCCCTGCCAGTTGTAATAAGTCTTCTGGCACTTTAGCTACTGTATTACCCATATTAGGGTCATTAGGATATTTGTCACTGGCTTGGCTTTTGTCACTGTTAGTATTGAGTTCAGCTTTTCTTAGCTTTAATTGCCAGCTATTGCCGCTTGGAAGTTGAGATAATACCGTTAACACCATTGCTTGCGTATCGTTATCATAGGTTGAGCCGATGGCTCTGCGATAATAGCGATACCCTGACTCATAGATATTGTGCTCATAGAAACAATTTTGAGAAGTATCTTCTGCATTCCTACAACTAACTTGAGTGTCTGAATATTCAAGGCTAGTAAGGATGCGTTGTCCCCAAGTACTAAAGCGTAGCTCTGCACCGTACATTGAGGCTTTATCTGAAATTAAACCATTAGGTGATGCATCTTCACCAATAACTTGGGTGTAAATTGCATAAGAGGTATTAAATAAAGTGTCAGACCAACGAATATCATAACCTGCTAAATGATTACCTTTGTTGGTATTTAAATCATCATCACACTCAGACGCACCATTGGCACATTCAACACCACCAAAAATTATGTCAAAAAAGTCTCTTATTGAACTCGGTTGTCCTTTTCCTGCCCATTGAACAGACCAAGAAGTGCCAATTTCTAATCCTCTAAAAGGGCGAATGGTTGCTCGGCTACTCCAAATTAATGGTTTTTCGACCACCCGATCGCTTTCTTGTTGCGCCATTTGTGTGGTTAATGTCCATGGCCCTAACCAGCTAAGCCATGGGGTTTCAAAAGCTTGTGAAGAGTCGCGGGTTAAACTTAATGCCGGTAATGGGCGAGCATTGGTGGACATAATTAAACTACTATCAACACCAGGGCCCCACCAACGTTCAATAACACCAGCGCTGAGCACCCAATTCCCCATTTTGTAAGCAAGATAACTGCCGTCCATATTATAGTCATTGCCTTGATTAATGGCGTTATTATGGTCTAATCCAGCGCGGTAATTAAGTTGAACTTTACCCGCTAGGTTTTCACCTAAATACTCTTGCGAAAGGCTAACACCACCTTGATCGAAATCATTACTGCCAAAACTAGTGAAACGTTGTTCACTCGAAGCTGCATATAGTTTTATGCGGCTGATATTATTTTTACGTGAGACAAAACCAAAATGACGGTGGACATTTCTTACGGCCAATTTTTGTGCGTCTGTTAATGGCTGTAAGTCTGCTTTTCTAATGTCAGGCATTATGGCGTTCCACATCAGAGGATAAGTGGTTACAGGAACTGTAATAATGCCAGTATCAGCTAAAAATTGAATATCATTTCTTAATGCAAAATCGTCTAACTCAACCCAAGGAGCAGCAATAAGGTTTAATGTGGTGAATGCTAAGAAAATGAAAAGTGGTAATTTCAATTTCATTGGTGAGTTCCTATATTTATGTTGATTTTTTACATGGGATTGCGAACAAAAAATTCTCAGCATTGTATCAGAGAGCAAGCGAGAACTCACTGATTGATAATAATTTCCTTAAAAAATAATTTAATAGTATTGATGTTGATATTTAGGCTAAAATTGCCAAATTAAGGTATTACAGGTCACTTTAAACTAATGATGAACAATGCAAGACTCTTATTTATTCCCGTTTCATCAATATCAGGTATTGGTGAATACAATCGCTCTTTAATTATTGCTAAAGCGATCAAAGAAAAATGGCCTAATTGCGAGATTCACTTTATTTTAAATGCAGACGTACCTTATTTTTCATCTTGCCCATTTACTGTGCACCCGTGCCAAGGCTCTGCGACTAAAGATACTAAATCGGTGAATCGTTTTATTGAAGAGATTAAACCTAATTTAGTCATTTTTGATGCTTCTGGGCGTGCACAACAGTTTAAAAAAGCGAAAGAGGTCGGTGCTAAAGTTGCTTTTATTTCTCAGCATAAGAAAAAGCGATCTCGAGGGTTAAAATTAAATCGGTTATTAAACACTGATATTCATTGGGTTGTTCAACCCGATTATTGCATTGAGCCGTTAAGTTGGTTTCAAAAAACTAAACTTGCTCTGTTTAATCGACCATCACCTAAAAATGTAGGAGCGGTGTATTCTGTAATAAGTGAATCATTTACCAAACAAACGCTTAAAAAATTTAATCTTATATGTGATGAGTATTTTGTTTTTAATGCCGGCTCTGGTGGTCATAAAAGCAAAGAGGGTTTGGCTGCTGATATTTATTATCAAGCGGCGATAGACTTTTATCAACAAACCCAAATGCCATGCGTGATGGTATTTGGTGATAATTACCCAAAAGATATTCCGATTAACTCTGAATCGAATGATAACACTGCAAAAAATCAGACGAGTGGTGTTGTGTGTATGAAATCTGTTGATAATAACGAATTTATCGCACTTCTTACTTCTGCCAAAGGAAGAGTTATTAGCGCTGGCGATACAATTTTACAATGCATTGACTTGGCAAAAGTATCGGTGGCGGCAGCAGTATCTAAAGACCAACCTAAACGTTTAGCGGCATGTGCTAAGCAGCAATTGTTAATTCAAGCACATTTATCAAGAGAAGATTTATTACATCAAGCATTAATGAGTATGGATAAGGATAAGTCAGCAAAAATTATTACTAATATGAATAAATACGTGAAATTAAATGCACTTGATCAAATTATTAATGATATTGAAGGGATCATTAGCAAAAAAAACGATAATTAACTATGCGTTATTTATCGTTTTATTGTGAGTTTTTATCGGTTATAGCGGCTAATGTAGCCTCGAATGATTAAGACCAACTGTCCATATTACCACGGCGACGTCCACCAAGTTTAGGTAAGATTAAACCTAGAACAAGACCAACACCTAAGACAATAGCACCAGTGAAAAACCACTGTTTTTGAACATCAGTGTCTTGTGTTTTTAATTTCATTTGAGTAGAAGCTAATTGATTTTTTAGCGTCGCAATTTCGTTATTTAATTGGCTACTGTTGTCATTAAGCTGGCTAACCGTTTCTTTAACATTATTTAACTGGCTATCTAGTTGGGCGTTTAAGTCAGTCGCTTCTGCTAGTTGAGCATTTAATTCAGCAACAACAAATCGCAAGCCTGGTTGTTCTGTAATGTATTTCGTTTCTACCCATGCGGTTTTATTTTTATCATCAATAATTTGACTATAATCGTCTTCTGATAATCCTGTAAGTTTTATATGCGAACCGGCATTAATAGTGCCTACAATTCGGTAGTTAGTTCCTGCGCCAGCGTGCATGTATATATATAGGTCATCACTGATATAGCCTTGAGTATCACCTGAAGCATTTTGCTCATCTTGAAAAGCAAACGAAGGCATTGAAAGCATGAATACAATCAAGGCGAATAGGTTTTTTGCATTGTTCAGTCGTGTTTTTTGGTGTGTTTTCATCGGATAACCAATATCAAAATTAACAAAAGAGAGGGCAGATATTAGGGGTTTGGCGTATTGAAAGCAAGTGAGGAATTGTGGATACCTTGAAAATACTCAATATTTTTAAGTAATCTAATTTCGCTTTTATCGATAAAAGAGTATATTTAGACATTAAATCTATAACACAGTGAGCTTTACTCAAAGGTTTGGCTTTTTAATGAGAAAGTATGAATACCGAGATTGAACTTAAATTTTTAGTATTAGAAAAAGAGAATGAAGTCAGTACAGTTGAGAAGATTTCTGAGTTACTAAACGCTAAAAAGTATGTTTATGTTAACCAGACGAAAACGCTAACTAATAGTTACTTTGATACAGCTGATTTAGCATTACGCCATCAAGATAAAGGTCTACGTATACGTACAAGTGCTGATGAAAACAATAATAAGCAATCTGAGCAAACTATAAAAACGGCTGGCAAAGTAGTTGGCGGTTTACACCAAAGACCTGAGTATAATGTTGATATTACAGGTAACTTTCCTGAGTTATCACTATTTCCACAAGATATATGGCCAGAAGATCAATCTCTTGATGAACTGCAAAATCAGCTTGTTAGTCTTTTTAGTACGAACTTTTCACGAGTAACTTGGTTAATTACTATAGAACATGTAAACAATGAAGAAAGTGTTGTTGAACTCGTTTTTGATCAAGGGGTTATACAATCAAAAGATAAAGAAGATGTTATTTGTGAAATAGAGTTAGAGCTAGTAAAAGGTCATGTAGATGACTTGTTAGCTTTGGCAAAAGTATTGTGTTTTGGTTTACAACTCAGACCAGGTATTAAAAGTAAAGCGGCTCGTGGTTATGCGCTTTATCATCAGCATACTACTGGCGAAACTCCTTGTGATGTTCGCGATGAAGAGTTGTCTGGTTTATCACTAATTCCTTTAAAGCAACCTAATAGTATTGAACAAGTCTTTTCAACTGGTGTTGAATATAGTTTAACGCAATTGCAAACTTTCGTTGATGCTTATTCGGCTAAACCGTCATTAGCAATTTTGAATAAAATTACTGAAACCTTGGCTTTATTACGACAAGGCTTTTGGTTGTTTGATCAATGTTTAAGCCCTGAAATGAAAAAGCTGCGAAATGAGCTGAGTTTTTTCATTAAAAAACTCCAATGGGTTGAAGATGCTTGCCATTTAAAAGAACTCACCACAAAAACGGGTAATTACCGCGCAAAACTACATTACAGCGACTCTTTAATTGAGCAATTAAAATCAGAAAAAAATAGTTACCCTGATAGCGAACAAAATATTGCTTTGTTTCATTCTGCGCGCTTTAACCGTGTCCAATTGTCTTTACTTAGTTTACTGTTGTCGAAAACACCCTTAGTCAATGTCGAAAGACTAAGTAATTCTGATGTTATAGGTTTTGCTCAAACGGCATTAGAGTTTAATCGACAAAATCTCGTTAACGCTATGTCTGCTACATCAAATATTGATAGTGCACAGTATATTAACCATCATAAGTTACTAATACGCTCGTTATTAACAGGTAGCTGGTTTGGCTCTTTGTATGAAAAAAGCGAGCGGCTGGCATTTAGAAACCCTTGGTTAGATATTAAAATAGGCATTAGTGAGCTGCAAACCATTTTGTTATTACAGCAGCAGTTAAGAAAATTAGCTGAGCCTGACGTTAAATTAACTAAATGGCTCGACTCTAAAATTGAACATTTGTTATTAACGCTTGAGCAATCGAGAGTGCAGGCTGTCGCTTCGCTACCTTATTGGGACTGTTAAATTAGTAATAAAGAGAGAGTAGTTATTTTAGATATTAATAAGATTGGGATAAAAGCGGTGAAGTTAAACGTAGTTAAACGAGCAAGTGTATTATCAGCTTTTGCTGCCATAGCGCTAAGTATACAGTTGCCGATCAGCGCAGCTGAATACCAACTCCCCGATGATAAAAGTAGATTAATTGGCAAGTTACAACGACATACTGTTGAAAAAGGTGATTATTTTCAAGATATTGCAGAGAAGTATAATGTTGGGTTTCTTGCTTTGCTTGCAGCAAATCCAGGCGTCGATCCCTTTTTACCACCTGTTGGCACCGATGTTTTAATTCCTTCTCAAATGTTGCTTCCCTTTATAAAAAGAGAAGGGATTGTGATAAACCTACCTGAATTAAGGTTGTATTACTTCTTACCAGAAGAAAATAAAGTGATGGTATTTCCTGTTGGTATTGGTCGCGAAGGGCTAGAAACTCCCCGAACAACTTCTTATATTGGACAAAAAAGAGAAAACCCTGTTTGGCGTCCTACCAAAGAAACACGTGCTCGTTATTTAGCTGAACACGGCGAAGAGCTTGCCAGAGAAGTACCAGCAGGTCCAGATAACCCTTTTGGAAAATATGCATTACGACTAGGGTTTAGTGAGTATTTAATACATGGTTCTAACCAAAGGTTTGGTATAGGCATGCGAGCGAGCTCTGGTTGTATTCGCATGTATGATAACGACATTAAATGGCTTTTTGAGCATGTGCCGGAAAAAACTCCCGTTCATATTATTGAGCAGACTGTAAAAATGTCGTACGAGAGAGATAATTTACGTTTGATAGAAATACATCAACCGTTAACGAAAGAGGGAGTAGCTCCTAAAGAAGTTACCGTACCTGAATCAGTGAAGAATTTTATTGGCGGCTCTGAACATAATTGGCCGTTATTATTACCTTACTTTGAACAAGCTAAAGGGGTTGTTGTGGCGATTAAAAAGAAAGTTAAAAGCTAAGTAACCAGAGCTCGGCTTAACAAATATTTCTCTAGCAGCTATTTTTCCTTACTTTTTCGTTAAATTTCTTGCAATAGGCCAGCTATTGACGCGAAATTTGCCTTGAATTAAGAAAAACTATCAAGCTAGAGTAAAGTAATTATTTATCTATTTTTCAAACTATTAACCATCTCTTAAACCGAGTTCAGTTTAAGTAAGTTCTAGATTAAATACATTCTATGTAGGTAAAAAAAGCACTTATAAAAATAAGTGCTTTTTTATTTGCTCGAGTTGAC